>NZ_CP020083.1:1402500-2046220 GCF_003431825.1 Blastomonas fulva | reverse complement strand
AGCGCGCTCCGCGATATCGCCCGCCGTAACGGAATCGGCAGAATCGAACCCGGCCACCCGCGCGCCGTCGACGGGGCTGAACACATCGATGGCACCTTGCGGAATCGCAAAGCCAAGCGTGGCGGCGAGCTCTTGCAGATGGTCTGCGCTGATTTTCATGGTTTCCTCATGTTTTGAAGGCCGGATCCATGGCCTTCACGTCGTTGCAATACAAGGACTTGGGCAGGGCGTCACCGGATTGGTGTAAAGCTATGTAAAAACGTATACGAAGGACTCGCCAACCACTGTAAAAACAGGCATTTGGCATGCTTAAGATTAGTTAACTGCTCAGTGGGCGCACAGTCAGGGGAACTTATGCGCATCGCAATAGCCGATGATGATGGCGAGAGCCTTGTCTATCTGGAACACATCATAGCGGGCATGGGCCATATCTGCGCCCGCTTCAACGATGGCGAAAGACTGGCGGCGGCGTTGTTGCGGGACACGTTCGATCTGGTGATGCTGGACTGGAACATGCCGGGCAAGAACGGTCTGCAGATCATCCAGTGGATGCGGCAGACGCTGGACAACCCACCCCCCGTCATCATGTTGACTGGTCGCACCGCCAAGCGCGACATCACCGAGGCGCTCAACGCCGGCGCGGACGACTATATCACCAAGCCCGAGGAAGACAGCGTCATCGCCGCGCGCATCGCAGCGGTGCTGCGGCGGACCAGCGCCAGCGCGAGCATGGACAAGGTGGCGGAATTCGGCGCCTACCGGCTGGATCGGATGGCGCAGACGATCCGCCATCTGGGTCTCGAGATCACGCTGACCGCCAAGGAATTCGAGCTTGCGGACCTCTTGTTCCGCAACCGCGACCGCACGCTGTCGCGCGCCTATATCATGGAAACGATCTGGCGGACGAGCGCGGACCTCGCCACCCGCACGCTCGACATGCACATCTCGCGCGTCCGCTCCAAGCTGGCGCTGAAGCCCGAGAACGGGTTTCGCATCTTCACGGTTTTCGGCTATGGCTATCGTCTCGAAACGATAGACCCGGCCAAGGACCTTTCAGCCTCCGAATGACCCTGCGCGCATCGCTGACATGCTGCCTGCTGTTCCTCGTTGCGCTGGTCTGCGGTGCTGCGTTGGCCCCCGATCGCGCGCTGGCGCAACAGCCGGGGGGCGATGATGCGATCACCTATACCGTGCGCAAGGGCGATACGCTGATCACGCTGGGCCGTGCCTGGTTGATCCGCGAGGGCGACTGGAAGCAGGTGCAGCGGATCAACCGCGTCGCCGATCCGCACCGGCTGCCTGTCGCGCGCAAGCTGATCCTTCCCGTCCGGCTGCTCAAGTTCCGCCCCGCATCGGCCAGCGTTGCCGCGTTTCGCGGGGATGCGCGCTCGGCGGCAGGCGGCGGCGGATTGCAGGCTGTGACGATGGGGCAGAGCCTGGGCGAAGGCGCGCGCGTGGTCACCGGCCCCGCCTCCTCGCTGTCGCTGGCGCTGAGCGATGGCTCGGTGATCACCCTGCCATCCAACAGTGCCTTGCAGATCGCACGGCTGCGCAAGCTGCTGATCACCGACAGCATCGATTACGAACTGGCGCTGGAAAGCGGCGGGGTGCGCAGCCGGGTTTCGCCGTTCCGCAACCGCGACGACCGCTTCCGCCTGCGCAACCCGATCGCGGTGTCCGCGGTGCGCGGCACCGATTTTCGCACCCATTATGACGCGCAACAGGGCCAGGCCCGCGCCGAGCTGATCGAGGGCGGACTGGCGATCAGTGGCCCGGCCAAGACTGCCGACACCCGCCTGGTAGCAGAGTTCGGCGCGGTGATCGGCAAGAGCGGCGGCATACTGGTCGAACAGTTGCTGCCTCCACCCGCGTTGGCGACAGGCGGCGGCAAGCAGCGCAACCCAATGCTGGCGTTCTCGGTCGAGGCGGTCCCCGGCGCGCGGGCCTATCGCCTGCAGATCGCGCGCGACAGCGGCTTTGTCGATATCGTCGGCGACGTGTCCAGCCCCTCGCCTGCATTCGTGACAGACGCGCTGCCCAACGGCAATTACTTCGCGCGGTTCACCGCGATCGCGACGTCCGGGCTCGAAGGGATGCCCGGCACGTTCACCTTCAAGCGCCGCCTGGCAACCGCGACCCAGGGTGCCGCCGCGGGCGAGGACGGCTATGTCTTTCGCTGGATCGGCACCGGCGATGGCCTGCGCCGCTATCATTTCCAGCTGCGCACGCAGGACACACCCAATCTCGTCGTCGACGAGGCCGGGCTGACCGGATCGTCGATCATCCTGGGCGATCTGCCGCCGGGCCGGTACATGTGGCGCGTCGGCACCACGACCTTCACGCCCGAAGAGACCGATATCGACTGGACCGAGTTCGAGAGCTTCTCCATCGATGAATAAGGGCTCCGGAACCGCAGCTCTGCGGCGCCGGTTCCAGATCGAATGGGCCGTGGTGGCGATGATTGCCTCGGCGATCATCATCGCCGCCACCCTGGGCGGATGGACCCGGCCTGCCGATGATCTGCTCTATGATGCGGCGATGCGGGTGGCACCGGCTCCGCCAGACCCGGACATCCTGATCATCGCGGTCGACGAGCCCAGTCTGCAAGCGTTGGGCCGCTGGCCCTGGCCGCGCCGCCTGCATGCGCAGCTGATCGATAGGCTTGCCCAGGCGCACCCTGCCTCGGTCACGCTCGACCTGCTGCTGTCCGAGCCCGAAGCGGACGACACCGTGCTGGCGGCGGCCATGGTGCGGATCGATCACCTCTATCTGCCGGTCCAGTTCATCCAGCCGGGGCGCGATGGCCGTGCTTTCGACCGCATCGATCCTGCGCCCGCGCTGCTCGGCGCCGCCGACGATGTCGGCCATGCCAACACGCAGATGGATGGCGACGGCACCGTGCGCTCGGCGGTGCTCTGCTTTGCCGCTGACAAGCAGGCGCGCCCATTGCCGCATCTGATGACGATGGCCGCGGCCCCCACCAACTGGCCATCGTGCCTTGAGCCCGAGCGTCTGCGCTTTGCGGCGCCTGAGAGCTTTGCCACCGTGTCGTTCGCCAGCGTGCTGCGCGGCGAGGTCCCCAATGCGCTGATCGCGGGGCGCAGGGTGCTGATCGGCGTCACCGCGCAGGGGTTGGGCGATCGCTACCCGGTGCCGACATCGAATGGCAGCAACATGCCCGGGGTCGAGATCAACGCCAACATCGCCAGCGCGCGCGCGTTGGGCCATTGGGTGCGTCATCCGCATGTGCTCGCCGCGCTGGCGATGGCGCTGATCCCGGCATGGCTGCTGCTGCTCGCATTCTGGCGGGTGCGGCCACGCAGCGTCAACTTGCTCGTCTTGGGCCTGGCGGTGCTGGTACTGGGCACGAGCATCGCGGCGCTCACCGCCAATCTGTGGATCGCGCCGGGCCCGGCGCTGCTCGGGCTGGCGCTGGTCTATCCCTTATGGGGCTGGCGCAGGCTGCAGGCGACCAGCGACTATATGGCGGGCGAGCTTGCCCGGCTGGAACGCGAAGAGGCGCTGCCGATCGGCGACACACGGCTGGCCGATGCCGATCTGGTCACCGGCCAGTCCAACCGGCTGAGCGGCGCGATCGGCCAGCTGCGCGACCTGAGGCGCTTTGTCGGCGACACGCTGGCGGGGCTGCCCGATCCCGCACTGGTCAGCGATGGCGTGGGCAAGGTGGTGCTGACCAACGCTGCGGCGGATGCGGCGTTCGGCGCGGATATGCAGGGCCAGAGCACCGCGACGCTGCTCGCCGGGATCGCCGACGAGGAGAGCCGCACCGAGCTGGCGCGCTATCTGGCCGATCCGGGCGCGGCGCATATCGAGTTCGCAACCCGCGACGGTCGCAGCTTCGTCCTGCGCCGTGCCGCGATTCTCGATGCCGGCAGTCGTCCGCGCGGCCATGTCGATTACCTCACCGACATCACCTCGATTGCCGCTGCAAGGCGCGAACGCGAGGAGATGCTGCAGCTGCTGTCGCACGACATGCGCGGGCCGCAGGCGGCGATCCTGGCGCTGCTCGCGACAGACCAGGGCGATCTCGATCGCGCGCGCATCGCCCGCCACGCGCGGCAGACGCTCACTCTTGCCGACAATTTCGTCGATCTGGCCCGCATGCAGGAACGCGCCTTCGCACCCGAACCGGTGATCGCCGCCGATCTTGCCAGCGAAGCCGCCGACAGCCTGTGGCCGGTTGCCCGGCAACGCGGGGTGAAGATTTCCGTGGTCGACACCAGCGACTGCGCCTTCATCGCCGCCGAGCGCGAAAGCCTGTTCCGCGCGCTGGTAAACCTGTTCGACAATGCGGTGAAATACAGCCCCGATAATGGCACGGTGACGGTCGAGATCGAAGCTGCACAAGGCGCGCTGGTCATCCGCATCCGCGATCATGGCCCCGGCATCGACCCTGCCATCCTGCCGCACCTGTTCCAGCGCTTTGCCAGCGAGGGCAAGGGCGCTGAGGTCAAGGGGATCGGCCTGGGCCTGAACTATGTCGCCGCCGTCGTGGCGCGGCATGGCGGAACGATTGCAGGAGCGAATGCGGAAGCCGGCGGTGCGGAGTTCACGATCACGCTGCCGCTGGAGGGGTAGAACGGCAAAGCCTCACCTTGGAGGGGGCGGAATGTGGGACCCTCAGCGCACCCCGGCGCGTTCGACCATCCGCTGGCCGGGCGAGCCATCCAGTCCATCGAGCGCGGCGGCGACCAAGTGGGGCAGGCTCTCGTCGAGCGCGGCCTTGCAATGATACTCCGCCGCCGACCCCGAGTACACATCGGCGCCTGTGACCCGATCGGTCAGGCGGATGGCGAGGCGATGATCGCGCCTGGCGCAACCCTTGGTAGTCTTGCGGTCTGGCGCGGGGCCGATCACGGCACTCGCCTTGCCAGCATCGTCCCCGGCCTGCAGCGCCGCCGTGGCGGGGCGATCGGAGAGCGTGACGAAAAGCAGATGGTCCCCCGCCTCCGGCGCGGACCCGGCCATCGTCCAGCCGCGCTGGGTGAGCGCGGCACTGACCATGTCGATGGCCTGCCTGTGCGCGAGCGTCGTGTCGCCGGGCGGAGTCACCACCGCAAAGCTCGACCGCGCAGGCAAGGGTGCTGGCACCGCCGCATCGATCCGAGTCACCACTGGCGATGCGCACCCCGCCAGCAGCAGCAACGCCGCACTCAGGCCCAGCGCGCGGATCATTTGGCGGTCCAGTCAAGATTGGCGACCGCCACCACCAGCGCCAGCCCAGAGGACAGACCGCCGATGAACGCGTTGCGCTCGACATTGACGTATTCATCCACCGAATGCGCGCGTCCGCCGCCGCCGCCGGTGGCGATGGTCACCGCCGGGATGCCGAGGCTCATCGGGATGTTGGAATCGGTCGACGACGCCTGGAGCTGGGTCTGGAAGCCATGTTCGGCCAGCACGCGCTGGCTGGTGACCACCAGCGGATGCGTATCGGCGGTGCCGCCTGCGGGCCGGTCGCCGATGCGGGTCTTTTCCGCGCCGACCTCGCCCAGATTGGTCGAGCGAGCGAAATTCTCTGCCGCGACGGCCTGATCGACGATATCGAGGAAGCGCTTTTCCAGCCGATCGAGCGCCTTGGGATCGGGCGAGCGCATGTCGACCTGCAGCTCGATCCGATCGGGGATCGAGTTGACCGAGGTGCCGCCCGAGACGACGCTGGCAGCAAAGCTGGTGCGCGGGCTGGCGGGGACATCGGTCTCGTACAGGCGCTTGACCGCATCGGCCATCGCCGCCATCGGGTTGACGATGCCGAAGGCGCCATAGCTGTGCCCGCCGGGGCCGGTAAACGCGATGTTGTAGCGCTTTGAGCCGACCGCCTGGTTGACGATTCGCGACGGATCGGGCCCATCGACCGAGATGAACCCGGCGATCCGGTCCTTGTAGGCGCTCTTGGTGAACAGGTAACGCACACCGCGCAGGTCGCCCGGGCCTTCTTCGCCGACCGTACCGACGAACAGGATGTCGTGCCTGGTCGGCACCTTGGCGGCGTTCATCGCGCGGATCCAGGCGAGCATTCCGGTGAGCCCGACGGTGTCATCGCCCACGCCCGGCGCATTGAGCGTGTTGCCCTCGCGCCGCACGGTGACATTAGTCCCCTTGGGGAAGACGGTGTCGAGATGCGCGCTGATCACCACCAGCGGGCCGCCCGGGGCCACCGTGCCGCGCCTGATCCCGGTGACGTTGCCTTCCGCATCGATCGCGACGTCCGCCAGCCCCATATCCTTGAACGCCTTGGCGAAATACGCCGCCCGCGCCTGCTCGCCGAACGGCGGAGCGGGGATTTCGGTGATGGTAATCAGTTCCTTGACGATCCGGTCATAATCCCCCGCCAGCGCGGTCTTGGCCGCAGCGACATCCTGCGCGAAAGCGGGCGCAGTCAGGCTGGCGCTGAAGGCCAGTGCGGCGATGAATGTCCGGAAAGCCATGCGATGCCCCTTTTTGTCGTTTTCAATCTTGCTCCCCTCCCTTCCAGGGAGGGGTTGGGGGTGGGTAGGCGTCCCGATGCTACGCTCAGCGTGGACGACCCACCCCTAGCCCCTCCCTCACCAGGGAGGGGAACCTGCAATCGTCAGTCCCGCGTGAGCAGGAAATACACGACGTAAAACCACGAGAAGAACCCGTGGATGATCGCCCATAGCACCGATTTGTGCGCGGTGTAGCTGATCGCGATGGCAAGAGCGCTGCCGAAGCCGACGCCGTTGCGGACGACTTCGCGCTGCACGACGACCCGCCTCTCGCTCATGCTGCCTTCCTTGCGGCTGCGGTGGCTTCGGCGTTGAGCATCTCGGCCACCTCGAACGCGACTTCGAGCGACTGCGCTGCGTTGAGACGCGGGTCGCAATGTGTGTGGTAGCGGTCGCCCAGCGCCTCGTCGGTGATTGCGATCGCACCGCCGGTACATTCGGTGACGTTCTGCCCCGTCATCTCGATATGGATGCCGCCGGCATGCGTGCCCTCGGCGCGATGCACCGCGAAGAAGCCGCGAAGCTCGGCCATGATCCGCTCGAACGGACGCGTCTTGAAGCCGCTCTCGGACTTGACGACATTGCCGTGCATCGGGTCGCACGACCAGATCACGGGATGGCCTTCCTTCTTCACCGCACGGACCAGCGGGGCCAGCCCGGCCTCGACCTTGTCGTGACCGAAACGGCTGATCAGCGTCATCCGCCCCGGAACCCGCGCGGGGTTGAGCGTATCGAGCATGTTGAGCAGCGCATCGGTACTCAGGCTCGGGCCGCACTTGATGCCGATCGGATTGCCGATCCCGCGCAGGAACTCGACATGCGCCGATCCTTCAAAGCGGGTGCGGTCGCCGATCCACAGGAAATGCGCGCTGGTGTCGTACCAGTCGCCGGTCAGCGAATCGCGCCGCGTCATCGCCTCTTCGAACGGCAGCAGCAGCGCCTCGTGGCTTGTGTAGAAGCTGGTCGCCTGCAGTTGAGGAACAGTATCGGGGCTGATCCCGCAGGCGCGCATGAAGTCGAGCGCTTCGCTGATCCGGTCGGCGGTCTGCGCGTAACGATCCGCCCAAGGGCTGCGGCCCATGAAATCGTGCATCCAGCCCTGCACCTGCTGCAGACTGGCATAGCCACCGCTGGCAAAGGCGCGCAGCAGGTTGAGCGTCGCTGCGCTCTGCGAATAGGCGCGGACCATGCGCTGCGGATCGGGCTCGCGCACCGCTGCATCGAACTCGATGCCGTTGATGTTGTCGCCGAAATAGCTCGGCATCTCGATATCGCCCTGCCGCTCGGTCGGTGCCGAGCGCGGCTTGGCGAACTGGCCCGCCATCCGGCCCAATTTCACCACGGGGCGCTTGGAGGCGAAGGTCAGCACCACCGCCATCTGCAGCAGGACACGGAAGGTGTCGCGGATGTTGTTGGGGTGGAACTCGGCAAAGCTCTCGGCGCAATCGCCGCCCTGCAGCAGGAACGCTTCGCCGGCAGCGACGCGCGCGAGTTCCTTTTCCAGGTTTCGCGCTTCGCCTGCAAACACAAGAGGCGGATAGTTGCGCAGCGTCGCTTCTGCATCGGCAAGGGCCGCGGCATCGCGATAGTCCGGGATATGCCGCGCCTCTTGGGTCCGCCAGCTATCCGGTGTCCATTTTGCCGCCACGTCCATCACTCCAAACGGTATCGAAAAAATCAGGCCGGCCAATCTAGGCCGGGCCGCGCCCCATAGCAATGTCGCGCGCAAAAAGCAGCATCCAAATGGCATTTCCGGTCGCCACGGGCTCGCGAGCCTTGCCTTTGATGTCGCAAAGACTCTAAGCGAAGGCCATGGTCATGATCCCGCCCGATATCATTCCCTTCAATGGCCGGTTCGAGGGCCAGACGCATTATTTCGCCTGCCGGGTCTATTTCGAGGACACCGATTTTTCGGGCATCGTCTATCACGCCAACTATCTGCGCTACATGGAGCGCGCGCGGTCGGACATGCTGCGCTGCCTGGCCGTCGACCAGCGCGGAACGCATGATGCAGGTGGCGGGGTCTTTGCGGTGGCCGACATGCACCTGCGCTTCGTGCGTCCCGCCAAGATGGACGACGACCTTGTCGTGATGAGCCAGATCACACGTTTGCGCGCAGCAGCCTGCATCATTCATCAACGAGTCATCCGACGCGGCCAATCTGTCACCGATTCTATCGAGACACTGCTGGAGGCAGACGTTACCGCAGCATTCATCAATCCCGAAGGGCGCCCCATCCGTCAGCCGCGCGCCTGGGTGGACGCTTTTTCCGCCATTCTCGATCCCGACCAGAAAGACAGACCCCGCTTATGATCGATACCATGGGCCTCACCCCGGATGCCGTCACCCTGTCGCCGCTCAAGCTGTTCATGGAGGCGGATCTTGTCGTCAAGGCGGTGATGATCGGCCTTGCACTCGCCAGCATCTGGACCTGGACGATCATCATCAGCTTCGGCCTCAAGATCGGCAAGATCGTGCGCGACAACACCGGATTCGAGCAGGATTTCTGGAAGGCGGGCGATATCGATGCGTTCTACAAGGCGCGGGGCCACGAAAAGCTGCCCAGCGCGCGGGTGCTGGCATCGGGCGTCGGCGAATGGCGGCGGACCACCAAGAGCCGGATCACCGATCTTGATGGCGCGCGCCAGCGGCTCGCCACCGCGATGCACTCCACCGTGGGGCAGGAGATCGACACCATGGCCGATCGTCTGAACTTCCTCGCCACGGTCGGATCGGTCGCGCCGTTCGTCGGGCTGTTCGGCACCGTCTGGGGGATCATGCGCAGCTTCACCGCGATTGCCGCCGAACAGAACAGCTCGCTCGCGGTCGTTGCTCCCGGTATCGCCGAAGCCCTGTTCGCGACCGCCATCGGGCTGTTCGCAGCCATCCCCGCGGTTATCGCCTATAACCGCTTCTCGCACCGGCTGAACAAGCTCGAAGGGCGGCTGTTCCGCTTTGCCGATGCGTTTCATGGCGAGCTCAGCCGCGAACTCGAGAAGGACCCGATCTGATGGCGATGTCTCTGGGCCCATCAGGCGGCGGACGGGGGCGCCGTTCGCGCGCGCCGATCGCGGAAATCAACGTCACCCCGTTCGTCGACGTGATGCTGGTGCTGCTGATCATCTTCATGGTCACCGCGCCTTTGCTGGTCGCGGGCGTGCCGATCGACCTGCCAGACAGCCGCGCTGCCGCGCTTGAGCAGGAGAAGGAACCGGTACAGGTCTCGCTCGATGCCGAGGGCCAGCCGTTCATCGATGACGCGCAGGTTGCGATGGCGGACCTGCCCGCCGCGCTGGAAGCGATCCGCGCCGAACGCGGCGACGACAATGGCGATGCGCCGCAGGTAATGCTGCGCGCCGACCGCTCGCTCGATTACGGCAAGGTGATGCTGGTGATGGGCGAGTTGAACCGCGCGGGCCTCAACCGCGTATCCCTGGTCACCACGGGTTCATCCGAACGCCCATAGGCATTTTTGCGACGAAAGGCTGGAAACAGGCAGGGATGGAGAAAAGCGAACGCCTGGGACTATCGGTTGCGGTCATCGGCCATGTCGCGCTGTTCGGCGCGCTGTCGCTGGGCATCGCCAGCCGCAGCGAGCTGAAGATGCCCACCGAGCCGATTTCGGTGCAACTGACCGACGAGGTTGGGCTGATCTCGACCGCGCCCAACCCGACGCGCGAGGCGGCCACCGCCACCGCGCCCGAGCTTGCACCCGAGATCGAAAAGGCCGAGCCTGCCGCCGAGCCCGAACCGACCCCTGCGCCTGCGGTTAAGCGCCCTGAGCCGCCCGCGCCCAAGGCGATCGAGCGTCCCTCCCCGCCCAAGCCCAAGGCCGCAGAAAAGCCGCGCCCTGCGCCGGTGCCCAAGCCTGCGCGCAGCACCCCGCCGCCGCCAGCCAAGCCGCAACCCAAGGCGGCTGAAAAGCCCAAGCCTGCCGCACCCGCCGATACCTCCGATCGCAGGCGCCCCGATCGTCCCGCTGCCAAGCCTGCGGCCAAGGCGCCGCGCGCGCCGCGCATCGGCAGCGATTTTCTGGAAGGGGTGACCGACAAGGCCTCGACCAGCCGGTCGCAGACGCCGCCCGCATCGGTCGCAGGGCCCGCGGTGGTCGCATCGCTGCAGCGCGAATTGCTCCGCCAGGTCAAGCCGCACTGGGTGCCGCCCACCGGCGCGGATGCCGACCAGCTGCGCACCAAAGTCAGCGTACGGCTGGACGAATCGGGCAACATCGTCGGCAGCCCCAGCGCGGTCACCACTGGCGTGACCGCCAGCAACCGTGCGCAGGAGGCGCTGCACAAGGAACGCGCCATCGCCGCAGTCCGCCGCGCCGCCCCGTTCAAATTCCCGCCGCAATTCTATTCCGAGTGGCAGACCATCGAACCAACTTTCTATCTGGGATTGTAAACCATGCGAATGACCTCGCTCACCAAACTCGGCCTCGTGCTCACCACCGGCCTGACCTTGCTCGCCACCCCCGCTCAGGCGCAGCTGGCGGTGGATGTCGACAATGCGGGCAATGCCGACCTGATAATCGCGGTCCCGGCGCTGCCCACCCCGCGCAGCGATTCCACGCTGGCGGGCACCACCGAGGATCTGGGCAACCGGATCAGCGACGTGATCGCCTCCGATCTCGACCGATCGGGCCTGTTCAAGCCGATCGGCCGCAGCGCGGTCAAACGCATCACCGTGGACGAGGTCACCGCGCCCACCTTCCCCTATTGGCAGGGCCGCAGCGCCGCCGCGCTGATCCAGGGCTTCGTCCGCTCGAACGGCGACGGCAAGATCACCGTGGGCTGCTATCTCTACGACGTCGCGTTGGGCAGCGAACTGACGCGGCAGGGCTTCGTCGTCGAACCGGCTGACTGGCGCCGCGCCGCGCACAAATGCGCCGATGCGATCTATTCACGGCTGTCGGGCGAAAGCCCGTTCTTCGACAGCCGCATCGCCTATATCGCCGAGACCGGTCCCAAGGGGAACCGCACCAAGCGGCTCGCGATCATGGACTCCGATGGCGCCAACCACCGCTTCATCACCAACGGCCAGTCGACCGCGCTGACCCCGCGCTTCTCGCCCGACTACAAGCAGATCGCCTATCTGAGCTATCTCGACGGCAACCCGCGCATCTATGTCTATGATGTCGGCACCGGGCGGCAGCGGCTGGTCACGCAAAGCCGCAACCCCACGTTCGCTCCGCGCTGGTCGCCCGATGGCCGCTTCCTGCTGTATTCGATGGCGATCGGCGGCAACACCGACATCTACAAGATCCCGGTCCAGGGCGGCACCCCGGTGCGGCTGACCGATGGCCCGGGAATCGATGTCGGCGGCAGCTTCTCGCCCGATGGCAGCCAGATCGTGTTCGAAAGCGACCGGGGCGGCGGCCAGCAGCTTTATGTGATGAACGCCGATGGCTCCAACCAGCGCCGCATCAGCTTTGGCGGCGGGCGCTATGCCACGCCCGAATGGAGCCCGCGCGGCGACCTTATCGCGTTCACCAAGATGCAGGGCAATTTCCGCATCGGCGTGATGAGCCCATCGGGCGGCGGCGAGCGGCTGCTGACCAACAGCTGGCAGGACGAGGCCCCCACCTGGGCGCCCAACGGACGCGTGATCCAGTTCTTCCGCACCGGGCGCGGCGCGGTCAGTTCGACCGTGTGGCAGGTCGATCTGACCGGCTCGAACGAGCGGCGACTGCCCACTCCGGTCGATGGATCCGATCCCTCCTGGGGTCCGATCCTGCCGTGACCCGTGCCAAACCTGCGCTGCATGCCGCTTTTTGCGGCAAAGGGGTTTACCTCGGCGTCAAACCGAGTCACGCTTCGTCGCAGTTACGGGTTGTATTGTCGTCACGGGCCGCGTCGCACCGGTCCAGCATAGCCATTCCCCCATGGAGCATGCGCTGTAACGGGAAATCCCCGGCGGCGTTGTTCCTCCCCTTGAAAGAAGGAGACGCTCGATGAGAACTGTCCGTAACACGCTGATCATGGCGACCGCCGTGATTGCCCTGGGTGCATGCGCCAAGAAGGCACCCCCCGAGCTGCCGCCCGCACCGGGTCCGGCGGTCGACAATTCCATGGGTCAGGACAATTCGGGCGTCGGCGATGCCGTGGTCCCCGGCAGCCAGCGCGATTTCCTCGCCAAGGTGCGCTCCGACCGCATCCTGTTCGATCTGGATCGCTACAACGTCGATTCCGACGATCAGGTCACGCTGCAGAGTCAGGCGCAGTGGCTGGCGCAGTATCCCAACAAGCAGGCGATCATCGAAGGCCATGCCGACGAACGCGGCACCCGCGATTACAACATCGCGCTGGGCGAACGCCGCGCCAACGCCGCGAAAAACTATCTGGTCTCGCTGGGCGTCAGCGAGCAGCGGCTGCGCGTGGTCAGCTATGGCAAGGAACGCCCCGCCGCGATGGGATCGGACGAAAGCTCCTGGGCTCAGAACCGCCGCGCGGTCACGGTCACGATCGACTGATCAGCGACCTGACAACTTGAATCAAAGGGGCCAGTCGTGC
Organism: Blastomonas fulva; assembly: GCF_003431825.1. Taxonomy (GTDB): domain Bacteria; phylum Pseudomonadota; class Alphaproteobacteria; order Sphingomonadales; family Sphingomonadaceae; genus Blastomonas; species Blastomonas fulva. The sequence continues at coordinate 2,033,220 of NZ_CP020083.1, read as the reverse complement.
GGAACGGCTGGCCTTTTTGTTTGCGACGCCGGGGCCGCATTGCTGCGACCGGCGCCTAAACGTCTTCGGGCAGATCGAGCCCGCGCGTACCGTGGTGCGGGGTGTGCGCCGGGGCGTGGGGCAGTTCCAGCTCGGCAGGGTCGGGGCGCTCCAGCATGCCTTCCCATTTGGTGATCACGCTGGTCGCCACGGCATTGCCGACGACGTTGGTAGCGGTCCGTCCCATGTCGAGGAACTGGTCGATGGCCAGAATGATCGCCACGCCTTCCACCGGCAGGCCGAACTGGGCCAGCGTCCCGGTGATCACCACCAGGCTGGCGCGGGGTACCGCGGCGATTCCCTTGGAGCTGATCATCAGTGTCAGCAGGATCAGGATCTGCGAGCTGATCGACAGATCGATGCCATAGGCCTGCGCGATGAAGATCGTCGCAAAGCTCATGTACATCATCGATCCGTCGAGGTTGAAGCTGTATCCCAGCGGCAGCATGAACCCGGAAATGCGGCGCGGGACGCCGAAACGGTCGAGCTGTTCGAACATCTTGGGCAAAGCGGCCTCGGACGAGGCTGTCGAGAACGCGATCAGCAGCGGCTCGCGAATATAGCGGATCAGCTGCCAGATCTTTTCGCGCAGGAAGATCCAGCCCATGGTCAACAGCAGCACCCACAGCAGCAACAGCGAGGCGTAGAATTCAACGAGCAGCTCGAAATAGGTGCCCAGGATCGCAAGCCCGCTGGCCGCCACCACCTTGGCGATCGCGCCGAACACCGCAAAGGGAGCAAAGCGCATCACATAGCCGGTGATCTGCAGCATCATTTCGGCCAGCGCTTCGGATCCGCGCACCAGCGCCGCACCCTTTTCACCGATCGCCGACAGGGCGACACCAGCAAAGATGGCAAACACCAAGATCTGCAGGATGTTGTTGGTGGCCAGCGCCTCGAGCGCGTTCTTCGGAAAGATCGACAGGGTGAATTCCCAGGCATCGAGCTTCTTGACCTCGCCCACCATCTTGGCAGCTTCCGCAGCATCGGGGATCGGCGCGCCGACACCCGGCTGGAACAGGTTGACCATCAACAGCCCGAGGCCGATCGAGATGAAGCTGGCAGTAATGAACCAGGTCAGCGCGCGTACGCCGATGCGCCCGAGCGCGCTGCTGTCTCCCATATGCGCGATGCCCACCACGATGGTCGACAGCACCAGCGGGGCCACCAGCAGCTTGATCAGGTTGAGGAAGATGTCCGACAGCAGCTTGAAGGTCTTGGTCGTGTAATCAAACCACGGATTGTCCACGGGAATGCCGATATGCACGCCATAGCCCACAGCGACGCCCAGCATCATGCCTGCGAAAATATACCAGGTGAGTTTGCGGTCCATGATCCTGCCCCTGCTGCTTCAATCAGCGTCCTACCGGTCCGCCGCAAATGCGCAAGCCCGCGCGTTGCCGGGGCTGCGTGCGCCCGCCCGAAATGTGACGAACCGTTGCGGCGCGGATGCGCGCTGCGCGATCAGTGCAGCCCCTGTTTCAGCTTGGCGGCAAAGCTGGGGGTCGCAGGAGTGGCGATATCCGCGACGTACCAAACGCCTTTGGCCAAAGCGAGGTCGACCGAGTAGCGCACTTTGCCGCCGTTGCGCATGTTGACCGTGACGCGCGCGCCTGATCTGCCGATCGCGGTGACGGTGCTGCCGACGACCCTGTAGTCCGTGCCGGTGTCCTGGCAGTCGCAAAACGGGACGGCATCGATCACGCAATATCCGCCGCCTGCTGCGGCGCAGGCATCGTCCCTGGCGATCAGCGCCTTGAGCGCAGGCGTGTAGCGGACCGAGCGATAGTCGAAATCGCCCGGGAGCCGGGCATAGATGCTTTCGACATAACGCTGGGCCGCGCCAAGCTCGGCTGCCGTTACCGTTGCCGTTGCCGCGACCGCGGGGGATGCACCCACTACCGCAAGCCCTGCCAGCACCATCGATTGCATAAGCGCCATCCGCATCCTCATTTCAGCCCCCTTGTGATCGCGTTGCCCATCACTCCCGCCGCGCCGCGCGCTGCTGCGGCGGGGTGAGGCGGTAGACGTGATAGTCGTCATCGGGACCCGCGCGCAGCGGATCGAGCTGCCAGCCCGCCTTGCGCAGATGCCCTGCGATGTCGCCCCAAAAGGGTCGGTCTAGGATCACCGCATGCGTGACGCGTGCCTTTCGCGCGATCTCGTCGACCGCGCGGCCGCGATCCTTGCCCGCCGACGGCAGCGTCCAGCGACGATGCGCGGCGATCGAATCGGGGGATTTGAGCCCCACCACATCGACCAGCGCGAAGTCGGTCTGCCAGCCGAAATAGCCCGCATCATGGATCAGCACCCGGGCATCGCGCGGCAGGTTGCGCTTCGCCCAGGTGGCAAGCTGCTCCTGATCCGCAGTGATGCGAAGGCTGTCGCGATAGAAACTCCAGCCGCCAAGGAAGAAGCTGGCGATCATCAGCGCGGCGCCCGCCGAGACGATCATCGGGGCCCTGCCGCGCATGACGTCCGCGCGCGCGGCAAGCGCCCCCCAGCCCGCCAGCGCCAGCGGCACGAAAATGAAAAGGTAGCGCTGGTCGTTGTGCATCAGCCCGCTGGGCAGCGACAGCGTGCTGGCGAGCAGATAGGCGCCTACAAAGGCCAGCAGCGCCCAGCCGTCGCGGACCATGGGCAGCGCGGCGAGGCCGAGCAGCACCCATCCCAGCGGCGCCGTGGCGACCGACAGCAGCACGATCAGCAGCCGGTCGGGCAGCGACAGCCCGCCATCGCCGAAGAACGCGACCTTGGCACCTGCGGTCTGCGGAACCAGCTCGCCCGTCGCCGCCCAGGCCAGCGCCGCCAGCAGCGCCGCAACGCCCAGCGTCAGCGCGGCGAGCCGCGCCAGCTGCGCAGGCTGGTGGTAAAGTCTGGCTGCTGCGGCAATCGCCAGCACGGCGGTCAGCAGCGCAAGTTCAGGCCGAATGAAGGGCAGCACCCCGATCAGCCCTGCCAGCCATCGCCGCCGCGCCGGATCGTCGGGAAACTGCGCGAGATAAACGGTCCAGATCACCGCCGCCATGGCAAGCCCGGTCTCCAGCCCGTTCATCAACTGGTACCACAGCTTGATTCCTGCGAACCCGGCGATGTTGCCGAGGATCGCGACGCCGCGATGGCTGCTGATCGTCAGCAGCGCCCGGTACAGGCCAAGGACATAAGCCGACGCTGCGAGCAGCGCCAGGGTAAGCGAGGCGGCAGGCCAGGCCATCACCAGACCCAGCGGCACCAGCAGCAGCATGTGCACCAGGCTGGTCGCGCCGGTCGGGCGGGTGTAGCCATAGCTGTCCACCGCGCCGGTGACGATCTGCTGGGCATTGGCAATGGTGATATAGGCATCGTCGAGCGGAAAGCGGATCGGCTGGTTGGCGATCAGGGTCGCAGCGATGACCCCGGCCAGCGCCACGGCCACCAGAGAGCCGCCGCCCGATCCCAATCGACTGATCATTGCGACCGCACCTCTTGCCGCTCCCCCTGGCCCGTTGCCGGTGCCGCGCACCGTCCGGCATGCTCGACCAGAGCCCTGGGTGCTGGGTAGCCGACGCGATCGGGGCTGCCTAGGGCCCAAACGCAAAACGGGGGCCGACATTGCTGTCGGCCCCCACTGCGCCTGATCTGATCAACCGGTCCTTTTGGCCGAAGCCCCGAAGGCGGTTTCCCGCCTCAAAATGGTTCGTCTGCTGCGCCGCGAGCGGCTGGGCCGACGTATCCGTTTTCAGGTTTGCGGTTGCGACAGCTGCATTGCTGCGGACGCCGCTTCGGTCCTGAAGATCCTTCCCAAGCGTCCGGCTTCGCGCGAGGCCCGGTGCCATGTGGTCCGAAGACCGATGGACCCGGGTCCGCGCTCTGCCTGACACCCCATTTTTGCGCATCCGTTTCACGTCATCCGGCCCGGCAGCACCATCCCGAAGGATCATGCGCGTTAACCGGTTGTCCTGACCCGCATTTTGCAAGGCCCGGGGCATCGCACCGGCCTGCTGCTCCATCCCGGACTTGCGTCCCGCATTTCGCCTGCCTGCCGATCATCGGTTCTTCATTCGGACCTTCGGTGGACTGCCCATCCCTGCACCATTTCTGCTGCGGGGCGGCTTTTTCCGCCTATGTCTGGCCTGTGCATAACACCTGCCGTCTCTCGCGCCCTACCTGCCATCGCTGGCCTGCCTGGCGGGCGTACTCTCCGACCCTCAAAGCACGATCTACATCTCTGTATTTCAACGCTTTTCTCGGTCTTCAGTCCGCTTTCCGTCTGTCCTTCCGACTTCACAAAGGTGTCACGACATCCGAGTCGCAGCCAGCAAAATTGCGCAAGTTATCCACAGGCAGCACGGGTTCGCTGTGGATAAAATGGTGGACAACAATGGATTAAAGTCGGGCTGATGGTTTGTTTCACGCACGTGTAACAAACAGGGTTAGCGAGCAGGACTCGGACGGGCGATTCGCCCAGCGCGGCCCGGATCCGGTCAGCCGATCGTCCCCATCGGCACGACCGCGATCAGCACCAGGCACGCAATCACGATCGCCGAGACGCGGGCGCGCATCGTGCCATAGGCCATGTCGGTCGCCCCCGCCTCCATCGCGCGGCGGTCGAGCCACAGCAGCACGCCGAATCCGATCGCGAACAGCAAAGCCGCCTCGTTGAACGGCACGAACCACAAGGCAGCGCAGGTGCCCAGCACCACGACGTTGCTGGCGATCAGCAGATTGGGGCTGACCTTCTGCGGCGCCACCACCTGAATGCCCCACAGCGTCCCCGCCATGAACATCAGGATGGTGAACGCCCAGTAGCAGGTGAGATTGGCCGCGTTGACATCGCCATAGCCGGTGATGTGGCACGACGCGCCCGCAAGGAACGGCAGCGCCCCTGCATAGGTCAGCACCTGCATCAGAGTGCGGTTCGTGCCCTCTGCCCGCTCCATAAGCGCGCTCAGGCCCCCCGGCGGCCCAGCAGGCGCAGGCGCAGCGCGTTCAGCTTGATGAAGCCTTCGGCATCCTTCTGGTCATAGGCGCCGGCATCGTCCTCGAACGTCACCACCTTCTCGCTGTACAGCGAGAACGGCGACTTGCGGCCGACGACCCAGGCGTTGCCCTTGTAGAGCTTGAGCCGCACGGTGCCGGTGACATGCGCCTGGCTGTGGTCGATCGCCGCCTGCAGCATCTCGCGCTCGGGGCTGAACCACAGGCCGTTGTAGATCAGCTCGGCATAGCGCGGTGCAAGCTCGTCCTTGAGGTGCGCAGCCCCGCGATCCAGCGTCAGCTGCTCGATGCCGCGGTGCGCGATGTGATAGATCGTGCCGCCCGGCGTTTCGTACATGCCGCGCGACTTCATGCCGACGAAGCGGTTCTCGACCAGATCCAGCCGTCCGATGCCGTGGGTCTTGCCATACTCGTTGAGCTTTTCGAGGAGGGTCGCCGGGCTCATGCCCTCGCCGTTGATCGCGACGCCGTCGCCGCGCTCGAAATCGATCGTGATATATTCGGGCGTGTCGGGCGCATCCTCGGGGTGGTGGGTGCGCGAATAGACATAGTCGGGGACTTCATCCCACGGATCTTCGAGCACCTTGCCCTCGGACGAGGTGTGCAGCATGTTCGCATCGGTCGAGAAAGGCGCTTCGCCGCGCTTGTCCTTGCTCACCGGAATCTGGTGAGTCTCGGCGAACTCGATCAGCTTGGTACGGCTGGTCAGGTCCCATTCGCGCCACGGGGCGATCACCTTGACGTCGGGATCGAGCGCGTAATAGCCAAGTTCGAAGCGCACCTGATCGTTGCCCTTGCCGGTCGCGCCGTGGCTGACCGCATCTGCGCCGACCATTTTGGCGATCTCGATCTGGCGCTTGGCGATCAGCGGCCGCGCGATCGAGGTGCCCAGCAGATAGGTGCCCTCGTACACCGCATTGGCGCGCATCATCGGGAACACGTAATCCTTGACGAACTCCTCGCGCAGGTCGTCGATGAAGATGTGTTCCGGCTTCACGCCCATCATCTGCGCCTTGGCGCGCGCGGGCTCCAGCTCCTCGCCCTGGCCGAGATCGGCGGTGAAGGTCACGACCTCGCAATTATAGGTCTGCTGCAGCCACTTGAGGATGACGCTGGTATCCAGCCCGCCCGAAAAGGCCAGAACGACGCGGTTGACGGATTGGGTCATGCAAGCGGACTTTCTGCTGATGTAGGTGCTCGCGCGCCGACTATCAGCGCGGCACAGCAGGGGCAAGTGTGCAGTGCGCCATGCCGGTGATGTTGACTTGGGCACGGCGCGATTCTAGCCTTGGCCTCAAGGTCGCAAGCCACCTTCCAGCCACATGGCTGGTTCCAAGGATGCCTCGACCATGCTCTCCCGATTTGCCCGAATTGCCGCAGGCGCTGGCCTGGCCCTGGTTCTTGCTGCGCAGCCCGCAACGCTGACCGCCGGATCGGCCCCCGATCCGCAACGGCTGCACCAGCCGCGCACCGATTGCCATGTCGCCTATGACCGGCTGATCAACGATCTCGACAAGGGCGCGGCGATATCCGCGGACGAAGAGGCCTGGGCGCGGGCGCACGAAAACGCGTCCAACGCCCCTGCGCCCTGCCCCGCCCCTCCGCAGCCGCTGCTCGACAAGGCGGTGAACCATGTCATCTCGACCCCGGACGGGCTAAAGATCGCGCGGCGCTTTATCGACAGGCAGAAGGACGCCAGCGCGATGCTGGAGGTGGGGCTGTCGGTGTATTCGGGCTTCTTCAGCGACCTTCCCAAGTCGCAGGGGCTCGACCTGATCCGCGCCTCGGCCACCGGCGGCGACCCGATGGGCATGTACATGTACGGCACATTGCTGGCGCAGGGCGGCTACGGGACGAAAGACATCAAGGGCGGTGTCAGGATGATGGAGCAGGCCGCAGCCGCCGGACATGTCGACGCGATGCACCGCGCGGGCATCTATTATCACGAAGGTGTGGGCGTGAAGAAGGACGAGAAGAAGGCGTTCGACCTGTTCCGCCAGGCAGCCGAGCGCGGTCATGTCTATTCCACGATCATGGCCTTCACGATGATCAGCGAGGGACGCGGGACGAAGAAGGACTTCGACCTCGCCTATCGGCTGTCGCGCAGCATGGCCGAACAGGGCGAGGTCTATGGCGCGGTGATGGCGGCATCATCGCTGCTGCAATCCAAGGACGCGATGAAGTACGAGACCGAGGTGCTGTACTGGATGGATCATGCGATCCGGAACGGCGACGACTCGATCAGGTCGCAGATGACCCCGCTGCGCACCCAGGCCGCCGCGATCTACAGCCGTCCCGCAGCGCCGCCGCGCGATTATCGCCCTCGCCCGTTCAAGGCCTGCCCGATGAAGACTGTGTGTACCGTCAATCACTATAGCGGACTGCGCAGCTGCACCACCAACAAGGATTACTGGAACGACTGCGACGGCTGAACCGCCGGTTATCCGACCCAGCCCGCCGTCTGCGCCGCGACCCAAAGCCCGAGCGCTGCAAACAGCACAGCTGCGCCGATCTGCAGCGCGCGGATCGGCAGGATGCGCTCGATCCTGTGGCCCAGCAGCACCGCAGGCACATTGGCAATCATCATGCCCAGGGTGGTGCCCGCTGTCACCGCGATCACGTTCTGGTAATGCGCGCCCATCGCGACCGTGGCGATCTGGGTCTTGTCGCCCATCTCGACGAGGAAGAACGCGATCAGGGTGGTGACGAACACGCCTGCACTGCGCGCCTTGGGCTGGTCGTCCTCGTCGAACGTGTCGGGGATCAGCGCCCACAACGCCATGCCGACAAAACCCGCCGCGATGGCATAGCGGAAAGCGGGGCTGTCGAGCAGGCCTGCGATCTGCTGGCCGAGCAAGGCCGCGAGAAAATGGTTGGCGAGTGTTGCGACCAGAATGCCAGCGATGATCGGCACCGGCTTGCGCAGCCGGGCGGCGAGCAGGATGGCGAGCAGCTGCGTCTTGTCACCCATTTCGGCGAGCGCAACGAGTGACAACGAGGCGAGAAAGGCTTCCATAAGCAGGATCACTTCCGGGGCCGGGCAGCAGGGTTTCAAGCAAAAACGCAACAACACCTTTCCCCCTGCCCGGCCGGACAATGGGATCAGGTGTCATCGGTCTTGCCGGAAGCCGGGCCTCGAAAAAGGTCCGGAAACCCGCGCACCATGGCCTCTCGACCAAGTGTGTTGACGCGCGGACCGGTGCACCGCACCGGTTGGCTACTCCCCATCAGACGTGCTAGCCTTTAGGCCTTGATCATGGGGGATGCAAGATGGCGGATGCAGCCAACAAGACCGTGGCCACCGATGCCGATGTGAAAGGCTATATCGCCGCGCTGGAGCCCGACCGGCGGCGCGAGGAAGCGCAGGCCCTGCTGGAACTGTACCAGCGTGTGACCGGCGAGCCTGCGAAGATGTGGGGGCCGAGCATGATCGGCTTTGGCGAATATCATTATACCTATGACAGCGGGCGCAGCGGCACATCGATGCGATCGGGCTTTGCCCCGCGCAAGGGCAAGCACAGCATCTACCTGATGTGCAGCGATCTGGAAGGCGCCGCCGCTGCGCAGCAAGAGGCGCTGCTGGCCCGGCTTGGCAAGCACAAGATGGAAAAGTCGTGCCTCTATGTGAACCGGCTTGACCAGATCGACTTGGGCGTGCTCGAACAGATCATCGCGGCCAATGTCGCCGAAATGAACCGGCTCTACCCGCCCGGATGATCTCCACCGACGACCTTTATCGCGGCCCGGTCAAGCGCAGCATCCAGATTGCGGGGCATCTCACCTCGATCAGCCTGGAGCCCCTGTTCTGGGACATGCTCAAGGCTGCCGCCGAGGCGCGCATGCTGCCGCTCAACGCGCTGGTGGCCCGGATCGATGTCGAACGGATCGAGGCGGACGACCCGCCGAACCTCGCGAGCGCGATCCGGCTGTGGCTGGTGCGCGATCTTGTCGAAACCCTCTCCCCTCCCGCTGGCGGGAGGGGTGGCTGAGGCGCAGCCGAGGCCGGGGTGGGCCTGAGATTCGGAACGTTTCAGGCCCACCCCGGTCCGGCAAGCCGGACCTGCCCCTCCCGCATGCGGGAGGGGAGAGCGGGATGAGCCAGCCCGCCCGTCAATCCCCGCCGACGCGCTCGATATCTGCGCCGACTGCCTGCAGTTTCTCTTCCAGCCGCTCATAGCCGCGGTCGAGATGGTACACGCGGTTGACCTCGGTCTCTCCCTCGGCGGCAAGCCCTGCGATGATCAGGCTCATCGAGGCGCGCAGATCGGTCGCCATCACCGGCGCTCCGACCATGCGGTTGACGCCGTGCACCACCGCGGTGCGGCCCTTGACATCGATATGTGCGCCCATGCGGTTCAGTTCGGGCACGTGCATGTAGCGGTTCTCGAAGATCGTCTCGGTGAGCATGCTGGTGCCTTCGGCCTTGCACAGCATCGCCATGAACTGCGCCTGCATGTCGGTGGCAAAGCCGGGGAACGGCGCGGTCGAGAGGGTCAGCGCCTGCAATTTGCCGTTGGGGCGCACCGCGATGCCGTCAGCGATTTCCTCGACTTGCACGCCGGCCTGACGCAAAGCGGCGATCGTTGCTTCCATCTCGTCGAGCCTGGCGCCGATCAGGTCGAGCGGGCTGCCGGTGATCGCGGCTGCGCAGGCATAGCTGCCCGCCTCGATCCGGTCGGCCATCACGCGATAGGTCGCGCCGTGCAGCCGGTCCTTGCCATGGATGACCAAGGTCGATCCGCCGATGCCCTCGATCACCGCGCCCATCGCCACCAGCAGGTTGCACAGGTCGACGATCTCGGGTTCACGCGCGGCATTGCGCAGCGTCGAGGTACCCTTGGCGAGCACCGCGGCCATCAGCGCATTTTCGGTCGCGCCGACGGAAACCACGGGAAAGCCGAAGTCGCCGCCGGGAAGCCCGCCCTTGGGCGCGCGCGCGGTCACGTATCCCGCCGCGATTTCGATCTCCGCGCCCAGCGCCTCCAGCGCCTTCAAGTGCAGGTCGATCGGGCGGTTGCCGATCGCGCAGCCGCCGGGAAGCGAGACCGTCGCCTCGCCCGCGCGCGCCAGCAAGGGGCCCAGCACCAGGATCGAGGCGCGCATCTTGCGCACGATGTCATAGGGCGCGACCGTTGCGGTGACGCGGCCCGCGCGCAGCGTCATCACCCGGCCGAAATCCTCTGGCCGCGCGCCTTCGATCATGGTCGAGACACCAAGCTGGTTGAGCAGATGGCCGAAGCTGTCGACATCGGCGAGCCGCGGCAGGTTGCGCAGCGTCAGCGGCTCATCGGTGAGCAGCGCGCACGGCAACAGCGTCAGCGCGCTGTTCTTGGCTCCGGAGATGGGAATACGGCCCGAGAGCGGCTTGCCGCCGCGAATGATGATCTTGTCCATCGCCGCTGTTTAACGCCTGCGGCACCGGGTGCAAGGGGGGCAACGCCGCTTGCGGTGTCAAACCTTCTCGAGCGTGCACTGCAGCGGGTGCTGGTTTTCGCGAGCGAAGTCCATCACCTGGTTAACCTTGGTCTCGGCAACCTCATAGGTGAAGATGCCGCACACGCCGACGCCCTTCTGGTGGACGTGGAGCATCACCCGGGTCGCCTCGTCCATGTTCATGCTGAAGAAGCGCTTGAGCACCAGCACCACGAATTCCATCGGGGTGTAGTCGTCGTTGAGCATCAGCACCTTATACTGGCTGGGCTTCTTCGACTTGGCGCGAGTCTTGACCGCGATGCCGATATCGGGCGGGCCATCGTCATTCCCGTCCTCGCGGTCCGGGCCTGCGTGCACGGCAAACCTGCCACCCGCCGCAGAAAGGGTCAGGGGCGCCAGGCGCGGCGCAAGGGTGGGGGTCTGAGGATGCATAGATGACTGCGAATATCGTATTTCGCTGGCCGCAGGCAAGGGGTCCCATGCAATTTGAGGCGATCCAGCGCCGCGGGCAGACGCACGCCCGGCCCCTGTGATCGCTGGCTCTGGCGTTTTGCATGCCTTTCCTTTAGGGGCGGCCCCATGCATTTTCTCGATCAAGCCAAGATTTTCATCCGCTCGGGTACCGGCGGACAGGGCGCGGTGTCCTTTCGCCGCGAAAAGTACGTCGAATATGGCGGTCCGGACGGCGGCAATGGCGGCAAGGGCGGCGACATCATCTTCGAAGCGGTCAGCGGCCTCAACACGCTGATCGACTTTCGCTACACCCAGCACTTCAAGGCGCGGCGCGGCACCGGCGGCATGGGTCGCAACCGCACCGGCGCGGGCGGCGAGGACCTTGTGATCAAGGTTCCCGTCGGCACCCAGGTGCTGAGCGAGGACAAGGAAGAGGTGCTCGCCGACTTCACCCATGCAGGCCAGCGGATCACACTGCTGCGCGGCGGCGATGGCGGGCGCGGCAACCTCAGCTACAAGACCAGCACCAACCGTACCCCGCGCCAGCACGGCCCGGGCTGGCCAGGCGCGGAAATGTATGTCTGGCTGCGGCTGAAGCTGATGGCGGATGCAGGGTTGGTCGGCCTGCCCAATGCTGGCAAGTCCACCTTCATCAACCAGGTGACCAACACCCACGCCAAGGTTGGCGACTATCCCTTCACGACGCTGCGTCCGCAATTGGGCGTGGTCCAGCACAAGAACCGCGAGTTCGTGCTCGCCGACATCCCCGGGCTGATCGAGGGCGCGGCCGAAGGCGCAGGGATCGGCGACCGGTTCCTGGGTCATATCGAACGCTGCCAGGTGCTCATCCATCTGATCGATGCCAATGGCGACGATCCGCTCGAGGCGATGCGGATCGTCAATGGCGAACTGACCAACTACGGCGCCGGGCTTGACGAAAAGCCGAGGCTGGTGGCGCTCAACAAGGGCGATCTGCTCGACGACGAGCTGATGCAGCATTTCTCCGACGAGGTGCTGGCAGCGGGCGCAGAGCGCGTGTTCCCGATCTCCGCCGCGACCGGCGCGGGGATCGAGGCGCTGTTCGACGCACTGCTCGAATATCTGCCGCGCGATACCGCGACCGAAAAGCCCGAAGGGGTCGATCCGAATGCCGACAGCGAGCCGGGGGTCTGGTCTCCGGTTTGAACGGCTAAAAGCCGTGGCTCTGCAATATCGTGCCTTTCTCTCGTCACCCCCGCGCACGCGGGGGTCCCGCTTCTAAAGCTGGCCAGGCAAAAAGCGGGATTCCCGCGTTCGCGGGAATGACGGGGATGGAAGACCGTCTGTTTCGCCTGTAACTCACTTGGTGCCGCTTTCGCCGGAAAACGGGATTTGAACGATGACCCACGCCCCTTCCCCCGCCGCCCTGCTGTCTGCCGCCGCCTGTCCGGTGCTGGTGGTCAAGGTCGGCTCGGCGCTGCTGGTGGCGCCCGACGGGACCGTCCGGCGCGAATGGCTGGCGTCCTTGGTCGACGACATCGCCGCGCGGACCGCGGCCGGGCAGCGCATCGTCATCGTCTCCTCGGGCGCGATCGCGCTGGGCGCACGGCGGCTCGGGCTGCCCAAGGGCGGCCGCGCCAGCCTTGAGGATGCGCAGGCAGCCGCCGCCACCGGGCAGATTGCGCTCAGCCAGTGCTGGGCCGAGCTGCTGGGTGATCATGCCATCACCGCCGCGCAGATGCTGGTCACGCTCGACGATCTGGAAGATCGCAGGCGCTTCCTCAACGCGTCGGCTACCTTGCGCCGGTTGATCGCGCTGGGCGTGGTGCCGGTGATCAACGAGAATGATTCGGTCGCGACCGAGGAAATCCGCTTCGGCGACAACGACCGGCTCGCCGCGCGCATCGCGCAGGCGGCAGGCGCTGGCGGCGTGGTGCTGCTCTCCGACGTCGACGGGCTCTACACCGCCAACCCGAAGAACGACCCCGACGCCAAGCTTGTCGAGAGCGTCGCGCGGATCGATGCGCGGATCCGCGCCATGGCCGATGGCGGCTCTGCATCGGGGATGGGATCGGGCGGTATGCTCTCCAAGCTCGAGGCGGCACGGATCGCGACCAGCGCGGGCGCGCACCTCGCCATCGCCAACGGCACGCACGACCACCCGCTCGCCAGGCTGGCGGCGGGCGGCCGAGCCACAGTGTTCACCGCCGGGCCGCAGGGCAAGGGCCGCAAATTGTGGCTGGCGGGGCGCATGACCGCGCGCGGGCGGATCACCGTGGATGCAGGAGCGCAAGCCGCGCTCGCCAAGGGATCGAGCCTGCTCGCCGCGGGCGCCACCGCCGTGGACGGCAAGTTCGTACGCGGCGACGTGATCGAGATCTTGAACGCAAGCGGAGAGACGATCGCGCGGGGGCTGGCCGAATATGACGCTGGCGATGCGGCACGGATCATGGGGCTGCGCAGCGATGCGATCGCCGAGGTGCTCGGCTATGCGCCGCGCAGTGCGCTGGTCCACCGCGATCAGATGGTGCTGTTGTGAGCGTGATCGCGATGACCGGCGGGACCGGCTTTGTCGGCGGTGCGAGCATCGATGCGGCTCTGGCCAGCGGTCACCAGGTCCGCGCGCTGACCCGCCGTCCGCAGCCGGAACGCGAAGGCGTAATCTGGGTACCAGGCGCGCTGGACGACCCTGAAAGCCTCTCCGAGCTGTGCATCGGCGCCGATTGCGTGCTGCATATCGCGGGCGTGGTCAACGCGCCCGACCGCGCGGGCTTCATCGCGGGCAACATCACCGGCACCGAAAACATGCTGGCGGCGGCGAAGGCGGCTGGGGTTGCGCGGTTCATTCACGTCTCGTCGCTCGCCGCACGCGAGCCTGGCCTGTCGAACTACTGCTGGTCCAAGGCCGAGGCCGAGGCGCGAGTCGTCGCATCCGGGCTCGACTGGCAGATGGTGCGCCCGCCCGCGGTCTATGGCCCGGGCGATACCGAGATGCTCGACCTGTTCCGGATGGCGGTGCGCGGCGTGGTGATGTTGCCGCCGGGCGGGCGGATGTCGGTCGTGCATGTCGCCGATCTCGCCGCGCTGCTGGTGCGGCTTGCGGGCGGTGCAGGTGATGCGAACGCGATCCACGAAGTCGATGACGGTGCCCCGCGCGGCTGGAGCCACAAGGATTTTGCCGATGCGCTGGGCGATGCGGTGGGGCGCAAGGTCCGCGCGTTCAGCACGCCCAAGCTAGCGCTGCATCTGGCCGCGCAGGGCGACCGGCTGCTGCGCGGCAAGGCGGCGAAGCTGACCCCCGACCGGGCGCGCTACATCGCGCACAGCGACTGGACCGCCCATCCGGACCGGAAACCCCCGTCGCAACTGTGGAGTGCCGAGATACCGACACGTCAGGGACTGGCAGACACCGCGCGCTGGTATCGTGCCCAGGGCTGGCTCAAATAAGCGAGCGGCCCAGCGCCAGCTCGACCAGGAACAAAGCGAAGGTCAGCGACAGGCCGATCAGGAAGATGCGATAGGCATGGCCGAGATAGCGGTACTTCTTGTGCTGCAGCACCATGCCGTTCTGGTGGACATCGCGCAGCATGGTACGGAAGATTGTCTCGTCGGTGTGCAGTTGGTCGATCACCAGATCGGCAAAGTCATCTTCCGCCATCGCGGAAAAATTACCGAAGAACATGAAGTTGGTCGATCCGGGCGGAACATTGGCTTTGGGCGTTGGGGTTCCGCGCACCGAGGGCAGGATGGCGAACACCGCGCACATCGCCGAGAGGAACGCGAACAGCGCGAGCACGATCAGCGGCAGCGTGAAGTTGCCGCTGCGCGCCTGGCCGACCGAAATTGTGAACACCACGAAGGTCGCGCCCATCAGAATGCTCGCCTTCTGGTCGGCCATCTGGCTCAATGCGAGATTGGTCTGAACCGATGTGCGGATCAAGTGGATGGCATGCGGCGAGAAGGTGTGCGGGGTCTGCAGCCATGGGGTGGGAATCGCCGGTCTCGGCGTTTCGACTCGCGCTGCTTTGGCCCCCTCTTCCATTACAGATTAATGACATAGACGCGCCGTGCTTGACAAGCGCCGCCGCACTGGCCTTCAGGCTTCCACATACTGCCGCGTTTATGCCGCAATCGCGGGGCAAGGCGGTGCCCACACTTGATCGACGAAAGACACCCATGACCGACAGCCCCGCCACTTATGAGCGCATCGCCGCGCAGATCGAGCCGTTCAACAAAAAGGGCGTCGCGCTGACCGATGGCACCACCTTTGCGGGTGATCTGGAGTGGGACAGCCTGACCGTCATGGATTTCGTCGCCGCGATCGAGGATGAATTCGACATCATCATCACCATGAACATGCAGGCGGAGATCGAAACCGTCGGCCAGCTGGTCGCCGCGGTGGAAAAACTCACCGCCTGACCCCATCTGCTGTTTCTCGCCTGCCTGCCCCCAACAGAGAATGACCCCATGACCGACCTGTTTTCCAAGTTCGACGCCCTGATCGGGGAGCGCGAGGCGCTGCTTTCGCACGGCGTGCGCGATCCTTATGCGCTGGTCATGGAATCGGTCAAATCGCCCACCGTGGCGATGTGCAACGGCAAGGAAACGATCCTGCTGGGCACTTACAACTATATGGGGATGACCTTCGATCCCGATGTGCTCGACGCCGGCAAGACTGCGCTCGACAATTTCGGATCGGGCACCACCGGCAGCCGCGTGCTCAACGGCACCTACGCCGGACACCGCGACTGCGAAGAGGCGCTCAAGGAATTCTACGGGATGGACCATGCGATGGTCTTTTCCACCGGATACCAGGCGAACCTCGGCATCATCTCGACCATGGCAGGCAAGGAGGATTACATCATCCTCGACATCGACAGCCATGCCTCGATCTATGACGGCTGTTCGCTGGGCAACGCCCAGATCGTCGCCTTCCGGCACAACGATGTCGAGGCGCTGGAAAAGCGGCTGAAGCGCCTCCCTCCTGAAGCGGGCAAGCTGGTCGTGCTCGAAGGCGTCTATTCGATGCTCGGCGATATTGCGCCGCTCAAGGAAATGGTCGCCATCTCCAAGGCTGCAGGCGCAATGGTGCTGGTCGATGAAGCGCATTCGATGGGCTTTATCGGCCAGAACGGCCGCGGCGTTGCCGAAGCGGCGGGCGTGATGGACGATGTCGATTTCATCATCGGCACGTTCAGCAAGTCGGTCGGCACCGTCGGCGGCTTCTGCGTATCCAACCACCCCAAGTTCGAAGTGCTGCGGCTCGTCTGCCGCCCCTATGTGTTCACCGCCAGCCTGCCGCCGTCGGTTGTCGCCACCGCCGCGACCAGCATCCGCAAGCTGATGCACGCGGGCAACAAGCGCGCACACCTGTGGGAAAACTCCAAGCGGCTGCACCAGGGCCTGCGCGACCTCGGCTTCCAGCTTGGCACACCCGAAGCGCAGAGCGGCATCATCGCGGTGATCATGACCGACATGCTGAAAGGTGCCCAGATGTGGGAGGCGCTGCTCGACCGCGGGCTGTACGTCAACCTCGCCCGCCCGCCCGCAACCCCTGCGGGCATGACGCTGTTGCGCTGCTCGCTGTGCGCCGAACATTCGAGCGAACAGGTGACGCAGATCCTGGGAATTTTCGAAGCGGCGGGCAAGGACGTCGGGGTTATCTGAGAGATCCCTCTCCCCTCCCGCTTGCGGGAGGGGTGGCCGAAGGCCGGGGTGGGCCTGAACGCCAAGGTGGTGCTCCCAAGCCCACCCCTGTCCGGCAGGCCGGACCTGCCCCCCCGCCAGCGGGAGGGGAGAGGCGCAGGCAATCACACCCCTTCAAAACCCCTGAAATTGCTGTATGGGCGAACCCACAACGTCCTCCCCAGACAAGGCTTTAGCCATGACCGAACTGCTTGCATTGCGCGATGCCGTGCGCGCTCATCACCGGGCCGATGAAGGTGCGGTGCTCGACCATCTGATCGCGAGCTATGCCCCGTCGCCCGAACTGCGCGCCCGCATCCGTGCGCGCGCGGTGCGCGTGGTGGAGGATGTCCGTGCGGCTTCCGGCCCCACGCTGATGGAGAGCTTCCTGGGTCAATACGGCCTGTCGAGCGACGAGGGGCTGGCGCTGATGACGCTGGCCGAGGCGCTGCTGCGGGTGCCCGACGCCGAGACGATCGACGACCTGATCGAGGACAAGATTTCGCCAGCCAACTGGCGCGAGCATTTCGGCAAGTCCGAACACAGCCTGGTCAACGCCAGCACTTTCGCGCTCTCGATGACCCAGTCGGTGCTCGAAGGATCAGTCAGCAAGGGACCGCTCGACGCGCTTCGCGGGGCAATCAAGCGATTGGGCGAGCCGGTCATCCGCGCCGCCGTGCGCCGGGCCATGAAGGAGCTGGGCAACCAGTTCGTGCTAGGCGAAGACATGGACGAAGCGCTCAAGCGTTCGCGCAAATGGGCCGACGAGGGCGCGACCTTCAGCTACGACATGCTGGGCGAGGCGGCATTGACCTTCCCCGATGCCGACCGCTATTTCGCCGCCTATATGGACGCGATCCGCGCGATCGCCGCTGCCGCCAGAACCGACGACATGCGCACCAATCCGGGCCTGTCGATCAAGCTTTCCGCGCTCTATCCGCGTTACGAGATGAGCAAGGCGGACGAATGCGTTCCCGCGCTCGCCGACCGCGTGCTCGAGCTCGCCCGCGCCGCACGCGATGCGCGCATCGGGCTCAATATCGATGCAGAGGAAGCCTATCGCCTCGGCATGTCGCTCGACATCATCAAGCTGGTGCTTGCCGATACGTCCCTCGCCGGCTGGGACGGACTTGGCGTCGTGGTCCAGGCGTTCGGCAAACGTGCCAGCTTCGTCATCGACTGGCTCTATGGCCTTGCCAAGTCGCTCGATCGCAAGATCATGGTCCGGCTGGTCAAGGGCGCATACTGGGACAGCGAGATCAAGCGCGCGCAGGTCGATGGTGTGCCCGATTTTCCGGTCTTCACGAGCAAGGCTGCGACCGATATCTCGTACATCTGCTGCGCGGCGCAATTGCTCAAGCTGACCGACCGCATCTATCCTCAGTTCGCCACGCACAATGCGCACAGTGTCGCGGCGATCCTCGAGATGGCGGGCAACCGCGACGATTTCGAGTTCCAGCGGCTGCACGGTATGGGCGAACCGCTGCACGGGGCGCTGCTGCGCAACGAGAAGGTCCGCTCGCGGATCTATGCGCCTGTGGGCAAGCACCGCGAACTGCTGGCCTATCTGGTGCGCCGCCTTCTGGAGAACGGGGCAAACTCGTCGTTCGTCAACCAGCTCGCCAACCACGCCGTGCCCGCCGAGGCGATCGCTGCCGACCCGTTCGAGCAGCTCGAGGCCGCGAGGGCCGAGGCCGATGCCAGGATCATCCGCCCGCAGGCGCTTTATGCCCCGGCGCGGATCAACTCGCGCGGCTGGGATCTGGCCAACCGCGCCGACCTCAACGCGTTCCTCGAATCGCGCAGCGCCTTTGCACAGACCCAATGGCACGCCGCGCCGCTGATCGTGGGAGCGCCCAGCGCCGCCACCCATGCCCGCGAGGTGTTCAGCCCGGCAAGCCCGGACACGCAGATCGGCACAGTGCGTGATGCGACCGCGGACCAGGCCGCATCCGCCATTGCCGCTGCTCGCCCGTGGAATGCACCGGTGGCGACCCGCGCCGCGATCCTGAACCGCGCCGCCGACCTGCTCGAAGAGCACCATGGCGAGATATTCGCGCTGCTGGCGCGCGAAGCAGGCAAGACCGCGCTCGATGCGATCGCGGAGCTGCGCGAGGCGGTCGATTTCCTGCGCTATTACGCGGCCGAGGCGCTGGCCAATCCGACGCTCGCACCCCGCGGCATCATCAGCTGCATCTCGCCATGGAATTTTCCGCTGGCAATCTTCACCGGCCAGATCGCAGCGGCGCTTGCGGCGGGCAATGCTGTGCTCGCCAAACCCGCCGAACAGACCCCGCTGATCGCGCATCTGGCGACCCGGCTGCTGCATCAGGCAGGCGTCCCCGACCACGCGCTGCAGCTGCTGCCCGGACAGGGCCGGGTGGTGGGCGCCGCGCTGACCGGGGATGGCGCAATCGCCGGCACCTGCTTTACCGGATCGACCGCCACCGCGCAGGCGATCAACCGCACCATGGCGGAGCACTGCCCGCCCGATGCGATGCTTATCGCCGAGACCGGCGGCCTCAACGCGATGATCGTCGATTCGACCGCTTTGCCAGAACAGGCCGTGCGCGACATCGTCGCCTCCGCCTTCCAGTCGGCGGGCCAGCGCTGTTCGGCGCTGCGCATGCTGTATGTGCAGCGCGATATTGCCGAGCCGCTCAAGGAAATGCTGTTCGGCGCGATGGACGCGCTGTCGCTGGGCGACCCGTGGTGGCTTGCCAATGACGTCGGACCGGTGATCGATCCGCATGCGCGCGACAAGATCGCCGCGCACATCGAGCAAGCCCAGCGCGACGGGCGGCTGCTCAAGCAGCTCGAGGCTCCGGCGAACGGCTGGTTCATAGGCCCCGCGGCGATTGCGGTCGGTGGCATCGACGACCTAGCCGAGGAAATCTTCGGGCCGGTGCTGCACATCGCGACCTTCGAGGCCGGCGAGATCGACGCGCTGATCGACCGGATCAACGCGCGCGGATTCGGCCTGACCTTCGGGCTGCAGACCCGAATCGATGGCCGTGTCGATCATGTCACGTCGCGGGTTCACGCGGGCAACATGTACGTCAACCGCAACCAGATCGGCGCGGTGGTCGGTGCGCAGCCTTTCGGTGGCGAGGGGATGTCGGGCACCGGACCCAAAGCGGGCGGGCCGCGTTATCTGCCGCGCTTCGCCGAGGCTTCAGGCCCGCACAATGCGCTCCCGCCGCTGACCCGGATCGCATCGCGTGCCGAGGTCGAAGCGGCGCTGACTGCCCTGCCGCGTGTCACCGAGCTGCCGTTGGACAGCATGACGATGCCAGGGCCCACCGGCGAATCGAACGTGCTGTCGACCTATGCGCGAGGCCGTATCCTGTGCCTGGGGCCGACGGTCGAGGCCGCGATTCAGCAGGCGCAGGCGGCGCAGTCGGAAGGTTGTGCTGCGCTGATCGTGGTGCCGGGCGCAAGGGGGCCGCACGCGATCGACGGGTTCATCGAACGCGGCGATCTGGCGCTGATCAGCGGCTTTGACGCGGTGGCAGCCTGGAGCACACCCGATGACCAGCGCGCCATCCGCATCGCGCTCGCCGCACGCGACGGCGCGATCCTGCCGCTGTTCACCGATGAACATTACGCCGCCCGATGCGTGCATGAACGGCATGTCTGCATCGACACGACCGCAGCCGGCGGGAATGTGTCGCTGCTGGCGTGATCTTTCCCCTCCCGCAAGCGGGAGGGGAAATAGTCAAAGTCGCTCGATCTTCTGCGCGGCTTCGTCGAGGATCTCGGCAACGCGGTGCTTGAATTCGGCATCGGCCTCACCGCTCGCCAGGCGATGCGCCATCGCGGCCATCAGATTGCCTACCGCGCGGCCGATCTGCGGGCCACCTGCGCGCTGCTCGCGCTCTTCGCCCGCCTCGGACAACCGCGCCAGCAGCGCATCGGCCTCGTCGCGCTTGTCGGAAAGCTCGGCAATCCCCGCATCGGTGATGCGGAACGCCTTGCGCGCGCCATCGGTTTCGACAGAGGCGATCAGCCCTGCATCTTCCAGCAGGCTGAGCGTGGGGTAGACCACGCCGGGGCTGGGCGCATAGTCGCCGCCGGTCATCTCCTCGATCGCCTTGATCAGGTCATAGCCATGCCGCGGCTCCTTTTCGATCAGCGCGAGCAGCACGATACGCAGCTCACCACTGTCGAACATCCGCCTGCGGCCCCGGCCACCGCGGCCTCCACCGCCGCCGCCACGGCCACCCCGGCCGCCACCATCGAAGCTCCAGTTGCCGAAGTCCCAGTCTCCGCCCCAGCTACGGCCACCGCCGCGTCCGAAGCTCATTGCGATAAAGGGGTTGCCCGATCCGCGCGGACCGCCGGCCATTTTGAAACGCATACTCATATCGAATCTATCTCCTGTGTGTCTCGATGGCTCTAAGATATATCTTAGATACAGTTTGACAAGAGCTGATCTGCGACGGGTGCATTTTTCATCCCCTTCCCCCTGCCCCCGCCAGCCGCTAGCGTTCCTGCGATGAGCGACCTGTTCGAAGCCCTTCCCCCCGCCACCAGCAACAGCCGGCCCGCCGCCGATGCGCCGCTGGCCGACCGGCTGCGCCCGGCGAACCTAAGCGAGATCATCGGCCAGGATCACCTGACCGGTCCGGAAGGCGCGATCGGGCGGATGGTCGCGGCCGGTAAGCTGTCTTCCATGATCCTGTGGGGCCCCCCCGGCACCGGCAAGACCAGCATGGCGCGGTTGCTGGGCGAGGCGACGGGGATGCGCTTTGTCGCGATCTCGGCGGTGTTCTCCGGCGTCGCGGACCTCAAGAAAGCCTTTGCCGAGGCCGAGAAGATGGCAGGTGCAGGGCAGCGCACCTTGCTGTTCGTGGACGAGATCCACCGTTTCAACCGCGCGCAACAGGATGGTTTCCTGCCCTTCGTCGAGCGCGGGACGGTGGTGCTGGTGGGGGCAACGACCGAAAACCCGTCGTTCGAACTCAATGCCGCTTTGCTCAGCCGCAGTCAGGTGCTCATTCTGCGACGGCTGGACGAGGCGGCGCTGGGCGAACTGATCGCGCGCGCGGAAGCGCTGACCGGACGCTCGCTGCCGCTCACCGACGACGCCCGCGCCGCGCTGATCGCCTCGGCCGATGGCGACGGGCGCTTCCTGCTCAACCAGGTCGAGACCTTGCTGACGGTGCGGATCGATGCGCCGCTCGACCCGGCGGGGCTCGCCGCATTGCTGCACCGCCGGATGCCGGTCTACGACAAGGACCGCGAGGGTCACTACAACCTCATCTCGGCGCTGCACAAGGCGATGCGCGGGTCCGATCCGCAGGCTTCGCTCTACTATCTCGCGCGCATGCTGGTGGCGGGCGAGGAGCCGCTCTACGTGTTGCGCCGGATCACCCGCTTTGCCAGCGAAGACATCGGCATGGCCGACCCGCAGGCGCTGGTGCAATGCCTCGCCGCCAAGGATGCGTATGCGTTTCTCGGGTCACCCGAGGGCGAACTGGCGATCGTGCAGGCGTGCCTCTATTGCGCCACCGCGCCCAAATCGAACGCGATCTACGCCGCGCAAAAGGCCGCCTGGAAAAGCGCGCGTGCCACCGGATCGCTGATGCCACCGCCCAATATCCTGAACGCGCCGACCAAGCTGATGAAGGACATCGGCTATGGCAAGGGCTATGCCTATGACCATGATCAGGCCGAGGGCTTTTCGGGCGCGAACTACTGGCCCGAAGAGATGGACGCGCAGCAGTTCTATCGACCGGTCGAACGCGGCTATGAAGCGCGCATTGCCGAGCGGATGCGCACATGGGAGAAAATGCGTGAAGACAATCGCAGTTAGTCTTGCCCTCGCCTTGGCACTGGCGGCCCCCGCCGTTGCCCAACAAGCGACGCCTATCCAACCCTCGCACATGGATCGCGCGCAGGCCGCCGGCTACAAGGCGCAGTTCGTGTGTTCCGGCTTGTGGAACGGCAACAAGACGCTTGCCGATATCGAGGCGGATGAACTCACCGGGATCTATCCGCACGTCGCCGCGATCGTGCCGACATTGAAGGCGGACATCGACGAACCCGCGCATCAGGTGAGCGTCGCCTTTGCCGAGGACATGCCGCCGCGCGTTGCCCGGCACAATCCGGTGACCGGCTGCACATCGATGCCGATTGGCTGGACCAGCGACGGCACCCGCCTTCCCGCCGAGGCGCTGGAGCGGGCGATCCCCGGCAGCGCCGACGCGCTTGCCTGGCCGATGGGCGATGCCGATGCGAGCGATCCGAGGATCATGATGATCACGCCGTTCGACACTCTGGTGGAAAGTGCGTTCGAGGCGAAAGCGTTCGGTGGCAAGACCAGCGGTGTCGTGATCGTCCACAAGGGCCGGGTCGTGCAGGAGCGTTACAAACCCGGGCACGACATGCACACCGCGCAGCGCACCTGGTCGGTCGCCAAATCGATCGCGGGAACCTATGTCGGCTTCGTCCGCCAGAAGGGTTTCAACATTCCCGACGTGCCGGTGCGCGAGTGGAACGTCGGGGGCGATCCGCGCAAGCGCATCACCCTCGATCATCTGCTGCGGATGGGCAGTGGCCTCGTCAGCGACTCGCCAGGCAACCGCACCGATGCGGTCTATATGGGCGCGGGCGAAGTGCGGCAGTGGACGACATTGTGGCCGATGCTGCACCAGCCGGGAAGCGCCTTCCGCTACTCGAACAACGACATCCTGCTCGCAACCCTGGCGGCGCGCGATGCCGCGCCCGATCTGCATCCGCACCAGATGTTCGATGCACTCGGCATGACGCGCACCTGGGCCGAGACCGACTGGCAGGGCAACTACATCCTCTCCAGCCAGGTTTGGACCACCGCGCGCGACATGGCGCGGATGGGGCTCTTGTATCTGAACGATGGCAGCTGGAACGGTCAGCGCATCCTGCCCGAAGGCTGGCGCGACTATGTGACCCGGCCCAGCGGCCCGCAGCCGGAAGGCCCGTTCGGCTATGGCGCGAGCTTCTGGCTGATGAGCAAGAGCGAGGGCGTTCCTGCCGATGCGTTCGCCGCGTTCGGCAATCGTGGCCAGTATCTGGTGATGATCCCCAGCCGCGACCTCGTGATCGTGCGGCGCGGCTATGACGGCCCGGACGATCAGTTCAACATCGCCAAATTCACCGCCGAGGTGCTCAAACAGATCCGCTGAACGCAATGCGCCGTTTCCAGCATTACGCCTGTTTTGACTGGTCGGGACAGGCCGTGGCACGTCCCAGGGGCCTCGCGCTCGCGACCATCGCGGCGGAGGCTGACGCACGCCCGGTGCTGCTGCGCCCGCAGGGGGGCTGGTCGCGCGGCGCGGCGCTCGACTGGTTGCTCGCGCATGCCGATGCGGGGACCGACATGCTGATCGGCATGGATTTGTCACCGACCTTTCCCTTTGTCGATGCGGGCGGCTATTTTCCCGGCTGGGATGAAAGCCCGCCCGATGCGCGCAGCCTGTGGGCGCTGGTCGATCAGTTGTGCGATGGCGATGACCATCTGGCGGCGGGGGGCTTTGTGACGCACGAGCAGGCGCGGCGTTATTTCCGCCATGGCAAGGGCGATACCGGCGACCGTTTCGGCACGGCAGGCACCGGACGGCTGCGCGCGGTAGAGCATCATCAGCGCAGCACCCGCCAGGCTAACAGCGCAAGCTGCTTCAACCTGGTCGGCGCAGCGCAGGTCGGCAAGTCGAGCCTCACCGGGATGCGCGTGCTGCACCGGCTGGCGGGGCGCATCCCCGTGTGGCCGTTCGATCCGCTGCCCGAACGGGGCCCGGTGATCGTGGAAATCTACACCAGCATCGCCGCGCGTGCAGCCGGTCGCGGGCTATCGCGCAGCAAGGTGCGCGATGCCGACGGGCTGCATCAGGCACTGGCCCAGCTGGGCGCTGCGCCCCCTGCCCCGTTGATCGCGCATGACGACCACAGCACCGATGCGCTGATGACAGCGGCGTGGCTGCGCCATGCCGCGCGCGACGAAAGCCTGTGGCGCAGCTTCTGGCACCCGCCGGCGCTCGATGATGCCATCCGCATCACTGAAGGCTGGACCTTTGGCGTCAAATAGAGCATTGGACGCGGCGCAAATGCGCCTGTAGCGCCGCTTTAGCTCAGCTGGTAGAGCAACCGCCTTGTAAGCGGTAGGTCGTTGGTTCGAATCCGACAAGCGGCACCATAAGCGCGGGATCAGGGGCTGGGGGGCCGTAATCGCACGAGAACAAGCCCGCTGATGGACATGCCCCAGACCAAGATGATCCCTCCTGCCGAAGCCCTGCCCTGGCATCTGCGCACCCGCTCGTGGCTGCGCTCCCGGCTGGGTGAGCGCGCCGGCGGGGTGATCTTTGCACTGCTCGCCGAAATCCTGATCATCCTCGTGCTGCTGTCGCTCTCGATCGCGCCGCCGGCAACGCGGCAGGAAGAGGAGAAGCTGACGGTGTTCGGGGTTAGCCCCGAGCCATCCGAGGAAAAGGTCGAGGAAGAAAGCCCTGCCGCCGAGCAGGAGGCCGCGCAATCGCCCCAGCCGCAGGAGACCGAAGCCGCGCCCACCGAAGTGCCAAGCCCCCTGGTCGCATCCCAGCCATCGGTCGTACCTCCTGCCATCGTCCCGATGCCGTCCGCGCAACCTGCCCGTCCGCAGGCCGCGCCGCAGATCGCCAAGCCCAAGGCCAACCCCGGACGCGTCTATGGCCCGCCCGACAAGGGCGTGCCCGGCGACAGCGCACGGGTCAGCGGATCGGGACCCAATGGCGAGCCGCTTTATGCCGCCGCCTGGTATCGCGAACCCTATGCGGATGAACTGGCAGGCTATCTGTCAACGGCGCGAGGCCCCGGCTGGGGCCTGATCGCCTGCCGCACAGTCGAGGATTTTCGGGTGGAAGATTGCGTGCAGCTTGGCGAATCACCGCAAGGATCGGGGATCGCCCGCGCGGTCATCTCGGCGGCCTGGCAGTTCCGGGTGAGGCCGCCAAGGGTCGGCGGCGTTTCCAAGGTGGGCGAGTGGGTGCGCATCCGGATCGACTATACCAGCAAGCCCTGAGCGCGCACCCCGCCAGACGTTAGCTCAGCCTCGGCCGAACACGCCGCAGGCTATGCGATCGCCGCTGTCGCCCGACGGATCGGTCATCTGGTCATCCGCCTTGGCGTGGATCACGAGCGCCGCGCCATCGGCATCGAGCATCTCGGCGAGCGCCGCTTCCTTGACGGTGTAGTCCATCTTGCCGCTACCATCGCTGGCAATCGTCAGATTGGGCATGTCGCCGTGATGCGAGCCCTGCGGATTGCTGAGGCCATGCTTGGCGCCCATGGGGTTCCAGTGGCCGCCTGCGGTCTCGAACTTGGGACCATCGCACTTGCCGGTCATGTGCACATGGATGCCATGCTCGCCCGGCGCGATGCCCGTTGCCGACACTGCGATCAGGATGCCGCCTTCGCGCTCGGTCGCGGTCACCGTTCCGGCATCTCGTCCATCGGCGGTCTTGAGGCTGGCGGTGGCGATCACAGGCGCAACCGGATCTGCCATGGCGAGCGTGCCATCGCCGCTTTCGGCGGGCTCGGGTGCCGGGGCTGGCGTCTCGTTGCCGCACGCGCCAAGCGCCAGGGCGCCGGCCAGAACAGACGCGCTGAGGGAAAAACGGATCGGGATCATCGGACAAGCTCCTCTTATCTATGCTGTAAATACAGGGCAGTCTCGCCATGGTTCCGCCCACAGCGCGACATTGTGCGTTTGACATGCGCGGCATTTGGCGATTGGCTGGGCTTTGCAAAAACCGCAATCGAACGGAGCCCCATGACCGCAACACCCCCCGAAGCCGTCCATGACCTCAACACCGCCATGGGATTCGTCCGCATTGTCGAGATGGATCCGCAAGGCCGTGCGACGATCGAATATCAGGCGGGGCAGCACATGTGCCATTCGGGCGGAGTCGTGCAGGGCGGCTTCGTCACCGGCTGGATCGATGCCGCGATGGCGCATGCCGCGATGGCGATGACGGGCCCGGACGTGGTGCCGATGTCGCTCGAGCTCAAGGTCAGCTTCTTCGCGCCCGCTCGCCCCGGGGTGGTGATTGCCAAGGCGTGGGTCGAGCGGCGCGGGCGCAGCACCTGCTTTTTCGAAGGTCAGTTGCTCGATGCTTCAGGCAAGGTGCTCGCCAAGGCGAGTTCGACGCTGATGCTTGCCGACCGTAGCCGTGTCGAGCAGGCCTCCAGCAAGGCAGTGGCGGGCGCGGGCTAGCCGCCGCCCGTCAGCCCTTGAGCGCTGCAGCCTTCAGGTCTTTCAGGAAACCGCGGATCCGCTTGGCATTGACGCCCAGATCGCTGCGCCCCACTCGCGAAACGGATCGCACATCGATCTGGCTGGTGAGCCCGCCAGGGCCAGGTTGCACCCGCACCACGATATCGTCCTTGAACCGGAACAGCGACACGGTGTCCACCGCCTCCAGCCGACCTTCGTCGGGGCGCACCGCTGCGATCTCCCAGCCGCGCTTGCGCGCGACCTGCTCGGCCAGCGCCACTGCCTTGTCGACCGGCAGCGCCACGGTGACCGTGCGCAGGTCGCCATAGGCCGCGCCATGCAGCAGCTTCCAGCGCTCCATCGCATCCATTCCGGCATATTTCGCCTCGCCCCGTCCGGGGACATCGGCAAAATCGTCGGGCCGCAACTTGAGCACCCGGAATTCGGGCGGATTGTCGAGATTGGTGGTGATGTCGTGGATCTGCGGCACGCTCCTGCCGACATTGACCCAGTATCCGATGACCCCCAGGAACCCGAGCGAGCACACCAGGCCGATCAGCGTCATGTTGCGGATCGCCGTGCCCTTCTTGCGATAGAGCAGCAGCACGATGAGCGAGAACAGCAAGGCGACCAGCGCGACGACGACAGCGGCCATGACCACGCTGAGGCCTTCAAGCTTGCCCCACCAGTCCTGCCCGGCACCGATGGCGCCGACCAGGGCCATCACCACAGAACCCGCGCCCAGCAACAGACACAGCCGTGCCAGCCAGATCGATCCGTGCGGTTTTTCCATGGCCTGCATATAATCCCCCTGTTGCCCGTATGACACACATAGGAAAGGCGGGCGGCTTTGGCAATTCGATTAGGGGTGCTGTACCACTGCGGGAAATGCCGCTCGACTTGGGGAGGCCACGTGCCTAAGGGCGCAGGCTCTGTGACCTCTTGCTTACCCGTCTGGAACGATGACCGAATTCACTATCATCCCGCTGGATCAGGTCGATACGGCCTGGGTTGACGACCTTCTCGACCAGGTGTTCGGACCCGAGCGATCCGGGCGCACCATCTATCGCGTGCGCGATGGTCTTGAGGCGCTGCCCGCGCTGAGCTTTGCCGCGATCGATGCAGATGGCTATCTGGTCGGCACCATCCAGTGCTGGCCGGTGGCGCTGACCGATCCCGACGGTCTTGCCTATCCGATGATTCTGGTGGGCCCGGTCGGCGTCGCTCCCGATCATCAGGACCAGGGCATCGGCCGTGCGCTGATGGCCGCAGTGTTCGGCGCGATGGGCGTGGGCGAAAAGATGCCGCTCGTGCTGCTGGGCGATCCGGAATATTACGGCACCCGCTTCGGCTTTTCCGCCGATCAGACAGGTGGCTGGTCGCTGCCCGGCCCCTATGAGCAGCACCGGCTACTGGCGCTGGCACGGCCCGATTCGGTGATGCCGCCCAAGGGCATTTTGGGCCCCTGGCGCCTGACATGACGGATGATTGGGGGCGCCGGGCTTTGCATCGCGCAGCCTCCGTGCTTATCTGATCCCCCATGCCCTATGATCCGCCCCCCGAAATGCAGGACCTGTCGCTCGCCGAGATTGCGGGACTGGTCGCCGCGCGCAAGCTTCCCCCGGTCGAGCAATGGTCGCCCGCGGCCGAGAGCGACAGCCATATGCGCATCGCCGCCGATGGCCGCTGGTATCATCAGGGCGGGCTGATCTCGCGCCCGGCGATGGTCCGCCTGTTCGCGAGCGTGCTGCGCCGCGAGGAGGACGGGCGCCATGCGCTGGTCACGCCGTTCGAAAAACAGTGGATCGAGGTGGAGGATGCTCCGCTGCTGGCGGTCGAGGTGAAGTCCGAAGGCAGCGGCAAGCAGCGGCGGCTGGCGTTCCGGCTGAACACCGACGAGCTTGCGGTGTGCGGCGCGGACCGCCCGCTGATCCTGCGCGGCACCCCGGAAGAGCCGCGTCCTTATCTGGGCCTGTGGCGCGGGCTGGAGGCGCGGATCGAGCGCAGCGTCTATTACGATCTGGTCGAGCTGGCGCTTGGCGATCAGGGCGATGATGCCGCAGACGCTGCCGGCCTTCCGATCTGGAGCGACGGCACCTGCTTCCGGCTGGACAGGATTGCTGCTGCATGAGCCTGTTTGCCAGGCTTTCCGATGCGCTTGCCGCCAGCGCCGCTAGCGGGCTTTCCGTCGTGGATGAGCGGCATATAGACCCCGATGGCGGCAGGCATATTCCCGCTGCGGTACTGATCGCGGTAACCGACCGGCCCGAACCGGGTGTCATCCTCACCCAGCGCCCCGATTATCTGCGCAGCCATCCCGGCCAGATCGCGTTTCCCGGCGGCAAGATTGACCCAACGGACGCGCATGCCGTTGCCGCCGCTCTGCGCGAGGCGGATGAGGAGCTGGGGCTTGCCCCGCATCATGTCCGCGTGATCGGCGAGGCGGATGTCTATCGCAGCGGCAGCGGCTTTGCGATCACCCCGGTGCTGGGCGTGATCCCGCCTGACCTCAGCTACACCCCCAATCCGGGCGAG
The DNA here is from genome assembly GCF_003431825.1 of Blastomonas fulva. Classification (GTDB taxonomy): domain Bacteria; phylum Pseudomonadota; class Alphaproteobacteria; order Sphingomonadales; family Sphingomonadaceae; genus Blastomonas; species Blastomonas fulva. Next base: position 2,003,891 of record NZ_CP020083.1, on the reverse strand, counting down.
GTGGCCGACTGGTTCGAAGTCCCGCTCGCTTTCGTGCTGGACCCTGCCAACCACGCCCATCACAGCACCCACTGGAAGGGCGCCGAGCGCCGCTATATCGAGATCATGTGGGGCCGCCGGCGCATCTGGGGGGTGACCGCAGGGATTATCGCCAACCTCTCGCGCAGGCTGGAAGGGATCATGGCATGACCCGGATCAGCGCCGCCTGGACGCAGCGCACGGACCTTGCCGGGATGCTGGCCGCGCTCGACCCCGGCGGCGACCAGTGCCGCTATGTCGGTGGCGCGGTACGCGATGCGCTGCTGGGCGTGGACGCGGTCGATGTCGATATCGCCACCCGGCTGCTGCCCGAGCAGGTTATGGCCGCGCTGGCCGATGCCGGGATCAAGGCGGTGCCGACCGGGATCGAGCACGGCACCGTGACCGCGGTGCTGCCCGCAGGCCCGGTCGAGATCACCACGCTGCGCCGCGATGTCACCACCGATGGCCGCCATGCCGAGGTCGCCTTCACCGACGACTGGCGCGAGGATGCCGCGCGGCGCGATTTCACCATCAACGCGCTGTTCGCCGACCCGCGCACGCTCGAGGTCACCGATTATTTTGGCGGCGAGGCGGACCTGGCCGCGCGGCTGGTGCGGTTCATCGGCGATGCCGATGCGCGCATCCTGGAAGACCATTTGCGTATCCTGCGGCTGTTCCGCTTTCACGCGCGCTTCGGCGGCCCGGCTGATCCCGATGCGCTGGCGGCCTGTGCCCGGCATGCGGACCGGTTGAAGGCGCTGTCGCGCGAGCGGATCGCGCGCGAACTGCTGCTGCTGCTGGGCAGCATCAACCCTGCAGATGCGGCGCTGCTGATGGCGCAGAGTGGAATCTGGCCGGTGGTCCTGCCCGAAATGGCGGGCGACGGGCTGGAGACGCTCACGATGCTGCTCGCCCGCGAGGCGCAGCTCGGTGCGAAGGCCGATCCCTTGGTGCGGCTGGCGGCGCTGCTGCCGGCGGACCCGCTCGTCGCCGAGGCCGTGGCTTCGCGGTTGCGGCTGTCCAAGGCGCAGCGGGCAACGCTCGCGCGCTATGCCGCACGCTGGCCCGACAGTGGGACTGCGCGGCAGGTGGCAGCCGCGGTGCAGCCTGCCGATACGGTTTCGAACTGGCTGCTGCTGCGCGGCCCGGACGATGCACTGGCGCAGGGCTGGCAGAGCCTCAAGGGCTGGTCGGTTCCCGAATTCCCGCTGGGCGGGCGCGATATCCTGGCGCTGGGCATACACGCCGGGCCGGATGTCGCGCGGGTGCTGGGCGAAACACGCCGCCGCTGGATTGCAGAGGATTTTCCCGAGCCCGAGCGTGTGCGCCAGATCGCTGCACAGGTGGCGGCGGCCTGACGATCCCGGGTGCCGATCAACCCATGCGGGTGATCATGTACGCATAGGCCTCGTCGGCTGGGACCGGCGGCGAATAGAAATAGCCCTGGCCGAACGAACAGCCGAGCGCTGCCAGGGTCTGCGAGATTTCCAGCGTCTCGATTCCCTCGGCGGTGGTCTCCATGCCCAGGGCGCTCGCCAGCGACAGGATGGCGCGCACGATGGCGACCTTGTCGCGTTCCTTGAGCATGTCCGAGATGAAGCTGCGGTCGATCTTGAGCACGTCGATCGGCAGCTGCTGCAGATAGGCCAGGTTGGAATAGCCGGTGCCGAAATCGTCCATCGCCAGCGAGACGTTGAGCGCGCGCAGGGCGCTCATCACCTTGGCGGCGCGCGCGGGATCGCTCACCACCACCGATTCGGTCAGCTCCAGGCACAACCGCTCGGGCTTTGTCTTGTTGGCGCGCAGGATGTTGGCGACCATGCTGGGAATGTCGTCGCGGGCGAATTGCGCGGCGGAGACGTTGACGCTGACCTTGAGCGGCAGCACCTCGCCCGCCTTGGCATCCCATTCGTTGAGCACCTGGCAGGCGCGGTCCAGCGCCCAGCGCCCCAATGGCAGGATCAGCCCGCATTCCTCGGCAACGGGGATGAACTCGACCGGCGAGATCATGCCGTAATCCGGGTCCTTCCAGCGCGCCAGCGCTTCGAACCCGGTGACGAAGCCGTTGCTCATGTCGATCAGCGGCTGGAAATACAGCTCGAGCCGGTCCAGTTCGATCGCCTTGCGCAGCTCGGTTTCCAGCGTGAAGCGCCGGCGGGCCTTGTCGAGTTCCTCGGGCGTATAGATTTCCGCCTGGCGTGTGCGCTTGGCGCGCTTGAGCGCGATCTGCGACTGGCGGATGTAGTTGGCGCAATCGGTCTGGCCGGGCTTGCTGAGCGCGATGCCGATCGCCCCGTCGATCTGGATCTCGAGATCCGACAGCCGATAGGGGTTGAGGAAGATGTCGCGGATGCGGCTGGTTATCCGCGAAAGCTCGCGCGGGTTCGACCCGCGCAGCGGCACGAACAGCGCAAATTCATTGCCCCCGATCCGCGCGACGATATCGGTCTTGCGCACCCGCCCCATCAGGCGGCGCGCGACGGTGATGATCAGCTCGTCACCCACCACGCTGCCTGCACATTCGTTGATCTGGCTGAAGCGCGCGATATCGAGCGTGATGATCGCAAAGCCCGACGTGGTCACGCGGCCATCGCTGCCCTGTTCCGCCAGCCTGCTTTCGACCGCGTCCTCAAACCCGGCCCGGTTGGGCAGGCCGGTCAGGCTGTCGCGCATCGTTTCGCGGCGGAAGCTGTCGTGCGTCTCGATCTCGCTGGTGCGGTCGATCAGGCTCACCAGAAAATGCGGCCAATCCAGCCCGGGCATCTCGATCCGCGCCGCGGTCACGTCATAGCGGCGGGTCTTGACCGGATCCTCGGAGGTCCAGGGGCGGTTGGCCTTGCCACTGTCGTTGCGGCTGGCGACCGACACCAGCTCGGTCAGCAGCGCCACATCGATTGCCGATACGGCGCCAGGCATCAGCTGACGATCGACGAATGCGGGGTTGGCCATCACGATCTGCGGAGCCCCATCGACCCGCGTCACCACCGCTGCGGGGATAGGCAGCGGATCGAGCACCGCCGCAAAGCCGGGATGCCCGCCGGAGAACGCATCCGATACAAGCGAATCCGGCAACGGCTTGGCGCGCGTTCTGGGGGGCGGAGTTGGGCTGGCCATATGTATCAACGCCTAGCCGCGAAAATGTAAAATTAACTTAAACGTCGGTGAAAAAGTCGCGGCCGAACAAAGGTTTTTCTAGCCATCGAAGCGGTTGTTGCGCGGGAAGCCATTGGGCGGCAGCCGCCCGGCCGCGCCGCGCGCGACCCGCCACAGCCCCATGTCCTTCTCGGTCCGCGTCCGCCCGCTGTCGCCGCCCATCGTCCAGCTCAGCCCCTCTTCGAGCCGGAAGGTGGTGGCATCTGCCAGCGATCCGTCGCGATAGCGCTGCAGCTGCACCCCCTGCCCGCGCGCCATTACCGGCAGTTCGCCGAGCGGAAACACCACAAGCTTGCGGTTCTCGCCCACCACAGCGACGTGATCGGCGCTGGCAGGGACATTGCGGATCACCATCAGCCGCACGCCGGGTTTCAGGTTGACGACCTGGCGGCCCTTGCGCGTTTCCGCGATCAGCTCGGCCATTTCGGCCAGGAAACCGCGACCGTTGGATGCGGCGAGCAGCAGCTTGCCTGCAGGATCATAGGGCATCAGCGCGATGATCTGCGCCTCGTTCTCCATATCGAGCATGTTGCGCACCGGCTCGCCAAATCCGCGCGCACCGGGCAGGTTCTGCGCGCCCAGCGTGTAGAACCTGCCATTGTCGAGCGCGATCAGCAGCTTGTCGGTCGATTGCGCGTGGAAGGCAAAGGCGGGGCCATCGCCTTCCTTGAACTTGGTGATTTCAGGGACAGCGAGGTCCGCGTGCCCCTTCATTGCCTTGATCCACCCGCGCCGCGACATGATCACGGTCACCGGCTCGCGCTCGATCATCGCTTCGAGCGGAATTTCGCGCGCGGGGGCGGCTTCGCGCAGGTCGGTCCGGCGGCGGCCGAGCTCGGTGGTTTCCGCATACAGCGCGCGCAGCGTCGCCAGATCCTTCTTGAGCCGCTTCTTCTGCAGCTTCGGATCGGCGAGCAGCTTTTCCAGCCCCTCGGCTTCCTTGACCAGAGCGTCGTGCTCGCGCCGCAGTTCCATCTCCTCGAGCTTGCGCAAGGAGCGCAGCCGCATGTTGAGGATCGCTTCGGCCTGGCGGTCGGTCAGCTCGAACTCGGCCATCATCAGCGGCTTGGGCTCGTCCTGGGTGCGGATGATCTCGATCACCCGGTCGAGGTTGAGATAGGCGATGATATAGCCGCGCAGCAGCTCGAGCCTTGCCGCGATCTTGTCGAGCCGGTGGCGGCTGCGGTTGGTGAGGATGAGGATCTGGTGCCGCAGCCAGGATTCGAGCAGCGGCTTGATCCCCATCACGCCTGGCGTGCGGGTCTCGTCGAGCACGTTGAGGTTGAGCGGAAAGCGGACTTCCAGATCGCTCAACCGATACAGGCTGTCCTTGAGGACATCGGGATCGACATTGCGGCTCTTGGGCTCGAGCACGATGCGGATCGTCTCGTCCGATTCATCGCGGATATCGGCGAGGATCGGCAGCTTCTTCTCCGCGATCAGCGTCGCGATCTGCTCGATCAATTTGCCCTTCTGCACCTGATACGGAATTTCGCTGAGCACCAGCTGCCATGTGCCGCCGGGCAGCTTCTCGATGCCGGTCTGCTCCCAGTTGCCCTCGGCATCCTTGCCGGTCGAATAGCGCGCGCGAAGACGGAAGGCGCCGCGCCCGGTGCGATAGGCGTGGCTGATCGTTTCGGCATTATCGACCAGCAGCCCGCCAGTGGCAAAATCGGGGCCGCGGAATACCTGCATGATCTGCTCGTGCGTGGTTTCCGGATTGTCGATCAGCATGTCGGCCGCGTCGATCACTTCGGCGACATTGTGCGACGGGATCGAGGTCGCCATGCCCACCGCGATGCCGCTGGCGCCGTTGGCGAGCAGATTGGGGAACAGCCCGGGGAAGATTTCGGGCTCTTCCTCCTCGCCGTTATAGGTCGGCTTGAAGGCGACGGTGCCCTCGTCGAGCCCGGCCATCAGCTCGATCGCGGTGCGCGTCAGCCGGGCTTCGGTGTAGCGATAGGCCGCAGCATTATCGCCATCGACGTTGCCGAAATTGCCCTGCCCGTCGACCAGGGGATAGCGCAGCACGAAATCCTGCGCGAGGCGGACCATCGCGTCATAGACCGAGGCATCGCCATGCGGATGGTATTTGCCGATGACATCGCCGACAACGCGCGCGCTCTTCTTGTAGCTGCTCGCCGGATCGAGCTTCAATTGCCGCATCGCCCACAACAGGCGGCGGTGAACCGGCTTCAGGCCATCGCGCAGATCGGGCAGCGAGCGCGCGGTAATGGTGGAGAGCGCATAGACAAGATACCGCTCCGACAGCGCGCGGTCGAAGGACGTGTTCTCGATTTCGGGGATATCGTCGCCAGACCCGGCGCTCGCGTCTTTAGCCATGCTTCAGGCGGGTAGCAGCGCGAATGCCGCAAGGCGAGAGGGTTGGCCCGGTTTTCTGGGGAAAAATGCGCGCCGGACCGGCTTCAGGCGAACGAGCCGTGCCGACCCTTGCCGCCGGCAAAGCGGCCAGCGCCTTCCAGCGTCTCTCCGCTGGTGATCGTCGCACGGCCAAGCTGCGCTTCCAGCGCGATCGCCTCTGCCTCTTCCAGCGACCATTGCGCGAGCGCGCTCGCCCGGTCATTGCGCAGGCAGGTCTGCGGAAAGGCCGCGATCTGCGTGGCGAGCTCCACCGCCAGTTCGAGCGCGCCGCCATGCCGCGCCACGCGGTTGGCAAGCCCGATGTCGTGCGCTTCGGCGGCGCCGATCTCGCGCCCGGTGAGCAGCAGATCCATCGCGCGCGAATGGCCGATCAGCCTTGGCAGGCGGATGGTGCCCATATCCACCAGCGGCACCCCGAAGCGGCGGCAGAAGACGCCCATCCGAGCGGTCTCCGCCATCACCCGCATGTCGCACCACAGGGCCAGCTCCATGCCGCCAGCCACCGCATAGCCTTCGATCGCGGCGATCACCGGCTTGGTCATCTGCATCCGGGTGGGCCCCATCGGCGCCATTCCGGCGTCGGTCACCGGGCGTTTGTCGCCCTCGCTCAAGGCCTTGAGATCGGCCCCGGCGCAGAAATGCCCGCCCGCTCCGTGCAGGATCGCGACATGCACGCTGTCATCGGCATCGATCGCCTCGAACGCCTGCAACAGCTGCAGAGCGGTGGCAGAATCGACCGCGTTGCGCCGCTCGGGGCGGTTGATGGTGACGATCGCCACCGCCTGTTTGTGATCGACCTTGACGTTCATGGCGCTGCCTTGTGCTCCCTCGATTTCACCGCAACGATACCATGCACGGTGTGCGGCATGTTAACCGGAATTAGCAACTGGACAGCACAATTGCGCCCATGGCAGCAAGCGGCTATAGGGGCGCTGAACTACGCCCCGGCTCTGCGCGCTTTGGCCGCCGCACCGGGGCGTCATGCATTTTATCGGAGTTACGAGCCAATGACCCGCCGCCGCCAGATTTACGAAGGCAAGGCCAAGATCCTCTATGAAGGACCCGAGCCCGGCACGCTGATCCAGTACTTCAAGGACGATGCCACCGCGTTCAACGCCCAGAAAAAGGGCACGATCAACGGCAAGGGCGTGATCAACAACCGCATCAGCGAGTATGTGTTCACGCGGCTGGCGCATATCGGCATCCCCACCCACTTCATCCGCCGGTTGAACATGCGCGAGCAGCTGATCCGCCAGGTCGAGATCGTGCCGATCGAGGTGATCGTGCGCAATGTCGCCGCCGGTTCGATCTGCACCCGTCTGGGCCTCGAAGAAGGCCAGCCGCTGCCGCACACGCTGATCGAATATTGCTACAAGGACGATGCGCTGGGCGATCCTCTGGTCGCAGAAGAGCATATCGCGTGCTTCGGCTGGGCGACGCAGGAAGAGATGCAGGACATCTCGTCTATGGCGATCCGCATTAACGATTTCATGTGCGGCATGTTCGCCGCGATCGGCATCCGCCTGATCGACTTCAAGCTCGAGTTCGGCCGCCAGTTCGACGGCGATTTCTCGCGCATCATCCTCGCCGACGAGATCAGCCCCGATGGCTGCCGCCTGTGGGATCTGGAGACCGGCGAGAAGCTCGACAAGGACCGCTTCCGGCGCGATCTGGGCGGCGAAGTCGAGGCCTATCAGGAGGTCGCACGGCGTCTGGGCCTGCTCAACGAGGGCGGCGAAAACGAGGTTCTCGACCTCGACAGCCACCGTCGTCGCAAGGGCAAATAACCGCGCCACACGCGCCTGACCGCTTTACGTTTCCGTCATCTTGCGTGGGCCCTGCGCCCATGCAACATTTTCCGCCCAAGCAAGCAACAAGCGGGCGGAGATGGATCAAGGCGAGAGGCTGTCATATGTGACCGGACGCATGGTGTTGGCCTCCTTGGCCATTGCCGCCTTTTCGCTTTGTCCGGCGCCCTCGCTCGCCAGTCCTGACACATCGGCGTCGGTTGAGGCGGCATCTGCCCCGGCGGTGCGCGACGAGGCCGCGATTGCTGCGGCATGGCACTATGCCGGCAGCGACCTGACCGCCGATCCCGCGATCCGCTTCGGCGTGCTGCCCAACGGCATGCGCTATGCCATCCGCCACAATTCCACCCCCGCGACCACCGCGGTGATGCGGCTGATGATCGATGTTGGCTCCACCGCCGAGGCGGAGGACGAGCGCGGCCTTGCCCATTTCATCGAGCATATGGCGTTCAACGGCACCACCAACGTGCCCGAAGGCGAGATGATCAAGATCCTGGAGCGGCTGGGGCTGGCGTTCGGGGCGGATACCAATGCGTTCACCAGCTATGATCAGACCGGTTATCTGCTCGACCTGCCCAATGTGAACGCTGAGACGGTCGACACCGCGCTCTACCTGCTGCGCGAGACCGCGAGCGAGATCAGCTTTGCGCCCGAGGCGATCGAACGCGAACGCGGCGTGATCCTGTCCGAGCTGCGCACCCGCGCCAACTACGCGCAGCGCAACCGCGAATCGCTGTTCGAATTTTCGGTGCCAGAAACCCGGCTCGCGACCCGCTCGCCGATTGGCGACAAGACCGTCATCGAGACCGCGCCGGCCGAACGGTTCCGCAGCTTCTACGAGCGCTATTACACTCCCGGCCGCTCCACGCTCGTCGTGGTGGGCGATCTCGATGTCGATGCCATGGAGGCCAAGATCATTGCCGCTTTCGGCAACTGGCAGGCCAGGCATGGCGAGGCGCCCGACGTTCCGCTGGGCCGGATCGACGTCACCCGCACCGACCAGGCCAACATCTTTGCCCATCCCGCGATCGACGAGGTCGCAACGGTGGTGCGCTTCTCGCCCTATGTCGAGGAAGCCGACAGCCGCGCCGCGCGCCGCGCCAAGCTGACCCGCGCGATAGGCTACAACATCATCGGGCGCCGCCTGGGCCGGATCGCGCGGCAGGAAAATGCGCCCTATGTCGGCGCCTCGATCGGCCGGTCGGATGTCTACAAGATCGCCAACCAGTCGGTGCTCAACGTCGCCGTCCGCGATGGCGAATGGCAGCGCGGCCTTGCCGCTGCCGAGCGCGAGGTCCGCGCGGCGCTGCGCTACGGCTTTACCGACGCGGAGCTTGCCGAGCAGCTCGCCAACTTCACCACCGGCTATGAGAATGCGGTGCGGGGAAACCAGACCCGCCCCAACGACCAGCTTGCCGACCAGATTTTGGCGATGGCCAAGGATGGCATGATCGTCACCACGCCCGAAAGCCAGCTTGAACGGTTCGTCGCGCTGCGCGACAGCCTGACGCCCAAGATGCTGCTCAAGGCGGTGCGCGAGGACTTCGGCACGCTGGACAAGCCGCTGATCCATCTGTCCACCAAGGTCGATCCCGAAGGCGGCGCACAGGCGATCCGCACCGCCTTTGCCGATGCGCGCAAGACCAGGGTGACCAAGCCCAAGGCGCGCGATGCGCAGGCCTTTGCCTATCAGGACTTCGGAGCGCCCGGCGCGGTGGTGGCGGATGCGACCATCGAGGACCTGGGCATCCGCACCATCCGCTTTGCCAACAACGTCCGGCTCAACCTCAAGAAGACCGATTTCGACAAGAACCGGGTGCTGGTCTCGCTGCGCATCGATGGCGGCGATCTGCTGGCATCGCGCGACAAGCCCGAAGCCACGAGCCTGATGAACATTTTCGTGCGCGGCGGGTTGGAGGCGCACAGCCTGGATGACCTTTACACCATCTTCGCAGGCCGCGCGGTCTCGCTCAACTTCGGATCGGGCGAGGATTATCTGGGCGGCTATCTGGCCACCACCCCCGATGACCTGGCGCTGCAGATGCAGGTACTTACCGCGTTCACCCAGCATCCCGGCTATCGCAGCGAGGCGATCAACCAGTATCGCAGCTATCTGCCCAATTTCTATGCGCGGCTCAACGCCACGCCGGAAGGCGCGATCGGCAGTCAGATCGGCGCGATCCTGTCGGACAACGACCCGCGCTTCTCGCTCGCCGAGCGCGAGGTTTTCGAGAAGCTGACTTTCGACGACCTGAAGTCCGCGATCAGCGACCGGCTGCAACAGGGCGCGATCGAGATCGGACTGGTCGGCGATTTCGACGAGGACGAGGCGATCGCAGCGGTCGCGGCAACATTCGGCGCGCTGCCCGAGCGCGAGGCCGAGTTCCGCGACTATGACGAGGCGCGCGCCCGGCGCTTCACCGACAATCGCGCCCCGCGGGTGCTGCACCACAAGGGCGAGGCCGATCAGGCGATCGTCGAATTCTACTGGCCGACCACCGACGACCACGACTATCGCGAGGACGTCCGGCTGCGGCTGCTGGCCGAACTGCTGCAGATCAAGGTCACCGACGAGCTGCGCGAGAAGCTGGGCGCGAGCTATTCGCCGGTCGCCCGCTCGTTCACCTCCTCGATCTATCCGGGCTATGGCTATATCCAGATCAGCACCAATGTGGCGACGGGCGATGTCGAGCGCGTCGCCCAGGCCATCCGGCAGATCGCGGGCGAGCTCTCCGCGCCTGCCCCGATGGCGGGCGCTGCAACGCCGTCCCCCATCGCGGCTGACGAACTGGCCCGCGCGCGCACGCCGATCCTGGAGAACATCGCCAACAGCGTGAAGACCAACACCGCATGGCTGGGGATCGTCGATGCCGCACAAAGCAAGCCTGCCAAGCTGGAGCGCTTCCGCAGCGGCGGCACCGCTTTCGGCAAGGTGAGCGCGGAAGACCTGCTCGATCTGGCGCGAACCTATCTTCCGCCCGAGCGCGCACTGCTGGTGCAGTCGCTGTACGACGAAGCCGGCGACAAGGGCCAGCTGGCGTCGCGCACCGGGCCGGTCACCACCAACGCGGCGCCCCGCTGAGAGCTGCTGGTATCACCCTCGGGTGCGATAGCCGCTGATGATCCCGAAGATGAACGCCATGAACAGCGCGAGCTGCACATGGCCATTGGGATCGTTCCAGCCGACGAGTTCATGACCGAAGCCGAACAGTCCGACGAACATTGCGAGTGCCAATCCAGCCATATTTCCCCCATTTCGAGGCAAAGGCTATGCCGCACTCCTTTCCGCAGGCTTGTTAACGAAGGTTAACGCGTGCCCGGCAGCGGTGAACACGCGATATTGCGCCGAGCCCCCTTGCCCCTTTGCTGGCGCACGGTATAGGGCAGGCCATTCATTCTGCCAGGAGGACGCCGATGAAGGCCCGCATCCATGTGACCCTGAAAGACGGCGTGCTCGATCCGCAGGGCCGCGCCATCCACCATGCGCTGGAAGGTCTGGGCTTTGGCGGCGTGGAAGACGTCCGCGCCGGCCGGCTGATCGAACTGACCCTCGCCGATGGCACCAGCGATGCCGATATCGACGCGATGTGCCGCAAGCTGCTCGCCAACATGGTGATCGAAAACTACCGCGTCGAGCTGGTCTGATGAAATCGGCGGTCATCACCTTCCCGGGATCGAACTGCGACCGCGACCTGGCCGTGGCGATCGAGCGAGTCACCGGCCACGCGCCGATCCGGCTGTGGCATGGCGAACAGACGCTGCCTGAAGGCCTTGACCTGATCGGGGTCCCCGGCGGGTTTTCCTATGGCGATTATTTGCGCTCGGGCGCGATGGCCGCGCGTTCGCCGGTGGTCGGCGCTGTGATCGAGGCCGCAGAGCGCGGCGTTGCGGTGCTGGGCATCTGCAACGGCTTCCAGATCCTTACCGAAGCCGGCCTGCTGCCCGGCGCGCTGATGCGCAATGCCGGCATCCGCTTTGTCTGCCGTACGGTCGGACTGACAGTCGAGAATGCAAGCAGCCGCTTCACCAGCCTGTACCAGGCGGGCGAGACGATCCGGATTCCGGTGGCGCATCATGATGGCAACTACTTCGCCGATGATGCCACGCTCGACAGGATCGAGGGCGAAGGCCAGGTGGCGTTCCGCTATGCCGAGCCGGTCAACGGATCATCGCGCGAAATTGCAGGCGTGCTCAACGCCAAGGGCAACGTGCTGGGCATGATGCCGCACCCCGAACGCATGGTCGAGCCGCTGCAGGGCGGGACCGATGGCGCAAGGCTGTTCGAGGCGCTGGCGCAATCGGTGCTCGAGCGCGCCTGACCTTCAGCGTCCGCGTCAGCCGAACATAGCGGCGCGGTGATCGGAAAACATCTCGGCCACGTCCTCGGCGCCCATCGGGCGGCCGTAATAATAGCCCTGGATTTTCTTGCACCCCAGCTCGCGGATGACGCGGACCTCGTTTTCGGTCTCCGCCCCCTCGGCGGTGGTGGCCATGCCCAGGCTGTCGGCCATGGCGACGACCGCGCGAATGATCGCGATGCTTTCCTGCATCCCGCGCGCTGCGCCCTGGACGAAGCTGCGATCTACCTTGATCGTGGTGAACCGGGTCTTGCTGAGATAGCCAAGCGCCGAATAGCCCGTGCCGAAATCGTCGAGCGACAGCCCGACGCCCAGCGCCAGGATGCGGTCGAGCGTCTCGCCCGCGCGTGACCCCTCGCGCAGGAACACGCTCTCGGTAACCTCGAGTTCGAGCCGCTGCGGGGCGAGCCCCGTTTCGGACAGCGCCTCGACCACGGTTTCGACAAAGTCAGGCTCGTAAAGCTGCTCGGCGGAAACATTGACCGCAACGCGCACATCGGCCGGCCAGGACACCGCCTCGCAGCAGGCGCGGTGCAGCACCCAGTTGCCGATCGGCACCACCAGCCGCGCGTCTTCTGCCAGCGGGATGAAGCGCGCAGGCGACACCTGGCCGAATTCCGGGTTGTGCCAGCGCAGCAAGGCTTCGAAGCCGACCAAAGATTCGCTCGCGGCATCGACCACCGGCTGATAGGCCAGCGTGAATTCGTCCTTCTCGAGCGCCTTGCGCAGCGCCATTTCCATCACGCGGCGCTCTTCGGCATGGCTGTGCAGCTTGGGCTCGTAGACATTGTGGCGGCCGCCGCCCTCGTCCTTGGACCGGTAGAGCGCGAGATCGGCGCTGCGCATCAGCGTCTCGACGGTGCGCCCGTCGCGGACCCCGTGCGCCGATCCGATGCTGGCGCCGATGAACAGCGTGTGTTCGTCCACCTCATAGGGCCGCGACAGCACGTCGATGATGCGATGGGCGAGATCGCCGATCCGCTGGCCATCGCCGGTATCGCGCATCACCACGGCGAATTCGTCGCCCCCCAGGCGGCCGCACATCTCGTCCTTGCCCATCAGCGAGCGCAGCCGCAGCGACACCTGCGCCAGCAAGCGGTCGCCGACAAGATGGCCGAGCGTGTCGTTGACCGACTTGAACCGGTCGAGATCGATCATCAGGAACCCGCAGCGCGTCTTCCATTGCTCGCACTCGTTCAGCGCGCGGTCGAGCGCTTCGGTCAGTTGCAGGCGGTTGGGCAGGCCCGTCAGCGTGTCATAGCGCGCCAGCCGGGCGATCTTCTCGGCGCTTTCGCGGCTTTCGGTCACATCGGAGCCGACCCCGCGAAATCCGATGAACGCACCATTGTCGTCATAACGCGGCGAAGCCGACAGCTCCCACCAGAAGGTCTTGTCCTCCCCCTGCACCTTGACCACCAGATTGGAGAAGCTCTCGCGCTTGGTCAGCTTGTCCGACAGCACATGCAGGCTGGGCGGCAGATTGCCGCTTTCCCATGCCTTGCCCGCGATCAGCTGGGTCAGCGGCATGCCTTCGATATCCTTGGCCTCGCGCCCGGCGGCAAAGGCAAAGCGCGGGCTGGCCGCGACGATCCGGCGCGAGGCGTCGATCTGCCACAGCCAGTCGGCATCGCCTTCCTCGAACTCGCGCAGCAACAGGCTGACGACCTCGTCCTTTTCGGCCAGGCCGACTTCGGACAGCTTGAACATCAGAAAGGCGCGGGCATTCTCGAACCCGGACAGCGCCAGCATGATGGAGAAGCACACGATCGCACCGATGGTCACGATGTCGCCGACGCGCGCGAAGGCGATGATCGATGCCACCATCAGCACCAGGTTGAACAGCACTGCGCCCAGCGGCAACGCGTTAAGCAGCAGGGTGCCGCCGACCACCAATGCAGCCAATATGGTCCACACCGTGGCGAGCTCCATCGGTCCGGCCTGCGGCGCAAACAGCAATATCGGGATGGCCCAGACAAAGGCGATAAGGCTGGTGGCCGCAACCAGTTGCAGCACGAAACGGCGGGCGACATGATCGTGATTGACCATGCCGCTCTGGCGATAGACGATGGCAGGAAAATACAGTGCGCCGCCCAGCATCGCCATCCACCCGGCAAGTTGCCAGAGCGGCACGAAACCGGCGAAAAGCTGGCACACCATCAAACCCAGAACCAGATTGGTCACCACGCGCAGAATCGCATAGCGAGCAAGCCCGGTATACTGGATCGCACGGAAGTGGTCCCAATCCCCCTCGGCAGGATCGCGCAGGCCAAGAATGGCCATCACGGGCAAATTGCGTGCCGTGGACGGGTTATGTTTGGTGGTGCTCACGCATCGGTTCTAGCCAAACAAAGTTAGCGAAGCGTAACCGGCAGATTTGTAAATGCGTCGGGACGCGCGATGGCGTGATGGGAGAGAGAGATGTCCACTTCGCCTGCAGCCGCGTGATGTCGCGCGCTGCAGGCAAAGGGAAAACCGGCCGCTCCGTCGATTGATCGACGGACGTGGTTCAGATGACGGCCAGCATGATGACGGCGCTGCTGACGAAGGCAGCGGCCAGGTTGAATGCGATACGCATGACGAACTCCTGATGAACGGTTGGAATTTGCCGTGCAGACATCCTGCTCTCTGAAGCGGGAAATAGGTCATAACTTCTGTCATACAAGTGCAATTGTTTTCCATGCACTTGTGTTTTTTGCATGTCATTCGTCGTCGGTGAGGCTCGCTCTGGCTACTTCCCAGTTCCGGCCATCAAACGCTTCCACGTCGGCGGACAGGCCATGGTCGTTGTCCAGGCAGCGGAAATCGACCGACCAGGCCTGGGGGTGCGATCGCGGCTGATAAAAGCTGCGGACCCCGCAGGTGCGACAGAAAAGATGCTCGGCAGCACCGGTACCGAAGCGATAGCTGGAAAGCTCCCCCTGCCCCTGCAGCAGCCGGAAATCGCGGTGGGGCACGATCAGATGCAGAAACCCGGTCTTGTCGCACATCGAGCAATTGCACGCCAGCAGCCGCACTTGCGGCGCGACGTCCGCCTCGAATCGCACCGCCCCGCAGTGACAGCCGCCGGTGACCGTGACCTGCTTGTCAGCGCGCATCGCACGCGACACCTGCGGTCACTCCACCGTCACCGATTTTGCCAGGTTGCGCGGCTGATCGACATCGGTGCCCTTGGCGACCGCGACGTGATAGGCGAGCAGCTGGACCGGCACGGCATAGACGAGCGGCGCGATCAGCGGGTGGACCTTGGGCATCTCGATCGTGGCAAGACACCCCTCGCCTGCTTCGGCGAGGCCTTCGGCATCCGAGATCAGCACCACCTTGCCGCCGCGCGCGCGCACCTCCTGCATGTTGCTCACCGTCTTTTCGAACAGCGGGCCCGAGGGCGCGATGACGATGATCGGCACCGCCTCGTCGATCAGCGCGATAGGGCCGTGCTTCATCTCGCCTGCGGCATAGCCTTCGGCGTGGATGTAACTGATTTCCTTGAGCTTCAGCGCGCCTTCCAGCGCCAGCGCATAGTCCGGCCCACGCCCCAGATAGAGCACGTCGCGCGCCTGCGCGATCGTGTGCGCCATTGCCTCGATCTCGGCATCATGCGCCAGCGCCGCGTTGATCGCAGCGGGCGCCTCGATCAGATGGCGCACGATCTCGGCCTCTTCAGCCTGGCTGAGGCGCCCCTTGGCGCGCGCAAGATTGACCGCAAGCGCCGCCATCACCGCCAGCTGGCAGGTGAACGCCTTGGTCGATGCGACCCCAATCTCGGGCCCGGCATGCGTCGGCAGCAGCAGATCGACCTCGCGCGCCATCGAGCTGGTCGGAACATTGATGATGCCTGCGGTGGTCACCTCGCCCGCCTTCATGTGGCGCAGGGCCGCCAGCGTATCGGCGGTCTCGCCCGATTGAGACACGACCACGCCAAGCATTCCGGGCGACAGCACCGGATCGCGATAGCGGTATTCCGACGCGACATCGACCTCGACGGGGACGCGAGCCAATTGCTCGATCCAGTATTTGCCGATCATGCCGACATAGGATGCGGTGCCGCAGGCGATGATCGTCACCCGGTCGATGTCCGAAAGCTCGAAGTCCATCTGTGGCAGCGCCACCTGCTGTTCGACCGAGCGGATATAGCTTTGCAGCGTCTGCGCCACGACCACCGGCTGCTCGAAGATTTCCTTCTGCATGAAATGGCGGTGGTTGCCCTTGTCGATCAGCGCGCCTGTCACACCCGACAGCGTGACCTCGCGCTCTACGGGAGCGTTGTCGGCGTCAAAGACCTGCGCGCCGTCGCGGGTCAGCACCACCCAGTCGCCCTCTTCGAGATAGGCGATGCGCTGCGTCAATGGAGCGAGCGCCAGCGCGTCCGAACCCAGATAGGTCTCGCCCTCGCCATAGCCCAGCACCAGAGGCGAACCCAGCCGCGCGCCGATCAGCATATCCGGATACTGGCGGAACGCGATGGCGAGCGCGAAGGCGCCGCGCAGCTGCGGCAGTACGGCCTTGACCGCGTCCTGCGGGCTGTCGCCGGCCTCGATCCGCTCGCTCAGCAGATGCGCGACAACCTCGGAGTCGGTCTCGCTCTCGAAACGGCGACCGCGTGCGATCAGCGCATCGCGCAGCTGCTTGAAGTTCTCGATGATGCCGTTGTGCACCAGCGCCACTTCGTCCGTGGCATGTGGGTGCGCGTTCGATGTCGTCGGCGCGCCGTGCGTCGCCCAGCGGGTGTGCGCGATGCCGACATGGCCGGGCGCGGGATCCTTCGCCAGCACATCGACCAGATTGCGCAACTTGCCCTGCGCGCGCCTGCGCACCAGCTGGCCGTCGTGCACCGTGCAGACCCCCGCGGAGTCATATCCGCGGTATTCCATCCGCTTCAAACCATCGACCAGATCGCCCACGACATCGCGCCGGGCGAGGATTCCAACGATACCGCACATTGTGGAAGGTGCCTTTCAAAGCTGGTAGGGGACTCGGATACCCGGCATCTCTGCCGGAAAATCCTTGGTATTTCGTGTCACAAGCACCCGGCCGCGAATTTGCGCGGTGGCCAGGATGATGGCGTCCATGGCTTTCAAGCGTTGCCTTTCGCGACGCATGGAGGCAGCCCGCGCGGCTATTTCTCCATCGATCTCATCGATACCGAATCCGGACAAAAGCACTTCTGCCCGCTTCAAGCCAGTGCCTTGTCCCTTGGAAAGGACCTCAATCCAAACTGCTCGGCTTACCCATATCTTGCCAAATTCAGCCGCTCGCCGAAGTTCGGTTCGAGCTTGTGGGATGCCCCGAAGGGTATCGATCAAAATGTTGCTATCAAAGGTGAAGCTGCTCAAGGGTTTGCGCGCTTTGCTTTTTTATTTGGAGCCTTACTTTCTGGGGCGAACGAAGGCTTGTCAGACAAAAGAGATCCGTCGCCTAACTCTCGTCCATTCTCAGCCAACCAAGCCTTGTGCAACTCATGCTCTCGATCATCCTCCGCATCGAAAAGATCAGGAAACTCAGCCCGAACTTCAGGGTAATCAAAATCCCAAGGGCGCGTTGATGAAGCACGCTCGCGTCGTTGCCATTCGACTGCATCGCCGATGTCCTCGCGATCTTTCCACGCACCGAAACCCTGATCTATCCAGTCAAGAGGTGCTTGGGGACGATAAGCAGCGACCGCTTCGCGCAAAACTGCGGCGCGAGACTTGCCCTGCTTGGCAGCAAGCTGATCGAGCCACTTGATGTCATCTTCAGGAAGGTCGGCGAGGATGCGGGGCATGATCATATACTGATATCATATCATGATATCATGTCAAGGGATTGCGCAGTGAGCCAGCCTCGTGACCGATGTCAGCATTCCGCCCGCAGCTTCGCATCCGTTTGCGCGCCATAACTTCCACCCTATCCCGGCGATCACCAACGCACACGCGACGAGAACCAGAACCAACGGATGCCGCCTCACTTACCCTCGCGCTTCTTCCGGCGCATCGCGTCGTGAAAGCGGTCGGCCCAGCCGGGCTTGACCAGCTGCTCCGCGCGGACAAGACGCAGTTCGCCATCGGCGACGTCGCGGCTGACGGCACTGCCTGCCGCGACAATGGCATCACGGCCAATCTTCACAGGCGCGATCAACGAGCTGTTCGATCCGATGAACGCGTTCTCGCCGATCACGGTCTGGTATTTGAAATAGCCGTCGTAGTTGCAGGTGATCGTGCCTGCGCCGATATTGGCGTTTGCGCCGACAGTCGCATCGCCCAAATATGTCAGGTGGCTGGCCTTGGCGCCGGGACCCAGCACCGCCTTCTTCATCTCGACGAAATTGCCGACCTTCGCCCCTTCCTGCATCTGAGCGCCGGGCCGCAGCCGCGCGAACGGGCCGACCGAACAGCCGCTGGCGATCGTCGCGCCCTCGATATGGCTGAAGGCGTGGATCACGACGTTGTCGGCAATCGTGACCCCGGGGCCGAACATCACATTGGGTTCGATGACGACATCGCGGCCCACGATCGTATCGTGCGCGAACCACACGGTCTCAGGCGCAACCAGGCTCGCGCCATCGGCCATCGCCCGCGCGCGGCGGCGCGCCTGCCAGATGGCCTCTGCTTCGGCGAGCTCGGCGCGGCTGTTGATCCCGATCAGCTCGTCGGGGTCGGTCTCGACCACCACCGCGCGGTCGCCGTCCTGGATCGCCAGCATCACGATATCCGGGAGATAATACTCGCCTGCCGCATTGTTATTACCGACGCGGTCGAGCAGCGACCAGAGGTCGGCGGTGCGCACCGCGGTGACGCCGGAATTGCACAGCTTGACGCCGCGCTCGTGATCGCTCGCGTCCTTGAACTCGACCATCTTGGTGATATTGCCCGAAGCATCGGCGATGATCCGGCCATAGGCCTTGGCGTCATCGGGCGTGAAGCCCAGCACCGCAACGCGTGGGCCGTCCGCTGCGGAAAGCCGATCGGTCAGGCGGCGAATGGTGTCGGGTTGCAGGAACGGCGTATCGCCGAAGCACACGATTGCGATGCCATCGAAATCGGCCAGCGCCTCCCGCGCCTGCAACGCGGCATGCGCGGTGCCCAGTTGCTCGGCCTGGTGGGCGATGGCGACGCCGCGCGGCGCGACCGATGCCTCCACCTGCTCGCGTCGTGCTCCCACAACGACGACCTGGCGCGCGGCCCCCGCCGCGCTCAGGCTTTCCAGCAGGTGATGCAGCATCGGCAGCCCGGCAACAGGGTGTAGCACCTTGTGCAGATCGGACTTCATCCGTGTGCCCTGGCCCGCCGCCAAAATGATTGCAGCCAGCGCCTGCTCACCCATACTCTAAGTTCTCCGCGTTTCCCAAAGCAGATCGCACAAACCCTTGCCACGAACCGCTTGCATCTTCCACCTTTTTCGGGCGATGCAGCCTCTCATGACAGACTTTCCCTACCAAATCATTGGCTTCGACCTCGATGGCACATTGCTCGATACCAGCCCCGAACTGACCGTATCGGTCAACCACACGCTGGCGCTGGCGGGGCTGCCCACTTTGAGCCTGGAAGAGGTCAAGCCGATGGTTGGCCTGGGTGCCAAGCACATGCTGCAGGTGGGGCTCGAGCGCGCGGGCAACAGCGATCCGCAGGCGCTGCGCGACTATCTGCCGATCCTGCTCGATCATTATGGCGACAATCTCGGCAGCGGCTCCCCGCCCTATCCCGGGCTGCTCGATGCGATGGCGCGGTTTGACGCGATGGGGGTGAAGATGACCGTCGTCACCAACAAGTACGAAAGGTTCGCGGTCAAATTGCTGACCGAGGTCGGCCTGATCGACCGCTTCGCCTGCGTCATCGGCGGCGACACCATGGGCAAGGGCAAGTCCAAGCCCGATCGCGCGCCGATCGACGAGATGATCCGCCGCAGCGGCGGCGAGCCGGGATCGACGCCCGCCGCGTTCATCGGCGACAGCATCTATGACGTGATGGCCGCGCACAATGCGGGCATCCCTTGTGTTGCGGTGAGCTTCGGGTTCCTGCACCAGCCGGTCGACACATTGGGGGCCGATGCGATTATCGATCATTACAACGAGTTCATTCCGACGCTGCAGCAGATCGCGGCGAACGGCTGACCTAACCGCGATGCCCCTTGCGCCATTTGGTCCACAGGTGGCGCGCCAGCATCGCAGGCGGCATGCGCAAAAGGTGCGAGCGGATATAGAAGCCCTGGCGGGTAAGCTTGCGGGTCTTGCGGCCCCATCCGTCGACCGCGGTGATGCGGCGCAGGAAGAGCATGTCGCTCGCATGCACGGTATTGCGAGCCCGGTCGGGTCGTAGGAACATGATGGGAGTGGAGTAGAGCTGGGCCGACAGCCGCAGGGCCCGTCCCACTGCGTCGCTTAGTCCGTGCAGTCTGGCCCGCTCTGCCAGCGTTTCGGAGAACCCTGGCTCTTCGACAACGAACTGCCGCACCAGCCGGTCGATATCCCACAGGTTGCGCATCCCGCCGGACAGGTCCCCGTCCGCGATCAGGTGCGCTGCGGCGTGGCAGATGATGTCGGCGGGCGAGAGCACATACAGCCCCGAGGGAAGCAATCGCGCGCTGGCGACCAGCGCGGCGGCATCGGGCCTTGGCCCTGCGGTCAGCGGCAGGATCGTGTGGTGGACGTCGATCATCCGGTCCCGTGTTGCATGGATCAGCGGCGGCAGCTCGTGCATCCACTGACGGTAATAAGCATCGTCATAGGGATCGGGCTTGACCCACTCCCACCCCGCCTTGAGCAGCAGCGCTTCGACCTGATCGAGTCCGGCGCGCTCGACCAGGATATCGAGATCGCCGATCGAGCGACCTAAGGCAGCGTCGTATCCGGCCGCAGCAAAGGCGGTGCCCTTTAGCAGCACGACCTTGCCGGGATAATCGGCGAGCGCCATCGCTGCGCACTCGGCTTCCCACAGCGCCTGACGCTGGCCGGCGACATTGGAATGACGCACATCGGCAAGCACGCGGACGACATCGGGCGGCACCGGCGCATCGGCGAGCACTTCCGCCAGCGTTCCGATCAGCGAGAGTGCGCGCGCGGCGGACAGCAGATGCGTCCATCCGGTCGGATCGAGCCCGGCGACCGACCCCGGATCGGTGAGCGCGCGCGCGACCGACCAGCCATCGCTCATGCCGCGGCCGCCCTTACCCCCAATTTGCCCCCCTGTTCGGACCACAGACGCTCGACCATCTCGACGCCCTCCTCGCCATCGGAATAATCGATGGCGCAGGCGGACATCGCGCGGACAAAGCCGGTCAGCGCATCGAACCCGCGTTCGCCCAGGGCGACATAGTTGGTCGAGGCCTGGGTGAGCCGGACGAAGCTCTCCGCCTCGTCGACCCGGCGCACCGCGCGCGGAAAGCCGAAGCGCGGGAAGAGCAGCAGCGCCGGCCGCGTCTCGCGCGCCATCAGCTCGACCGCCTCGGTGCGCGGGCGCAGGTGACGGATTGTGCCCTTGGGCGTCTCGCGCATCACCGGACCGAATCGGGTCTCGTCATCGACCTCGCGCTCCATCGCGGCGATCGCAGCGTTCTTGAGGCTGACCGGGCGCGGAAACGGCACGATCATCCCGCTATCTGGATCGAGCAGCACGAACTCGTCGCCCAGAAACCGCCAGCCGCGTTCGCCCAGCAGCGCCGAAAGCGTGGATTTGCCCGCGCCCGAGACGCCGGTCATCACCACCGCGCGGCCATTGCGCGATACCGCGCTGGCGTGCAGCAGCAGATGCCGCCGCCAGCCCAGAGCCATTTGCAGGTTCATCGCCATTTCGGCCGCGAGCAGCCCCTGTTCGAGCGGCAAAGGCGCGGCATCGGGCAGCGTGAAATCGCCCGCGATCGCCACCTGCGGCTTGACGAACCGGCGCAAGGCGGATGTCGCCTGCAACCGCACGGTGAAATCGGGAACACCCTCGTCCTGCGGGTAATCCTGATACAATGCGCGCAGCTGATCCACCGGCGCGCGCCAGTCACTGCCGATGCGGAATCGGGCCGGTCCGACAGTGATGGAACAGGAGTGGCGCATGCATCGCGCCTTACAGGCAGCGGGCACGCGGACAAAATGGAAACAGGGGGTTAGGCGGCCAAGTGCAGCGGATTTACATCACCCTGATGCAAGCGTGTCACGCATCGCGCGTGATCACGACCAGCCCCAGCGCGCCCAGCTCGGCAAGCCGCTCGGCGAACACGGCCTCGGGGGCTTCTTCGGGCTCGTCGCCGACGATATCGAACCGTTCCGCGACCAGCGCCAGCACCTGTGCGGGGGTCACCGATTCTCCCGGAGGCAGCTGCGCGAGCGCGTCGAGCAGATCGGGAACCGGCTCGGCGAGCAGATGGGTGATGCCGGAGGGCACGTGATAGATCGCCTCAAGCCCGCCGAGCGGCACGCGCTTCAGCGCGGAAGCGGGCAAGGCGGAGAAGCGAGGCAAGGCCATATACGCGCGGCGCCTCGCAATCAGCGGCGGGGCATCTGCAGCGAGGCGTAGCAGGTAAAGCCGCTCTGGCCGTTCTGCAGCTTGCGGATATAGTTGAGATAGGCCTGAGACTGTTCGCGCGAGGCGCCTGGCAGGTTGCGCCCCTGCAGCGCCTGGCGCACTTCCTCGCCGGTGAAATCGCGCGGCGAAGGCGGGAACGCTCCCGGGGTATCGGGGGAGACCAGCTTGCCCGAGGCGTCGATGAACATGCCCTTGCCACGCTCGGGCACGGGGATGGTGCAGTTGAGCACCGAGCCTGCGGTCTGCGCCAGCGCAGGCCGGATGCTGACCACGGCAGAGGTGGCGACTGCGCCGATCAGCAGCGTGCGCCGCGATGCCGCTGCGCGCATGTCGATCCCGCGCGAATCATCCTGGCCGGTATCACCCATTTTGCTGTCGTCAGCGCTCATATCTGCAATTCCCCGGTGCCCGGCACGGTCGGCGCACATGTTTGCACGAACTTAAGGACCATCAACCTGCCAAGGCAAGGCATTTGATCCGGTGTCCTTTCACGGGACACGCCGGACGCCAGAGGTAAATCGCAAGGCCCCACCGCATCACCGATGGCGCGAATCCGCGCGGGCTGGTATAGCGGCGGCCCATGGGAGACACTCCGGGATCGGGATTGAATGGCGGCCGCTTTCTGTTCGCGACAGCTTTGCTGGGCGCGGGCGTGGCGATCAGCCAGTTCGGCAGCAACGGCATAGAGCAGGCGATGATCTGCTTTGCCGCAGGGCTTGTCGCAATCGTCGCGATGGCCGACCTGTCGAGCCCGGCCAAGCACAATCCGCAAGCTGCCGCTCCGATCCGCGAGCCAGAAATCAAGCCGATCAGCCAGCATCGCGATTTCACCAGCTTCATCGACGGGCTGGCCGATCCGGTGCTGGTGCTCACCGGAACCAATGTGCGCCGCGCCAACAGCGCCGCGCGCAAGCTGCTGGGCGAATATTGCGTGGGCGAGGATGTCCGACTGGTGATCCGCCACCCCGCCGCTGCCGATCTGCTGGTCGATACCAGCGCGGCGGCAGAAGGCCCGATCCAGCTGGTCGGCATCGGCAGCCGCGACCAGCGCTGGGAAATGCTGGTGCGCGACATGCCGGGCGGCGAGCGGATCCTGCATCTGTGGGATCGCTCCGGGGTTTATGCGGTCGAGCGGATGCGCACCGATTTCGTCGCCAATGCCAGCCACGAGCTGCGCACGCCGCTCGCATCGATCAAGGGCTTTATCGAGACGCTGGAGGACAACGAGGCCGGCGCCGATCCGGAAACGCGCGCGCGTTTCCTCAACGTCATGTTCCGCGAAGCGAACCGGATGCAGAAGCTGATCGACGATCTGATCTCGCTGTCGCGGATCGAGGCGGAGAAGTTCCGCGTTCCCGATACGCCGGTCGACCTGCCCGAATTGATGCGCGAGGTGCAGACCGTGCTGCGCCACAGCCAGCCCGATCGCGGCGCGGATATAGCGGTCGATATCGGCCCGGACCTGCCGCCGTTGCGCGGCGACCGCACCCAATTGTCGCAGCTGCTGCACAATCTGGTGTCGAACAGCATGAAATACGGCCAGCCCGGCACCCCGGTCACGATGCGGCTGCGCTCGTCGCGCAACGGCGCGCTGGTGCGGCTGTCGGTCAGCGATTGCGGCGAGGGCATCGCGCCCGAACATCTGCCGCGCCTGACCGAACGCTTCTACCGCGTCGATTCGAGCCGCAGCCGCGCCATCGGCGGGACCGGGCTTGGCCTCTCGATCGTCAAGCACATCGTCGAACGGCATCGCGGACGGCTGGAAATCGACAGCGAGGTGCAAAAGGGCACCACGATCACGATCACCCTGCCCGCCGACCCGCGCACCCCGCAGATCGACGGCTCCGGGTCGAATCCGGACCTGTCGGTCCCCGCCTGAGCCGGGCTGGCACACGCCTCCGGGGGCGTTGTCATAAATCCGTCATCGCATTGTCATCTTTGGGCAATCGCCTCTCCCTATCGGCTCCCTGTCGGGGGCCGCCTTTCCGGGGACACGTGGGTTTGCGTGATTCTGGGAAGGCCATGCGTGTCCCGCTATCGGGACAACCAGGACCGCCCATGCGGTCCAGGCTTTATGAGAGGTTGGGGTTTTGATCAGGAAGCTCGCTTTTGCCTGCCTTCCAGCTTTGCTGCTGGCAGGGTGTCAGGACCCGGCATCGACCAATCAGGGCAGCAGCCGCAGCGAGATCCGCATCGTCGGCTCGTCGACCGTCTTCCCCTTCGCCAAGAAGGTCGCCGAGGAGTTCGTCAATTTCGACCCCGAGCGGCGCTCGCCGATTCTCGAATCCACCGGTACCGGCGGCGGCGTCGAGCTGTTCTGTTCGGGCGTCGGCGCCAACACGCCTGATATCGTCAATGCCTCGCGCCGCATGAAGAAGGGCGAGTTCGACCGCTGCACCGCGAACGGCGTCGACGGCATCATCGAGATCGTGATCGGGTTTGACGGCATCGCGCTCGCGCAGGCGCAAAACGGCCCCCGGATCAGCCTGTCGGTCGAGGAATTCTATACCGCGCTTGCCGCGAACCCCTTTGGCAAGGGTGCCAACAAGGCGATCCGCTGGCCCGACATCAACCCGGCGCTGCCCGACACCCGGATCAACATTTTCGGCCCGCCGGCGACCTCTGGCACCCGCGATGCGCTCGAAGAAATCATCATGGAAAAGGGCTGCAAGTCCGATCCCGCGATCAAGGCGCTGTCGGATTCGGACAAGGACAGGTTCGAGGAAATCTGCCACTCGGTCCGCACCGACCAGGCCTATACCGACACCGGCGAGAACGATAACCTGATCGTCCAGAAGCTGTCGACCAACCCCGATGCGGTGGGGATCTTCAGCTACAGCTATCTGGCAGACAATGCCGATACCGTGCGCGGCGTCCCGATCAACGGGGTCGAGCCGACCTATGCCACGATCGAGAACGGCACCTATCCCGGTGCCCGCACGCTCTACATCTATGTCAAGAAGAAGCATGTCGATGTCATCCCGGGGCTGCGCGAATATCTTGCCGAGTTCATGCGCGGTGGGGAACATGAGGGCTATCTGACGCGCATCGGCCTGATCGCGGCGCCCGAAAAGGTGCGTGGCGAGATGCTGGGACGGATCAAGACGCTGACCACGCTTGACGGCGCAGAGCTGAAATAGGCGCCAGCATGACCAGCACAGCAACCTTGTTCCTGATTGCGGGCCTTGGCCTGATCACCTGGGTGTTCGCCCGTGCCCGTGCGGGCCGGTTCATCCAGTCGGGCGCGGCCAGTGTCCATTCGCTGCCCAGCTATCACGGGTGGTACGCCGCGATGTGGGCGGTGGTGCCCGCGATCCTGTTCCTGCTGGTGTGGAGCTCGGTCGCACCGGCGCTGGGCAGCTTTGCCGTGCTGGACAGCCCGCTCGCCGCCCAGCTTCCCACCGATCCGTTTTCGCGCGCCGCCATCTTGTCGGAAGCCCGCGCGCTGTCGCGCAACGCCGATCTCAAGGTGTTCAACGACGCGGCCGTTCAGCTCGCCCCGCTCTATGCTGCAGCAGACCGCCAATATGCGCTGATCGGCGCACTTGCTGCGTTCCTGCTGTGCTTTGCCGGCGGCGCGTTTGCCTTCACCCGCATCCGCCCCGATTTCCGTGCGCGCACCAAGGTGGAACGCACGGTGATGCTGGCACTGCTGCTCGCCTCGCTGATCGCGATCCTGGCGACCCTCGGCATCGTCGCCTCGCTGATCGTCGAGACGGTGCGCTTCTTCAACCTCGTCTCGCCGTTCGAATTCCTGTTCGGGCTCGACTGGAACCCGTCGGACAAGGTGGTCGACGGCAAGGCGACCGGCTTTGGCGCAGTGCCTTTGTTCTGGGGCACGGTGTTCATCGGCGCGATCATCGCGATGGCGGTGGCGATCCCGCTGGGGCTGATGAGCGCGGTGTACCTCACCCAATATGCAAGCCCCACGGTGCGCAAGTGGATGAAGCCGATCCTCGAGATTCTCGCGGGCGTGCCGACGGTGGTCTATGGCTATTTCGCCGCCCTCACTGTCGCGCCTGCGCTGCGCAGCTTTGCGGTGATGATCGGGATCACCGATGCCTCGTCGGAATCGGCGCTGGCGGCTGGCCTTGTCATGGGGGTGATGATCATCCCGTTCGTGTCATCGATGGCCGATGACAGCATTGCCGCCGTCCCCGGCAGCATGCGCGATGGCTCGCTCGCCATGGGCGCGACCAAGAGCGAGACGATCAAGCAGGTGCTGATCCCCGCGGCGCTCCCCGGCGTCGTCGGCGGCGTGCTGCTCGCGGTCAGCCGCGCGATCGGCGAGACGATGATCGTGGTGATGGCCGCAGGGCTTGCCGCCAACCTCACTGCCAATCCGTTCGCCAGCGTCACCACCGTGACCACCCAGATCGTCCAGCTGCTCACCGGCGATACCGATTTCAACAGCCCGATGACGCTCGCCGCTTTCGCACTGGGGCTCACCCTGTTCATCGTCACCCTGCTGCTCAACATCGTCGCGCTGCAGATCGTCAAAAGATATCGGGAAGCGTATGACTGAGGCCGCAACCATGTCCGCACACCTGCCTGCGACGGCTGCGACCGCGCGCAAGACCGACTGGATGGGCGATGCCATGCAGAAGCGCATCGCCTCGCGCTACGCCGCCGAGCGCCGCTTCAAGTTCATGGGGCTGGCTGCGGTCGTGCTGTCGTCGCTGTTTCTCGCCTTCCTGCTGTTCGTGATGGTCGGCAATGGCGCCAAGGGGTTCATCACCACCGAGGCAACGCTGACCGTCGACCTGCCCGCCGCTACCGGCAGCATCTCGCCCGAGCAGCTCACCGGCCCGCGCCTGTCTGCCACAATGGCCTCGATCGACGTCCGGCGGATCTATGACAACGCTGTGCAGGCGCAATATGGCAAGGACGGCAGCCGCTTCTTCGCGACCACCGCCTGGACCGCACTGCGCGACCAGCTGACCGAAAACCCCAATCTGGTGATGGGCAAGACCAGCTTCTGGCTGCCGACGTCGAGCGACATCGACCGCGCCGCCAAGGACACCTCGACCGCAGAAGCCGAGGCCGATTATGCCCAGCTGCGCAAGGCGGGCGAGGTGCGCCAGACGTTCAACTGGAACTTCCTCACCGGCTCGGACGGCACCGATCCGGCGCAGGTCGGCATCTGGGGTTCGCTCAAGGGTTCGCTGATCACCATGGTGGTCACGCTGTTGCTTGCCTTCCCCGTCGGCGTGCTCGCGGCGGTGTATCTGGAGGAATATGCGACCAAGAACCGGCTGACCGACCTGATAGAGGTGTCGATCAACAACCTGGCCGCGGTTCCCTCGATCATCTTTGGCTTGCTCGGGCTTGCGGTTTTTCTGCAGTTCTTCGCGATGCCGCGCTCTGCCGCGATCGTCGGCGGTCTGACGCTTGCGCTGATGACCATGCCGGTGATCGTGATCGCTGCGCGCAACGCGATCAAGGCGGTGCCGCCATCGATCCGCGAGGCGGCGATGGGTGTCGGCGCAAGCCCGATCCAGGTCGTGTTCCACCATGTGCTGCCGCTGGCGATTCCGGGAATCATGACCGGCACCATCATCGGCATGGCGCGCGCGCTGGGCGAAACCGCGCCGTTGCTGATGATCGGCATGCGCGCCTTCACCACGACACCCCCCGATGGCCTGACCGACCCGGCCACGGTGCTGCCGGTGCAGATCTTCCTGTGGTCGGACGAGGTCAACCGCGGCTTTGTCGAAAAGACATCCGCCGCGATCATCGTCCTGCTTGTCTTCCTTCTCACCATGAACGCGGTCGCGGTTTATCTGCGCAACCGGTTTGAAACGCGATGGTAACGAAATCCATGACCGAATCCGCTGCTGCTCCCAAGATGTCCGCACGCGACGTAAAGGTGTTTTACGGCGACAAGCAGGCGATCAAGGGCGTGTCGATCGACATCGACATGGACAATGTCGTCGCGTTCATCGGCCCGTCGGGCTGCGGCAAGTCGACCTTCCTGCGCACGCTCAACCGCATGAACGACACCATCCCCAGCGCGCGGGTGGAAGGCGACATCACGCTGGACGGCGAGGACATCTATTCGAGCAAGATGGACGTGGTGCAGCTGCGCGCGCGCGTCGGCATGGTGTTCCAGAAACCCAACCCCTTCCCCAAGTCGATTTACGACAATGTCGCTTATGGCCCGCGCATCCACGGGCTTGCCCCCAACAAGGCCGAACTCGACCAGATCGTCGAAAACTCGCTGGTGCGCGCAGGCCTGTGGAACGAGGTCAAGGACCGGCTGAGCGAAAGCGGTACCGCGCTTTCGGGCGGCCAGCAGCAGCGGTTGTGCATCGCGCGCGCGATCGCGGTCGATCCTGAGGTGATCCTGATGGACGAGCCCTGCTCGGCGCTCGACCCGATCGCCACCGCCAAGATCGAGGAACTGATCCACGAACTGCGCGGCCGCTATGCCATCGTCATCGTGACGCACAACATGCAGCAGGCCGCGCGCGTTTCGCAGAAGACCGCTTTCTTCCATCTGGGAACAATGGTGGAATATGGCGATACCTCCGATATCTTCACCAACCCGCGCGAAGAACGGACCCGTGACTATATTACCGGCCGATATGGCTGATTGCGCACATAGTTCAGCGACAGCGCCCAGCATTCCGGGTTATCCTGCACCGGACGGGGCCGTCACCGACATGATTTGGAAGATTTGATGAACCACAGCCTGAACGAACACACCCTGAAGGCCTTTGATGGCGACCTGATCACCCTGCGCGGGCTGATCGCGGAGATCGGCGGACGCGCTGAAAAGGCGGTCGAGGGCGCGATGACGGCGCTGGCCAATGCCGATCTCGATCTCGCGCGCCAGGTGGTCGAGGGCGACAAGCGCATCGACGCGCTGGAAGAGCAGATCGACCGCATGGTGATCCAGACCATCGCGCTGCGCGCGCCGATGGCCGACGATCTTCGCGAACTGGTCGCAGCGCTCAAGATTTCGGGCGTGGTCGAGAGGATCGGCGATTACGCCAAGAACATCGCCAAGCGCGTCGCTCTGATCGATGCCAGCCAGCAGATCGAGGCGGCACGGTTGCTGCCCGCGATGGCCGATGCCACCCGCCAGCTGGTCGACGATGCCTTCACCGCCTTTGCCCGCCGCGATGCGGACCTTGCCGTCGCCGTGTGCGCACAGGACAAGACGGTGGACGATTTCTACAACAGCATCTTCCGCGCGCTGATCGCGCACATGATCGAGAACCCCGAGCATGTCGGCGCTGGCACGCACCTTTTGTTCATCGCCAAGAATCTCGAGCGGATCGGCGACCACGCCACCAACGTTTCGGAAATGGTCTATTTCGCGGTCACCGGCCAGTCGATGAACGAACGCGAGCGCGGCGATGACGCGCTGGCGCCAGACACCGACTGATCAGGATAACCCTGATCGGGACTTTTGGCACAAGAAAGCACGAAGACGATGACAACACCCCATCTGCTGCTGGTTGAAGACGACATGGCACTGGCAGAGCTTGTCTCCTGGCACTTCGACAAACAGGGCTTTCGCGTCAGCCAGACCGCCGATGGCGAAGAGGCGATGCTGATCGCGCGCGAGGAGCGGCCCGATATCGTTCTGCTCGACTGGATGATCGAGAACCTGTCGGGCATCGAGGTCTGCCGCCGCCTGCGCCGCGACAACGATACCTCGAACATCCCGATCATCATGATGTCGGCGCGTGGAGAAGAGGAAGACCGGGTGCGCGGGCTGGATATCGGCGCCGACGATTATGTCACCAAGCCCTTCTCTCCGCGCGAGCTGATCGCGCGCGTCAACGCGGTGCTGCGCCGGGTGCGCCCGGCTCTGGCAGGCGAGGCGCTGAGCTTTGCCGACATCGAGATGGACACCGTGGGCTACAAGGTGAAGCGCGCCGGGCAGACGATCCCGCTCGGCCCCACCGAGTTCCGCCTGCTGCGCCACTTCCTCGAGCATCCCGGCTGGGTGTTCTCGCGCGAGCGGCTGCTCGACAGCGTCTGGGGACATGACAGCGATATCGAGATTCGCACCGTCGACGTCCACATCCGGCGGCTGCGCAAGGCTTTGAACGCGCATGGCCAGCCCGATATCATCCGCACGGTGCGTTCGGCGGGCTATGCGCTGGACAGCGAACTGGCCTGATCGCCGTAACGTCAGCGCGGCTTTACGCGAACGTCAATCGGTGCCCCTGTCTGCCTGGAGCCAGCTTGGCGCTTGCCAAGCGGCGCAACATGGCTAAAACCCGCGCCATTCCGCGCGGATTTGCCGCGCCCAGTGTAAAACCCTGCCCGAAAGGATGCATGCCATGACCATCAGTTTCAAGGACCGCGTTGCCATTGTCACCGGCGCAGGCGGCGGCCTGGGCCGCGCCTATGCGCTCGATCTTGCCGCCCGCGGCGCCAAGGTTGTCGTCAACGATCTGGGCGGAGCCCGCGACGGCACCGGCACCTCGGATGCAGCCGCGAAGGTGGTTGAAGAAATCAAGGCTGCCGGCGGCGAAGCCATGGCCAATGGCGGTAACGTCACCGAATACGAACAGATGGTCGAGATGGTCGCCAAGGCCAAGGAAGCCTGGGGCGGCGTGCACGTGCTGATCAACAACGCCGGCATCCTGCGCGACAAGAGCTTTGCCAAGATGGAGCCCGCCGATTTCGATCTGGTGGTCAAGGTCCACCTGCTGGGTTCGGCCAACTGCACCAAGGCGGTGTGGGAAACCATGCGCGAGCAGAATTATGGCCGCATCCTGATGACCGCATCGTCGACCGGCCTGTACGGCAATTTCGGCCAGGCGAACTACGGCGCGGCCAAGCTCGGCCTCGCGGGCCTCACCAAGACACTGTATCTCGAAGGCGCGAAGAACAACATCAAGGTCAACACGCTGGCGCCCGTCGCAGGCACCCGCATGACCGAAGACATCTTCCCGCCCGAAGCGTTTGCTGCGTTCAAGCCCGAGAACGTTGTCCCTGCCGCGGTCTATCTGGTGTCCGAAGATGCGCCGACTAACATGATCATCGGCGCAGGCGCAGGCGCATTCCACGCGGCCTATGTCACGATGACCCAGGGCGCGGCTTTGCCCGAGGGCGAGCGCACCGCAGAGGGCGTGGCGCGCATCTTCGACAAGATCACCGACCGCACCGGCGAGACCGTGCCGCAGTCGGGCAGCGAACAGGCCATGACGATCATGCGCCTGCTGCAGGGCTGATCTTCGGCTTCATTGCTGGAATACATCGAGGGGGTGCGGCGCAAGCTGCGCCCCCTTTTGCTTGCGCTCAATCGCTCCAGTCCGCGCGGGCGATCCCCAGCGCGTGGAGCAGCACGGTCCAGTCGCCGTGCGCGATATGCCCGTCCGCCGCCGCGATCGCCGCGGGCTTGGCGTGATAGGCGATGCCCGTCCCTGCCGCCTTGAGCATCGGGATGTCGTTGGCACCATCGCCCAATGCCAGCACTTGGCGCGCCTCGAGCCCCTGTCCTGCAGCCTGCTCGATCAGGATCGCGGCCTTGCGCGCGGCATCGACGATGCTGCCTTCGAGTGCGCCGGTCATATGGCCGTGCTCGATCACCAGCCGGTTGGCGAACACCGCGTGAAATCCGAGCTCCGCGCCGATGACATCGGCAAAGGAATGGAACCCGCCCGAAACCAGCACGCAATCCGCGCCGCGCTGGCGAAGCGTACGCACCAATGTGCGCGCGCCGGGCATGGGATGGATGCGGTGGCCCAGGCAATCGGCAATGACATGCTCGCTCAGCCCGTTGAGCAGCGCCACGCGCTCGCGCAGTGCCGCCTCGAAATCGAGCTCGCCCTGCATCGCGCGCTCGGTGATCGCGGCGACCTGCGGCTTGACCCCGGCATAATCGGCGAGCTCGTCGATGCACTCATTGGCGATCATCGTGCTGTCCATGTCGGACACCAGCAGGCGCGGGTCGCGCGCGGCCTCCTCCAACACCAGCACGTCGCATGCAGTGCGCATCGGCCCGAGCGCGGCATTGGCTGCGGCACGGTCACCAGTGAAGTGCACCTCGCCCACCAGCCCCGGTTCGACCCAATGGCTCTGCCCGACCACCAGCCCGGCCTGGTGCAATCGGTCGGCGGCGGCGTTTAGCTCTCCCGCTGGCAGGGGCTCTGCTGCTATCAGCACGGCTATGGGCACAAATTCTTCCCCCGATGAGACCGGAAACACCCGCCCGGCGGTGGCGCTTATTGCCGGACCGACCGCCAGCGGCAAGAGCGGATTGGCGGTGCGCTATGCGCATTGGCTTGAAAAGCGTGGGCAGCGTGCGGTGATCGTCAACGCCGACAGCGCGCAGGTCTATGCCGATCTCGCCGTGCTGAGCGCGCGCCCCTCGGCCGGGGAGATGGGCGGGATCGACCACCTGTTGTTCGGCTATATCGACGGTGCCGAGGCCTGCTCCGCCGCGCGCTGGGCGGCCGATGCCCGCGCCGAGATCGCCGCTGCGCATCTGGCGGGCGCATTGCCCATCCTGGTGGGCGGGACAGGCCTCTACATCCAGACATTGCTCCACGGCATCGCGCCCATCCCGCCGATCGATCCGGCGATCCGCGATGCGGTGCGCGCAATGCCCGTCGACCAGACCTACGCCGCGCTGAAGCTGGAAGATGCGGCAAGCGCGGCCCGGCTGAACGCCGCCGATACCACCCGCGTCGCGCGCGCGCTCGAGATCATCCGATCGACCGGCCAGCCGATCGCGCACTGGCAGGCGCGCAAGGAGGGCGGGATTGTCGAGCGGATCACGCTGCACCCGCTGGTGCTGCGGCCCCCGCGCGACTGGCTGCTCGAGCGGTGCGACCGCCGATTCGCCGCGATGCTGGGCGCAGGCGCGTTGGCAGAGGTCGAAACCCTGCTGACACGGCATTTGTCGCCCGATCTGCCGGTGATGCGCGCGATCGGGGTACCCGAGGTAGCGCGGCTGCTGCGCGGCGAGATCGACCGTGCGCAATGCCTGGCGCAGGGGCAACTGGCCACCCGGCAATATGCCAAGCGCCAATACACATGGTTCCGCAATCAGCCGCCGGCGGACTGGAAAGTGCTCGAAAAACCACTTTCGGATAGTTTTGACGTGCATTTTGATATTTTATTTTAACATTGGCTGTTGACACGGCATTTTGTGTCTCTTAGAGCGAACAGGTCACGACGTTGCTGCGAGCGTCTCCGACACGTCACATCAATTTTTCAACCCGGCGCGGGCTGCCTGCGCCGGGTTGATTTTCGCCGGTTCCGGCCGCTGTCGGACAGCTGGCAGCTAATGGTTTTGCAACATCGGCCCGCTTTGTCTAAGCGGGCCTGGGTTTTTTTGAGGATGGGCTGGTTGTCATGGCCGAATTGAGCGGCGCGCAAATACTGGTTGAAACGCTGGTCGAGCAGGGCGTCGAAGTAATCTTCGGCTATCCCGGCGGCGCGGTGCTCCCGATTTACGACGCGATCTTTGGCCATCCGTCGCTGCGCCACATTCTGGTGCGGCACGAACAGGCCGCTGCGCACGCCGCAGAAGGCTATGCCCGCG
The DNA here is from genome assembly GCF_003431825.1 of Blastomonas fulva. Classification (GTDB taxonomy): domain Bacteria; phylum Pseudomonadota; class Alphaproteobacteria; order Sphingomonadales; family Sphingomonadaceae; genus Blastomonas; species Blastomonas fulva. Next base: position 1,970,173 of record NZ_CP020083.1, on the reverse strand, counting down.
CCACCGGCAAGCCCGGAGTCGTGCTGGTCACCTCGGGCCCGGGCGCGACCAACGCGGTCACCGGGATCACCGATGCGCTGATGGATTCGATCCCGATGGTGGTCATCACCGGCCAGGTCGCGACCAACCTGATCGGCACCGATGCTTTTCAGGAAGCCGACACCATCGGCATCACCCGCCACTGCACCAAGCACAATTATCTGGTGAAGGACCCGGCGAAGCTCGCATCTACCGTCCGCGAGGCGTTCCACATCGCCACCAAGGGCCGCCCCGGCCCGGTGCTGATCGACATTCCCAAGGACGTGCAGGTCGCCAGCGCGCCGCATGACGCGGACACTCCCGCGCGCCCCAACCAGCGCTACGCCCCGGTCACCGCGGGCACGCCCGACGATATCGCCAGGGCCGCGCAGATGATCAGCGCAGCGACCAGCCCTGTGATCTATTCGGGTGGCGGCGTCATCAACGCGGGACCAGAGGCGAGCACGCTGCTGCGCGAACTGCAGGCGATGACCGGCGCGCCGGTCACCTCGACGCTGATGGGCCTGGGCGCCTTCCCGTCCGAGCATCCCGACTGGCTGGGCATGCTGGGGATGCACGGCACCTATGAAGCCAACATGGTGATGAACCGCGCCGATCTCGTCATCTGCGTCGGTGCACGCTTCGACGACCGGGTTACCGGGCGGCTCGATGCGTTCTCGCCGGACTCCAAGAAGATCCACATCGATATCGACCGCTCGTCGATCAACAAGACAGTGCGGGTCGATCTGGGAATCATCGGCGACTGCACCACGGTGCTGCAGCAGATCATCGACCAGCTGCACGCCATCGGCCATGACAAGCGCGACCTTTCCGAATGGCAGGCGCGGATCAAGGGCTGGCGCACCCGCGAATGCCTGGCCTATCCGCCCAGCGACAGCGAGATCATGCCGCAGCTCGCGATCGAGCGGCTTTATGCGCTGACCAAGGACCAGAGCCCGATCATCTCGACCGAGGTCGGCCAGCACCAGATGTGGGCGGCGCAGTATTTCCGCTTCGAAAAGCCCAACAAGTGGCTGACCTCGGGGGGCCTGGGCACCATGGGCTATGGCCTTCCCGCCGCGATCGGCGCGCAGTTGGGCAATCCCGAGACCTTGTGCATCGACATCGCAGGCGAAGCCTCGATCCAGATGAACATTCAGGAGCTGGGCACCGCGACGCAATACCGTCTGCCGGTCAAGATCTTCATCCTCAACAACGAATATATGGGCATGGTGCGCCAGTGGCAGCAGCTGACCTATGAGAGCCGCTATTCGGAAAGCTATTCCGATGCGCTTCCCGATTTCGTCGCGCTCGCCGAGGCTTATGGCTGGAAGGGCATCCGCATTTCCGAGCAGGCAGAGCTGGATGCGGGCATCCAGGCGATGATCGATCATCCAGGGCCCGCGCTGGTCGATTGCCGCGTCGCCAAGCTTGCCAACTGCCTGCCGATGATCCCTTCGGGCGCGGCGCATACCGACATGATCCTGTATGGCGACGAGGTTGCCGGGACCATGGAAGACGAAGCCAAGGCGCTGGTCTGATGCGGTTTCGTGCGCCCCGTGACGTCCCATCGGCGAAAGCCGATTTGCCCATCCTGCTAGCGCGGCATACTGCTGCGGGCAGCATCGGCTTTCACCCCTTCTGAAAGATCGCCCCATGCATATCCAGCAACAGGCATCCGAACGGCACGTTCTGACCGTTACCGTCGACAACGAGGCGGGCATTCTGGCGAAGATCGCCGGCATGTTCACCGCGCGCGGATACAATATCGAAAGCCTGACGGTGGCCGATATCAGCGAGGACCATGCGGTCAGCCGAATCACCATCGTCACCGTCAGCCCGCCTGCGGTGATCGACCAGATCATCGCCCAGCTGGACCGGCTGGTGGCGGTGCACCGCGTCGCCGACCTCACCGAGCTCGGGCCGCATGTCGAGCGCGAGCTGGCATTGGTCAAGGTCGCGGGCGCGGGCGAGCACCGGATCGAAGCGCTGCGGCTGGCGGACATCTTCCGCGCCCGCCCGGTCGACACCAGCACCACCAGCTTCGTCTTCGAGATTTCCGGATCGTCGGAAAAGATCAACCAGTTCATCGCGCTGATGCGCGAGGTCGGGCTGGTCGAGGTCGCCCGCACCGGGGTCGTCGCCATGACCCGGGGGGCCACGGCGGGGTAATTCAGTTCGCAACCACATCGTCACCCCCGCGCAGGCGGGGGTCCCGCCTCTGCACCAACCAAAGCGGGATTCCCGCCTTCGCGGGAATGACGAACCAGATTAGAAATGGGGAAATGACATGCGCGTTTATTATGATTCCGATTGCGATCCCAAGCTGATCGAAGACAAGAAGATCGTCATCGTCGGCTATGGCAGCCAGGGCCATGCCCATGCCCAGAACCTTCGCGACAGCGGCGTCAAGGATGTCGCGATCGCGCTCCGTCCGGGCTCTGCCACCGCCGCCAAGGCCGAAGGCGCGGGCTTCAAGGTTCTGAGCAACGCCGATGCTGCTGCCTGGGCCGATATCGTGATGATCCTGGCGCCCGACGAGCATCAGGCCGCGATCTATGCCGACGATTATCACGCCAACATGAAGCCTGGCGCGGCACTCGCCTTCGCGCATGGCCTCAACATCCACTTCGGCCTGATCGAGGCACGTGAAGACCTCGACGTGATCATGATCGCGCCCAAGGGCCCCGGCCACACCGTGCGCAGCGAATATGTACGCGGCGGCGGCGTGCCCTGCCTGATCGCGGTGGAACGCGACGTTTCGGGCAACGCGCACGACATTGCCCTCGCTTATGCATCGGGCGTCGGCGGCGGCCGCAGCGGCATCATCGAGACGAACTTCCGCGAAGAGTGCGAGACCGATCTGTTTGGCGAGCAGGCGGTGCTCTGCGGCGGCCTGACTCACCTGATCCAGGCCGGGTTCGAGACGTTGACCGAAGCAGGCTATGCGCCGGAAATGGCGTATTTCGAGTGCCTGCACGAAGTGAAGCTGATCGTCGACCTGATGTATGAAGGCGGCATCGCCAACATGCGCTATTCGATCAGCAACACCGCCGAATATGGCGACATCACCACCGGCCCGCGGATCATCACCAGCGAAACCAAGGCCGAGATGAAGCGCGTGCTCGAGGACATCCAGCAGGGTCGCTTCGTCAAGAACTTCGTGCTCGACAACCGCGCCGGCCAGCCCGAACTGAAGGCCGCGCGCAAGCTCGCCGCCGCGCATCCGATCGAGAAGACCGGCGCGCAGCTGCGTGCGATGATGCCGTGGATCGGTGCCAACAAGCTGGTCGACAAGGCCAAGAACTGACCACCGCGTTGGCCACGCCAGCCTTCGAAACCCATGCCGCGCAGCTCGAATCCCTGAAAAGGGATTCGAGGCTGCGTGCGCTTGCGCCCCGTTCGGGCAAGGATTTTGCCTCGAACGATTATCTGGGACTGGCAGGATCGACGCTGCTGCACGATGCCTTGCGCGAAGGCATGGCATTGGGTCTCCCCGCAGGATCGGGCGGATCGCGGCTGCTACGCGGAAACCATGCGGCGCATGAGGCGCTCGAAGCCGATGCCGCGGCGCATTTCGGCAGCCAGTCCGCACTGTTCTTCGCCACCGGCTTTGCCGCCAACGCGGCGCTGTTCGCCACGCTGCCGCAGCGCGGCGATCTGGTGGTGCATGACAGCCTGATCCACGCATCCGCGCACGACGGCATGAAACTGGGCCGCGCCGAAACCCGCGCCGCTCGGCACAACGACGCGCAGGCGTTCGACGACGTCATCACCGCCTGGCGCGCCGAAGGCGGATCCGGGCAGGTCTGGATCGCGGTCGAAAGCCTCTACAGCATGGACGGCGACTGCGCGCCGCTGGCCGATCTGGCCGAGGTCGCCGCGCGGCACGATGCGGCGCTGGTCATCGACGAGGCCCACGCCACCGGGGTGTTCGGCCCTTGCGGCGCCGGCCTCGCGCACGGTCTTGCCGGACAGCCGAATGTCATCACTTTGCACACCTGCGGCAAGGCGCTTGGCTGCGAAGGCGCGCTGATCTGCGCGCCCAAGGTGGTCACCGATTTCCTCGTCAACCGCGCGCGGCCCTTCGTGTTCTCGACCGCGCCCTCGCCGCTGATCGCGCACATGGTGCGCCGTGCGATCGCGATCGTCGCAGCCCATCACGACTGGCGCGACGAGCTGTTTGCCCGCGTTGCCGAGGCGCGGCGCCTGCTCGCCCCGCGGCTGGGCGCGCAGGGCGGCACCAGCCAGATCCTCCCCGTGATCATCGGCGATGATGCCCGCACCATGCGGATCGCCGCCAGCCTGCAGCGCCAGGGCTTCGACATTCGCGGCATCCGCCCACCCACCGTGCCGCCCGGCACCGCGCGCCTGCGGATTTCCATTACCCGCAATGTCTCGATGGGTGATATCGGCGCGCTATCCGAATCACTCGACAGGATCATGATCCCCGCATGAAACCGCGATTTGTTGTAACAGGCACCGACACCGATATCGGCAAGTCGGTGTTCAGCGCTGCCCTGGTCCAGGCTTTGGGCGCGAGATACTGGAAGCCGGTGCAATCCGGCCTCGAGGGCGAGACCGACACAGCGTTCGTCGAGCGCATGGCCCCCGGATCGACGCTGCCCGAGGCCTGGCGGCTGATCACCCCCGCCTCGCCGCATCTCGCCGCCGAGATCGACGGAGTGGAGATCGATAGCGATGCGCTGATCCCGCCCGATATCGACGCCCCCTTGGTGATCGAGGGTGCAGGCGGCGCGCTGGTTCCGGTGACCCGCCAAACGCTCTATGCCGATGTCTTCGCGCGCTGGCAGATCCCGGTGATCGTCTGCGCGCGCACCGCCTTGGGCACGATCAACCACAGCCTGCTGACGATCGAGGCGTTGCGGTCGCGCGGGGTGCCGATCCATGGCGTCGCGTTCATCGGCGATGCGGTGCCCGACAGCGAGCACACCATCGCCGCGATCGGCAAGGTCCGCCGCCTCGGACGTCTGGCGCGGCTGGCTGCGCTGACGGCCGAGACGCTGGCCGATGGCTTTGCCGCCGGTTTCGATCTCGCGGACTTCGCATGACGCCCTCGCCCGTATGGCATCCCTTCACCCAGCATGGCCTGGGCGAGGACATCCCGCTGATCGCGCGCGGCCAGGGCGCGGTGCTGCATGGCGCCGATGGCCGGACATGGATCGACGCGATCTCGAGCTGGTGGGTGACCACGCATGGGCACGCGCATCCACGCATCATGGCCGCGATCCGCGAGCAGAGCGAAAAGCTCGACCAGATCATCTTCGCCGGATGGACGCACGAGCCTGCCGAGACGCTGGCACGCGGGCTGATCGAGATCACGCCCGGGCCGCTCACGCGCGTGTTCTTCAGCGACTCCGGCTCCACCGCGGTCGAGGTCGCGCTCAAGATGGCGCTGGGCTTCTGGCACAACCGAGAAAAAGGCGGGCACGGCGAGCAGCGGCACAAGATCATCGTGATGGAGCACAGCTATCACGGCGACACCATCGGCGCGATGTCGGTGGGCGCGCGCGGGGTGTTCAACCGGCCTTATGCGCCTTTGCTGTTCGACGTCACCGCCATCCCCTTCCCCGCTGCAGGAGGCGAGCAGGCGACCTTCGATGCGCTGGATGCGGCTTGCCGCGACCACGCCGCCGCGTTCATCGTCGAGCCGCTGGTGCTGGGTGCAGGCGGGATGCTGATGTACTCCGCCGATGTTCTTGCCGAGATGGCCGCGATCTGCGCTGCGCACGACGTATTGTTCATCGCCGACGAGGTGATGACCGGCTGGGGCCGCACCGGCACGATGCTGGCGTGCGAGCAGGCAGGCGTGATCCCCGACATCCTGTGCCTCTCCAAGGGGCTGACCGGGGGAGCGGTGCCGCTGGCGGTGACGCTTGCGGGCGAGGAGATTTTCATGGCGCACTGGTCGGACGACCGCGCCGACTGCTTTTTCCATTCGAGCAGCTACACCGCCAACCCGATCGCGTGCGCGGCCGCCAACGCGAACCTTGCCATCTGGCGCGAAGAGCCGGTCCAGGCGCGGATCGATGCGCTTGCGGCGCTTCAGACGGAACAGCTCGCGGCCATCGCCAGCCACCCTCTGGTCGCCGGCACGCGGCAATGCGGCACCATCGCCGCGTTCGACATCGTCGCCGACAGCCAAGGCTATCTATCGAGCTGGTCGGTGCATCTGGCGGGGTTCGGCAAGGCCCATGGCGTGCTGATCCGCCCGCTGGGCAACACCGTCTATGTCATGCCCCCCTATTGCACCACGCCCGGCCAGTTGCAGACGATCTACGCCGTGGTGCGCGAGGGGCTGGAGGCCGCCGGGCGCTGATTCGCTGGCGACGGATCAAAGATTGACTTGCGGCGTTCAGGCACCCAGTTTCGGTGTTCCTGTCCCCCCACTTCCCTAGGAGTTCGTCATGCGCAAGACTCTCGCTATCCTCGCTCTCGTCGCCGCCACCCCGCTGATCGGCCAAGGCATGCAGCTGCCCGGCCAGAAGGACGCTACCCGCGTGACCGCCGGCACCTACAAGACCGACCCCGGCCACTCGCTGATCGGCTGGGAGGTCAATCACTTCGGCTTCAACGATTATTACGGCCTGTTTGGCGACATCGCCGGAACGCTGATGATCGATCCGGCCAACCTCAACGCCGCCAAGGTCGATGTCACCATCCCCGTCGGCAAGGTGACCACCGCCAGCGCCGGGCTCACCAGCCATCTGCTGCGCGCGGGCAAGGACGGCGGCAAGCCCGACTTCTTCGGCCCCTCGCCCGCCGATGCGCGCTTCGTCTCGACCAAGGTGGTGGCCAGCGGCATGACCGCCAAGATCACCGGCAATCTCACGCTGAATGGCGTCACCAAGGAAGTGACATTCGACGCCGAGTTCACCGGCGCGGGTACCAACCCGTTCAACAAGAAGGAAACGATCGGCTTCGAGGCCGAGACCGAGATCAAGCGCAGCGAATTCGGCATCGCTTATGGCCTGCCGATGGTGAGCGACGAAGTCGAACTCGACATCAGCGTGGCGTTCGAAAAGCAGTAAAAAGCAACTCCCCCCTTCCCGGTCATCCGCCGGGGAGGGGTTTGCCTCTCCCCATATCCTGCGTGCGAGATAGCGCCGACCATTTTTTTGTTGCGCAAAGCCGCCGGTTCACGCAATGACGCTGACATTATGACCGGATTGGCCCTCCTTCTTGGATTGCGACTTACACGCCCTTAGGCGTGTACCGACCGTGCGCGCCAATGGGGCGCGCCACGCCTAAGGGCTTTTTCACCCGCCAGCACGCCCAGCGCCGATCACCGGTTGCGCTGATTGCTGGCCACCCTTATCGCACCACCAAACAGCCAGGGGCGCCTTTCAGCCATGCCGATGCTCACCGATCCTTCGCAAAAATACCGCGCCTTTCCGCGGGTCGACCTGCCGAACCGAACCTGGCCCGATGCGGTGATCACCGCGCCGCCGCGCTGGCTTTCCACCGACATGCGCGATGGTAACCAAGCGCTGATCGACCCGATGGACGGGCCCAAGAAGCAGCGGTTCTTCGACCTGCTGGTCAAGATCGGCCTCAAGGAGATCGAGGTCGGCTTTCCGTCGGCGGGCGAGACCGAGTTCAACTTCATCCGCGGCCTCGTCGACGGAAACAAGATCCCCGCCGACGTCACCGTGCAGGTGCTCACCCAGTCGCGGCGCGACCTGATCGAGAAGACCTTTGCGAGCCTCGCCGGGGTCCATCGCGCGATCGTGCACCTCTACAACGCTGTCTCGCCCGCGTGGCGCGAGGTCGTGTTCGGTCTCGACCGCGCAGGCGTCAAGGCGATCGCGGTCGAGGGTGCGAACATCCTCAAGGAGCAGGCGGCGAAGTATCCGCAGACCGACTGGCATTTCGAATACTCGCCCGAGACCTTTTCCACCGCCGAGCTCGATTTCAGCCTGGAGGTCTGCGAAGCGGTGATCGAGGTGCTGCAGCCGACGCCCGAAAAGCCGCTGATCCTCAACCTGCCCGCGACGGTCGAGGCCTCAAGCCCCAACATCTACGCCGACCAGATCGAGTGGATGTGCCGCCATATCAGCAGGCGCGATTGCGTGGTGATCAGCCTGCATCCGCACAATGATCGCGGGTCGGGCATCGCCGCAGCGGAACTGGGCCTGATGGCGGGCGCGGACCGCATTGAGGGCTGCCTGTTTGGCAATGGCGAGCGCACCGGCAATGTCGATCTCGTGGCGCTGGGCCTCAACATGTACACGCAGGGTATGCACCCCGGGCTCGATTTCTCGGACATGGACGAGATCGTCAAGACGGTGGAATATTGCAACCAGTTGAAGGTGCCCGAGCGGCACCCTTATGCAGGTGAACTGGTGTTCACGGCATTTTCGGGCAGCCATCAGGACGCGATCAAGAAGGGCTTTGCCGCGCAGGAAAAGCGCAACGACCAGTATTGGCAGGTGCCCTATCTGCCGCTCGACCCCGCCGATATCGGACGTTCGTATGAAGCGGTGATCCGCGTCAACTCGCAAAGCGGCAAGGGCGGCGTCGCCTGGGTGCTCGAGCAGGACCAGGGCCTCAAGCTGCCCAAGCGCCTGCAGGCCGATTTCAGCAAGACCGTGCAGGCGCTCGCCGATGCAAAAAGCATGGAATTGTCCTCGGGCGATATCTGGCAGGCCTTCCAGACGCGCTACCGGCTCGACGGCCAGGGCAAGTACCAGCTGGTCGATTACGAGGAGCGCAAGGCGGGCAGCGACCGGTTGTTTGTCGGGCGGATCATCGCGGACGGCAAGGAAATCCCTGTCAGCGGACGCGGCAACGGGCTGATATCAGGGGTGGTCGATGCGCTGTCGGCTGCGCTGGGGATTGCCATCGACATCGCCGATTACCGCGAACACGCGATCGGCGCAGGATCGAAGGCGCGCGCTGCGGCCTATGTCGAATGCGCGGTCGACGGCCGCTCGCCCTGCTTCGGCGTCGGGGTGGACGAGGACGTCGCGACGGCTTCGATCAAAGCGGTATTGAGCGCGCTCGAGGGGATCTGATCTGTCAAATCCTCCCCCAGCTTGTCTGGGGGAGGGGGACCATCCGCAGGATGGGGGAGGGGTTCTTACCAACCGTCGTTATCGAGCCCCTCTACCATTCGATGCGCGAACGGTCCCCCTCTCCGAGCAAGCTCGGGGAGGAATTAAGCGGCCCCCTGCAGTTTTCATTCAAAACTTAATTGCCTAGTTAAGAATGCCTCTGGACAGCCCATGAACCATGGCTAATGTCGCGGCCATGACCATGCCATCCCCGCTTTGCGACAACCTGCGCCTGCCCGTCATCGGGTCGCCGCTCTTCATCATCTCCGGCCCCGAGCTCGTCATTGCGCAATGCAAGGCGGGCGTGATCGGGTCGTTCCCGGCGCTCAACGCGCGGCCGCAGAGCCAGCTCGACGAGTGGCTGCACCAGATCACCGAGGAACTGGCCGAATACAACCGCGCCAACCCCGATGCGCCCGCCGCGCCCTATGCGGTCAACCAGATCGTCCACAAGTCCAACGACCGGCTGGAAGCCGACATCATGACCTGCGCCAAGTGGCAGGTGCCGATGGTGATCACCTCGCTGGGTGCGCGCGAAGACCTGAACAAGGCCGTGCACGACTGGGGCGGCATCACCATGCACGACGTGATCGACGACCGCTTCGCGCGCAAGGCGATCGAAAAGGGCGCAGACGGCTTGATCCCTGTGGCGGCAGGCGCCGGCGGCCACGCCGGCACCATCTCGCCCTTCGCGCTGATGCAGGAAATCCGCCAGTGGTTCACCGGCCCGGTGGCCCTGTCCGGATCGATCGCCAGCGGCGCGGCCATCCTCGCCGCGCAGGCGATGGGCGCGGACTTCGCCTATATCGGCTCGGCCTTCATCGCGACGGCCGAAGCGCGCGCCGACGATGGCTACAAGAACGGCATCGTCGAGGGCAAGGCCGCCGACATCGTCTATTCCGACCTCTTCACCGGGGTGTCGGGCAATTATCTGCGCCAGTCGATCGTCAACGCGGGTCTCGATCCCGACAATCTGCCCAAGGGCGATTACAGCACGATGAACTTCGGCTCGGGCGGCAACACCGATGCCAAGGCATGGCGCGACATCTGGGGCAGCGGCCAGGGCATCGGCGCGGTCGACAAGGTCGATACCGTCGCCGACATGGTCGGGCGCCTCACCCGCGAATACCACGCGGCGAAGGAATCGCTGCTCGCGCGCTCTGCCTATTGATCGCCTTGCATGGGCCGCCCGGGAAAGGCGGCCCGTTTGTTCGGTCATCGACGGTTAAGCTCGAAACCGGCTTATTCCTCCCGGGTGTTGACGAATATCGAGGGGGATAGATTGTCATGCGTGCAATCGCTGTCGTTGCGGCTGCTTCACTGGCCTGTTCGGTTCACGCCGAGGCCGCGCCCAAGGCCCAACTGCCCGAGGAACTTGTTCTCACCGGCGACAACCTGATCGACGTGACGATCAACGGTCTGCCCCTGCGGCTCGAGGTGCGCCCCGAAGCCGCCGATGCCCCCATGCTCAACCCGGATGTCGCGGCCAGGCTGCAGCTGAAACCCGGCATGTTCGGCTTCATCACGGTGGTGGGCCCCGAGCGGGTGAGCGGCGATTCGGCCGTGCACAAGGTCGATTACGGGGTCGGCCCCAAGAACCAGCGGATTTTCTGGGCCGACCGCGCGTCCTCCACCATCGCCGATGGCACCATCAGCCCTGCCTCGCTGCCCTACAAAAGGGTGCGCTTCCAGCTGACGGCGGCGGCTGCCAGTGAACGCACACAGCAGCTACCGCTCGACAATTTCGGCTTTCTCGGGCGCGGCGGGATCGGCACGACATTCGCGCTGGAGGGGGAAGAGGTTCGCTTCCAGTTCAGCCTGCAGCGTCCGGAAACCCTGGCCAGCGCCCCCACCGGCAACTGGCTGGCGCGCAAGCGCGAGGGCCGGTTTACCGGACAACCCCGCCAGACCCTGATCTATTTCGGCATCCAGCGGCCCACCCGCGCGATGACGCTGTCAAAGCCCATCCCCGTCGGCCAGACCATGCTGGACACGGTCGATGTGCGTTACAGCGATTATGGCGATGCCTCGGGCATTGCCGAGCAGGAAGCAACCGAGGGCGGAGATTCGGACGAAATCGTTGTCGTCGCCAAGAAGGAAAAGAAGGTCGATCTGCGCATCGTTGCCGGCAGGCGGTTCCTGCAAGGCTGTTCCAGCCTGCTCTACGACCTGCAGCAGCGCAACCTGACGCTCAGTTGCAAGGCCGAGTGATGATCAGAGCGGCCGTGAGCCCGTCACGTCATAGGCGGTGATCGTCCGGTCATGAATGCCGTGCGCGGCGCTGGCGGCGCGCCACTCGGCCATGTGCGCGCTGGCGGCATGCGCCTTGAGCGCGGCCTCGTCCTGCCAGGATTCGCTCACCCGGATCAGTCCCGGCTCCACGACGTCGTGCGCAAAGGCGTAATGCCCGCAGCCCGGCTCTGCACGGCTCAGTTCGATCATCCGCGCCATCGCCGGTTTCACAGCGTCCAGCTGCTCGACCGGGAAACGATAAAAGCCTGCAATCACGATCATGGCCCGGCCCCCTTCTAGATTTCCAGCTGGCTGCCGAGTTCCACCACGCGGTTGGAGGGCAGGTTGAAGAACTCCATCGGGCTGGCCGAGTTGCGCAGCATCCAGGCGAAGATCTTCTCGCGCCACACCGGCATTCCGGGGCGTTCGGCGGTGAGCAGGGTCTGGCGCGAGAGGAAGAAGCTGGTCTGCAGCATCTCGAACTTGCCGCCGCACAGTTCCTTCACGTCCTTGAGCGCAGCGGGCACATCGGTCGACTGCATGAAACCATAACGCAGCACCATTCGGTAGAAGCCGTGTCCCAGGCTTTCCACCTGGAAGCGGTTGGCATCGGTGACATAGGGCACCTCCATGATCTGCACCGTCAGAATGACGACGCGCTCATGGATGACCTTGTTGTGCTTCATATTGTGCAGAAGCGCGGTGGGCACGCCGGTGGTTGCCGATGCCATGAAGATCGCGGTGCCCTTGACCCGGGTGGCCGAGCCTTGCGCGGACTTGACGAACACCTCGATCGGCAGCGCGCTTTCGATCATCGTCTCGCGCATCAGCTTGCGACCGCGCGCCCAGGTGGTGAGCAGCGTGAAGGTGAACGCGCCGATGACCAGCGGGAACCAGCCGCCATCGGGAATCTTGGTGGCGTTTGCCAGGAAGTAGGCGCCATCGACCACCACGAAGGTGACGATGACGGGAATCGCCATCCACAATTTCCACTTCCACATCGCGATCAGCAGCACCGCCATCAGGCAGGTATCGATCAGCATCGCGCCGGTCACCGCGATGCCATAGGCCGCGGCAAGGTTGCTCGAGCTCTGGAAGGTCAGCACCAGAAGGATCACCGCGATCATCAACACCCAGTTGATCAGCGGAATGTAGATCTGGCCGCTTTCCGACGCGCTGGTGTGCTTGATCGACAGACGCGGGATATAGCCCAGCTGGATCGCCTGATGGGTGATCGAGAACGCGCCCGAGATCACCGCCTGGCTGGCGATGAATGTGGCCGCAGTCGCGAGCAGCACCAGTGGCAGCCTCAGCATGTCGGGCGCGAGCAGGAAGAACGGGTTCTTGATCGTCTCGGCAGCCTCCGCAGGGCCCATGCCGATGATCATCGCGCCCTGGCCGAAATAGTTGATCAGCAGCGCGGGCATGACGAAGCCGAACCACGATAGCCGCAACGGGCCGCGCCCGAAATGGCCCATGTCCGAATACAGCGCCTCGGCGCCCGTCACCGCGAGGACGACGGAGCCCAATGCCAGGAACGCGAACCAGCCGTCATTGATGAAGAACCGCACCGCATACCAAGGGTTTAGCGCCAGCAGGATCTCGGGATTGAACAGGATCTGGTAGACACCCAGCACCGTGATCGTGGTGAAATAGAGCACCATGATCGGCGCGAACAACGTCCCGATCTTGGCGGTGCCGCGCGACTGGATGAAGAACAGGAACACGAGCAGCGCGACTGCGATCGGAATGACGAGCGGTTGCAGCCCGGGGTTGACCACGGTCAACCCTTCCACCGCCGACAGCACCGAAATTGCGGGCGTGATCATGCTGTCGCCGTAGAACAATGCGGTGGCGAATACGCCCAGCAGGATGAGCAGCCAGCCATAGCTGGTGCGTCCGATGCTGCGCGAGATCAGTGCGACGAGCGCGAGGCTGCCGCCCTGCCCCTTGTTGTCCGCGCGCATCAGGATGCTGACATATTGCACCCCCACGACCAGCGTCATCGACCAGAAGATCAGGCTGACGACGCCGAAGATATGCTCGCGGTCAGGGGTAAGCGGATGGTGCCCGGCAAAGGTCTCGCGAAACGCGTAGATCGGGCTGGTGCCGATATCACCGAACACGATGCCGATCGCGCCGAACGCGAGCAACGCCACCGAACTGCTGTGCGTGTCAGCGTTGCCAGCCTGCTGGGCCACCTGTTCGCCCGCCATCGACCCGGCACTCGGTTGCTCTGAGGGCACTTCTGAAGGAGTATCAGTTATCATCGGGCAGTGTGCGAACGCGTGAAGGCCAGGCAGCCCGCGTTCATCGTCCCCTTTCGCCTATCGCCAAATCGGCAATGGCACGCGGATTAGCATGCGGCATGATGCGGTGCAATATAATCGCGGTGTGGCGATTATGGTTGTGAATCAACGGGTTGCGCTGGATCCGCAGTCGGCGGCACCGATCCGGGCATGCCCGGCGCGGGCGCACCGCTCTGCTGGGCGATCAAAGCATCGATCCGCGCGAGTCGTGTGGTCAGGTCCTCGCGCCATTCGGCCTCGGGCGGGGAGCGCTCGAGCAGTTCGCCCCAGATCGCCCGCGCCTGCTGCAACTGACCCGATGTGGCGAGCGCCAGCCCCAGGAAAAACGGCGGTGCGGGGTGATCGGGGGTCAGCGTCGCGGCCTTCTGATAGGCGAACTGCGATGCAGGCGTCAGCAGGCCGTTGCTGTGGCCGACCAGCGCATTGCCGAGCGCCACCCACAGATCGGTGTCCTCGGGATAGGTCTCCAGGCCCTTGCTGAGCGCGGTGGCGGCGGTGGCGAACTTGCCCTGGCGGCTCTGCGCATCGGCCAGCACCAGCCAGGCGCGGGCATCGCCGAAGTTGCCGCCCATCTCGTCGCGCTGCTTGGCGAGGTCCTCGTCGAACATGCTGAGCTTCTCGACCGGCTCCTTGGGCGATCCGGCGAGCGAGGGCTGGCCCTGCCAGGCATAGCCCGCAATCCCCAGGAACAGCGCGGCACCCGCAAGTTCCCACGCCCGGCGCGGCAGCTTGCCCAGCCAGATCATGCCGGCCATGATGGCCACGGCCACCAGCAGAACGATCACCCACGCCATCAGCTCTTGTCTCCGGTTGCCTTGGCCTTGCCAAAGCGCTTGCGGGCGATGATGCCTGCGAACAGCAGCAGCACGATCGGGGCTGCGAACAGCGGCCAGGTCATCGCGGTCACCTGCGGTTGATAGGACACCCAGTCGCCATAGCGTTCGATCAGCCACGCCCGGATCGCCTCGGGGTCTTCACCCGCTGCGATGCGCGTGCGCACCTGATGGCGCATGTCGCCTGCCATCGGCGCATCCGAATCGGCGATCGACTGGCTCTGGCAGGTCAGGCAGCGCAGCGTCATCATCAGATCCTGCGCAGACTTTTCCTTCGCCGGGTCATCGAGCTGCTTGTAGGCGTAGGGCGCGGGTGGAAGAGTGTCCTGCGCGGCGAGCGGGGCGGCAAGCATCGCCAGGATCATGACGAAAAGCCACCTCACCGTGTTCCCGAGCGAAGTCGAGGGACGTGCACGCAAGGGTAGCGAAAGGTCCCTCGACACGCTCGGGACAAACGGGTGTGGGGCGCGCGGCGCCATCACTGCGCTTCCTTCAGTTTCTGCAGGATCACGGGCACATGTTCGGGACGGATGTCGCCGATATGCTGATAGGTGATCATGCCCTTGCCATCGATGACGAAGGTTTCAGGGACGCCCGACGAGCCCAGGTCGAACTGAATCTTGCTGACATCGTCCGCGCCGATCCGCGCATAGGGGTTGCCGTTGCGCGCAAGGAACGCCTGCACGTCTGGACCGCGATCACGGATTGCGACGCCGTTGATCTCGACCCCGGCATCGGCGAGCTGCTGCAGATACGGCGCCTCGGCGATGCAGGGCACGCACCAGCTGGCAAAGACGTTGAGCAGCCGGGGCTTGCCATCGGTGAAGTTGGTGCGCGCCAGCGCGGGCCGATCGGGCACTGCCTGGGGCAGATCGAAATCGGGCAGCGGCTTGCCGATCATCTGCGAGCTGATGGTGCGATCGCCGGGCGCGATCAGGCCGCTCGCAAACACGGCGAACAGCACGCCGAACAGCGCGAGCGGCAGCCAGATGGCCCAGTGTTTCATGCGATCAGAAGGCTCATGCCAGCGCTTCCTTGCCCCCGGCAGCGGGCGTGCCCGGAGCAGGCGCGGCGATCGGCTCGTACTCGGGCTGGTCCTTGCGGCGCAGGTCGCGCGAGGTGCGCCCGACCAGCGCGAGAATGCCGCCCAGCCCGATCATCAACCCGCCATACCAGATCAGCGGCACGAAAGGCTTCCACCACAGGCGAAGCTGCCAGCGGCCATCCTCGCCCTCTTCGCCCAGCACGACGTACAACTGGCCGTTCCAGCGGGTCAGCAAGGCGGCCTCGTTGGTTGCGGTCGGCGGAGATGCGAACATGCGCGATTGCGGATTGAGCACGGTCTGCACGTTGCTGTCGCCATAGCGCGCGACCAGCCGCGCCTCGAGCGCGGTCCAGTTGGGGCCGGCGATCGGGCGAACACCCTGCATCTCGATCGTCCAGGGGCCGACCTTGTGACTCTGGCCGAATTCGCTCGCCACCAGCTTTTCGGTGTTGAACGCGCTTTCGGATGCCATTCCGGCGAGCGCAACCGCGATCCCCAGATGCGCGATGACCATGCCGTAGATATGCGCCGGCGTGCGGCGCAGGTTGCGCTTCCACAAGGGCAGCACGCTGGCGACCGCCAGACCTGCTGCAAACACGAGGCCGAGCAGGGGCAGCACGCCGATATCGCCGCCGAACACCACGACCAGCGCCAGCGTGGCTGCGGCCACGAGCGCAGGCACCGCCATCAGGCTGGTGAGCTTGCGGCCATTGTCCGAGCGCCAGCGCATCAGCGGGCCTGCCGCCATGATGATCAGCATCGGGAACACGAAGATCGCGCTCACCGGATTGAAATAGGGCGGGCCGACCGAGACCTTGGTGTCGAACGCCTCGGTTACCAAGGGATAGAGCGTCCCCATGAGGACAATGCCCAGCACGCCGACCAGCAGCACGTTGTTCATCACCAGCGCGCCTTCGCGGCTGAACAGATGGAAGCGCGCGCCCTCGGTGACGGTCGATGCGCGCAGCCCGAACAGAGCGAGCGCGCCGCCGATATAGATCGCGAGCAACGCGAGGATGAAGCTGCCGCGTTCCGGATCGACCGCAAACGCATGCACGCTGGTCAAAATCCCCGAACGCACCAGGAAGGTGCCGACCATCGACATGGAGAACGCGACCACCGCGAGCATCACCGTCCATGCCTTAAGCGCGTTGCGCGTCGCCAGCACGCTCACCGAATGCAGCAAGGCGGTTGCGGCGAGCCAGGGCATCAGCGAGGCGTTCTCGACCGGATCCCAGAACCACCAGCCGCCCCAGCCGAGTTCGTAATAGGCCCACCACGATCCCGCGGTGATGCCGAGCGTGAGGAAAATCCACGCGCCCATCACCCAGGGGCGCATCGCGCGGGCAAATGCGGGGCCGACATCGCGGGTGATCAGCGCGCCGACCGCGAACGAGAACGCGATCGAAAGCCCGACATAGCCGATATAGAGCGTCGGCGGATGGAAGGCGAGACCGGGGTCCTGCAGCAGCGGGTTGAGGCCGTTGCCCTCCACCGGTGCGGGGTTCAATCGCTCGAACGGGTTGGAGGAAAACAGCATGAAGGCATAGAAGCCCAGGCTGACGAACGCTTGGCCTGCCAGCGTCGCGACCATCGTGCGCTCGTTCAGCCGCCGCTCGAGCAGCGCGACGAAACCGCCCGCCATGCCCATCACGGTCACCCACAGCAGCATCGAGCCTTCGTGATTGCCCCACGCTCCGGCGACCTTGTAGATGATGGGCTTGAGCGAATGGCTGTTCGCCGCGACCAATTTGACCGACAGGTCGGTGCGCAGGAACAGAACGATCAGCAGCGCGAAGGCAATCGCGACCAGCACGCCCTGCACCACTGCGATCGGGCGGATCGCGCGCAGGAACTCGGCACCGCGCGCGGTCAGCGCATAGCTGCCAAGGCCAAGCTGCAGCACCGCGAGCGCTGCGGCGAGCCACAGCATGGCAAGCGCGATTTCTGCGATCATGGCTGCTGCACCGTACCTGCGACCTTTTCGACATCGGCCTTGGTCATGTCGCGCATTTCACGCGGCACGTAGTTTTCGTCATGCTTGGCGAGCAGGTTGTCGGCGACGAAGAACCCCGCCTTGTCCATCCGGCCCTCGGCAACCACGCCAGATCCCTCGACGAACAGGTCGGGGGTGATACCGGTAAAGCGCACCGGGACCGTGCCCTTGCCGTCCTCGACGATGAAATCGATGGTCACGCCGTCCGCCTGAGTCTTGATCGACCCGCGCTGCACCATGCCGCCCAGCCGAATCGCCTGGCCGGGCTCGACACCCTTTTCGGCGATGTCGCCCGGGGTGTAGAAATAGCTCGCCTGATCGCGCAGCGCATAGGCCGCGATCAGCCCCGCCGCCAGCAGGCCGACAAAGGCGATGCAGATCAGGACGAGACGCTGGTGTTTGGCTTTCATGGATTTGTCCGGTTCACTTGCGCTTGAGCGCATCCAGCCGCGCTTCTGCGCGCTTCAGGGCGATCCAGCAATAGCCGATCAGGCCGATGGTCCCGCCGATGCCCAGCGCATAGGTCATGATGACATAGGTCCACTGGGTCATGCCGCAGCCAGCCTGCGCATCCGCGCCTCTATCCGGATATCCGCCAGCAGGGTGCGCATCCGCATCAGCACGATCGCGCCGAAGATCAGCGAGAAGCCGATCACCGCCATGCCCAGCGGCCACAGGAACGCAGGGTCGATCGCCGACTTGCCCATGGTGATGCTGGCCGGCTGGTGCAGGCTGTTCCACCACACCACCGAGCGGTTGATGATGGGCACATTGATCGCGCCGATCAGCCCGAAGATCGCAGCGACCCGTCCGGTGCCGTTCCGCCCGGCCGCGGCATCCTTCTGGCTGGCATCGGCAAGCGCCATGTAGCCGAGATACAGGAACAGCAGCACCAGCATCGATGTCAGCCGGCCGTCCCACACCCACCAGGTGCCCCAGGTGGGCCTGGCCCAGATCGATCCGGTGGCAAGGCACAAGGCGCAGAAGAACGCGCCGGGCAGCGCCGAGGCGCGCGCGGCGATTCCGGCCAGCGGGTGCCGCCAGACCAGCTCGACTAGGCTGGCGATGGCTATGCTGGTCCAGCCCGCCATGCCCAGCCACGCGGCAGGAACGTGAATGTAGAGAATGCGCACCGTCTCGCCCATCAGCCGGTCGGCTGGGGCGTTGAACAGTCCGAGAAACAGGGCGATTGCGACCATGATCAGGCCGGTCACCATCAACGCCGGGGTCAGCGGACGGGCAATCGACAGAAATCGCGTAGGATTGGCAAAACCGTGCATGAGCGAGCGTTGCGTCAGCTTCCTTGCGCCGAGGCATATCGGCGTCGTCCCTTGTTGCCACGATGCTGGCACAGCCTCAAGGGAATTTGCGTGGGGGCTGGCCAACTGACGGCCGAGAGCATGCAATTGCAACTCTCCCCTCCCGCATGCGGGAGGGGCAGGCCCGGCTTCCCGGGCCAGGGTGGGCCTGTAAAGGCCAGGTTGCTCGCTCGCCTGCGGCTCGCGCCCACCCCGCGCGGCAAGCCGCGCTTCCCCTCCCGCATGCGGGAGGGGAGAACTTATCTTCAACCCCGCCCGATCAGCTTCTGCGCCATCGCATCCGCCACTGCGGCGGGCGACTGGCCGGTCGAACGGCTTTCCTGCCAGATGCCGGTGAGCCGCTGGGGGATCCCCGTCAGCCGGGCGAGCACATCCTCGACCTGTGCGGTGCGGCCTTCGGCCTGTGCGAAATATTCGAGCGCGACCGAGATGATGCCGCCTGCGTTGATCACATAGTCGGGCGCATAGAGGATGTCGCGGTCGACCAGCATGTCGGCGTGGTGCGGCCGCGCGAGCTGGTTGTTCGCGCCGCCCGCGACGATCTTGACGTTGAGCTTCTCGATGCTCTCCGAATCGAGGATCGCACCCAGCGCGTTGGGGCTGAACACATCGGCCTCGACCTGCATGATACGGTCGGCAGAGACGGTCGTCGCGCCCAGTTCGTCGGCTAGCGCCTGCGCGCGGTCGGCGTTGACATCAGCGAGCGTCAGATCGGCGCCCTCTGCCGCCAGCAGCCGGGCAAGCCCGCCGCCGACGCTGCCGGTGCCCTGCACCGCGATACGCACGCCCTTGAGGCGGTCGGTGCCCAGCTTGAACTGCACCGCGGCCTTGACGCCCTGGAAGATGCCATTGGCTGTGAACGGGCCGGGATCGCCGCCTGCGGAACCTTCCTGCTGGACCGGCAGGCCCGAGACGAAACGGGTGCGCTTGGAGATCGCGACCATGTCGGCGTCCGACATGCCGATATCCTCGGCGGTGACATAACGCCCGCCCAGGGCCTCGATCGCATCGCCAAAGGCTGCGAGCATTTCGGGGGTCTTGCGGCTGTCGGCATCGGCGAGGATCACGGCCTTGCCGCCGCCCATCGGCAGGCCGGCCATGGCGTTCTTGTAGCTCATGCCGCGCGAGAGGCGCAGCGCATCGGTGATCGCGCGGCCCTTGTCGGCATAATGCCAGAAGCGCGTGCCGCCGCCTGCGGGGCCAAGCTTGGTCGAGTGGATGGCGATGATCGCCGAAAGACCCGAGGCGCGGTCGTGCACATACTGCACAGCCTCATGCTCGTCGAAGTCAGGCAGATCCCAATAGCTTTGCACGCGCGCACTCCCCCGGCTGGTCATGACGCGGCGGGGGCTGAAAAGCCTCGATATCAAGGGCAGATGGGGCGACCGAGGGGTCTCGAACCCCCGACCTCCGGTACCACAAACCGGCGCTCTAACCAACTGAGCTACGGTCGCCACACACTGCACACGCCACGCGGAGGCGCTCCTTAGGAGCGCGTGGGGACAATCGTCAAGCAACGATTGGCGCGGCTCGCTATCTTACAAAGCATGGGCCCAATGCAAGGGAAAATGCGGAAATCTGTCGTAATGCTGTAATTAAATTAGGCGGGCACTTACGGCTCGCCGATCCGCCGTGAGATGATGCGCGCGGGCGTCAGTTGCGCGTCGAGCAGGCTGGTCTGCCGCCAGCGACTCTCGCCCTGCGCGATCACCAGATCGAGCTCGAACCAGCGGCTGACGATCTGCGGCTGCGATTCGATTTCGGGCCCGAAGGTCTGCGATTGCAGCGCCAGCGGCCGCCAGAAGTCGGCGATCCGGGCATAGCCCAGCGGCGGGCGCTGCTCGATCAGCCGGCGCGCGCGCTCCAGCGGGATCTGGCCGGGGGCGAGCATCATGATCAGCGGAGCCTGCTCGGGCAGCAGCGTGTTGACGTTGATCGGCGAGAGAATCGCATCGGGCAGCGCGCAGATCCAGGGCTCAAGCCGGGCATAAAGCTGCGGCGTCATGCCGCGCAGCGCCTGCACTTCGCCCTTGTCGCCGAGCAGCTGGCCCGCGGTGCGAAAGGGCGCCTCGCCCTGCATGTAGAACTGGTCCTCGGCGCCGGCGGGCAGCGGCACGGAATCGGTGTCGATCCAGTCGGCCAGCGCATCGGCAAGCGCTGCTGCATCCTGCGCGGGCACGCCGAGCGCGGTCATCAGACCGGCGAACTGGCCGATGCCGACCGGCCGCGCGGCGAAATCCCCAGGCTGGCCCGCCACCACCGAGTTCAGATTGAAACAATTCCCGCCATCGCGCACCGTCGCGGTGACGGTTGCCCCCGAGCCGTCATCGACGGGAAGCACCATTGGCGCACCCAGCCAGCCGCCGACATTGACGGTGCGCGCAGGCGACTGGTCGAGCCGCCGCTTGATTTCGCGCGCAGCCAGGCCTTCGGCGCCCAGCGCAGCGAAGCGCGCGCGATCAGCGGCACCGGCGTTGCCCGCGAGCCTGACCGCGAGGTTCACCCGGTCGAGGATCAGCGTGGTGACGATCGCCATTACCGCCACCAGCAGCAACACGCTGAGCAGCGCGATGCCGCGTTCCGAGGGCCTGCCCGGCGCGCTCATCCGCCCCCCCGGCGACCAGGAACTGCATCACCAGCGGTGCCCCGGGGTTGCCCGCCTGCGCCAGGGAGAGCTCGATCGCGATCGGAAGTTCGTCGGTACGCTGCGGGCGCCAGTCGGGTTGCCACACGCCAAGCCGGTCGCGATAGCGCATCTGCACCGATTCGATCCCCTCCAGGATCGGCACCGGAGCCGATGTCGCCGCGCCATCGGCCTTGGGTGCGGTCGCTCGAGTGAGGCGGCCGTCGACCAGCGCCCATTCGACTCGCTGCAGGCTCGAGGCTCCGGGCTGCGGATCGATCTGCGGCACCTGGCGGGTGAAGCCGAGCAGCAGGCCATCTCCGCTCATCAGCGCAACCCTGTCGCTTCCCACCGCATCGCGCGACGGGCGCGGCAGCATCAGCGTCATGTCCTGCGCCAGGATCGCGGAGAAGCGGCGCAGATCGCCCATCTCCTCGAGCCGCACCGCGCTGCGCGCCTCGGCCTCGACGCTCTGGCGCAGCAGGAAAACAGAAGCGCTGGCGATCATTCCGAAGATGAACAACGCGACCATCATTTCGACCAGGGTGAAGCCGCGCTCCCCTTGCCCGCGCCACTCCCCGTCATTCCCGCGAACGGTGACGAATGCAGGAATGGGGTGCACGTCGCTCACAACACCGGTCTCAGCACTGTCAGCGTCACCTCGGGTCCCGCCGCCTGCTTTACCGCCAGATCGACCTTGAGCATCTCGCCGCCATCCAGCGCGCTGGTTGTGCGCCGCCAGGTGAAGCTGCGCCCCGCATTGGTCGTTGCGCCTTGCGAATCGCCAAGCGAGGGCGGGTTGGGATCGGTCAGCGCCTCGACTGCGAGATTGCGCACCACCACTTCGCTGTACAACCGGCTGTCGAGTTCGGCGGTCTGCATCAAGCTCGCCCCCTGCAGCTTGATCAGCGCGAGCGCGGCGATCGAGAACACCGCCAGCGCCACCAGCATTTCCAGCAGGCTGAAACCGGCTGATCCGGCGGAGGGACGGTGGCGAAGGGGCATGGCCGCTCATTTAACCGTCAATGCCCCGGCACGCCAGCCGTTTGCGGGGTTGAACTGGCGTGGAAATGCGGGCTAATCGGCGGGCGGACATGAGCCGCGCGTGGATCGGACCGATGAGCGAAACCAGCACCGCCAGCAACCAGTGTAACATCGCCGCCCTGATGAAGGTGCCCGGCATCCAGCGGGTGCCGACGCCGCGGCTCGAACTGTTCATCCTGCGCAATTTCCTGACGGCGGAGGAGTGCGCGCGGTTCGTCGCGAAGATCGATATCGACCGCCGCCCCTCGACCATCGCCGATCCCAATGGCGACCATTATTTCCGCACGTCCGAAACCTGCGACCTCAGCGCCGAGGATCCCGAGGTGATCGCGCTCGATGAAAAATTGAGCACGCTGTCCGGAATCGACCGGCAGTTCGGCGAGACGATGCAGGGCCAGCGCTATGATGTCGGGCAGGAGTTCAAGGCGCATACCGATTATTTCGAACCCGGCGGGCAGGATTACGAGCGCTACACCAGCGTTGCGGGCCAGCGCACCTGGACCTTCATGATCTATCTCAACGAGCCGGTTGCAGGCGGCGCGACCCGGTTCAAGACCATCGGCAAGTCGATCCAGCCCGAAACCGGCAAGCTGGTCGCGTGGAACAACCGCAGGCCCGATGGATCGCTAAACCCCGCGACCATCCACCACGGCATGAAGGTGCGCGAGGGGACCAAATACGTGATCACCAAATGGTACCGTGAAAAAAGCTGGGGCTGGTGAGCCTCGGAACCTATCGCCCCGGGCCAGCTATGCTGGTCACCGCAGCGTTCATCGGCCCCGGAACGGTCACCGCCTGCGCGAGCGCGGGGATCGGTTTTGGCTACGCGCTGCTCTGGGCCCTGGTGTTCGCGACTGTCGCCACGATCATCCTGCAGAACATGGCGGCGCGAGTCGCGATCGTCACCGGGCAGGGGCTTGCCGAGGCGATTCTGGCGGCGGCATCCAGCCTGCCGGTGCGCTGGGCAATGGCGGCGCTGATCTTCGCGGCGCTGGGCATTGGCAATTCGGCCTATCAGGCGGGCAACATCAGCGGCACGGCGGTGGGTCTCTCGCTGCTGGGCGTCAAAAGCGACGCGCTGACGCAACCGGTGCTGGCATTGGCAATTGGCGTGGTGGCGGCGGCTCTTGTGATTATCGGAAAGCCCGGCTGGCTTGAAAAGCTTCTGATCGGTCTCGTGCTGGCAATGTCGCTGGCGTTCATCGGCGGTCTGATGGTGATCGATGTCGACTGGTCTTCGGCGGCGCGTGGTCTGCTGCCTGCCCTGCCTGCCGACAGTCTGTTTACCGCGATCGCGCTGATCGGCACTACGGTGGTGCCGTACAACCTGTTCCTGCACGCCGCATCAGTGCGCGGCCAGTTCAGCTCCGACCGCCAGGGCATCGCCGCTGCAAGCCTCGACACCGCGGTATCGGTAACCTTGGGCGGGCTGCTGTCGATGGCGATCGTGATCATGGGCGCTGCGACCAGCGCGCTGCCATCTGCCGGGGCCGGGCCGCTAGACGAGGTCGCGCTGCGGCTGGAGGCGATGTTCGGCAGTCCCGCGCGCATCGTCTTCGCGCTGGGCCTGGTGGGCGCAGGCTTCAGCTCGGCGCTCACCGCGCCGCTCGCCACCGGCTATGTGCTCGCCGAGATGATGGGTGGCAGCAGCGACCCGGAACGGCGCACCCGCATCTTCAAGCGTACCGCGCTGGCGGTGATCGCGATCGGCACCGCGTTCGCGGTCCTGGCGGTCAACCCGGTCGAATTGATCCTGATCGCGCAGTCCGCCAACGGCCTGTTGCTGCCGATCCTCGCCGCGTTCCTGCTCTGGGTCGCTTCGCGGCGTCAGAGCCTGGGCAGCTTTGCCAACGGGCCGTTGGCCAATCTGGCGGGGGGCTCCGTGGTGCTTGTGTGCACCCTGCTGGGGCTGCGGCTGATTTTGCGCGCGGCGGGCGTGTGGCCATGACCGCGCAAATCGACATCAACGCCGATCTGGGCGAAGACCCGCTCGCAGAGGCGCGCGACATCGCGCTGATGGCGCATATCTCGAGCTGCAACATCGCATGCGGCGGGCATGCCGGAGACGCCGGCAGCATGGCGCGGATGCTGCGCGCGGCGCGCGATGCGGGCGTTGCGGCGGGGGCGCACCCCTCCTATCCGGATCGCGCAGGCTTTGGCCGGACATCGCTGGATATGCCGCTGCCCGCGCTGATCGACTCGCTGATCGTGCAGGTCACCGAGCTTGCCCGTGTCGCGGCAGACCTTGGCGTTGCGCTCACCCATATCAAGCCGCACGGCATGCTCTACAACGATCTGGCCGACCGCGTGGAGATGGCCGAGGCGGTGGCTGACGCGCTGCACCGGGCCTTTCCCCGGCTCGCGCTGGTCGGTCTGGCGCATGGCGCGTTCGAGAGTGCGGCGGCGAAGGCCGGGGCGCGGTTCATCGCCGAAGGGTTCGTCGATCGCGGTTACACGCCCACGCGCCGTCTGGTGCCGCGCAGCCAGCCCGGTGCGCTGATCGCGGGCGATGATGCCCGTGCCGCGCAGGCGCTCGCCATCGCCACCGGCCAGCCGCTCACCGCCGATGACGGCAGCCTGATCCATGTTATGGCGCAAAGCCTATGCCTTCATTCCGACAGTCCCGGATCGGAACAAACCGCTTTGCGGATCGCCGAGGTGATGGCAAGCAAGGGCATAAGCATAAAAGCACCCGGAGAGCCGCCCGATGACCCTGCCGATCTACTGCGCCGATGACTGGTTGATGATCCGATCGCTTGGCCCGGATCAGGTGGCAGGGCTGGCACAGGCGGCACAGGGTCAAGGCTGGGAAGATGTGGTCCCGGGGCTCGACAGCCTCTCGCTGAGCTGGAACCCGGCGGAAAGATCGCTCGAGACGGCGCGCGCGGTTGCCGAAGCGCTGGTGGCCCAAGCGGACGCAGCTCCGGCAGAGGGCACCCTGCCCCCGGTCACGCTGCACATCTGCTACGACGCGGTGTGGGCGCATGATGCGGAGATCGTCGCCGAACTGCTCGGGATCGCCACAGATGTCCTGCCGCATTGGCACGCCGCGCAGGATTGGCGCGTGGCCATGCTGGGGTTCCAGCCGGGCTTCGGCTATCTGGTGTGCGATGCGCATATCCCCGAGATTCCGCGCCTGTCCGATCCGCGCGCGCATGTTGCGCGAGGGTCGGTTGGCCTGCTCGGACAGATCTGCGGACTGTATCCGCACGCCGGGCCCGGAGGCTGGCCGATCATCGGCCGCATCGCCGAAACGCTGTTCGATCCGCACGCCGCATCGCCCGCGTTGCTGACCCCCGGGCAGAAGGTGCGCTTTGAGCGCGTCGACGGCCCCACCCTCTCGCGCCTGACGGGAGAGCCCGCATGAGCCTCACCGTGATCAAGGCCGGCATCCAGTCGAGCATCCAGGCCGCGCCCTTCCGGGGCTTGCGCAAGCTTGCGGTGCCATCGGGAGGCGCAGCAGACGTGCTCAGCCTCGCGCTCGCCAACCGGCTGGTGGGCAAGCCGCTCGAGGCGGCAGCGATCGAAGTCACGCTGGGCCCTGCCGAGTTCCGCGCCGAGCGCGCCATGGCGGTCGCAGTGACCGGCGCGCCGTGCCAGGTCGCGATCAACGGCGAGGATGCCGAGCAGCACGAGACGCTGCACCTGGCCGCCGGAGACACGATCAGCATCGGGCGTGTCTGGGCGGGGTGCCGCACCTATCTGGCGGTCTCGGCGGACATCGCAGTCGCGCCGGTGCTGGGTTCGCAATCGACGCTGATCGCAGCCGGGTTCGGCGGCCTCGATGGCCGCGCGCTGGCCGATGGTGATGTCATCGCGCTGGAAGACGGCGACGCGGCGCCCGACAAGATCACCACCCCGGCAGAGCTTCAGCCGTTCTTTGGCCACGGCTTTGTGCTGCGGATCGTCGGCGGGCCCGAATCGGACCGGCTGGCGCTGGGCATGGCGGCGCTTTCGCGCAAGCGCTGGCGGGTGTCGTCGCGCTCCAGCCGCATGGGCCTGAAGCTGCAGGGAACCGCGATCGATCTCAATTCCGCAGCGCCGATCCGCAGCGGCGCGGTGTTTCCCGGCATCATCCAGTGCCCGCCCGACGGCATGCCCTATCTGATCGGCTGCGAAGGCCAGACCACCGGCGGCTATCCGCGCATCGGCCAGGTCATCCGCGCCGACCGGCACCTGATCGGCCAGCTCGCCCCCAATGCGACGATGCTGCTGGTGCCTGTTCAGGGCGACCAGGCCGAGCAGATTCATGCCGAGAAGCTGGGCCTGTGGGCCGAGTGGCTCCCCGGCCTGGCGCTGGGCTAGGCTCCTCTCAGCCGCCCATCGCGGCGAAGATCATCGGGCCACCGAGTTCGATCGACTTTGCATAAGCGGGGCGATCACGCAGCCGCTGCAGATAGGCGGCCAGCGCAGGGCGATTTTCGAGCAGCTTGCTGGCAGAGGCGACCTCGAGCAGATAGGCCATGTGGATGTCCGCACCGCTCAGCCGGTCGCCGACCAGGAACTCGTGCCCCGTCACCGCCGCCTCGACATGGTCGAGCAGCTTGACGACCTCAGCCCCCAGAAAACCGCCCAGCATCGGGCCCAGCCCGCCAAAGCGCGGGGCGAGCGCGGTGAAGATGATCGGGCTCGACATGGTACCCTCGGCAAAGTGCAGCCATTCGAGATAGGCGGGGCGATCCTTGGCGTTGGCGGGCGCCAGCGTGTCGCTGCCATAGCGCTCGATGAGATATTCGATGATCGCACCCGATTCGACCATGCAATGGCCGTCGATGATCACTGTCGGCGCCTTGGACAACGGGTGGACGTCCTTGAGCGCGGGCGGCGCGCGGAAGGTCTGGGGATCGCGCTGGTGGCGGACCATCTCATAGGGCGTTCCCAGCTCCTCCAGCAGCCAGATGATGCGGGTGGAACGCGAATATTCGAGGTGATGCAGCACGATGCTCATGGCATGTCTCTCCGGTCTGTTCTGTTTTGGGGAAGGCTTTTCGGGTTAGTCGGCAAGGATGGTCTGGTCGGCCCCCGGTGCGCCGGGCACGATGCCGGGATCGAGGAACCTGGGATCCTTGTCGATGTCCATCCAGTCGCTGAACGGACGGCCGTAGACCGAATCGAAGAACTCGTACGGCAGCCGGAAGGGCCGGGTCGATCCGCTGTTCCACAGCATCACGATGCCGTTCTGGGTTTCGGGATCGAACCACATCGCAGCACGATAGCCGTTGACCGCGCCGCCATGGCCGACAAGATAATGGCCATCATAGATATGGCTGCGCCAGCCCTGGCCATAGCCGTGGCTGATGATCAGCGAATCCGGTCCGCTGCGGCCGCCGCGATAGGTCGCGACGCGCGGACGGTGGATTTCGGCACGCACCCCTGCAGAGACAACCTGCGGCGCCTGCCCCATCTGCGCCTGCATCCAACGCGCCAGATCGATGATGTTCGAGCTGACACCGGCGGCGGCGGGGACGCGGAAATAGGCATCGGACAGCACCTGGACGCTGCCGCGCCGATAGGGCCGCGCCCAGCTTTTCGCGCCGGTAAGGTTCGCCATCCCCAGCCCTGCGCTGGTCATGCCCAGCGGCGCGAACAGCTGCTGCTGGGCCGCCATTTCGTAAGGCATCCTGGTCGCGTTGCCGACGATCTCGCTGAACGCATCATAAGCGACGTTCTGATAGCTGTGGCAGTCGCCCGGCAGGCACTGCTGCGGTACGGTGGAAAGCATATTGCGCAGCATCGGCGCAGGGTCGCCCGATTCCAGCTTGCCGTCATACGCGTTGCGCGACAGCCCCAGCCGGTGGGCGAGCAGATCCGGGATCGCCAGCCGGTTCTCCGCCCCGCCCGAAAGCTTCAGGCTGGTGCCGAACGAGGCCAGCGGCGCAGAAAGGCTGAGCCTGCCCTCTTCTGCCAGCTTGTACGCCAGCGTGCCCGCGACACCCTTGGAGACCGAAGCCCAGCGGAACACCGTCTGCGGGGTGACGGCAAGCCCGGCCTCGCGATCGGCAAAGCCATATCCGCGGACAAAGGCCAGCCTGCCGTTCTCGACCGTCGCCACCGACAACCCGACCATCTCGGGATCGCGCATCAGCCGGTTGATCCGCGCATCGAACGCGGCGTAATCGACCTTGCCCTGCCAGCGTTCGGGGGTGTCGGGCAATAGCTGGCTCGCCTGCGCGGCAATCGCCGGCGTTCCCGGCACTACCCCGCCACCGCGCGATACGCTCAGCCCCACCAGCAAGCCTGCGGCAGCAAGACCGCTGGCGGCCCAGACGACAGGACTGCGCAGCCAGTGCTTCATGGTGTCTCCGAATAGAAATTGCGCCCCGGCTGCAATGCGTTACCCGCCTTGTCTTAGCCAATATGCATGTTTTGCCCTGTAAAATGCTTAAGAGCAAGCCATGCCGGATTCGGCCTGTCGCCGGTGCTGGCCGGATCACCGGTTCGCCGCCCTGCCCAGCCCGATCGAGGCACCCGTGTGCAGCGCGTCACAAAGCTGCAAGCAGCGCCTGCTAATCGGGCAGGGAGCCTGCCGCTTGTGGACAGGATCTGGATGAGGAGAGCGTGCATGCCGATGACCACCAAGACCCTGGCAGCGCTTGCGCTGCTGAGCACCGCAGCCCTCGTGCAGGCTGCCGCGCCGCAAAAGCCGCTCACCGGCACCTGGACCACCGATTTCGGCAGCGTGCGAATGATCGAGGGCAAGCAGGGCGAGGTCAGCGGGACATATGACACCGATGACGGCCGCATCACCGGCAGCATCGCAAACGGCGTGATCAGCGGCTTCTGGGTCGAATCCGCGTCGGACTATACCTGCGATACAGCCAGGATGGGCAGCCGCCATTGGGGCCGCATCCGCTTCGAGCTCAACAGCGCGGGCTCGGGCTGGACGGGCATCTGGTCCTATTGCGATTATGAGTATATCGTCGGCAATGTCTGGAACGGCAAGCGCGCGGATTGACCGCGCGCGCCTAACCCGCGCCGGACAGCCAGCGGGCAAAGTCCATCCAGGCCGGTGTCGACCAGATCACCGGGGTGAGCACGATGCGCGCCACGACAATCGCCGATCCGATGATCGCTGCAGGGTGAAAGCGCCGGGTGACCAGCCAGTCCCGTACGATCAGCACGATCAGCAGCAGCACCACCACCAGCCCGGAGAGCGGCCCGACGGCCTCTCCGGGCACGCCGGACATGCCGATCAACCGGCCCGCGGAGGGCTGGACCATGTCGATCATCGCCACCAGCATCAACCGTTTGTGGACATCGCTGCGGTGCCGCATCGCCAGCGCGGCGATGATCAGCCCGCCGAAAACCGGGACATCGAGCAGGGGCAGCGCGGCCCATGACAGCGTATCGATCCCGGGAGGCGCGGTCAGCGGCCTGTCTATACCGGCAATGCCCACGGCGATCGCCAGCGGGATCATGATCGCCACCAGCAGCATGCCGAGAATTCCGAGCTGGCGGTGAATGTGCCGCTTGCCCGCCGAAATCAGGCCTGCCTGGACCATGAACAGTATCACCCAGGCGCTGAATACGAGCCCGTGCAGATGCACCAGCGGATTGAGCGGTTCCATCGGATGCGGGGGCGCGATGAACGCGCGCAGATAGTAACTGGGCGCGAACCCGATCACGGTCAGCGTCAGGATCGTCGCTGCCATCGCCAGAAAGAAACGATGCTCGCGCTCGGCCTTGCTCGGACCCGCCCCTGCAAACTGCGCCATGCTGTGTGATCCCCCCGGATGAGGGGGCAGTCTGCTACGATGCCGATGCAAGCGCAATGGCTTGTTGCATGACGCTATACGTCATCAGGACTATGGCGCCGCGCGATAATCCGCAGTGACGGCGGCAACTGCGGCGATTTCGTCCTCATGCGCCGGGTCGCGCCAGGTTTCGGCCAGGGCGGCTGCCTCCCAGTCGACCATCGCAGGGTGGCTCAGAATCCGCCCCACCCACGCCCTGCCTTTGTCGCCGATATCCAGACCGAAGCTGCGCACCCGGAAGGCGACCGGGGCGAAAAAGGCATCGACCGCGCTGAACTCTGCGCCCGCCAGCCAGGGTCCGCCAAACCGGTCGAGCCCTTGCGCGAACAATTCGCCGATCCGCTCTATATCCGCCTGCAGCGCCGGGGGTATCGCGATCAGATCGGCACGCACCCCCACGCTCATCGGGCAGATGTTGCGCAAAGGCGAAAAGCCCGAGTGCATTTCCGCGGCTGCCGAGCGTGCCCAAGCGCGCGCCGCGGTGTCGGCGGGCCACACGCCAGGATGGCGCTCGGCGAGATATTCCACGATCGCCAGCGAATCCCACACGACGATATCGCCATCGTGCAGGCACGGCACCTTGCCATTGGGCGCGAAGCTGCGGAACTTGGCCGAATTGTCGGGCCCGGCAAAGGGGACCAGCCGGTCTTCGAAAGCGATCCCGAGCCCGCGCATCAACAGCCAGGGGCGCAGCGACCAGCTCGAGTAATTGCGGTTCGCGGTGAACAGGGTGTAGGCCATGGCTACTCCGCAGGCTTGAGGTGGCGGTTGAGAAACGCGGTGCTGTCGCTGAGCACGGGACCCTTGCCGCGGAACGGCTTGGACAGGGCCATCACCACCTCTTCATGGTCGAGCCCCTGATAATTGATCATCTGCACCACCGCGCCCTTCTGCTTCAGCCGCGCGGTGAGGTTGATCGCGTTGCGCGGGCGCACGGTGGTATCCTCGCTGCTGGTGATCAGCAGCATCGGCGGCGCATCGGCGCGGGCAAAGGTGATCGGCTGGGTCACCTGCGGATCGGGATAGGCCGACATCGCATCGATCGAGCGCTTGGTGGTGAAGGGGTAGAAATCATACGCACCGCTCAAGCCCACCACCGCCTTGACGATGCCGGGATCGACGCCTGCGGCTTTCAACCAGCGCGGATCGAGCGCCAACAGCACTGCAGTGTGCGCGCCTGCCGAATGCCCGGAAAAGCCGATCGCGTCGGGGTCACCGCCATAACGACCGATATTGTCGCGGGTCCAGGCGACCGCATCGGCGGCATCCTCGATAAATGCGGGGAAGCGAACCTGCGGCACCTTGCGGTAATCGGGGACGACCACGACGAAACCCTGCCTGGCGAAAGCGCGTCCGGCAAAGGCATAATCCTGGCGTGCGCCCTTCACCCATCCGCCGCCATGCCAGAAGATCAGAACCGGCCGCCTGTCACCATCGGCGGCGTCGGCTGCGCGCCAGACATCGAGCGTCTGGCCCTGATCGCCAAACGGCACGGCCTCGGCCACCAGCGCGGCAGCCTTGCCCCCGCCGGTCGCAGCATCGAGATGGCTCAGCAGCAGCGGCGGCGAGGCGGTGGCAGCATAAAGCCCCATCCCGCCCAGAACCGCAACCAGCCCGCCCAGACCCAGCTTGGTGCTACGCTTCATGCGCTGGCTCAAGAGACGTAGTGTGCGGTCGTCCTGGCCGCGACATCCTCGGCCGTCACGCCGGGTGCCAGTTCGATCAGCTTGAACGGGCTGTCGTGGTCGGGGCGCTGGAACACGCACAGGTCGGTGATGATCATGTCGACCACGTTCTTGCCGGTCAGCGGCAGCGTGCACGACGGGATGAACTTGGGGTCGCCGTTCTTGGAGGTGTGCTCCATCACCACGATGATCTTCTTGACGCCCGCGACCAGATCCATCGCGCCGCCCATGCCCTTGATCATCTTGCCCGGGATCATCCAGTTGGCGATGTCGCCATTTTCGGCGATCTCCATCGCGCCCAGCACGGTGAGGTCGATATGCCCGCCGCGGATCATGGCAAAGCTGTCCGACGAGCTGAAATAGCTCGACGAAGGCAGCTCGCTGATGGTCTGCTTGCCCGCGTTGATCAAATCGGCATCCTCGTCGCCCTCCAACGGGAACGGGCCGATTCCGAGCATGCCGTTTTCCGATTGCAGCGTGACCTCCATGCCCTCGGGCACATGGTTGGCGACCAAGGTCGGAATGCCGATGCCGAGATTGACATAATAGCCGTCCTTCAATTCCTTCGCGGCGCGCGCCGCCATATCGTCACGGGTCCAGGGCATAGTCTAGGCTTCTCCACTCAAGCTGTTCCAGGCTCGCCAGGTACCGATGGCATACACCAGTCCGAAAACGAGGACGATTGCGGACGACCACCGGAGAAAGGTTTCCGACAGGTCCGGACGTTGAAAGGCGGACGGAAAAAACAGCACCAATCCGCGCAAAAGATAAATGGCGCTGATCACGACCAGCCCGGTGCGCAGCAACGGCAGCCGGGCGATCAGTCCCGCGCCTGAAAACGCATAGGCCGCCCAGATTGCGAGCACGGTCGCGATGCCGAGCGTCATGATCACGGGACCCCAGCTGCCCCGCGCCGCAGCACGGGCGATACCTTCGCCTGCGCCGAAGAAGCGATACCAGTCAGGTCCGCCTATGATGCATGCCAGATGCAGCAGTGCGGCAGCAACGCTCAGCGATCCGCCGACGATTAACCAGATATTGCCCTGCTGCAGGCTGGTCACTGCTGCGGCTCCCAGTGCGTTTCAGCCGGGAATATATCATCGAAGCCGCCGCGGATCGACGGGCCGTAGACCGGATTGGCGAACAGGAACCAGCCATTGCCCCAAAGCGCATCGTAAGGCGCGGCGGTCGCCAGCGCGCGGCGCTGCAGCGGCGGCAGTTCGGGCTTGTTGAACAGGTTGCGGAAATCGCCAAGCTGATCACCCGCCATCGCGACAACGCACCAGCGCGAGGCGATGGTCGCGCGGCGCATATCCTTGCTCGATCCGCCCGCATCGTCGCCCATCAGGAACAAGGTTTCGCCGTGCCTGAAATCGCCAAGGCCGGCAGCGGCCAGCGTCTGCTCGCTGCCTGCTGCATTGGCGGCGGACCGGTTGGTGTTGGCGATCGGCGTGATTCCGGCGGCACGCAGCGCGGCCATCGCCTCGATCGCGCCCGGCATCGCCACGGCCTTGCCGGTGCCGGTCTTTTCCCACTGGTCCCAGGTCTTGGCGTCGAACTCGGCGCCGCGCAGCGCGAACCAGCGCATCGGGCCGATGTTCCAGATCAATGTCTCGTCGGCATCGAACACCGCAGCGAGTGGCTTGGTCCCGCAGGGCACCGGCTTGCCGGTCGCATCGTCGATGATCACGCTGTCGGCTGGGCGCGTTCTTGCCTTGGCGGTCGCGTAGCTGGTCAGCGCGCCAAAGGTCTGCCGGGTCGCAATCGCGCCCTCAGCCGATCCATAGAGCCATTGCTGGCCCATCGGCACGGACGGTGCCGCGGCGGGCGCAGGCGCTGCGGATGCAATAGGTTCGCTCTGCACTGTCGAACAGGCAGACAGGGCCAAAGCAGCGGCCACTACAATCCCCTTTCCCCTACCGCTTGCGGGAGGGGCAGGTTCAGCTTGCTGAACCGGGGTGGGCATGGAGCCCGACCGGTAGCGCAGGCCCATCCCGGCCTTCGGCCACCCCTTCCGCAAGCGGTAGGGGAGAAAAGCGGCGATCATCACGCTGCGGTCCGTTCGCGCACCGTCCGGAACTCGATCTTCTTGTCGTACGGCGCACCGCAGATCAGGCGCTTGATGTAGATTCCAGGGACGTGGATGCAGTCGGGATCGAGGCTGCCGGTCTCGACGATTTCCTCGACTTCCGCGACGCAGACCTTGCCCGCGGTCGCCATCGGCTGATTGAAATTGCGGGCGGTCTTGCGGAAAATGAGGTTCCCCGCCTTGTCGGCCTTCCAGCCCTTGATGATGCACAGATCGGCGTAGATGCCGCGTTCCAGAATATAGGTCTGGCCGTCGAAATCCTTGTGCTCCTTGCCTTCGGCCACCTGGGTGCCGACGCCGGTCTTGGTGTAGAAGCCGGGAATGCCTGCGCCCCCTGCCCGGCAGCGTTCGGCAAGCGTGCCCTGCGGGCAGAATTCCACCTCTAGCTCGCCTGCCAGATACTGGCGCTCGAATTCCTTGTTCTCGCCGACATAGCTCGAAATCATCTTCTTGACCTGGCGGGTGCGCAGCAGCTTGCCCAGCCCCTCGCCATCGATCCCGGCATTGTTCGAGGCGATGGTGAGGTCCCTGGTGCCAGCATCGCGGATCGCGTCGATCAGCCGCTCCGGGATCCCGCTCAGGCCAAATCCGCCCGCACAGATGTGCATCCCGTCAAACAGCAGACCTTCCAGAGCGGATGCGGCATCGGGATAGATTTTCTGCATGGCGAGGTGTCTCCCAGGAGTATGATGACGTGGGCGAAGGAATGATTCGCTCCCCTGCGGGTGCCCTAGCGACACAAAGCCTCTTTTTCCAGCCGCCGCTTGATTTGAATCAATGCAAGTTGTGCCTGGCCCTCCCAAGCTCAGTTCATGAACACCAAGGAGAAGGCACTATGAAATCGATCCTGCTTTACGCCGATGGCGGCGCCGCATTCGAATCCCGGTTTCAGGTGGCGCTGGACCTTGCCCGAAGCCAGTCGGGGCATATCACCTTCCTTCAGGCGACGCCGTTGTCCGGCTTCATCGTGATGGACCCGATGGGCGGCAGCTATGTGCCTGCCAGCATGCTGGAACAGCTGCGCGCCGACGAGGACAAGCTGCGCACGCAGGTCGAAGCGCGGATGAAGGTCGAGGGGATGCCCTGGGACTGGACGGCCTAGGATGGCGATGTGACGCAGGCGGTGATCAGCGCCTCGCGGCTGGCCGATGTCATCGTGCTTTCGCTGGAAAACACCGGCCGCAACGTCCGTCCGCACCCGCTGCTGGCGATTGCCGATGTGGCGGTGGAAACCCGCTGCCCGGTGCTCGCGGTGCCGACCGATGCCAAATCGTTCAACACCGGGGGCAAGATCCTGGTAGCGTGGGATGGCAGCCACGAGGCAGCCAATGCGCTGAAACAGGCGCTGCCGATGCTGCAACAGGCCCAATCGGTGCATCTGGTATCGGTGGTCGAGCCCAAAAAGGCGGGTGGCTTCCCCTCCACCGAGGCGAGCGAATATCTCTCGCGCCACGGAGTGCGTAGCGAACTGATCGAGCGCGAGCGCGGGTTGCTCGCGATCGAGGAAGTGATCGAGAATGTCGCAGCCGAGATCGGCGCGGACCTGCTGGTGATGGGCGCGTTCGGCCATAGCCGGTTGCGCGAGGTGCTGCTGGGCGGCGTGACGCGCTATTTCCTCAGGGATTCAAACATCCCGCTGCTACTGGCGCACTGAGCGCCAGCCACGGTCGGGCGCGATCAGAAGCGCGCCCGCACCGTGAAGCGCGCGTTGACCGGCTCGCCCGTGGTGATGTTGTTGTCGTTGTGCGAGGCGGGGAAATATCGCTCGTCGAACAGGTTCTCGACATTGACCTGCGCTTCGATCTGATCGGTCAGCTTGAAGAAGACCGCAGCATCGACGCGGGTGAAAGCGGGCAGCCGCACGATGTTTGAGATACTGGCGAACTGGCTGGCCTGATGCGTGACGCCCAGGCCGAAGCCCAGCCGGTCGTTGACATCATAGCGGTTCCACAGGCTGGCAAGATGGCGCGGCACCTGGCCGATCGCCCGGTTGGCGACAGCGCCTGCAACGACCCGCCCGCGTTCATCGGCATCGAGATAGGAATAGCCCGCATTCACCTGCCAGCCGGGCATGACCTGACCGGTCAGCTGCGCTTCGAAGCCGCGGGTCCGGCTGCCGGTGATCAGCGAGTTGGCGGGGTTGGCGGGATCGACCACCACGCCGTTTTCACGGTCGAGCTGGAACACCGCCGCTGACACGCGCAGGTTGGCCGCGATGTCCCATTTGGCGCCGAATTCGTAGTTGTCGAACGCTTCGGGGGCCAGCGTCGCCTGCGCGGGCGTCAGGGTGAGGAACTGGTCGCCCGAGCGCGGCAGGAAGGTCTTTGTGTAGCTCGCATAGATCGACACCTGCTCGAGCGGCTTGAAGATCAGCCCGACACGGGGCGACCATTCGGTATCGGTACGGCTGAGCTGGCGGCCGGCCTGGATGTCGTTGACGTCGATTTCGAACCGATCATAGCGCGCGCCGAGCACGACATCGAAATGATCGCCGAGGCCGATCTGGTCCTGCAGATAGACCGAATAGAAGGTGACGTCCGAGACGGTGTTGCGGTTGTTGACCGGAAAGGTGATCGCGGGGATGACCAGCGGGTCGGTGAACGCGAAGGTCGCGATATTGGTGCCGCTGGTCGCGAACCGCCCGTTCTGGCGGCTGTTGGCAGAGCGCTGGTCGCCATATTCATAGCCCGCAAGCAGGGTGTGGCTGATCGCCCCGGTTTGCTCGGTCCACACCAGATTGCCCTGCACGAAGAAATTCTCGCGCCGGGTGGCATCGCGATAGGAATCGAGCGTCACCCGTCCTGCGGCCAGATTGCTCGCCGCAGCGAACAGATTGCTGTAGGCCTTGTCGAAATCCGCATACTGGACCGTCATGTCGTAGCGCAGATTGTCGGTGAAATCGTGCTCGAACCGCCCGCGCAGGATGTGCGCTTCCAGCGTCGTGGTGTTGAGTTCGGGCGAACCGAAAAAGGTGCGGTAGAAACCGCGCACCGGGCCCGCCGGATTGGCGACTGTCCCGCCGGTGGCCGCAGGAATGCCGCGATCGACGATGCGGTCGTCATCGACATATTCGTAGGACAGCACCAGACGCGACTTTTCACCGATGCGGAAACCTGCGGTCGGGTTGATCGCGATGCGGTTGCCCTCGAACACGTCGCGGTGATTGTCGAACTCCTCGTACATCGCATTGAGCCGCAGGCCGACGCTTTCGCCCAGAGCCGCATTGATGTCGCTGGTCAGTGCAAAGGCGCCGAAGCTGTCGACCGAGGCCGAGCCACCATAGAAGGTCTCGTCGAGCACCGGGGTCTTGGTGACTCGGTTGACTACCCCGCCACCGCCGCCGCGACCGAACAGCAGGGCGTTCGATCCCTTGAGAACCTCGACGCGCTCGAGATTGTAGAGCGGGCGGTAATACTGGACGTCGTCGCGGATGCCATCGACGAAGAAGTCCGCGGTCGTGTCCTGCCCGCGGATCGAGATCTGATCGCGGTGGCCCTCGCCCTGATTGGTCGAAACGCCGGGGGTGTAGCGCAGCACATCGGCGAGGTCCTGCAGCGCCTGATCCTCGATCTGCTCGCGGGTATAGACCGAGATCGCCTGCGGGATATCGACCAGGGACGTCGGGGTCTTGGACGCGCGGACTATGTCGAGCGCAAGATACCCCTCGTTGCGTCCGGTAACGATGATCTCGCGCCGGTCGGCATCGGATTCGGCATCGACCGCTTCGGTGCCTGCGGCGTCTGCGGCAGCAGCTGCAACTGCCGTTGCCTCGGTCGCGGCAGCGGGCAATGCCACGGCTCCAGCCCACACCATGGCCATCGTGCTGACGGCGCGCGCAAAACTGGATTTCATGGGTTTGCCCCTTTTTGAGGTCGATGTTCAGGTCGATCGGCTTGCCGCCGGCTGCCAGCGATTCTCGTTCGCAGCAAGTTTTCGCCTAATGATAGGCATTCTTAACTGCAATAGAAAACTTGGGCTGAAATGCTCAGAACGCGCGGCGCGGCAATGGGCTGGCACTCGCATGCCATTGCATCTAGACTTCGCTCCAATATCCCCTGCCCCTTGCCGCAAGGACCACGCCTGCGATGTTCAAATTCCTGAAATGGCTGCTTATCCTTCTGCTGATCGCGATCATCGGCCTCGGCATCTGGGGCTATGCGCCCGACATCGAGCCGAGCGAGCTGCAGGCGCAATATGGCCAGCCGCCCTCGCAGTTCATCGAGCTGCCCAATGGCCAGAGCGTGCACATCCGCGATGAAGGCCCACGCGATGCGCCCGCCATCTTGCTGATCCATGGATCGAATGCCTCGCTGCACACCTGGGATGGCTGGGTTGATGCGCTGAAGGCGGATTATCGCGTGGTGCGGTATGATCAGCCGGGCCATGGCCTCACCGGCGCGCAGGTCAAGGAAGACTACAGCACCGAAGCCTTTCGCGACACCGGCGCCGAAGTGATGAACAAGCTGGGCATCGCCCGTTATGTCGTTGCGGGCAACTCGATGGGCGGCTGGGTCGCGTGGAACATGGCGCTGGCCTATCCCAAAAGGGTGGCCGGGCTGGTTCTGATCGACGCCTCAGGCGCGCCTGACGCCAAGCCCACCAAGATCCCGATCGGTTTTCGCCTGGCGCAGAGCGCGGCTGTCCGCCCGATCCTGAAGATCTTCACGCCCCGCGTCATCATCAAGCAGAGCCTGGAACAATCGGTCGCCGATCCTGCCAAGATCACCCCCGAGATGGTCGACCTGTACTGGAAGCTGCTGCGCCACCCCGGCAACCGCGAGGCGACCGTGGCACGCGGCGATTTCCCGCGCAAACCGGCAAACGCGCTGGAGTTCGCGGGCCTGACGATGCCTTCGCTGATCCTGTGGGGCAAGAAGGACACGCTGATCCCGCTGGCCAATGCCACCTGGTTCGCGCGCCAGCTGCCCAACGAGACCGTCGTCGTCTATGACGACCTCGGCCACATTCCGATGGAGGAGGACCCGGTGCGCACCGTCGCGGATTTCAGGGCCTGGCTCGAGAAAACCGGGCTCAACCTGCCTGCAACAGCGGTGACACAATCCGATCCTAGAGAGGGTCTGGCCAACCCTGGGGAAGGCGCCGCCCCCGCCGAACCGGCAGCAACACCGGCTGCGGCTCCCGGGGGCTGACATGGGGGAGCGGATGCACAGCATTGCCGTCTACAATCTGAAGGGCGGCGTGGGCAAGACCACCAGCGCGGTGAACCTGGCCTGGTGCTCTGCGGTGCTTTCGGCGCGGCGGACGCTGCTGTGGGATCTCGACCCCCAGGGTGCAGCCAGCCACCTGATCGGCGATGACCGCGCGGTCAAGGACGAGGCGCGGTCGATCTTCGCGCGCGATGTCTCGGCGGACAAGCTGGTACGCCCCTCGCGGATAGCAGGGCTGGACCTGCTCGCCGCCGACCACTCCTTGCGCGGGCTGGACCGGCTGCTGTTCGAGATCGGAAAGGCCAAGCGCCTCAAAAAGCTGCTAGATGGTCTGGGCAAGACCTATGACCGGATCATCCTCGATTGCCCGCCGGGACTCAGCGAAACCTCGGATCAGGTGCTGCGCGCGGCCGATCTGGTGATCGTGCCGATCATCCCCTCGCCGCTGTCGCAACGGGCCTTCGTCGAGGTGCAGGCCTATCTCGACGGCAAATCCGGCCGACATGCGCCGATGCTGCCGGTGTTCGTGATGGTCGATCGCAGGCGGGCGCTGCACAAGGCGGCGCTGGAGAAATATCCCGACTGGCCGGTCATTCCAATGGCGAGCGCGGTCGAGCGGATGGCAGAAGAGCGGATGCCGGTGGGAGCGTTCGATGCCAGAAGCCCGGCGGCGCAGGCCTATGCCAAGCTCTGGCAGGGAATCGAGCGCAAGCTTGCCGGCTGAAGCCGGATCAGAGCGGCAGCGGGTAGCGCGCGAGAATCAGCGCAGTGGCGCAGCCCGAGACCATCACGAAGCGCAGGACCGCAATGAATGCAGCTTCGGGTATCGGGCGGGCAATGAGGGCGCGGGCTTTGCTCATGCTGCGAGCATGCGCGTCAAGGCTCTAACAAGCGGTTAATGTGCGCGGCGCGTCTCAGCGGACGAGATGGATGTCGATGCCAAGGTCGAGGCCATTCGATTGTCGGTCGGCGGTCAGCACGGGAAGGCTGCGGTGCTGCGCCAAGGCAAGACACGCCCGATCCCCCAACGACAGGCCGAGATGGCACGTGGGTGCACATGTGCACAGGCTGGGTGCGCCTAGCCGGCGGCCAGCGCCTCGAGTGCCTCGCCCTCGATCCGCCAGGGCTCCCAGCCGACCGAATGGTGCGCGCCGATATGGCGATAGAATTGCTTGGCCTTGTCGTTCCAGTCCAGCACCGCCCAGTCCATCCGCGCACAGCCGCGCGACTTGGCCTCGCGCGCCAGCGTGGAGAGCAGCGCACGTCCGGTGCCGGTGCCGCGCGCGGCATCTGCGACGAACAGGTCCTCCAGATACAGCGAGGGCGCGCCGGTCCAGGTCGAATAGGTGAGGAACC
The DNA here is from genome assembly GCF_003431825.1 of Blastomonas fulva. Lineage (GTDB taxonomy): Bacteria > Pseudomonadota > Alphaproteobacteria > Sphingomonadales > Sphingomonadaceae > Blastomonas > Blastomonas fulva. Next base: position 1,929,625 of record NZ_CP020083.1, on the reverse strand, counting down.
ACAAGGCGAGCCCGACGATCTCGCCGTCCAGTTCAGCCAGATGCGCAAACACCTGGGGGTCGTCGCCGAAGAGCGTGGCCTTGAGCGATGGCTCGGTCGCCTTCACCGCGTCGGGCTCTCGCTCGTACACCGCCAGCGCCACGACCATGCGCAGAATGTCGGCCTCGTCGCCGGGCCGCGCCGGACGAATGGTGACGGGCGCGTTCTTTTGTGTCTGCATGTGTTCAATGATTCCCGGCAAATTTGAGGCCTACCACGCAGGCGATCAGCCCCGCCACCAGCGCCATCCGGACGATGCCGAGCGATTCCGCGCCGGTTGCGACCCCCACCGCCAGCGTTCCCACTGCGCCGATTCCGACCCATACCGCATAGGCCGTTCCCAACGGGATGACCTTGGCCGCTTTGTCGAGCAGGCTGAAGCTCAGGAACGCGCATACCATGAAGCCCGCCGTCCAGCCGATCTCGCGAAAGCCGTTCGAATAGCGCATGCAGGTGGTGAAGCCGACTTCGAACAAGCCGGCGCCAAGCAATAGCAACCAGGCACTCATTGGGCTATTCGGCCGCTACCGGCTCGGCATTTCCCGCATCGCTGGTTTCGGCCTCGATCTCGGCGGCCTTGGCCTCGACCAGCCGGACGATGTGATCGACCATGCCCTCGTCCTCGACCGTGTGATCGGTGATGCCCGAGAGGTACACCATGTGCTTGCCCTTGCCGCCGCCGGTCAGGCCGATATCGGTCTCGCGCGCCTCGCCCGGGCCGTTGACGACACACCCCAGCACCGACAGCGACAATGGCGTGTTGATGTGCTGCAGCCGTTCCTCGAGCTTCTGCACGGTGCGGATGACATCGAAGCCCTGCCGCGCGCAGCTGGGGCAGCTGACGATGCGCACGCCCCGGGTACGGATGCCCAGCGACTTGAGGATCTCATAGCCGACGCGCACCTCTTCTTCGGGCTCGGCCGAAAGCGAGACTCGAATGGTATCGCCGATCCCTGCCCAGAGCAGGTTGCCGATGCCGATCGCGCTCTTGACCGTGCCGCCGATCAGTCCGCCCGCCTCGGTGATTCCGAGGTGCAGCGGGCAATCCACCGCATCGGCGAGCTGCTGGTACGCCGCCACGGCAAGGAACACGTCGCTCGCTTTTACCGCGACCTTGAACTCGTGGAAATCATGGTCCTGCAGCAGCTTGATATGGTCGAGCGCGCTTTCGACCAGTGCCTCGGGGCACGGCTCGCCATATTTCTCCAGCAGGTCCTTTTCGAGGCTGCCGGCGTTGACACCGATGCGGATCGCGCAGCCATTGGCTTTGGCCGCGTTGACGACCTCGCGCACCCGGTCGGACGATCCGATATTGCCGGGGTTGATGCGCAGGCACGCCGCGCCGGCATCGGCAGCTTCAAGCGCGCGCTTGTAGTGAAAATGGATGTCCGCGACGATCGGTACCTTGGCGGCGCGGGTGATCTGCTTCATCGCGGCGGTGGATTCGACATCGGGGCACGACACGCGGATGATGTCCACGCCCGCTTCCTCGCAGCGGCGGATCTGGTCGATCGTGGCGCGCGCATCGGATGTCAGCGTGTTGGTCATCGTCTGCACCGTGACCGGTGCATCTCCGCCGACCGGAACGTTGCCCACCATGATCTGGCGGCACTTGCGCCGGTCGATATCCCGCCAGGGACGCAGAGAAGGGTTGTGGGCCGACATAAATTGCTCTCCAAGAGTGTGACACCGCTATAGTCGCTTCGATGCGCTTTGGCGAGAGATCAGGGGATGGGTATCGGCATGAAGATGATGATCAAACTGGCGCTGGCAAGCAGCCTGATGGCGCTGGCGGGGACAACCGCGCTTCCCGCTTGTGCCCAGACCCAGGCTCAGGCTTCCACCCCCCAGCGCAGCGCGCACGAACAAGCGGCGCGCGAGCTGTATCGCAACATCATCGGCTTCCGCACCGCGCGCGGGCACAAGCAGGTGCCTGCCATGGTGGCGTATCTCAAGGGCGAGTTCGTCAAGGCCGGCTTTGCCGAGACCGATATCTCGGTCACCGATTACGACAGCGCGGGCGAGCCGACCCAGGGTCTGATCGTGCGCTATGCCGCCAAGGGCAAGCCCAAGGCGGGACCGGTTGTGCTGCTGGGGCACATGGATGTCGTCGAGGCGCTGCCCGAGGACTGGGAGCGCCCTCCGTTCACGCTGACCGAGGAGGACGGCTATTTCTTCGGGCGCGGCACGCTCGACAACAAATACGGTATCGCCAGCCTCTCGCACACTTTCCTCCGGCTGAAGCAGGAAGGCTGGGCGCCCAGCCGCGACCTCTACCTCGTCTTTTCGGGCGACGAGGAAACCGGGATGATCACCACCCGCGCGCAGGCAAAGCTGGTCGCCGAGACGATCAAGCCAGCGCTGGTGCTCAACGGCGATGCCGGCGGCGTGCGGCTGACCGAGGATTACAAGCCGATCCTGTTCGGGGTGCAGGCGGCGGAAAAGACCTTCGCGACCTTCGAACTCACCGTCACCAACCCCGGCGGCCACTCCTCGCGCCCGCGCAAGGACAATGCGATCTACGAACTCGCATCGGCGCTGAAGGCAATCGAGGCCTATCGCTTCGAGGTGCGCGACAATGCGATCACCCGCGGATCCTTCGCCGAAATGGGCAAGATCACCCCCGGCCCGCTGGGCGAGGCGATGCTGGCATTTTCACGCAACCCGGCGGACGAGGCCGCACGCGCGACATTGCTTGCCTCACCCACCACTGCCAATCTGCTCTCGACCACCTGCGTTGCGACGATGCTCAAGGGTGGCCACGCCGAAAACGCGCTGCCGCAATCGGCGACAGCGACGGTCAATTGCCGCATCTTCCCGGGCGAAGGCGGCGCTGCGGCGGCCGAGGCGACGCTCAAGAAGGTGATCGCGAACGACAAGGTAGTGTTCAAGCTCGCCACCGATGTGGTCGAGGCACCTGCATCCACGCTGACTCCGGAGGTGCTCGCGGCGGTGAAGGCGGGCGTGCACCCGCGGTTCCCCGGCCTGATCATCGCGCCGTACATGGAATCGGGTGGCACTGATGGCATGCACTATCGCGCGCTGGGGATGAACACCGTGGCGATCAGCGGCGCTGCGATGCGCGATGCCGACATGTTCGCGCACGGCCTCAATGAACGCATCCGGGTCGAGGATTTCTACGCCGGGCTGGATCACTGGTACCTGATCCTCAAGCATCTGGCACGCTAGAGGCGATTCAAGCCATCCAACGTCATTCCCGCGAACGCGGGAATCCCGCTATCTTGCGCGTTGCGCGCGGAAGCAGGCCTCACGCCTGCGCGGGGGTAACGATCAGGAACGTCGGTGCGTTATGACAATGGGAACGAGAGGTCTTCCGGCGCCGATCGTCACGGCGCGGTCTGGAACGGCTTCGCTTCGGCCAGGATCAGCGCAAACCAGTCGTCGGGGTCGGTCCATTCGTGGCACATCGTCCAGCCGCCGGCGCGCAGCAGCAGCCGCGCATCGCGGGGGCCGTATTTGTGGCTGTTCTCGGTGTGGATCGTCTCGCCCTCGGCCATGCTGAAGCGTTCGCCCAGCACCTCGAACGTCATGTCGGCCTGCGCTTCGAGATGCATCTCGATCCGCGCATAGCTGTCGTTCCAGCGCGCGACATGGGCAAAATGCTCGACCGGGATGTCGGCGTCGAGCTCGCGGTTGATCCGGCGCAGCAGGTTGAGGTTGAACTCGCCGGTGACGCCCTGCGCATCGTCATACGCCGGTATCAGGATGTCGGGTGACTTGATCCGGTCCATGCCGATCAGCAGCATCGACCCCTCGCCCATCGTCTCGCGCATCGATCGGAGCAGATCGACCGAGCTGCGCGCCACCATGTTGCCGATGGTCGATCCGGGGAAGAAGCCCAGCTTGGGCACGCCCGCCACCGCATCGGGCAGCTTGAGCGGGCGCATGAAATCTCCCTCGAGCGGATGCACCGCGAGCTCGGGAAAATCGGCGGCAAGCGCCGAGGCTGAATCGCGCAGGAAATCGCCCGAGATGTCGATCGGGACATAATGTTCGCCCTGCACCGCGCGCAGCAGATGCGGTGTCTTGACCGAGGAGCCCGATCCGAATTCGACTACCGCGCGTCCCGCGCCGCCATGCGCGGCAACCTCGCCGCAATATCGTTCGAGCAGCGCGGTTTCGGTGCGGGTGGGGTAGTATTCGGGCAGGTTGGTGATCGCCTCGAACAGCTCCGAGCCTGCAAGGTCATACAGCCAGCGCGCCGGAATCGCGCGGCGGGGGCTACGGAAGCAGGCGAGCACATCCGCGCTGAAGGCAGGATCAGCCGAAGTTCGGGAGACAGTGGATGGTGCTTCGATCGCCTGGGCACTGCTGGGCACGGGGCTGGTCTCCTGAATTGTCGTTACAGATCCCGCGCCAGTCTGAGCCCGGTGAACTGCCAGCGCTGATGGGGGTAGAAGAAGTTGCGATAACTGGGACGCACAGAGCCGCGCGGGGTTGCACAGCTGCTGCCGCGCAGCACGAACCGGCCCGACATGAACTTGCCGTTGTACTCGCCGACCGCGCCCTCAGCGGGCTTGAAGCCGGGATAGGGGCGATAGGCGCTGCCGGTCCACTGCCAGACGTTGCCGAACAGCGCGTCTGCCGCATCGGCGCGCGGCCGCACCGGGCCAGCGGCATCCAGCTGGTTGCCGCCCAGCGGATCGTGGCTCGCGGCAATCGCCTCCCACTCCGCCTCGGTCGGAAGCCTTGCGCCTGCCCACGCGGCATAGGCATCGGCCTCGTAAAGGCTGATATGGCAGACCGGTGCCGAAGGATCGACGCTGCGCAGGCCATCGAGCCCGAATTGCTGCCAGTGCCCGTCCTCGTCCTTGCGCCAGTAGAGCGGCGCGTCGATGCCATTGGCCTGCACCCAGGCCCAGCCATCGGCGAGCCAGTGGCGCGACTGGGCGTAGCCGCCATCGGCGATGAACGCGGCCCATTCGCCATTGGTCACCGGGCGGCTGGCCAGGGCGTAGGGGGTCAGCAGCACCGCATGGCGCGGACCTTCGCAATCGAAGGCGAAGCGATCGCCGCCATGGCCGATCTCGACCTGGCCGACGGGCCCTTCTATCCATTCGACCGGCCGTGGCTCGACCGCAGGCATCGGCGCGGCAGGCCAGATCGCCGGAAACAGCGGGTTCTGCGCAAACAGGTGCAGGATGTCGGTCAGCAAGAGCTCCTGGTGCTGCTGCTCGTGGTTCAGCCCCAGTTCGACCAGCGCCAGCGCATCGTTACTCAAGGTTGGCATCGCCTCCAGCATCGCCGCATCGACATGCGCACGATAGGCGCGAATGTGGTCGAGCGATGGCCGGGTGAGCAGCCCGCGATGGTTGCGCGCATGCCGCGCGCCTTCGGCCTCGTAATAGCTGTTGAACAGGAAATGGAAGTCGGGATCGAACGCCTCATATCCCGCCACGTGATCGCGCAGCACGAAGGTTTCGAAGAACCAGCTGGTGTGCGCCAGATGCCATTTGGCGGGCGAGGCATCGTCCATCGACTGGACGGTGGCATCGGCGTCGGACAGGGGCTCGGCCAATGCCAGGCTGAGCCTGCGGACGTGCGCGAACAGATTGGTCAAGGCGGTGGCGGGTGCCTCATGAGAAAGGGCGGTGGCGCTCATGGTCGTCATGTCTTCCCCGTGAAACTATCAGTGGTCACTTCAGCCGCTTCGTCATTCCCGCGAACGCGGGAATCCCGCTAACTTGTCTGGCGATTACAAAGCGGGACCCCCGCCTACGCGGGGGTAACGAAAAACTCAGCGAGAAGCGCCCGGAACCCAGAGCGGATCATCGCCGTTGTTGATCCGGCGTGCGAGGACGAACAGGAAGTCCGACAGCCGGTTGATGTACATACGGGCTGCGGGATTGATCGATCCCTCGTGCGAGGCGGCGACCAGGGTGCGCTCGGCGCGCCGTGCAATCGACCGGGCGAGATGCACCGCGGCGGCGCCGGGGCTGCCACCAGGCAGGATGAAGCTGCGCAACGGCGGAAGGCTGTCATTCACCGCATCGATCCGCGTCTCGATCCAGTCGACCTGCGACGGCACGATCCTCAGCACCATTTCGGAGGGCTCGAAATCCTCGCCCGGGGTCGCGATATCGGCGCCCAGATCGAACAGGTCGTTCTGGACGCGCACCAGATCGGCGGTGAATTCGCTGTCGCCCAGCGCCACGACCGCAAGGCCGAGCGCGCTGTTCAGCTCGTCGATATCGCCGATCGCAGCCATCCGCGCGCAGTCCTTGGGAACGCGCGAACCATCGACCAGGCCCGACGTGCCGTCATCGCCGGTGCGGGTGTAGATCTTGTTGAGCTTGACCATCAGCTGTCCCCCAAGCCCCGAAGGCTCAGCGGTTGACCAGCATCAGCACTGCGACGGCAGCGATCGCCATCGCCTGATATTTGACGCGGGCAAACATCATCTTGTTCTGCATCTGGTGGCTGCGTCCGACCCCGGGCGATTTGAGGTCTTCCTCGGTCATCTGGATGAAGGAGACGAGGCCGCGCACGAGGCTGACCAGGACCATGATTGCCAGAGCGACAATCGCAAGGATGATGATGACGTTCATGGCAAGCTATATGAGGCGTGAACCCGGGAAATGCCAGACGGAAGGTGATTTTTTCTCAAATTATCGAGCAGCGCCGCCCCGTCCTCTCCGGCCTCGCGCAGTGCCGCCAAAGCTGCGGCGCCTTCGCTCTTGGCAAGCTTGCGGCCATCGGCTCCGGCGAGAAGATCATGGTGCAGATAGAGCGGCACCGGCAGGCCGAGCAGCGCCTGCAGCAGACGGTGGACATGGCTAGCGGCAAACAGGTCGCGCCCGCGCACCACATGGCTGATCTGCTGGTGCGCATCGTCAAGCGTGACCGCGAGATGATAGCTCGCCGGCGCATCCTTGCGCGCCAGCACGACATCGCCGAACAGCTCTGGCCGCGCGGGTTGATCGCCGGCTTCGAGATCGTGCCAGACGAGCGCGCCGGTCTCGGCAATCGCGCGCGCCATGTCCAGCCGCCAGGCATGCGGTTCATTTCGCATCCGCCTCCCGCGCTCCGCCTCGTCTAGCAAGCGGCAGGTGCCGGGATAGACAAGGCCATCGGGCCCTGGCTGCGCGCCTGCGGCTGCAATCTGGCTGCGGGTGCAGAAGCAGGGGTAGACCAGCCCGCGCGCCTTCAACCGCTCCAGCGCCGCGTCATACGCGGCAAGTCGCGAGGACTGGAACAGCACATCGCCGTCCCAATCCAGCCCCAGCCAGCGCAGATCGGCAAAGATCCCCTCGACCAGCTCGGGGCGCGAGCGTACCCCGTCGATATCCTCGATCCGCAGCAGGAATTCGCCGCCCCGTTCGCGCGCGAAATCATGCGCGCGCATCGCAGCATAGGCATGCCCCAGGTGCAGCGCGCCATTGGGGCTGGGCGCAAAACGGGTGCGGACACGCGCCTCAGCGGTCACCTCGCTGGCGTCCGCATCGGGGCCATCTTTCCCTTGGGTGTAATGCGCCAACTTATCACCATATATTGTGGCAGCGCCCTCTTGACCTGTGCGGCCGCCTCATGCTGATTAACCGTAAATCCGGTTATCACGTTTTTGTCATGGGGCTGTCACGCAACACGGTTTATAGGAAGCAGCGCGGACGAATGGGAGAGGGTTTAAGCCGACCATGTTTCATCCCGATTTGATCGAACGGGCCCTTCGGGACCCGCACCCCGACTTTATCCGGCACCCGGATAGCTGCCCCGCCCTCGTTCTCAACGCCGATTACACCCCCTTGAGCTATTATCCGCTCAGCCTGTGGCCGTGGCAGACCGCGATCAAGGCGATCTTCCTCGACCGCGTCGATGTCATCGAGACCTATGAGCGCGAGGTGCATTCGCCGACGATCCAGATGAAGATCCCGTCGGTGATTGCGCTCAAGCAATATGTGAAGCCGTCCGAATACCCCGCCTTCACCCGCTTCAACCTGTTCCTGCGCGACCGCTTCCACTGCCAGTATTGCGGATCCCCGCACCAGCTCACCTTCGACCACGTCGTCCCCCGCCGGCTGGGGGGCAAGACCACCTGGCAGAACGTCGCCACCGCCTGCGCCCCGTGCAACATGCGCAAGGGCGGGCGCACTCCCGCGCAAGCCAACATGCGCCTGATGGTCCCCCCGATCCGCCCGACCAGCTGGCAACTACAGGAACGCGGACGGGCGTTTCCGCCGAACTATCTGCACGATAGCTGGCACGACTGGCTGTATTGGGATGTCGAACTGGAGGCTTGAGGGGGGAACGGTCTTGGGATGGCTTCCGATTGTGCTTGTTGGGTGAAACTGGGTGGGAAGCTGCCGTTCATTCGCCAATATTGTTGTGGCTTAGGATTTTACCCGTTTCGTTCGAGAAGCATGTAATGCTTGTGCCACCCGTGACGCCCCAGCGCGGTCTCAACTCCACACAATGACGATCTGGGAAAGAAACGGTGATAGGAAAAAGCAGGGCTTCGATCTTACTCACGTTGCTACGCTCGGAGCGAGCTTTGAGCAGATAGGCCCTGCGCTCCGACGGCGCATCGAGCGTGTATCGAACTTCTTGTTGCAACTGACGAAGGCGACTTTCAGCGCGAAGCCAAAGAACCGCAAGCATTACGCAAGCAGCCAGCGCGAAAACGCAGACGGTCGATATCCAACGGCTCATACGTTATCTGAACACGGAGCATGAATGACTGCAATGGGGTCGATTCAAGAATGGCGGGTTTTTCTAGTTAGCCTCAGTAGCAGACGTCGGGCCATCCATTGCCGTTAGCCTTCTTCCGCTTGCCTGCGGAGGCAGGCATCCATCTCCTGCCCTTGCACCCGCCACAACGGTCGGGTGATGGGCCCCTGCCTTCGCAGGGGACCGGGCTGGTGCATGTGTTGCGGCAGAAGGCTTCGCATTGCCCCCGTCCGCTCAGCCTGAGCTTGTCGAAGGCCCCGCTATACGCCCAGCGTGGGTGCGTGGCCTTCGACAGGCTCAGGCTGAACGGGGCTGGTTGGTGGCCATGTCCGCTAAATGGCCGGATCACAACAAAGAAACGGAACGCGTTCCCCTCCCTGCAAGGGAGGGGTTAGGGGTGGGTGCGAGCGGCAGCGAGCGGCGTTGCGTGAAATCGCCAGCGTTGCTGACCCATCCCCAGCCCCTTCCTTTGAGGGAGGGGAGTTTAGAGTGCGCATTCCCACCTATGCGTTACGCCACCTGCGCCTGCGCAGCCGCAGCCACCACATCGAGCGGACGCACGATCAGCGTCACCCGGTCATGCCCCACCGCGACATTCAGCACATCGCCCGCCTGGACCACGATCGGCTCGGGGAAATTGTGCAGCATCTGCAGCCAGCCGCCATCGGTATAGCCATCGGGGTGGTTGTCGAAGGTCACGCCATCGGCCAGATCGACATGCATCCACTGGACGATGCCGGTGGCGATGCCGTCGGCGAGCACGTCGATTTCGAGCAGATGCAGGTCGCTGGCGTGGGCCTTGCGGGTGAGGTCGATGCTGACCAGTTCGACGTCCGCCGAGAGCCTGCGCCAGTCGGTCATCGTGCCGTGGATCGGCAGCTTCGGCGAGGCGAGCGCGCCGAAGCGCGACAGGTCGAAGCCCGAAACCTGATCGACGAAGACATAGTCCGCAAGCACCGGACTTTCGACCAGGCAGCCGATAGCAGACGCCGCGCGCGGGATGACGATGGCATCTTCTTTCAGCAGCCGCGCATGCGCATCCTCGAAGGTGTCGATGACATGCTCGGTCAGCAGGTCGGATGAGAGGATTTCGGAGACCAGGATGTCGGCGCGCTCATCCAGATGCTCGCCGATCTCGAGCTCGGTCGAAGGCGCGGTGTGGACGGTGATCGCGTCCGAATAGCCGTTGTCAGCGATGATCTGGCGCGCCATGTCGGCGATCGCCGGCACCACCTCGCACGCGGTGACCGATTGCGCCCCTGCGCGCGCGGCCATCATCGAGAGCAGCCCGCTGCCGGTGCCGATGTCGAGCACGCGAGCGTTGGGTCCTGCCTGTGCAATGGCAGCGCGGATCGCGGCCTCGAACGCATCGTTGCGGCGCACGTCGTTGAGCATCGGGATATGCCAGAACGGCACGAGATCGGCGCTCAGCCGCCGGATCTGGTGTTCGATATGGATGTTGCCCGGCTGCAGCGCGAGCGCGCGGCGGAACTGGTCAAGAGCTTCTCCCTTGCGGCCTGCATCGGAGAGCATGACCGCAAGGTTGTTGGCGGCGATGGGGTTGGCGGTATCGGCTATGCAGCTTGCCTGCAGCGCGGTGATCGCCTCGTTCGGACGCCCGGTACGGCTGTAGATCAGCCCCTTTTCGTGATGTGCCACCGCATGATCGGGATCGAGCGCGAGCAGCATGTCCCATGCCTCGAGCGCCTCGTCGGTCGCGCCGCGATGGCCCAGAATTCCGGCGAGAATCGGAAGCACCTCGATCGTGCGATAGCCCTGCTCCACCACCATCCGATAGCGCGGTTCGGCCGCCGCGAGATTGCCCGCCTCCTGGAGCTGCATTGCCTCTTGCAACAGGGTCCGAGCGCTGACGATCTCGTGTGCGGTATCCGGCATAATCCCCCCGTAAAGCGGCGTTAAGACAATTTGCCGGACTATTAACGAGCAGGGTTAACAAAGCGTAACCGGGCAGGCCGCAGGGGTGCGAGGGTCGGTCTGGCCCTTAAAGCACCATGTAGAAATCAATGACCACATGGTCGGGTTTGCGGATTCCGCGCGCGATGAAGACGTGACGGTTCAACCAGTCATGGGGGCCCGCAACCACCTCGAAACGCGGGGTGGTACGGAAATAATACAGCGAAGGGTCCACATCTTCGCCCTCGGTCAGCTTCCTGGTCACTTCAGGCGTGGCGGTGCGGACGCCGCTGTTGACGACACCGATCACCGTGCCGTCGCTGGCCTGGATCTGATAGCGCGCCCACACATCCGTGCGCCCGTCGGAGCCGATCGCCTGCCAGTCGCCTCCACCGCCAAGCCCCTTTCCGGTGAGGCGGGGACCGTAGACGATGCCACTGTTGACGGGAATGAAGCGTTTGCGCTTGCCGTCGATCTCCCCCTGTTCCTGCGGCGAATCGATCATTCCGCGCAGCGAAAAGACATATTCGAGCGTTGGCGGTGGGGCGGATGGCGCAGCGGCCATCGGCGGGGCGTCAGGATTTTCGTTGATCATTCAATGAATATATCCCGACCTCGCAAGCCGACGCAACCGCTAATTTGACGGCATCGACTTCGGTCGTCACGGGCACTTTTACGAAGGCCACCGGCGCGGATTCCCTTTTCGGGTTTTCTGGCCCTCACGGTGTTCCTTGACTCTGTTCCGGGGCAAGAGGATATATGGAACATAAGGTGAACATATGCCCCGATCCGAATCTCTCGAGTCTCTCAAAACCCGGATTGCCGGGATCGAACGCGCGCGTTCCGTCGAGACGGCGGCGGTGGCGGGGACCGGCCATTCGGGTATCGACAGCGCGCTGGGCGGCGGGTTGGCGCGCGGGCGGGTGCATGAGGTGTTCGCGGCGCAGGCCGACGATGCGGGCTGCGCGGCGGGCTTTGTCGCGGGGCTGGCGATGAGACTGGGGGTAGGCTTGGGGGTCGGCCTGGGGACAGGATCGGGCGGCACTCTGGTGTGGCTGCGCGAGGCGCAGGCCGAAAGGCAGGGCGGCAGGCTGCACGCGCCGGGGCTGGTCGAGATCGGGCTCGATCCGGCGCGGGTGATCATCGGCGTGCTGCCCGATCCGCTCGCGGTGCTGCGCGCGGCGGCCGATGTGGTGCGCTGCCCCGAGGTCGGCGTTGCGGTGGTCGAACTGTGGCGCGAGCCGCGGCTGCTCGACCTGACCGCGAGCCGGCGGCTGGCGCTGGCGGCGGAAGCATCAGGGGTGACCGTGATCGGCTTGCGGATCGCCGCAGTGCCCTCGCCCAGCGCCGCGCAGACCCGCTGGCAGGTAGCCGCCGCGCCATCGCTGCCGATGGAGGCCAATGCGCCGGGCTATCCTGCCTGGAGAGTGGAATTGTTGCGCCAGCGCGGCCGCCCATCCGGCGGCGACTGGCGCGTGGAGTGGAACCGTGAACAAGCCTGTTTTGCAGACGCCGATGGGGTCGCCGATTTCGGCCCCGATGCCGGAGGATTCGCAGCCATCGCAGCGGCGCCATCTGGCGCTGTTCTTCCCTTTTCTGCCGGTCGACCGGTTGATGCGCCAAAAGACAACAGGAGAGCAGAACTGCGCCGGGCGGGATGACGCCTCCGCCGACACCCTTTTGGTGCTGGTCGAGAAGGTGCGCGGCGCGATGCGGATTGCGGCGACCTGCCCGCAGGCAGCCTCGCTCGGGCTGAGCGCGGGAATGGCGCTCGCCGATGCGCGCGCGCAGGTGCCGCTGCTCAGCGTGACCGATCATGACCCGGCGGCCGATCTCGCCTGGCTCGAGCGGCTGGCCGATCACTGCGACCGCTTCACACCTTTGGTGGCGATCGATGCGCCCGACGCGCTGGCGCTCGACATCACCGGCTGCGCGCATCTGTTCGGCGGCGAGGCGCCATTGCTCGCCGATGTCGCGCGGTTTCTAGCGCGGTGGAGCGATGACGTGCGGCTGGCGTGCGGCGACACCCCCGAGGCGGCGCAGGCGCTCGCCCGGTTCGCGCCTGCAGGCACGACGTTCGAGAGCGAGGATGCGACATTGCGCCGGCTGCCGGTTGCCGCTTTGCGGATCGAGGAAGAGACGCAGACCGCACTGATCCGCACAGGGCTCAAGACCATCGGCGATCTGGCGATGCGGCCGAGCGCGCCGCTCGCCGCGCGCTTCGGCGCCGATCTGGTGGACAGCCTCGACCGGCTGCTAGGCAGCGCCGACAGCCGCATCACCCCGCGCCGCGCCGCGCCCGCACTGCGCTTCGAGCGGCGCTTTGCCGAGCCGATCGCGCACACCGAGGCGGCGATGGCGGCGATCGGCGAGCTTGCCGAGGAAGCGGCGATCGAGCTCGAACAGCGCGGCATGGGTGGGCGGCGGTTCATCGCGCGGTTCTTCCGCAGCGATGGCCGCACCTATGATCTCGCCACCGAAAGCAGCCTGCCGATGCGCGACCCGGACGTGCTGATGCGGTTGCTCAACGAGCGGCTGGCGGCGCTCGCCGATCCGGTCGATCCGGGCTTCGGCTTCGACATGATCCGGCTGGCGGTCCCGCGCATCGAGCCGCTGACCCCGGCGCAGTTGCAGCTCGAAGGGGGCACCATCGCGCAGGAGGCGATGGCCGAATTGGTCGACCGGTTGAGCACCCGGCTAGGGCGCGGCGCGATCCGCCGGTTCCAGCCGCACGACAGTCATGTGCCCGAACAGGCGGCGCTCACCCTGCCTGCGGTCGATCTGCCCGCGCCCGCCGCCTGGGATGCGCCGCAGCAGGGCGAACCGCCGACGCGCCCGATCCACCTGTTCGATCCGCCGCAGCCGATCGAGGTCATCGCCGAGGTGCCCGATGGCCCGCCGCACCGCTTCCGCTGGCGCCGCAGCCAGCACCATGTCGTGCGCTTCGAGGGGCCTGAGCGGATCGCGGCGCAATGGTGGAAACACGCGCCGGGCAAGAGCCCCGGCCTGACGCGCGACTATTACCGGGTGGAAGACGCGCGCGGCCGCCGCTTCTGGATCTTCCGCCACGGATTGTACGAGACCGAAAAGCCCGATCCGCGCTGGTATGTCCACGGCCTTTTCGCATGAGCATCCCCTTCGCCGAGCTCGTCACCGCGAGCAATTACTCGTTCCTGCGCGGGGCATCGCACCCGGCGGACCTGGTCGCGCGCGCGCTCGAACTCGGGCTCGCCGGCATCGGCATTGCCGACCGCAACACGGTGGCGGGCGTGGTCCGCGCGCATATCGCGCTGCGCGATGCGCACAAGGCGGCGGCAGAGATCGGCGTTCCTGCGCCCGCGCTCAGGCTGGTGGTCGGCGCGCGATTGGTGTTCGCCGATGGGACGCCGGACATCATCGCCTACCCCGCGACGCGGCACGGCTGGGGGCGGCTGACCCGGCTGCTGACTTTGGGCAACCTGCGCGCCACCAAGGGCGATTGCACGCTGCACCTTGCCGACCTGCTCGAGCATCTCGACGGCCTGCTGCTGATCGTGATGGCCGCGCCCACCGACGCCGCCGTCCTGCACACCCTCCACACCGCCGCGCCAGACCGCGTGTGGATCGGAGCGACCATGCCACGCAGGGGCGCAGACCGCCGCCGTCTCGCCCGAATGATACGCCTCAGCGAAGGCACAGGCGTTCCGCTCCTCGCCACCAACGATGTGCTCTATGCCGCGCCCGAGCAACGCCCGCTGCACGATGTGCTGACCTGCATCGGCGCAGGCTGCACGATCGCCAACGCCGGGCGCAGGCTCGAGGCCAACGCCGAGCGCCATATCAAGCCGCCTGCGGAAATGGCGCGCCTGTTCGCCGACTGTCCGCAAGCGATCGCGCAAACCACCGCACTCCTCGCCCGCATCAGCTTCACGCTCGACGACCTGCGCTACCAGTACCCGCTCGAGCCCGTTCCCGAGGGCTGGGAGGCGCAGGCATGGCTCGAGCATATGGTGACCGAGGCGGCGCGCGATCGCTATGGCAGGGATCTTCCCGCCAAGGTGCGCAAGATGCTCGACGACGAATTCGCGCTGATCGCCAAACAGAAATACGCCTGCTATTTCCTCACCGTGCACGATCTGGTGCGCTTTGCCCGCACCCGCGATCCGCCGATCCTGTGCCAGGGGCGCGGCTCGGCGGCCAACTCGATCGTCTGCTTCCTGCTCGGCGTCACCTCGGTCGATCCGGTGACGCACGACCTGTTGTTCTCGCGCTTCGTCTCCGAAGAACGCGCCGAGCCGCCCGATATCGATGTCGATTTCGAGCACGAGCGGCGCGAGGAGGTGATGCAATATATCTATGCGCGCTATGGCCGCCATCGCGCCGGGATCGCCGCGACGGTGATCCACTACCGCCCGCGCAGCGCGGTGCGCGAGGTCGGCAAGGTGCTGGGCTTTTCCGAGGATGTGACGGCCCGGCTCACCAGCACGATCTGGGGCAGTTTCTCCAGCTCGATGGCCGAGCAGCGTTATGCCGAGGCCGGGTTCGATCCCGACAACCCCGATATCGTGCGCCTGCGCGATCTGGTCGACCAGATCCTGCACTTCCCCCGCCACCTCTCGCAGCATGTCGGCGGCTTCGTGCTCACCGAGGACCGGCTCGACGAGACCGTGCCGATCCACAACGCCGCGATGGAGGACCGCACCTTCATCGAATGGGACAAGGACGATATCGACGCGCTCGGCCTGATGAAGGTCGATGTGCTGGCACTCGGCATGCTGACCTGCATCCGCAAGGCGTTCGCGCTGATGCGCCAGCATGACCTGGGCGAGCACGACCTCACCGTCGATCTCGAGGCCGACGATCCGGCGGTGTACGACATGCTGTGCCGCGGCGACAGCATCGGCGTGTTCCAGGTCGAAAGCCGCGCGCAGATGAACATGCTGCCGCGCCTCAAGCCCCGCACGCTCTACGACCTCACCGTGCAGGTCGCGATCGTGCGACCAGGGCCGATCGAGGGCGACATGGTCCACCCGTATCTGCGCCGCCGCTCGGGAATCGATCCGGTCGAATACCCCTCGCCCGCCCCGCCGCACGACCCCGATGAGCTCAAGACGCTGCTCGGGCAGACTTATGGCGTGCCGCTGTTCCAGGAGCAGGCGATGAAGCTCGCGATCGTCGCGGCGGATTTCACCCCGGGCGAGGCCAACCATCTGCGCCGCGCAATGGCGACCTTCCGCAATGTCGGCACGATGCACAACTTCCGCGAGAAGCTGGTCAAGGGCATGACCGCGCGCGGCTATACCGCCGAGTTTGCCGAACGCTGTTTCAAGCAGATCGAGGGCTTCGGGAGTTATGGTTTTCCGGAGAGCCACGCTTTGTCGTTCGCGCGATTGGTTTATGTCTCGTCGTGGATCAAATGCCACCAGCCCGCGGTCTTCGCCTGCGCTTTGCTCAATTCGCAGCCGATGGGGTTCTACGCGCCCGCGCAGATCGTGCGCGATGTGCGCGAGCATCAGGTCGAGGTGCGCCCGATCGACATCAACATGAGCGGCTGGGACAATGCGCTCGAGCGCGATGGCCATGGGCGGCTGGCGCTGCGGCTGGGCTATCGCCAGATGGATGGCTTCCGCAATGCCTGGGCCGAAGCTCTGGTCGCCGCGCGCACCGAAATAGGCCGCTTCACCTCGGTCGAGATGCTCGCGCGCCGCGCCGACCTGCCGTCTGCCGCTTTGCGCCTGCTTGCCGATGCCGATGCGTTCGGATCGCTGGGGCTGTCGCGGCGGCAGGCCTTGTGGGAGGTGCGCCGCACGCCCTCGGGCGAACTGCCCTTGTTCGCCGCAACGCGTGCGCGCGAATTGGGAGACGAGCCCGACATGCAGCTGCCGATCATGCCCGCGTCCGAAGAGGTGGTGACCGATTACCAGACGCTGCGGCTATCGCTCAAGGACCACCCGATGTCCTTCCTGCGCGCTGGCCTGCGCGAGGACGGCGTGCTGTCGTGCGAGGACACCAACAACTCCAAGGCGGGCATGACGGTGCGCACCGCGGGCATCGTCCTCGTCCGCCAGCGCCCCGGCAAGGGCAACGCGATCTTCGTGACGATCGAGGACGAAACCGGCGTCACCAACATCGTCCTGTGGGCCCGCCTGTTCGAACGCTACCGCCGCGCCGTGATGGCCAGCCGCCTGATGCAGGTCGAAGGGGTCCTGCAACGCAGCCGCGAAGGCGTGGTGCACCTGATGGCCAACCGGGTGGTGGATCGGAGCGACCTGCTCGCAACGCTGACGGCGACGCGGGGGGATGGCGCGATCACCCCGCCGTTGGCGCGGGGGGACGAGGTGGCAAGGCCGGTGCCGTCACGCCATCCGAGGGATGCAAGGGTGCTGCCGAAGTCGCGGGATTTTCATTGAGGGGGGGTGCCGGATATTGGGCCGAGGCCCTTTAGCACTTCTATGAGGCGTCTGGTCAACGCCATCCAACTTGACTTGTTGGAAAATGTTGCTGATATGTTCTTGCCGCAAATATGGAGCGGCATCATGATTATCAGGCCTAGCGGTCAAAACAGCGCGTTCTCGACATGGGTGCGAACAGGTCGATGGCCAATCGAGAAAAAATTCAATCCTTGGCATGATCCAGAAAACGGGCAGTTCACGCATGCCGGATCTGGTCGATATTTCTCGCGGGGAAACAATACAGCGAGAGGATTTGGTGGCGGTGGCGCATCCGGCAAGATTAACACTGAGACAACGGACAAAAATCAAAGAGAGACTGTTCGTCGCGCCGCACGCACCAAGCCAAAACGGGCTACAATCGAACCGATCACCACACGCTCAGAGCCCGCAGCCAGATCAAACAATTCGTTGCCAGTCGGCCAGCAAAATACCGTCATCACTCGAAATGGTTACCGCTATGAAATCGACAAAGCAAAACGCACAAGGAAAGTTTCAGGTACGGTTACCGAAAATCCCGAACAGCGCCGATCTGACAAAGAACAGGCCCGCGCTGGTGGTACGGACCGCCGCCCAACAGACCATGGAGGACATTTTATCGCGCGCCGATTCAATGGTCCGACCGAGGCATTCAACCATTTCGCTCAGGATGCTGACTTCAACCGTGGCAGATACCAAGCTATGGAAAATCAATGGGCTCGCGGTATTCGACGTGGAGAGCGTGTTACGGTGAGGATCGTGCCTGTTTACGAAGGGAATTCACGAAGACCCTCTGTTTTAAACATATGGTATACCATCGGACGCAATACTTATAGCATTAAACTACCGAACGAGCACAGAAAGAAAATATCATGAGCCATGATCGAAAGGCAGAATTGCTAAATCGGATTGGCGCCAAACTTCAAGCAAATCAACACTTCTCCGCTGCTGGTACGCTGTTCATCTGTGCGGTTGAAGACATGTTTATCAGCATGTCTTTGTTTTGGAGTCGCGGCAATTATATTATCTACAACTCGCCTGATTATGATGAGTTTGAAGATGTCATGTTCGAACTGTGGGAACTCGACGCCCCCGACGAGCGCTGGCTGGAGATGGAGTATCTGCTCAGGGGCAATGAATTCGAAGCCAATTTTCTGTATGAGGAAGACATTGGCGACGAACTAATGAACCCTTCGCGCATCAGTGACTCTGCGCGACGATATCTGGGCGACAAGGAGATTATGTATCCCGATGACTTGGGTGACGATACATTCGAACTGTGAACCCATGCGCGTGCCCTCGATCCCTATCAACCACCCACGGTCTTGCTGACCACCGCGACCACCCCATGGCATACTGGCGCATTGGAGGATTGCGTTGTAAGCTGAGCTTTTCATCGTCCTTGGAAGACAATGAGCATGAACCACGACCAAAAGGCGCACCTGCTCCATCAGATCGGCGCTACCCTCAAGGCGGACCGGCGGTTTTCACTTTTGGGAACGTTGTTCATCTGCTCGCTGGGCGACGGTTTCGTGAGCATGTCGCTGTTCTGGGATCGTGGCAATTACATCGCTCACGCCATCCCGGACTTTGATAAGTTCGAAGACGACATGATCGAACTGGGGGAACTGGACGCGCCTGACCAGCGCTGGCTCGAGATCCAGTATCTGCTCAAGGGCAAGCAATCCCACGTCAACGTCCTATATGAAGATGATTTTGGCGAAGAGCTTTTCGACCCGGCACGGCGGAGTGACTCTGCGCAACGCCATTTCGGCAACAAGCGCGTGGTCTATCCGACATGGCGGGACGGTCCCACTGCCGGGCTGTAAATCCCCACATCCCCATTGACCTCGCCCCGCCACCTCCTACCCTCTCTGCGCATAACGACAGGAGAGCCCGCCATGACCGCCCCCGCCGACCCCAACGAACTCAAGGGCGAAGACTGGGCAGGCGAGATGGGGGTGAAGTGGCTCACCCATATCGACCGGTTCGAGGGGATGATCGCGCCGATCGGTGACGCGCTGCTGGCGCGCGCAAGCATCGCGCCGGGGGAGCGGGTGATCGATCTGGGGTGTGGCGGGGGGTTGACCTCGCTGGCTGCAGCGCGGGACACGGGGCCGGAGGGTGCGGTGCTGGGGCTGGATATTTCGCCCGATCTGATCGACGAGGCCCGCCGCCGCGCTGCGGACCATCCCAATGTCAGCTTCGTCTGCGCCGATGCCGCCACTGTCGCGCTCGACGCGCCCTATAACCGGCTGATCTCACGCTTCGGATCGATGTTCTTCGCCGATCCTTACGCGGCCTTCACCAACCTGCACGGCCTGCTGAAACCCGGCGGGCGGATCGATCTGGCGATCTGGGCCGCGCCGCGCGACAATCCGTGGATGATGGAGCTGATGGGCGTCGCGCGCTCACATATCGACATCCCCTCGCCCGATCCGCGCGCGCCCGGGCCCTTCGCCTTTGCCGATCTCGATTATGTTCGCGACATCCTGGCGCACGCCGGGTTCTCCGCGCCCCAGGTGGAGGCGTATCAGGGCGAGCAGGCGATCGGTGGCCCCGGTGCCACGCCGGACGCAGCGGCAGACTTCGCGCTCGCCTCGATGGCGATCGGCCGTGCGCTCGCCGAAGCCGGCGACGACGTGCTCGCCCGCGCTCGCGCCGATCTCGTCACCCTGTTCGAAGAGCATTATGTGCCCGGCAAGGGCGTGATGATGGCCAACAAGGTCTGGCTGCTCAGCGCGACCGCCTGAGCCGCGCGGCCATCACGGTCTCACTCGCGCACGTTCGCCACGTTGTACTGGAACACCTCGTCCTGCGTCAGGCAGCGGCGGGTGGACTGATCGCCGCCGCCGCTCGCCACCGCCTTCTGCTTGTACATGATGTCGGTCAGCAACTTGCGCGAGACGCCCATGCGGATGAGAAAGTCGTTGTCCTCGCTGGCGAGCAACGCGCTTTCCTGCTCGATGTCGCCGATCAGCTCGACCGTGGTGTCGGTGCCCAAGGCGACAGATTGATCGATCGCGGCGCGGTCGTTGGTCATGGTGAACATGTGCACCATGAAGTTGCCGCCGGGCTCGACCACGCGCAGCTGACCGCCCATGAACACGAAGTTGCACGCCGAAAAACAGGTCCAGCCCGCCGGAATGCGCGTCACCAGCCCGGGGTTGCCACGGATCAGCCTGCCTGCGGCATTCCCTGCGCGCGCGTTGCCGCCGGGCGAACGCAGCCAGATCTCGGCAATGTCGGGATTGTCGCTCAGCGCCTTTTTGAGCCGGTCGGGCAATGTCTGGTCGATCGGCCCCTCGGCAAGCAGCACCTGCGCGCCGCCCTTCTTGACGACCTTGAGCGTCATGGTCTTGTTGGCCGACCAGTCGGGCGACCGGGGGCAGCTGGGATTGGCCGGGTCCATCTGTGCCGGGCTCTGCGCGCACAGCAGCGCCGCCGACAGTGCTAGCAGCAGGGATCGGCGGGCGGTCCGCATCCTGTCAGGCCTGCGCGATTTCATAGCGCGCTGCGCCCGGCTTCTTGCACATCTTCTTCGACACCGTGGTCTCCTCGCCCTCGACGATGATGACATCGTTGACATTCATGCAGGTCGATCCGTCCGCGAGCTGGGTCTTGCCCACCACGGTGGAGGTTCCCGACACGTCCTTGCGGGTCTCGCTGGTCCAGGTCGAGCTGCTCCCCACCTCCTCGCCGCGCGTCGCCTCCAACGTGGCATCGGCGGCCTTTTTCTGCTCCTCGGGCTCCAGCTTGCACGCGATGGCGTCGGTGAGCAGCCCGGCGACTTCCGGCACCGGCAGGAAATTGGCGATGCCGCCGATCCGCCCGGTGACGCTGCCCAGCATGCCGCCGATGACCGAACGGCCCACCGACTTGCCCGCGCTGTCGTCGCACCCGGTGGCGGTCTTGCCGCTGGCCCTGGGCTTGCTGCGCAACAGGCCGCCGAATTGCGCCGCCGCTGGCGCCGGCAGCGCCATGGCGATCATCGCCGCCAACGCTGCGGACCGCATCGTGATGTTCAAGACATTCGCACCCATCGCAAGCTTCTCCTGACAGGAACTGCTATCGACCCTGACGCATCGTACCGTAGCGTCCGTGACCGGTCAAACCATGACCCGGATCACAGCTGCACCGATGGCCCGAAAGTTGCCATGGGGGATAGGACATATCCGCCCTGGCGCGATCCAGCCCCCTGTATTTGCAGTTCATTAACCAAAATGACGGACAAGGGCGCATGTTCGTCCGGCTCCGACTTTGGCACAATTCGCTGTCGATCAGCGCGCGGACGGCGTGGAGCATGGCCGTCGGCCTGACGCTCGTCATCGCCGCGACTGCTGTGGTGGCCTTTGGGCAGGAGCAGAACACCGCCATCGATGAGTCTCTGGTGCGGCTGGATCAGCGCAACGCAAAAATCGTCGACGAGCTGGCCCAGCGCTTCGACCGCATCGCCCGCACCCAGGCCCGCGCCATCGATCTGTTCCGTGCCGAGCGTGCGACGCTGACGCCCGCACAGGCGCGGCGCGAGTTCGATGCGCTCTATCCGCTCGGCGCCGATGGCACCCGCCGCAGCACCGATGTGATGTTCGACGGTGGCCGCACCGCGATCGGCCATGTCGAGGGCATGGCGGCCTTTGTCCCCGGCGGCGTGGCCAACGATCTTGAGGCGGTGCGCGACATGGTCGCGGCAACCCATGCGGTTCGCGCGCTGGGCGAAGGCAGCCGGTTCGAGATCGAGAGCCTGTATTTCTTCACCCCGGCCAACGCCATGGTGATCTTCGCCCCCGACCGCCCTGATCGGCTGGAATATTACCGCAGGACCGCGCCTGCCAGCTTCGGTTTCCAGGACGCCGAGTTCGCGACCATTTCCACCCAGACGGCCAACCCGGCTCGATCCATGTTGTGCACCGGCCTGCAATCGCTGATATCGCTGCAGAACCGGCAGGTCTGGACGACCGGCTGCATGACCCCCGTCGATCGCGACGGGCGGCATATAGGCACCTTCGGCACCTCGATGCCGCTCGATCAGGTGGTGCCTGCCGGGCATTTTGCCGACAACAGCGACGACAACGTGATCCTGGTCTCGCGCGAAGGGCGACTGATCTATCACCCCGAATACACGCTGCAGCACAGCAGCAGGACCGGCCAGTATCTCGATATCACCACCAGCGACAAGCCCGAGCTGCGGGCGCTGTGGGCGCTGGTGCGCAAGCACGGCAAGTCCGGATTCACCGGCAAGGCGGACGATCTCGACGCCTATGTCTCGCTGCAGGCGATCCCGGGCGCGGGCTGGTATGCACTGACCGTCAAGCCCGAAAGGCTGATCCTGGCAGAGGCGCTGCGGCCCATTCCGCGGATCGCGGGGATGGCGGTGGTTGCCTTGTTCGTGTGCATTCTGGCGGTGACGCTGGCCTTGCGCAGCCTGGTCGGCAAGCCCCTGCGGCGGCTGACGCGCGATGCGCAGCGCATCACCCGCGAGCTGGCCAACGATGCGATCCTGGTGCTGCCCGATCGCGACAGGAGCAGCAACGAGGTCACCCGGCTGGTCCGCTGGTTCGAAACCATGGCAAGCGCCATCCGCCAGTCGCACAGCCTGCTGGAAGAGCGGGTGGCGGAGCGTACATCCGCGCTCAACCAGGCCAACGACAAGCTGCGCCTGCTGTCCGAGATCGATCCGCTGACCGGCATCGCCAACCGGCGCAAGATTCTGGCCGAGCTGGATGACCGGCTGATCCGCGTGCGCGCGGGCAGCGCGATGGCGGTGCTGGTGGTGGATGTCGACAACTTCAAGGCGATCAACGACCGCCATGGCCATGTTGCCGGCGACGATGCGTTGCGCGTGCTGGCGCAGCTGATGCAGTCGCTGCTGCGGCCGGGCGATGCGCTGGGCCGCATGGGCGGCGAGGAGTTCGTGATCATCCTCGATCGCGCGCGCCCGGTGATCGCCGATGCCATTGCCGAACGCATCCGCGCCGCGATCGCCCGCAACAGCTTCGAGGTGCATGGCAATCTGGCGCTCAGCATTACGGTCAGCATCGGGGTGGCCAACTGGCATCCGGGCGACACCGCGCGGGCGCTGTACGCTCGGGCCGATGGCGCGCTGTACCAGGCCAAGACCGCAGGCCGCAATTGCGCGATCACCAGCCGTCATGTGCCGGGGGCAGAGCGCAGCGCGGCGTGATGCGGGCGGTGCGCCGGGCCGGTTTTGCGGCCCTGCCTTGTTTGCCTGGCATGGCCTCGCGGCTCTGGCGAATATGCTGGATCTGTGTGGTGCGGGCGGGGGGACTCGAACCCCCACGGGCAAAGCCCGACGGATTTTAAGTCCGTTGCGTCTACCATTCCGCCACGCCCGCCAACCGCAGGCGTCTATAGGCCGAGAAGGTTTTAGCCGACAAGCTTAGAAAAACCCCGGACGGTGCCGGGCGGGTGTCTCAATCGGTATTGAGGCGCGCGCGCATTTCCTTGCCGGGCTTGAAATAGGGCACGCGCTTGCCGGGCACATCAACCGCCTCGCCGGTGCGCGGGTTGCGGCCCTTGCGCGGCTCGCGCGAGCGGGTCGAGAACGCGCCGAAACCGCGCAGTTCCACCCGGCCACCTTCGGCCAGCCGCTGAATGATGTTGTTGAAAAAGATATCCAGGATCTTTTCGATCTCGTCAGGACGAAGACCGGGGTTTTCCTCTGCCAGATGTTGTAGCAGTTCCGATCGTATCACGGGCCAATCTCCTGCAATTCAATATGCGACGGGACGCGCACCAAGGAAAATCGCCGCGTGCGGTTCCCCCCAACATTATCGAATTGACCAGCCCCCCGACAAGCCAAAGCGCCGGCTGACAAGCAGGCGCGTATGTGTGTGCCGAACACCGGTGAAGCGGAAATCCAGCACCGTAATGCTGTCAGAAATTGTTTGCCGTTTCAACGCCGTTCTTGCCCGACGGTGCTGGCAAGCGACAGATGGTGCACAAAAAAGGGCACCGGCGGTGTGCCGGTGCCCCTTTTTGAAACGGTGTCAGCCTTGAAGGCTGGCCGCCTGGCTGATCAATCTTCGCGCTGCTTGAGAGCCGCACCCAGAATGTCACCCAGCGACGCGCCCGAGTCGGACGAGCCATACTGCGCCACAGCCTGCTTTTCTTCAGCCAGCTGATGCGCCTTGACCGAGAAGGTCGGCTTGCGCGAACGATCGAAACCGGTGACCATCGCGTCGAGCTTCTGGCCAACCTGGAAGCGGTCGGGACGCTGTTCGTCACGGTCGCGGCCCAGATCGTTGCGCTTGATGAAGCCGGTGGCTCCATCTTCGCCAACCTGGACTTCCAGACCACCGTCGCGCACTTCGAGCACGGTGACGGTGACGACTTCGTTCTTGCGCAGGGTCGAGCTGTCCGATCCGCCAACGGCCGGAGCACCCTTTTCGAGCTGCTTCATGCCGAGCGAGATACGCTCCTTTTCGACATCCACGTCCAGGACGATCGCCTTGACCTGCTCACCCTTGAGGTGGAGGTTGAGCGCGTCTTCACCCGAAATGCCCCATGCGATATCCGACATGTGAACCATGCCGTCGACATCGCCATCCAGGCCGATGAACAGACCGAATTCGGTCGCGTTCTTGACTTCGCCTTCGACGACGCTGCCAACCGGGTGCTTGTCTGCGAAAGCGTCCCAGGGGTTCGACTGCGCCTGCTTGAGGCCCAGCGAGATACGGCGCTTTTCGGCGTCGACTTCCAGAACGATGACATCGACTTCCTGGCTGGTCGAAACGATCTTGCCGGGGTGGACGTTCTTCTTGGTCCAGGACATTTCCGAAACGTGGACCAGGCCTTCGATGCCGGGTTCCAGTTCGACGAATGCACCGTATTCGGTGATGTTGGTGACAGCACCGCTGAGCTTGGCACCGATGGGATACTTGACGCTGGCGCCTTCCCACGGATCGCTTTCGAGCTGCTTCATGCCCAGCGAGATACGCTGCGTTTCCGAATTGATGCGGATGATTTGCACCTTGACGGTCTCACCGATGGTGATCGCTTCGCTGGGGTGGTTGATGCGCTTGTAGCTGATGTCGGTGACATGCAGCAGGCCATCGATGCCGCCCAGATCGACGAACGCACCGTAATCGGTGATGTTCTTGACGATACCGTCGATGATCTGGCCTTCGGCCAGCGACTGGATGAGGCCGGTGCGCTGTTCTGCGCGGGTTTCTTCCAGAACGGCGCGACGCGAGACAACGATGTTGCCACGGCGACGGTCCATCTTGAGGATCTGGAACGGCTGCGGAATGTCCATCAGCGGGGTAACATCGCGCACGGGGCGGATGTCGACCTGGCTGCCGGGCAGGAAGGCCACGGCGCCGTCGAGATCAACGGTGAAGCCGCCCTTGACGCGACCGAAGATCACGCCTTCGACGCGCTTGCCTTCGCCAAATTCGCTTTCCAGCTTGTCCCATGCAGCTTCGCGGCGTGCGCGGTCGCGCGACAGCATCGCTTCGCCATCGGCATTTTCGATGCGGTCGACATAGACTTCGACTTCATCGCCAACCTTGAGGCCGTGGTCCTGGCCGGGCGCTGCGAATTCACGCAGGGCCACGCGGCCTTCCGACTTCAGGCCAACATCGATGACCGCCTTGTCGTTTTCGATCGCGGTAACCGTGCCCTTGACGACGCGGCCTTCAAAACCGCCATCGGCAGCTGCGCCGCCACCAAGCGATTCGTCGAGAAGTGCCGCAAAATCATCGCGGCTGGGAAATGCCGTAGAGGCCATAAATCCTGTATTCCTTAAACTGTTTTGTCCGGCCAGCCGGTTGTCTCCGGCGGTCTTGGCCTAACCTGCCCCCCGGGCCGAATGCACCGGAAAGCGCCCAAAAACCGTGTGTTCCGGCGGCGGCAGACAGATATGCGAAAAGCGCGAACGATCGCGCGGGCCGATATCGGCGCGGGCGATGTTCACGATGATCGAAACATCTAAGACTGGGGCGAATGTCCGCCCTGCGTCCTGCCGTTCACCAGCTCTATGGCTCTTTGAACGGCCTGCCCTATAGTCAAATCGCTGGTATCAAGCAAGAGCGCGTCACAGGCGGGCTTGAGCGGGGCGATCGACCGTCCGGAGTCCCTCGCATCGCGCGCGGCAAGGTCGGCGACGATCTCTTCCAGCGTCACATCTTCGCCCCGGCCCAGCATCTCGTTGCACCGCCTCCCGGCCCGCGCAGCGACGCTGGCGGTGACGAACAATTTGGCGTCCGCCTCGGGCGCGATCACCGTGCCGATATCGCGTCCGTCGAGCACCGCCCCTCCCGGCTGCCGCGCAAAGCTGCGCTGCCGCTCGAGCAATGCAGCGCGCACTGCAGGATGGCGCGAGGCGCGACTGGCAAGCCCGCCTGCGGTTTCAGAGCGCAGATGCGCGTCGGCGAGCAGCGCGTCATCGAACGCGCAGCCTGCCAGCGCCTCGTCCGGATTGTCGGGATCACCCCCCAGCCGCACCGCGTTCACCCCGACCGCGCGATAGAGCAGCCCGGTATCGAGATGCGGCAGTCCGAAATGCGCGGCGAGAGCCTTGGCGATCGTTCCCTTGCCGCTGGCGGTGGGTCCATCAACGGCGATGATCATGGCTGCTGCCCCTCCGGCGCCGCCTGCTGCTTGGCCAGATCAGCCTCGAACTGTGCTGCCATGCGCGTGTTGAAGCTTTGCAGTTCTTGTCCGTTCACGAACGCGCTTGCATCCCCGGCGATCTGCCGTTTGCGCTTGTCGTGCAAGTCAAAGAAATTGTCGTGATTGGCCAGAAAGATATCGGCCTTCATCGCCTTCACCTTGGCGAAGGTGCTGCGATACGCGGCAACCATGCCGGGATAGGCTTCGGGCACCAGCGACTGCCCTGCAACCGTGGCGCTGCAGTGCACGAACACGCTGCGTGTCGTGTTCGCATCGTTCACCGTGGTTGACCACGAGGTGCACCCCGGCGAGTGCCCCGGCGTCATGTGCGCGGTCAGCGTCGTGCCACCCAGCGTGATGGCCTCGCCATCGCCGATCACACGATCAACCCGCACCGGCGGAAAGCGCATGCCCTGGCTGGGTCCGTGATCGATCGCGCCTGCCTCCAGAAACGGCCTGTCGGCGGCACTGGCGAGCATCTGCGCGCCGCTCGCCCGCTGCAGCCCGGCAAGGCCGCCGGCGTGATCGATGTGTGCGTGGGTGTTGAGCAGGTACTTCACATCGCCGATGTCGAAGCCCAGCGTCTTGATGTTGGCGATGATCTGCGGGACCGATTGCGCCAGCACGCCATCGATCAGCACATGCCCCTCCGGCGTGGTGATCAGAAAGGCGCTGACCGTCTCGGTGCCGACATAATGCAGGTTGCCGGCAATGGTGAACGGATCGAACGGTTCATTCCAGCGGCCCCCCTTGGCAAAGCCTTCAATGGGCGCAGCCTGGGCTGCATCGATCTCGGCATCCTTGGCCAGGCGCGATGAGGACGCTTCGGGCTGCAGTGCCACACCCGCTGTAGCCACGACGGCGAGCATCGCTGTGATCAACATGCGCTTCATCCCTTGGTCCCCTCCCGGTCCACCCCTGCCCACCGATCCCTGATCGCCTTGATAAGGCCGACCAGCGCGATCCCGGCCCATGCGGTTTCGAGAATCGTCGCTGCCAGATTGAAATGCACCGACAGCGACGTCAGCAACAGGATCGCGCCTGCCAGATTGACGGCGTTGAACAGCAACTTGTCGATCTTCTCGACCTTGTTGGCATAAGCAAAGGCGCCGATGAACAGCACGCTGCCCATCACGCCGATGATATCGGCCACCAGCGGGCTCATGCCGCGCCCGTGCTGCGGTCGAGCAGGTTCAGAAAATCGGGGAAGCTGGTGGCGATCGGCGCAGTGTCATCCACGTTCACGCCTTGCTCGCTGGCCAGCCCCGCCACGGCAAAGCTCATCGCGATGCGGTGGTCGAGCAGGGTCGCCACCGGGCCGCCGCCGCGCAAGGATGCGCCGCCGCTGCCGGTGATCACAAGGCCATCCTCGCGCTCCTCGACATCCACGCCGATCGCCTCGAGCCCGCGTGCCATCGTCGCCAGCCGGTCCGATTCCTTGACCCGCAGCTCGTCGAGGCCACTGGTGACCGTGGTGCCGCTGGCCATGGCGGCGGCGATGAAGAACACCGGAAACTCGTCGACCATGCTGGGCACGATCGCAGGATCGACGGTGATCCCGCTGAGAGCGCTCGCCCGCACGCGCAGGTCGGCGACCGGCTCGCCGCCGACGGTGCGTGCGTTCAACCGCTCGATCTGGCCGCCCATCTGCTCGAGCACGGTGATGATCCCGGTGCGGGTGACGTTCATGCCGACATTCTCGATTGTCAGGTCCGACCCCGGCACGATCAATGCTGCGACGATGAAGAACGCGGCGGACGAGGGATCGCCCGGCACCTCGATGTCCTGCGCGGTCAGGTCGCATGGCCCGGTGACATGGATATGGCGCACGCCATCGGCATCGGTCTCCACGGTCAGGTCTGCGCCGAACCCCTTGAGCATCTTTTCGCTGTGATCGCGCGTCGCCACCGGCTCGATCACCGTCGTGGTGCCCGGCGTGTTGAGCGCGGCGAGCAGGATCGCGGACTTCACCTGTGCCGAGGCGACCGGCAGCCGGTAGCTGATCGGCACCGCAGGGCTGATCCCGCGCACCATCAGCGGCAGCGTGCCGCCGGGGCTCGCGTTGAATTCCGCCCCCATCTCGCCCAGCGGATCGGTGACCCGCGCCATCGGACGGCGGCTCAACGATGCATCGCCGGTGAACATCGCGGTGATCGGGTGGCTCGCGACCAGCCCCATCAGCAGCCGCGTCGAGGTGCCACTGTTGCCCATGTCGAGCGCCTGGGCCGGTTGCATCAACCCGCCCACGCCCACGCCGTGCACCGTCCAGATGCCATCTGCGCCGCGCTCGATCTGCGCGCCCATCGCGCGCATTGCGGCCGCCGTGGCAAGTACGTCCTCTCCCTCGAGCAGCCCCGAGATCCGGCTCTGGCCGACGCACAGCGCAGACAGCATCAGCGCGCGATGGGAGATCGACTTGTCGCCGGGCACGCGAATGGTGCCGGTGAGCGGCCCGGATCGCGCGAAACGGCGCGGGACCGGTGCCTGGTCTGCTGAATGGGCCATGGGATGAAACAAATTCCGGTTGGGCATGGGGCTGCCAGAGGTGAATTGCGACGCAGCTTTTGACAGCGGCATAAAGCTATGGCAAGGCGCACGCCGATTTTCCTGTTGCGGCGCACCCGCGCTGCGGGCTGGAAATATGCAACCTTCTCCTTACATCTATGATGTTATTGAACCTGAGGCATTATTCATGATCAAGCCTGAATGGGGCGCCAAGCACAGCTGCCCGAAATGCGGCACCCGCTTTTATGACCTTGGCAAGGACGACCCTGTATCCTGCATCAACTGCGGAAACAGCTGGACCCCCGAGCCCGTGCTCAAGTCCAAGCAGCCGCTGCCCTTCGAGGAAGAAAAGAAGAAGGTCATCGAGAAGGAGGACGTGGATCTTGCCGATGAGGATCTGGACATCGACGAGGACGGCGATTCGCCGGACAACGATGTCGACCTGGGCGGCGATGACGACCTGGGCGTCGCAGCAGCCGACGACAAGGACGAAGAAAGCTGAGGTTTCCGGTTCGCGAACTTTAGGTGGCGGGGGCAGCGTTTTGCCCCTTGCCACCACCGGACGGCTCGACTAAAGGGCTGTCCTTCTCAGCGCCGGAGTGACTTTTCCCCGGCGCATATGGGGCCTTAGCTCAGCTGGGAGAGCGCTACACTGGCAGTGTAGAGGTCAGCGGTTCGATCCCGCTAGGCTCCACCATTCAACTAGAAAAAGTGACGCAAACGCGCATTTTTTTGTATCCCAGCCAACTCAGTCCCACATTTTCGTCCCTCTTTCGCTGCGCTCCCGCGAGATGCAATGCGAGACCGGATGTGTTTTGACGATCTGCCGACGGGTTGCCACCAGCTACGCAGGGCCGTTTCACCATGTTGGTGTCCGAAAGCTCGGGGATCGACTGTCATATTTCGACCCAAATGACGCCGTTCACTCGCGGTACTGAGAGTATCAGCTTACGCCGATACACGTCATTCCGGGCTCATTGGGGACTTGGGACAGCGCCAGCCTAAAAAGTAGTCGCTATCCGTCTCCGACGAACGCTGACAAACCGATTTTTCGCGAGCATTAATCGCCCTGTTGAAAGCTGACGTACATTCGGCGGCTGCAGATATTCGATCAATGCTGTAGATCAACCGCATGGTCCGTTTTTTTGGAATCCCGTTCAGCCTTCCTGAGAAAGTGCGAAAGGCGCTCGTGCGGCGACGTCTGTTCTTCAGCCACCGAGCCGCGATGACAGTCTATTGGCTTTCCGCTCGCTGGCAACAGCACGCCAGCAAGATCGAGTCAATCGTTTGGGCTTTAGCGGTGGTACTCAGCCTATTGGTTTGGAGGCCCTTGCAGACATGGCTGGGCGACCTGCCTGATCCAGCGGGAGCAGTCGCCCTGCGCGGCCTCGTAAGCACCATCGGCGCCGCGATGATCGGGGCTACCGCTATCGCCGCCTCATTTATCCTGTTCGCGTTGCAAGTGAATGTGGAGAGGTTACCCCACGGTCTGTTTCGACACTTCAGTTCTGACAGAAAGTTGATCGCATCCGTTGCCGCATCTTTGCTTCTCGCGATCGCGGGGACGGCATTGTCGCTGGTCGCTGATGCGGGCCATCTAGCAACCATCGTCCTGGTCGGAATTTTGGCGCTTCTATTGAACTTACGCCTTTTATACTTCGCCTACCGGCGATCTCTGCTGCTCATCGACCCGATCCAGCAGTTGGAACTGATCTATTCGCGCATGGCGCGGGATCTTCACCGAACGAGTCGTCGCCTTGATACGATGTCAACGCTCGTTGAGCTCAAACAAGATCCTCCGGCACGCCGCATCGAAAGCAAATTCGACACGCGCCGTGCCACCGTCCTACAAGCGAATCCGAATTGGACAGTCGGTGTCAAAACCACTGTCGGCCAGGCGGCTGCCTATGCGCGACGTGCGGGAGAACATGGCGACCTGGAGGTGTCGGCGGCGGCACTGTCTATGATCATCAATCTCAATGCCGCCTACGTGCAGATCAAAGGCCGGACCTTCTTTTCCAACCAGCTCCTGATCGACAACCCGCTAGTGGCTGACGGCGTGTTCAGCGAAACGCTGGAAAATCTGAGACGGCTTAGTGCGGTCGCGCTGACGCGGCGCGATGAACTTCAGTTGGAGCAAATTTTCAACACGATGGCCGCTTTGGTGAATGTTCTTTGCCAGATCGGATACGCCAACGATCACGACAGCAAATTCCACGCTCTGTTGGCGGCGGGCTACCTCGAGAGCGCTATCGAGGCGGTCTTGCCGTCCGGGCTCACCGATACGGTGATGCGCGGATTGCAAGCGATGGGCCGCAGCAGCAGTTATTTTGTTCAGGCATCAGCCTCGCAGGAGACTGTGTCTCTCATCAAGAAAATTGCTGCGATCGGATGCTTCGGGGCGATCAAGCCGGACCAGAAACCAATCACTCTGGTGGCGATGGAGGAATTGCGTGACCTTACGCTGAAGATGCTTCGCAGTGAGGAACACGATCCCGGATTTGCCCTCCGCCAGCTACGAGAGTCGGTGTCGTCTGTTGCACAAACATTCCTGCGAATGCCCGATGCCATACTCGGCGGACACGCAACCTACCTCGCCCCCTACTACTCGGTGACGACTCATACCAGCTTGTGCAGCACGTTGACCCAACTGGGTAACGCGCTAGCACAGAGGGAGGCAGGTGACGCTCTGGCCTCCCGAGTCATCGACCACCTTGAGATATGGGCGGATGGTCTCTCCGGTTCGCAGAAGGACCTTCTCCTCCTTTCGGTAGAGAAAAGGTCGCCGTTCTTTTTCGACATCGCCCATTGGATCGCCCAAGTCAGCGAGGTGCTGCTGTTCGTTGCTGCGGCACCCGCCGCCCGCGAGCATGCGCGCGGCGAGTTGCGAAAGCATGCGCGTTGGCTGGCAAGCACTCTGTCGTGGATTCCGGCCGATGTGGAATCTGTCAAGTTTGTCGAGGGATGGTCGCACCGAGGCAACATGACTGATCTGGCTCTTCGGTGTCGCAGACTTGGTGAGGAAGAGACCTACCAGGCGGTCGAACGTATCATGTTCAATTGGGCGCTTGAGGCCGGGAAACATCATACCGGGTGGGACACACTGGGTCAGTGGCTCCTCGCGCTCGCCGGGTTGGCCTTAACGTCGGGCGACGGCAAGGATGCGACGATGTTGAAGGGTCGGCTTTCGACGAAACTTACGCTTGCAGACGCACCCAGTCAGAAAATGCGGGACCGAGCCGCTCGCTGTTTGCGCGAGGCTGCAAATGAGGTTAGTCAACGGGAGTTTGAGATTGACCGGGTCAAGCAATTGCTTAGCAGCGGAGATAACGCGGCAACCCGCCTGCTCTTAACTGAAATGGCCAATATCCTGTCGCCCGGAACAAAGGACGAGCCCGCGGGGTCAATCTTTTGATTGCAGTCGCGAGCAGCATGGTCGCGATTTCGGTGGAGGGAACCAACGGGCAATATCATCAACATCTGCGGTTAGGAGTGCGCTGAAGGCTTATGTACGCGCATTCTCGCTGTGCTTAAACGCAGAAGTCTAAGGCAACACGCCTCCATTGTTACTAACAACCCCCGGCTGCAGATCCCTAGCGGGAACGGCGGCTTGCAGTGGAGTTGCGATGCATTCCGAACAGTCGCCATCGTCCGCAAACCTCAACATAGGAGTGAGGGCCTGCGCAGCCTGGCGAACGGCCGGTTTTGGCGTAGCCGCACGGTCACAGTCGCAGCGCTGTACGGCCGGGTTGTCCCAAACCTAGTCCTTGGGGTCGGTTGCCGGACGGTTATCCGCATTGAACATCGGAAAATTCTCGATGCATTGGGGCCGCCGATCAATCCGTGGCACTGACCTCGATCGAGCAACCGACGCTTTTCAGCCTCTGCTCTGCCGCACGGCTAGCGCATTTCGCGATCGCGTGGCTGTTGGCGTCCGACATTCGCGCCGCAGCCTGGATAGCCTTCCAGCGCTCCGGATCGTTCATCGAGAGCAGCCTCTCCCCCGCCTCCCAGCCGCGACGGCGCAATGCAGATTCGGCCCGCTTCTCAGGCCACTGCCAGGCTTCTGGCACGATCCAATCGATCGCTGGCGGGATGATGCTTTCGCCAGCCCAGCCCAATATCAAAGCCAGGCCAGCAGCCCATGCAAGCCATTGGTTCTGCTGCCGCACCGTTCGCGCCGAACCCGTCATCTTGGCGAGCGCGCTGACCACATTCTGAAGATTGTTCTGAGCAGCCGCCATGGCCACATCGGCCTCCTTGCGAGTCCGCAGCCCCGCCGCCTCAATCTGGCGACCAATCATCTCGGGAGTCAGCACCAGCGCGGGCTTCTGCGCCAACGCATCGATCGTCTTACGCAGGTCTTCGCAGCTCTGATGGATCAAGGCGAGGTCTTCGCTGTAATCGCGCCCAAGCAGATCCTGCTGCCGCTCAGCAAACCCATCGACCGCAGCCGTGACGCCCGCGAGCCGACGAGCTACAGCGTCCAGCGCCAACTCGAGCGGGATTTCTTCGGGGGAAGGATCAAGAAGAGAATCGTCCATCCCGCATGGTTACATCCCGATGCCGAGGCCACGCGAGAGACCGAGCGATTTCTGGAGGTCCTGAGACAGCGGTTTCGTGCTCATGGCGTCCAGCCCCAGCTGTGGGCGTCGAGCCGCCAGCACCGACTCAAGCTGAGGATCGCGCTCAAGCCCTTTGGCCATGTCGACAAGCGAGGCCCGGACCTTGTCAGAAGCCGACGTGCTGCCGCTCTTGCGAAGTGCCCGGTATTGCTCAGACTGCCGCTGCCACTGATCGACAAACCCATCGGCCCGCCGCTCATTGGCAGCCGCAATGCGCTGCGCCTCGATGCGCAACCGCGCCTGCTGCTCCATCGCCTGGATCGCGCGATCGGTACGGCCCTTCACCGCTTCGCCGATCAGGCTCAGATCGCGGTTCACGGCCTTGCGCAAATCGCCAAAACTGTCCGGCCTCAGCGCATTAAGTTCAGAACCGGCTTTGTTCAGCGCGGTCCGGTGCGATGCCAGCGGCTGAAGCCCCTTGTCGCGCATGGCGACAATGTCCTGCGCGACACGCGCGAAACGCTGCACGGCCCTGTCGAATGCTTGTTTGTCGTTTGCCTGTTGCGGCAATACGACTTTCATCCTTGCCTGCGCGGTCGGTTCGCGCTGTGTCGCCGTGGGTGCGCCCTTGAGCAGATCGGCCAGATGGCCACTGCGGCTGACCTTCAAACCAGCGCGAGCCTCAAGCTGCTGTCCGGAGACCTCAGCGGTCTTCTCCGGCTCCCGCGCGTAATCGCTGGCCATGTCCTTGCCCCGCTCGCGGCTGAGTGTCCGGACCAGCGCCTTGCGATCAGCAAAGTCGTCCTTCCCATAATGCAGATCCACCTGAGTGCGGTGGCGCGACAAAGCGACATAAGCCCCATGGCTGTCCATGCCAGGCGTCGCCAGCAGCTTGACCTGGTCAACCGTCATGCCCTGAGCCTTGTGGATCGTGGCAGCATAGCCATGATCGAGATGCGCATAGTCCTTGAGGTCGAACGCCACGGCTTTTCCATCGTCAAGCTTCACCGACATTCGCAAAGCGCTGACGCTGTCGACGGTGCCGAGCGATCCGTTCTTCACGCCCAGCGAGCGTTCGTTCTTCAGGAACATGACCCGGTCTCCATCGGCAAACTGCCGCGCACCGCGCTCGACCTTCAGCGCAACGTCCTCGCCAAGGTCACCGCTGGCGCGAACCTTCTCGCGCACAGCCTCGTTGAGCGCCCGGACCTCGTCATTGGTATGCGTGAGGATGATCCGGCTGGTATCCGGCTTTGCCTGCCTGTCGCGATCCCAGGCATCGACAAGGTCGGCCCTTGCAGCCTGGCGCGTCTCGGCGATATGGACATGTCCTGCTTCCTCATACCGGCCAAGCGCCACACCGGTCCTGCCCGTGGCAAGCTCGCGCGTCGCCTCGCGCTGCCAGTCGATATGCTGCCGCCGGATCGACGCGATCTCGACAGCGCCATGCCGCTCGGCAGCAGCCCGGAACGCAGAGCCTGCCTCGATCGCCTGCAGCTGCTGCGGATCGCCGACCATGACAACTTTCGCGCCATGCTGCTGTGCATGCGATACGACGCGCTCCATCTGCCGGGTGCCGAGCATCCCAGCCTCGTCAATGACGAGGATATGCTTGCTGGTGAGCTGCTCCCTGCCCTGCCCCCATTGGTGCTCCAGACTGGCAAGCGTGCGCGACGGGATGCGCGAGCCATGCTCCAGGCCTTCGGCTGCAATGCCAGAGAGTGCTGCACCCTGCACCGTATAGCCAGCACGCTCCCATGCCTCGCGCGCCACACCCAGCATCGCGCTTTTCCCCGTTCCGGCATATCCGATGACATTGCTGACGCCCTTTGCCGATGTGACATGCTCCAGCGCGCCGCGCTGCTCGGCGGACAGGTCCATTCCGCGAGAAGCTGCATTGGCCAGTGCCAGCTCGCGATAGCGATCAGGAACAGTATGGCTGCGCCGTGCTTCGAGCCGGATCGTCGCACGCTCAAGCCGCTGCTCGGTCTCCAGCATATCGCGCGACGTGAACCGGTCGTTGCCCTTGCCGTCCTTGCCAAGGGCAATGAGCTCGGGCGCGTTCTTCACCGCCGACATCACTGCATCGAACTGCTCCTTGTCGGCGCTGTGCCGGTGGGCAAACATCGCAACGTCGCGCGTGGTGAACGTCGCCTGCTGATGTGTGATTGCGTTCAATGCGATGTTTGGATCGGCGATAATCTTCTCGCCGTTCGATCGGGCAATGTCGGCATGCTCTGCCAGCCGCTCGGGCGAAAGCCCTTCACCCGCCATGCGTGAGGCTGCTGCGCCGATTTTGGACTGAGGCTCCAGGTCGATGCCCTGCGCTGCCAGCGAGCGATGATCGATCCGCGCATCGATATCCAGCTCAGCCATGCGCTGGTTGGCATGGGTGGCCCAAGCTTCGCGCCAATGGGTCAGCAGCTCGGTGCGGTTCCAGTCACGCACCTTTGCGCCGAACGTCGCGCTGCCGTCTTCGCCGACAACGATCTCG
Source organism: Blastomonas fulva (assembly GCF_003431825.1). GTDB lineage: Bacteria > Pseudomonadota > Alphaproteobacteria > Sphingomonadales > Sphingomonadaceae > Blastomonas > Blastomonas fulva. Next base: position 1,893,380 of record NZ_CP020083.1, on the reverse strand, counting down.
CGCATTGTCAGCATGACATGCGCGTGCGGCTTTGCCTCGCCATCTGCGCCAATATCCCAATGGATATTGAGATCGGCGATCATGCCCCGATCGACGAACTCTGCTCTGACAAAATCGCGCGCCAGCTCGATCGCCTGCGCCTGCGTCATCTCGCGGGGCAGAGCAAACTCGATCTCGCGGGCCAGTTGGGCGTCCTTGCGAACCTCCGCAGCCTCAACGTCATTCCAGAGCTTTTCCCTGTCGGACCAGTCCTCATTGGCCCCTTCGGGCAGCATGACCTCGCTATGAACGACACCGGCCTTGTTGGTGAAGTCGTGCGTCCGCCCGAGCCGGTCATCGTGCAGCTTCTCGCCTGCGCGATAGGCCGCAGCCGCGAGCGCAGACGAGCCTGCAGCGCGGGAGATGGCTTTGGCCGAGAAGTGATAGATCGCCATGGCGACCATCCATTTACGCCAAACAAGCTACGTCGGCACGACGTATAAGCGCGCCCTCCCTCGATTTGATCGCGCTCGAGATGACGGGGTCTCACAGCGACCCAGCCTGTTGTTTGCGGGAGATGGGAGGGATAGCTGGTTGGTCCTTCACCGACAACGGAAGGATGCCAGACATGCGCAAACCACGCGATTACGACGCAGAGTTGCAAGCTCTCAATGACAAGGCAAAGCAGCTCAGAACCCGAAAGCAGACACAGCTTGGCGAGCTCGTCATTGCGACGGGAGCAGATGCGCTCGGGACAGAAGTTCTCGCGGGCGTTCTGCTCGCCGCGATCGGCAACGATGACCCCACGCGAAAGGAGGCCTGGCGCAAACGCGGCGCTGCGTTCTTTCAAAGCAATGCCAACACTCGCCGATCAGCTGGCAAAGACGCTGGCGGCGCACAAGCGATCGATCCAGGCGCGCAACCGGCTGCTGGCGCACAGGGCCCGGCATGACATGCGCGAATGGAGGGTCAAACGACGCGAGCGGACACGGCAACTTATCGAACTCGGCGGGCTCATCGCCAAAGCAGAGCTGATCGATCTCACCGATGACGATCGCGCCGTGATCCTAGGCCTGCTGATCGAGGCGGCGACGAAGCTCAAAGGCGACAACCGCGACCAACAGTTGCTGCTCTGGCGGCGAAGAGGCTCACGGGCGTTCGCGCAAAATCATTTGGCGGAAAGGTTGTGATCGCGCATAGGCTCGCCCCATGAACGGGGCAATCAACCAACTGGTGCTGAGCGTGCTTGCGCGTGCTCCGCAATGGGTGAGGCAGGATTTGCTGTCAGCCGACACGATCGTACGTGCGAGAGCCGAAGAGACGCTGGCAGCGATGATCAGCAGCGCGTTGGACGATAGTGAAGCCGAAGAGCCGGGAAGCGAAGCAGCCTGACACCTCGCGCGTGGTAGGCCAGCCAGCTTAGCCGGCCTTGTCCGCCAACAACGCAATCCGTTCGGAACAGATGGCATGCACCGCCCGGCCGAGTTCCTCGACGCAACCTCTGAGCCACAACAGCTCCTCTTCGGTGATGCGGTAATGCTTCGAGTAGCGGGCTTTGACATAGGCCTCTTTCAGCTTCTCGAACCGCGCACGATCGATGCGCGTGTCGCGCGGCCAGGCGTCCACCAGACGCATGTCGATGCGCTCAGCCTGGGTGCGGAGGAAACCGAGATTGTGGACATGCGGCGAATAGAAAGTGCAGACCAGCAGCACACAATGGTAAAGCCGTTCAGTGGCCTGATGAGTCAGGAACGCAGCATCTTTTAGCCGTCCTTGCTCCCTGCTGAAGTGGGCGGTCTGTAACATGCCCGATGCGGCTGGCATCCACTCCTCAAAATACTCCCGCGCCATGGCGAGTGCCTGCTCGGGCGTCTTGGGCTTGGGTGTGTGAAGCTCCCTCTCGTCTGCCTCGTGGAGCGCGATTCCGTCCTTCGCCACATCCATGAAAAAATACCGCCCATGCGCCAGCCCATCGTTCACCTCCTGCAAGGTGTGCACGATGAAGTTGACCGGCGTGTGCAGCGTCCGGTCGATGGCCAGCTCGCGGATCAGCCGATCCTCGAGCTTCAGCCAGTAATCGACGCGCTCGGTCAGCCGCTTGTCGTTGACGATGATCAGCAGATCGAAGTCAGAGCGGTAACCCTTGGCCGTGTGCGGTTCATCGACCCAGCCGCCACGGGCGTAGCTGCCGTAAAGGATAAGCTTCTCGATCCGGCCCTTCTTCTTCCACTGGTGCGTGGCAAGCGCCAAGGCGTCCTCGAACTCTTCGAAGATGATCTGCTTCACGCGCTCAAGTTCGCGCTGCTTGTTGGCCGGAAGATGATCGAGGTCGGTTCGCATGGCTCTGGTCACCCTGTAGGGATGGTTGGCGATTGGCAAGGTGGAAGCTGGCGTTCATCGCCAGAACTGCCACCACTTGTGGTGGCGTTCGTGCATGTGCCGGTCGAGGATCCGCAGAGCGCCTGCAAAGTGATGCTCGCCTTGCGTGACGGTGATGCCGTGCATTGCAGCAACCTCAGCATAGCTGAGCTCATCGACGCGGATGGCAAGGAAGATCTCGCGCTGCATCGGCGACATGTTGTCGACGGCCCGCTCGGCGCGGCGGAGTTGCCGACGTGCGGCTCTGGTAAGACGCGCGCTCATGCTGCGTCTCCCGTGAAGGCTAGCAGATAATCTGCTGCCTTGCTGGCTGCGCTGGCGGCGCGGAAGATGGCCTTGTCATCTTCACGTAGGACGGTGAGCCAGGACGCGATGTAATCGCTGTGGCGGACCGTGGGAGCAATACCAAGCGATGCGCAGGTGAACGCGGCTGCCATCTCGGCGACAAGCTCTTCGCGGGCGTAGGGTGCAGAGCCAAAGTTGCCCTGTTGATCGCGGTCCAGCCTGCTGGCATGGCCGGTCCAGTGACCGAGCTCGTGCAGAGCGGTGCGGTACCAGTTGATCGGCTCATGATATGCGGCCTGCGGAGGCACCTGCACTAAGTCGTGTGCCGGGCTGTAGAAGGCAGCATCGCCGCCGATGTTGAACGTGGCACCACTGGCAGTGATGATTGCGTCGGCTTCCGCAATGGCAAGTACCGGATCGGTAGCAACCGGGGCTGCAGTCATGTCCTCGGGCAGACCTTCGCACTGGTCGATGTTGAACACCGTGAACCGCTTGAGGAAGGCAACTGTCCTGGCTTCGCGGTCTTCGCCGCGTGCCTGTTCGGCTTCTGCCTTGGGCGTAAACCGGTCGGCATAGCAGACGGTCGCCCCCTTCTTGCCTTTGCGGACATTTCCGCCAGCAGCCTGTGCCTGGCGATAGGTCAGCCAGCGCTGGGAACCGTAACCCCTCATGACCACTTCGGCCCAGAGGATCAGGACGTTGATGCCCGAGTAGCGCCGGTCGGTTGCTGCATTGTGCGGCATGGTGCAGCCGCAGAGTGCTGCGTCCCAGGGCTGGACCCAGGGAAGTCGTCCCTGCTCGAGATCGGCGATAATGCGTGTGGTGACCTCAGTATAGAGGCTGTTACGGGTGGTAGTGTTTTCCATGACCTTGTCTCCTTCCATCCGGCCCCGGCCCGGAAGGGGCGCTGGGGGGCGGCGAAGAAGAGCTGGCAGCCACGCTGCAACGGACGGCGCGCATGCGCTAAGCACCGCAACGCAGTGTAGGACCCGCAACGCGGGTTGCGGGCTGGCCTGGCGTGGCTAGAGGCGATTGACGCACCCCGGTGTCCCGCCCGAGCGGGGCTAACGCCGCAGCTTTGCTGCGTCCGCAGATGTGCTGCTGGATGCTGAAACACAGTGAGATGCCGTGAGCGGAAATATTCTGCTTACGCTGCCATTTCCCCCTGCATCCCAGGAGCGCTACCCTGCCCTTCTGCCTGCGAAAGCGCCGCATGTGGCTCGATTGACGCGCAGCGGCACATCGCCAATCTTCGTCGCAGGCAGGGGCAGATCACATCACAGGATGGAGACAATGGCCATGGCATCCCATGCACCCGACAGGTTCCTGAGGCTCAACACCGTGCTCGATCGCACCGGGCTATCCAGGGCGACGCTGTACCGCAAGATCCAGGCGGGCACTTTCCCCCGGCAGGTCAAGCTCGCCGAGCGATGCTGCGGATGGCGGGAATCGGCTATCGAGGAATGGCTGCGGAACCCGATGTTTTATGTGGTCAGCGACTGAGAGAGCAGTCACGTCTGAGGCCGAGAACGTTGCCAGTGGTTTGTCCGGACCATCAGAACTGAGAAGGGCTGATCCTACCTCGCGCGTCAAAGCATTGCAGAACACGATCAGTTCGGTAAGCCGCCAGTCAGCTTTGCGCCCCAATCACGGTCATTGGGGCTTGCCCGCCGATTGCCTGAAAGCGGACATCGCTTCCAGTCTGTTCGAACAGCCGAATCTGGGACATTTCTGCCCTTCCTAAACCGCTTTGCAGATGACCGGCTTTACCAGAAGCCGACACTGCGATGATCAGAGCGCAAATGGCGGCTAATGCGAGAGCGCTTGCCGCTTGCCGCCATTCAGCAAGCGCCCCCCAAAGCGGCAACAACATCCTCTTCTGATTTGCCCACCTAGAGGGGAGGATAGCTCGCAATCCGATAGAATGCCCAAAGGCGACAGTCTTGCCTGCTAGCTCGGTCTAGCACGCCGCCAGGCTGGGGACAGGCCGCGCCCCAAAGGAGTGGAGAGGCAGATGGTGTCGGATCGGCAGAATATCGCAGCAGGCACGCAGCAACCCGAAAAGTTCGATGTGATCATCGTCGGCGCGGGCATTTCCGGGATCGGCAGCGCGACCCTCCTGCGCAAGCATTGCCCGGATCTGAGCTTTGCCATTCTCGAAGCGCTTGAGGGCCATGGCGGCACCTGGCTGATCCACAAATATCCCGGCACCCGGTCAGATAGCGACCTGTTCACCTTCGGCTACGGCTTTAAGCCGTGGACCGGGCAGCCGATCGCCTCGCGCGATCAGATCCTCGACTATCTGGGTGATGCGATTGCCGATGCGGGCCTTGGTCCCTTCATCCGATATGGCCACAGCGTCACGTCCGCCAACTGGTCCAACGAAACCGCCAGCTGGCAGCTGACGGTCGAACGCAAAGGGGCCGACGATGTCGTGCAGATGGAGGCGAGCTTTTTGTGGATGTGTCAGGGCTACTACCGGCATGAGAAAGGCTACACGCCCCAATGGCCGGGCATGGACAGGTTCAAGGGCCAGATCATCCACCCCCAGCACTGGCCAGAGGGTCTCGATCTGGCGGGTAAGAACGTAACTGTGATTGGTTCGGGTGCGACCGCGGCAACCCTGATCCCGGCGCTGGCCGACCGCTGCGCGCACGTGACCATGCTGCAACGCACGCCGACCTATTTTGCCGCTGGCCGCAATGCTGACGCGCTGGCCGAGGAATTGCGCAGGCTGGATGTGGACCCTACCTGGGTTCACGAGATCATGCGGCGCAAGGTGGTGCGCGACCGGGCCGATCTGCTCGACCGCGCGCATTCATCGCCTGACAAGCTGAAGGCGATGCTGATTGGCGGTGTTCAGGCGCTGCTTCCGCAAGGGTTCGATGTCGAACGGCATTTCACGCCGCCTTATCGCCCTTTGCAGCAGCGCGTGGCGTTTGTGCCGGACGGTGACCTGTTCAAGGCCATTTCGGCGGGCAAGGCGTCGGTCGTGACAGATACGATAAGCACCTTCGACGATACCGGGATCGTGCTTGATTCGGGCGAGCGGATCGATGCCGACGTGGTGATCACCGCCACCGGGTTCGATATGGCAGTGATGGGCGACATCCCGTTCAGCATCGACGGCGCGCCGGTCAACTTTGCGCAGACCATAACCTATCGCGGAATCATGTTCACCGGCATACCCAACATGGCCTGGGTCTATGGCTATGGCCATTACAGCTGGACCTTGCGCGCTGATCTTGTCGCGGGCTTCGTCTGCCGGCTGCTCGATCACATGCACAAAAGCGGCGCGAGCAGCGTGATGCCGGTGCTCAGGCCCGAAGATCAGGGCATGGAACTGAAGCCGTGGGTCGATACCGATTACCTCAACCCCGGCTATCTGCTCCGCAGCCTCGACCGGCTGCCCCGGCGCGGGGACACGCCTGAGTGGCAGCACAGTCAGGACTATTTCTACGAAAGCGAGGCGATCCCTGCGATCGATCTCACCGATCCGGTTTTCGCCTACAGTCATTGATGAAACCGGCGCACCTCGCGCCCGCATCATCCATCAGTAAAAAAGCAAGGAGTGCAGGATGAAGAACTTGAAGGGCGGTGTGGCCGTGGTCACTGGCGGGGCTTCGGGTCTTGGCAGGGCGATTGCCGAGGAGGCCGCGCGGCGCGGCATGAAGTTGGTGATCGCCGATGTCGAGGCTGGAGCGATGGAGCAGGCCGTTGCTGACCTGCGTGCAGGCGGCGCCGAGGCGATCGGCGTGTTGACCGATGTGACCAGTGCCGCTTCGGTCGAGGCACTGGCGGTCGCGACCGAACAGCATTTCGGGCCGGCCAACCTGCTGTTCAACAATGCCGGTGTCGCATCGGGCGGGCCGATCTGGGAAAGCACCGAAAAGGACTGGAAGTGGCTGTTCGGCGTGAATGTCGATGGCGTCGCCAACGGGGTGCGCAGCTTTACCCCGCGCATGCTCGCGGCAGCCGCTGCAGATCCGGGCTATGAAGGCTGCATCGTGAACACCGCATCGATGGCGGGTCTGGTGACCGCGCCGGGAATGGGCATCTACAGCGTTTCCAAGCACGCGGTGCTGGCTTTGTCCGAATGTCTCTACCACGATCTCGATCTGGTCGGGCCGCAGGTGCGGGCGGCGGTGCTGTGCCCGTTTTATGTGTCCACGAATATCAGCCAGTGCCACCGCAACCGCCCCGCTGATCTGGTCAATGACAGCGGGCCGACCCGCTCGCAGCTGGCCACGCAGGCGATCTCCGCCAAGGATCTTGCCAACGGCACGCTGACGCCCGAAGAGGTGGCTGCGATCACTTTCAAGGCGATCGAGGAAGACCGGTTCTACATCTACCCCAGCCCGGAACAGCTGCCGATCGTAAGAAGCCGTCTCGATCATCTGGGGAACGGCACCAATCCCGACATCCCCTACGACGACATTCCGATGTTCAAGGCGCGGCGGGACAGTCTGAAAGCTGCACTAGCGGGGTGAGTGGGTCGCGCTCTTGCCGTGTGCGCCGCTTGTTGTAACCACATGGCCGTTGCTTCAACGATCTGGCGGCGCGGAGGGTGTGCTTGGCCGAACCGGGAACACTGGATGAGGAGCTCGATGCCCTACTGCGCCGCCATGCGCGGCAGCGCGTGCTAGCGCGAGGCGAAGCGCTTTACGGCCGCGGCTCGCCGCCCGATGCGCTGTTCTGCGTCGAGCGCGGAATCTTTCGCCTGAGTGTCACCAGCCCTGTCGGCCGTGAAGCGGTGCTGGGTCTGGTGACGCCGGGGCACTGGTTCGGCGAGGCATCACTGTTCACCTGCGAGCCGCGCGGCAATGATGCGGTGGCCGCCGTTGACAGCACCGTGCTTATGGTCCCCGCTGCCACCCTGCACGCCTTGATCGACGACCGCTCCGATTATCTACGGCAGTTCCTCGCCATGATGGGCCAGCGTTACAAGGCGGTGCTGAGCCGGATGGACGACACCGTGCTGCTGCCTTTGCCTGAGCGCCTCGCGCGGATCATCGTGCAAATGATCGATGCAGGCGGCAAGGCGGGCGATGCGCCAGTGCTACGTTTCTCGCAGGAGGAGGCCGCTCATATGCTCGGTGCATCGCGGCAAACCGTCAATCGGGTGCTGAAGGAGTGGGAGGCTGCCGGCATTGTGCGCCTGAGCTATCGCACGCTTACCCTGGCAGACCTCACGGCCATACGGCGGCTTTGCCGGGCATGAGCTGCATGGCGAGAGGTGGCAGATCGCAAGGGGGCAAGCCAGCCAATGAGGCTCGCAACGAAGTTAGGAAAGCCGCCATTCGCCTACCTATCCACCTCCGGCCATGAGCGGCACCAATGCGCGACCCCGACAGCCGTATGGCAGCATTCGGCGGAAGCAGACGTCGCAATTGATGGTCGGGAATGACTAAATCTGGTCGGAAGCCGTCGGAAGATTCTGGGACGTTGCAGTCATTCCTGAGTGGCAAGCCTTGCGGCAGGTCTCGTCAGGAGCTGCCATCTTCCGCTTGCTTGACCGGCGCACAGAACGACAGAACCGCGCAAGGTTTAAAGGACTGGCCCACGCCTGTTGCCCTTGCAAAATGGGATGGCTAGATTTGCCAGCATGACCATCCAGCTTTCCCTTCACGATGCCAGACGCATCGTGCTTGCTGCGCAAGGGTTCGGGAAGCGGCGTGCCGGGCAGGGGGCATCGGCTCATCTGCATCGTGCGTTGGACAGGCTGGGCGTGGTCCAGATCGATAGCGTGAATGTTCTGGCAAGAGCGCACTATCTCCCAGCCTATTCGCGTATCGGCGGTTACGATCTCGGCGAACTGGAGCAAGCGGCATGGGGCGAGAAGCGAAACCGCCGCATGTTCGAATACTGGGCGCATGAGGCTTCCCTGCTGCCGCTCGATCTCCATCCGCTGTTTCGCTGGCGGATGGCGCGGGCAGAGCGTGGAGAGATTGGGTATTCGGCGCTGCGCCGGTTTGCGACCGTGCACCGACAAAAGGCACAATCCGTGCTCGCCCGGATCGCTGCCGAAGGGCCGCTCGCCGCATCGGATTTCGAAGGCGGCGCAGGCAAGGACGGGTGGTGGGCATGGGCCGTTTTTCTCCGACACTTCAACGCACATCCCGAAAGTAGTCAAGTTGTTGGCTTCGTGCCTCTGCCGCTCGCTGGTGCTCTTGCGCACGTGCCAGCTCAGCTTGAGCTCGTGCAAGCTCTGCCGCTTGCTGCTGGGCAAGCTCAATCCTTGCTTGGTTAGCGAGTTCTGCCTGCTTTGCCTGTATTTCCGATGGCTTGTCAGCTTGAGACTGGGCGAACTTTGCTAACTGGCTTTCAAGCCGCTCGGTCTGCCGGGCATGCTCAGCCTCCAACTTCGTCAATTCGTGCTGTTTCCAGGCCTCGCGATCAGTCGCCTCGACCTCGGCATGAACCGCGTTCTGCTTTTGCATCTCCAAAGTCGGTTGTGGGCCTTGTGCTATCTTCAGGTCGAGCGCCTGCGTTTGCTGTCGAGTGAGATCATCAATCGTTGCGTTGACGAACTCAGGTCCATGCTGGAACGCCGTCTTCACCACATCCGAAAGTTGATTATCACCAGGAAGAAAGTTTGTGCCTTCAGCAAACCGACGCATCTCGCCTGCGACCGACGCCAAACTTCCCAATTCGGCCTTCCCTAAATCAGATAATGCGTAATTGACGGTGCCATCAAGCCTTTCCGCGAACGAAACTGCTTCCGGGGCTATCCCCATCCGCAAAGCTTGAAGTTGCTCAGGACTGGTTTGCCCCAATTCGACTTCGAATGTATCGATCGCACTCTTTGCGACACCCACTTCAGCCTCACATTGTCGAATAGTTGATGTGAGCTGAGCGTGTTCCAGCGAGCCTATCTCTGCACGAGCTTGCAGATCAACCGCTGCTTGATGTCGCGCCTGAGCTTCCGCCATCGCCTGTTCGAGATGTTGGTAATGATCGAAATCTTCGCTATATCCGGGCATGATTACTACCTCTGAGAAATCTCTACCTCATGGTAAATTTGCTGCACCCATTCGGGATCTGAGCACGTCATTCTTCCAGGCGAAATCCTTTCGCACCTTGGCAGGACGGGCATTCAATCCAAACACAATTTGATAGTCGCGGAAACTTGGACCAGCCAAATCTGCCGCATCCACCACTCGCCGCTTCTGACCGTCAGTGAAGCTGTCAACCGTGCCGATCTCTTCAGATATCTTTTCTGCCAAGCCATCTGCACCGGACGCATTCATGTAAATGCGCACAGCACATGAACCGATCATTCCATCTGCGTTCTTATATGCCTCGCGGATCTGGCCCACACTCTGAGCAAACATCCAAAGACGTAGCCCATATTTTCTCCCAATGTTCAAAGCTTCATCGACAGGGGGCATATTCCGCAATCGCGGCAGCTCATCGAGCATGAACAATATGGGCGGTGATCCGCGTGGCGGGACTTTCCCGCCTGTCAGCACCCGGATATGCTGGCCGATAAATACTCGCAACAGCGAGAGATAGGACTCCACCTCATTCGGACGAATATAAATGTAGATCGTGGGGTTGGAGCCGTCACGCAGGTCACCAGGGCTCCAGTCCGATCTTGCCGTAGCACGAGCAATACGCTCCCCTGCCCAAGCAGACAGGCTGGACCTCGCTGTTTGCAGCACACTGGCAAGCGTCTTTTCATTCATGGCAGCCAGCGCGGTTCCGTTCTGCATCATCACCCTGACATCAGCCGCCAGTTTCAGACCAACCAGCATCTCCGACCATGGGTCGCCACCATACATGATATCCAAAACTTGATGCATCGGACGCATTTCAGGAGGATTGCTGTAGCAGATATAGGCTATTGCAGCGGTCAGAGCGGTGCGCGCTTCGTTCTCCCAAAAAGGGTCAGCCGAAGACGAAGGCACAATCATCATCTCGGCTAATAAGCGCGAGTCTTCCCAGATATAATCAGGTTCGCGCCGCACAAATGTCAAAGGGTTGTAACAATGACTCGATTCAGGCTCTAGAGGACTGAACTTATATACAGGCCCCACATTCTCCGAGCGCCACTTACTGGTATTCTCAAAGATATCACCCGAAATATCGAGCACCACAGCCGGCCCAGCCCAAGACAGTAAATTCGGAAATACATTGCACTGGGTTTTACCAGAACCCGGCGGTGCGATGGTGATCATCGAGCCCTCGCCCGAATATGTCAGTGGCTGACCATCGTCAAATGTGCCGATGTGCAAAACGTGCTCCCCTTGCGGCTCAAAAACTGTGCCGGGGATCTTTGCCGATCTCAGCCATTTTGAACCACCCTGACTGAGCACCTCAAAAGATTCGTCAATTACAGAAGCGAGGGCACCTGAGGAAGTTTTAACATTTTTGCTCTCAAACAAGTGCTGGTTCAAAGCGGATATGACTTGCGAGACGCTAGCACTTTTCTTTTCTAACGCTACGGTAGCGTGCCCCCTCTGCCGATCGGTCTCTGACAAACCGCTATATTGGTAAATGCCATTTGGCGCGCCCTTACCGTCGCCATGGATCAGGCTCGTGCGCCACAACCGATATTTACGCTCTGCACCATTGGCAGCGCTGTTAAGCTGTTCAACAATACGAAGGTGCTCGCGATCTCGATTGTCCATCGCTGCCAGGCTGCGCTTGATATTGATCAAGCAATAACCTTCAATTTTAACTTGCCCGCTCCATGATTCCCATTCTGCAAGATATGTTGCAGTCATCGTTTCTGACGCATCCAAAAATATTTGGTCAATTTTTTCGGAGCGAACAGCGTGGTTTGCACCCAAGGATGCAAGCCATTTGCTATTTTCCTCGTCCTCCATCACACGCATCTCACGTATTGTGAGATATTTCATCTTCTCCCTTTTTTTGATGAAGATCGTAGCAAGCGCGATGATTCCCAGAATAGAGCTGATCAGGAAAAGGAATGCTGAGAGGATCAATCTCCCCTTAAATTCCCTGGCAAACTTGGGAGCATACTCGCCAAACGACATCGACTCAGAGGGGCGTTCCTTGTTCTCACCCACTTTTCTGTAGCTTATGAGGCAAGCAATAGAACTAAATATCAGAAAAAATAAAGCCGACGAGGTCAACCAGCCGATACCAAGAATGGTGCTACCAGAATATTCATCCACGACTCCCCCTCCCCCTTCAATGGCCGCATGGCTGGAAGCTTGATTAAATTTTCTCGGCGAATCAAGGCGATTCTGGGAAACAAGCGCCGCATCGACACCCCGCATCGACTTCGGTTTAGGCCAATGCCATGCCGCTGCCTTATCAGACCTCCCGCCCCCTGATCTGCCCCAACGCTTGATGATGCCACGTCGTCAATGCTGCCATCGCGATGATAGGTTACCCGCGATGATCGCCCATGGGGCGGTATCGATCCGCCGATGATGGCCTATGTCTATGCAGCTGACCGCAAGAGCGAGCGCGCCGAAGCGCATCTGGTGGACTTTGCAGGCATCCTGCAGGTCGACGGCTATGGCGGATATACCGCGCTCGCCAAGCGGCAGCAGCAGATCACTCTCGCATTTTGCTGGTCACACGTCCGGCGCAAGTTCTTCGACCTCGCCGACAAGTCGCCGGTTGCCACCGAGGTGCTGCAGCGGATCGCCGGTCTCTATGCCATCGAGAGCGATGTTCGCGGCACCGATCCAGACCATCGTCGCGCAGTCCGCAACGAGCACGCCCGCGTCATCCAGCAAACCGCGTCGGCGAACTCATGCCCTGGTCCGACGTGACCTGAAAACACCGCCTACACTGCACTTCCGTCGGCTCCTAACAAAAGCTGTCGCTGGAGGATCGACCAACGAACGGCGTATTTTGTGAAGGGTTTCGGGCGCTTGCGTACGAAAGCCTCCAGTGCAGGAACCCGCGGGCCCCGCGCGCAGGTCTATGGGTAAAGCGGCTTTGGGATGGTTTTTGCGGGTAAGCGCAGCCGATCCGGCGGTGTCGCTGTTGGCCTGATCAACGTGATTTTGTGCGGTGTCAGACTGCTAGCGGCGTTGGTTTTGCTGGCCAGTGTGCCCTGCGCCCGGCTTAAATCCGGGATGGGCACGCGCTGGGTCATCGGTCGGGACACCATGGGTCCGACCGTCGTGCAGGGCGAGCCATGCCGGATCATGGCGCGTGTCTCCGGGCCGAGGATACTGGGGGTGGCGGTGCACGCGGTTGGTAGCAACGGGCAAAGGTCTCGATGATGGTCATGTGCCCGCCGCAGCATGGGCATGGCGGGCGATGGTCGGGCGGTTCTTCCGGTTCGGGCTCCTCGACCGGCGCAGCGCCCCCCAGGAGACTGCGGGCGAGCGCCATGGCGTCCTTGTGCGTCGAACTGGCGAGCAGGCCGTAATGCCGGATGCGATGGAAGCCGCGCGGCAGGACGTGGATCAGGAAGCGGCGGATGAACTCGTCCGTCGCCAGCGTCATGACCTGCTGGCGTTCAGCCCCGCTGCGACGGTAATCCTTGTAACGGAACGTCACGCTGGCATCGTCGAAGGCAAGGAGCCGCTGGTTCGAGATGGCGACGCGGTGGGTGTAGCGCGAGAGATAGGCCAGCACCGCCTGCGGCCCGGCAAAAGGCGGTTTGGCGTAGACCACCCAGCGCTTCTTCCGGATCGGCGACAGATGCCGGAGGAAGACCTTGCGTGTCGCGAGGCCCGCCAAGGTGTTGAAGAAGGCCAGCTTGCCGGCATCGTACAATGCCAGCAGCCGGGTGAGGAACAGCCGGCGGAACAATGCGCCCAGCACACGCACTGGTAGAAGGAACGCCGGGCGCGACGAGACCCACCGCTTGCCGTCTGGCGTGATACCCCCGCCGGGCACGATCATGTGCACATGCGGGTGATGGGTCAGTGCCGATCCCCACGTATGCAATACGGCGGTGATGCCGACGCGCGCGCCGAGGTGCCTGGGATCGGCGGCGATGGTCAGCATCGTGTCCGCAGCCGCGCGGAACAGCAGGTCATAGACCACCGCCTTGTTCTGCCACGCGATATCCGCGACCTCGGCCGGCAGCGTGAACACGACGTGGAAGTATCCCACGGGCAGCAGATCGGCCTCGCGCGCGGCCAGCCAGGTGCGCGCCGCCGCACCCTGGCACTTGGGGCAATGCCGGTTGCGGCAGGAGTTGTAGGCGATCCGCCAGTGCCCGCAGTCGTCGCAGGCCTCGACGTGACCGCCAAGGGCTGCGGTGCGGCAGGTCTCGATCGCCGTCATGACCTTGAGCTGGCCGAGGCTCAGATGGCCGGCATGGGCTGCGCGATACGCGGGCCCGGCACTCCGCAAGATGTCGGCGACCTCGATCGAGGTGCGCACCGGTTCAACCGGGCGGCGATGCCGTTCGCTTGGGGCCTTCCATCAGGCTGAAGATGCGGTCGAGCGGGCTCGCCACCGCCTGCATCGTCCTGGTCGATACCTTGGTGTAGATGGCGGTGGTACCGATCTTGGTGTGCCCAAGCAGGACCTGGATCACGCGGATGTCGACATCCTGCTCGAGCAGGTGAGTGGCAAAGCTGTGGCGCAGGGTATGCGGGCTCACGCGTTTGCGGATCCCGGCGAACTCAGCCGCCTCATGCACGGCGCGGTGCAACTGGCGTGCCGAGATCGGGTCGGTGCAACTGCGCCCCGGGAATAACCAGCCGTGCGGTAACATGACCCCGCGCCGCTTGCCTTCACGCCACCATTGCCGAAGCAGATCCAGCAGATGCGGCGAGAGCATGGCGTTACGATCCTTGCGCCCCTTGCCCTGCTCGACCCGGATCAGCATGCGCGTGCTGTCGATATCGTCAACCTTCAGGTGGGCAATCTCGGACACGCGCAGACCCGCGCCATAGGCCACGCCGAACGCTGCCTTGTACTTGATGCCCGGTGCAGCCTCGATCAGCCGCGCAGCCTCCTCGACGCTCAGAACCTCGCGCAGCTTGGGTGTGCAGCGAACGACAACAAGTCCCAGTGCCATCTCCGGCCGCTTGAGGGTTATACCGAACAGGAAACGCAATGCCGATACAGCCCCGTTGATGGTTGCTGGACTGATGGCACGCTCATGCTGAGCGATCTGATAGCGCCGGAGGTCTTCGATCGTGGCCGTATCGGGTGGTCGGCCGAGAAACGCGGCAAATGACCGGACGTGCCGGATATAGTCCTTCTGCGTGTGCTCCCCAAAGCTACGCATCGTCATGTCCTGCAACATACGCTCGCGCAAGGCATTGTTCGGGGCAGCGGTAGTGATGGTATCCATGGTGCGTTCCTTTCCGTTGAAGGAACTCCACCCTCACAAGCGACTTCGCCGCTCTCAAAGCCTCAACAATACTACGCTACGTCACCCCAAGCGACTCTCCCGCGAAGCGGGTTCGTGCTCTGGGTCGACAGCGGACAGGACACATCTCAGGCCACGAATGGCAGCAATTGCGGGTTCTTTTCCCAGGAGGCGCCATTCTGAAAGCGACCCCAAATCGGCCAAAAACGCCACATCGATTTCGGCGACGACGTGCCAAATCGATTTGGCGAGCGTGCTCGGAACCCTTGTTGCTCTGATACCGCAAGATCGCGACAGACCCGACAATCCCTGAACGGTGAATAGCTCGCCAGTTCAATAGATGCTCCTCAGGCTCAAGACTAGGAGAAGCATCATGAGCAAAACTTGGTTTATCACTGGCGCGTCGCGGGGCTTTGGCCTTCGGATTGCGCGTCTGGCACTCGAAGGTGGCGCGAATGTCGTAGCAACCGCGCGGCGTGCCGAGGCCGTACGGGAGGCCCTCGGCGACCACCCCAACCTGTTGGCCGTTTCTCTCGACGTAACCAACGAAGCGCAGGCGCAAGAGGCAGTTTCAGGGGCGGCAGGTCGCTTCGGACGGATCGACGTCCTGCTCAACAACGCCGGCTTCGGACTGCTGGGCGCAGTGGAAGAAGCCAGCGCCGAGGACGTTGAAAGAGTGTATCGCACAAATGTTTTCGGGCTGCTCAACGTCACCCGCGCGGTTCTGCCGGTGATGCGCGGACAGCGCTCGGGCCGCATCCTAAACATCTCGTCGATCGGCGGTTACCGCGGTTCAGCTGGATTTGGCGTCTATTCCTCGACCAAGTTTGCGGTCGAAGGCTTGTCAGAATCGCTGCATGCTGAGCTAGCCCCGCTGGGGATCTCAGTCACCGTGGTCGAACCGGGATACTTCCGCACCGACTTCCTCGACTCCTCATCGCTGTCAGTCAGCGCAACGCGGATCGATGACTACAACGCCACCGCCGGTGCCGTACGCGGCCGGGCGGTCGACCTTAACCACGCCCAGCCCGGCAATCCGGACAAGCTGGCCGAAGTGCTTGTAGCATTCGCCGATGCGCCGAACCCGCCCGTCCGCCTGCCGCTGGGCAGCGACACAGTCTCGGCCATCGAGGCGAAGCACGCGGCTGATGCGGCCATTCTTGCCGAGTGGCACGAAGTTTCGGTTTCGACCGACTTCAGCCGCTCCTAATCAAGCTGAACACAAATTCCAAGCCCCCGGGTAGCGATGCTGCCCGGGGGCGCCGCCGTTTGAGACTACGGCACGATAAGCCTTCCCGATGTGTTGTTGCCGTTGTTTCGAGCCCGCAATCAACTTGCAATTCCGGATCGCTTTAGCCACGCTAGCGAAGGTGGCTATCTGCCGAGAACGGTTCTCGGAAAAACGTAGCGATTTGGACAGCGGGGGCACTCGTGATGTCGGTTGCATCCTCCCAGTTCGGTCCGGCGCATGATGCACTTGCGCGTGTCCTGGATCAGGCTCCGCCCGTCATCGACGAGCCGTTACGGGGAATGACACGGCTGACCACCCCATGGAGCCATGGCGCGCTTCACGATCATCTCGGAGGCATGGATGGCCATGTCATCATCACCTATTATGACGAACCGCAAGAGATCGTCTGGCGGCGCGGCAACGAACGCCTGGCTGGCGAGACCCGCAGCGGTACGATCACGATCATTCCCGAGGGTCATGAGGGACGCTGGGACATTGCAGGACCGATCGGGGTCAGTCACGTTTTCCTTGCCCGCCAGCGCCTGGCCGAATGTGCTGAACAGTTGTCTGGAGGTGGTCAGATCGATCTGATGGCCCGCGTTGGGTTTGAGGATCCTGCGGCTGCCCGGATCATGGAGCTGCTGGGCCGCGAGGCAGCCAATCTTGATGCATCGGCCCGGCTGTTCACCGAGCAGGCTACCGATTTGCTGGTCACCCAACTGGTGAGAGGTCATTCTTCGTTCGCAGCGCTGCAGGCACCCGCCCGGCGCGGTCTTGCCGACTGGCAGGTGCGCAAGGTCACCGACTACATGCGCCAGCATCTCGACGAGCCGATCGGGCTCGACGTGCTGGCCGACCTTGCAGGGCTGTCGCGCTTCCATTTCTGCACTGCCTTCCGTCTCGCGACAGGCGAGACGCCGCACAATTGGCTGGTCAATCTTCGGATCGAACGTGCCAAGCAGCTGCTGGCCAAATCCGATCTGCCGATCACCAGCATCGCGCTTGCTGTCGGTTACGAAACGCCTTCTGCCTTCTCCGCCAGCTTCGGCAAGCGCACCGGTATGACACCTCGGCTGTTCCGTCAGCGACTCTAATGGTCTCTCCCATCGCGGCCGCAATTTTGCGATAATTGCCCCAAGACCCGAACGGCGAGCCCAGCACCCTCGGTCTAACTCCCATTCATCGGACGCGGCGGTCGCGGCCGGAAAAAAGGGAGTAGAGACAATGACCAGCAAGACCATTCTCATCACTGGTGCCGCCGGTGGCTTCGGCAAGGGCGCTGCCATCGGCATGGCCCGCAACGGCCACAAGATCATTGCCACGGTGCACGTGTCCTCGCAGGTGACCCCGCTGCGCGAGGAAGTTGCTGCGCTCGGCCTGTCGGACATGATCCGCGTCGAACGGCTCGACCTGACTGATCCCTACGATCTCCGCCAGGCGATCAAGTGGAACTTCGATATCCTCTGGAACAACGCTGGCATGGGCGAAGCCGGGCCGGTCTGGGAAATCCCGCTCGACCTCGTGCGCAAGAACTATGAGGTCAACGTGTTCCTGCCGCTGCAGCTGACGCAGGGCGTCGTTCAGCGCTGGGTGCGCGAAGGCAAGGCGCATGGCAAAAAGGTGGTGTTCACCTCCTCGATGGGCGGCCTGTTCACCCCGGCAAACTGGGGGACCTATGTGTCGACCAAGCATGCACTGGAGGCGTTCGCCGAGGCAATGCAACAGGAGCTGGCTGCCTACGGCGTGAAGGTTCAGACCATCAATCCGGGTGCCTACTACACCGGCTACAACGAAACGATGGCGGACAACCCCTTCCGCTGGCTCGACGACGAAGTGAACTTCACCAAGCGCGCCGACCTGCGCAAGGGCTTCGACGATTTCTTCGCCACGCCTGAAGGTCGCATGGACGCTCAGGAGATGATCGACAGCATGATCGAGGTCGTACCGGCCGACGAGGGCAAGTTCCGCAACGTCATGCCCAAGGCCATCGAGGACATGCTGAAGGAACATCAGCTCCAGGCCTGGGACAACCAGATCTGATCTTGTGCGAGCGGCCGGCTGATGCGTCCAGGGCGCATCAGTCGGCCCCTCCTCATTCTCTAACAGGAAAGGAAATCTCCATGAGCATCACCGATGCACAGGTCGCGGCCGCCATGGCGGCCGCCATCAGCGAAGCCACCGCGATCGCGGTGCCGATGAACATTGCCATCTATGACGACGGCGCCAACCTCAAGGCGTTCACCCGCATGGACGGCGCACTGCTTGGCTCCGCCGATATCGCCATGAACAAGGCCCGGACAGCCGCGCTGTTCGGCTTCAACACCGAAGCGCTCTACGACTTCGTCAAGCCTGGCGGCACCTCACCCGGCTTTGATCGAACCAACGGCGGGCTGATCGTGTTCGCTGGCGGCATCCCGATCCGCGACGCGGCCGGAGAGCTAATCGGCGCGGTTGGTGTTTCGGGAGGCGCAGTCGCGCAGGATTACCAGGTAGCAGAGGCGGCGGTCGCTTCTCTCCAATTCCAGCCATGAAAGGGAAAGTCATGAAGGACCTCATCAAGACATTCGCGCTTTCGCTCGCTTTCGTCGGAATGGCGTGGAGTGTTCAAGCGGTCGGGACTCAGACCGAGGCTGCGCCTCTCGACGAAGAAGGCCGCAACCGAGCCGCAATCGCAGCCGCGCTCCAGGCATGGGCCAACGGCACCGGGAGCCCCTATGATCTGCTCGCGCCTGATGCCCGGTGGACGATCGCTGGCAACTCGCTCGGATCGCGAACTTACGAAAGTAAGGAGGCCTTTCTGCGCGACGTGATCCGGCCGTTCAACGCTCGCATGGCGCATCGGCTTATCCCGACTGTTCACCGGATCTACGCCGATGGCGATACAGTGGTAGCGCATTTCGACGCCAAAGGCACCGCGCGTGACGGAAAGCCCTATGTCAACAGTTACGCTTGGATCTTACGGCTGCGTGACGGTCAAATTGTCAAGGCACATGCGTTCTTCGACGCCCATGCATTCGATGATCTGTGGACCCGGGTGGAGCCAGCGGGATCCAGCTGAGAAAAAGGGAGGCACTCGCAGGGCACCGTGATGCAATCACGGTGCCCCTTATGTGGCAGGACGACAATTGTTTCCCCCAAATTTGCAACGAGACGCCTGCATGCAGAAGGCAGCGATTGATTGGCAGGAAACCGCCACGATTCAGCCAGAATCGGAAATTCATTTTCCGACCCCGTTGCGAACGTTAAACCTTGAGCGACTCAAATGAAGGGCCCAGGCGCGCCCAGAAGAGTTCGCGCACCTTCGTGAAAATGGTCCACAGGCGGTTCCTTCAGTCGAAACTCCCGCAGCACGACTTCGTCTTCCGCTACAGTAAGCTTGAAGTTGCCGCTCTCCAGCAGTCCCGCAATCCATTGGAGAAATTGACCGAGCGATTCGGCCAGCACAACCTTCACGTCCTCGTCTCGCCCGAAAAGGATTACTTGGCCCGTCCGGCCGCCGGGCCACGGGTCGAAATCTAGGCCAATGTGATTGCCTGATCCGTCATTGGTCAGCGGTATCCATGCACGATTGATGTATGCCGGGTTCACTGATCCTTCGGGCCACGCTCCGCCAACAATCGCGTATGGGTTTCCGCCAAAACCGGCCAGCGTCTTGGTCCAAGCCGCCCAATCGGCTGCGGCATGTTCCAATGGCATTAACGAAAGTCCGTAGATGTGGCCCCAGCGGTCATCATTCTCACCGTCATGCCACCGATATAATTGGCGGTAGGATCGCGGCATCTTGATGCCGACAAGGTGTTCGAAAGCATCGATCTGCGCGTCGGTCGCCGGTGGATTGAGTACATATTTATGCCGCGATAGATTAGCGGCATACCATGCGTCCAACCGCACCAGCACAGGTGCAATGTCCTCATCCAGCAATGGTAGCGGTTGGCCATCGGGGCGCGTTGGAGTATCCGACATCGACAGCTCCCGGCCTTGGTTGAACTTGCTGATGGCGCAGGCACTTGGCAGCAAACCACCAAGGGCCAAGATGCCGACAATAGAGCCGCCAATTAAGAGGTTGCGCCTCGATGGGTCATACTCGGCCATGCCGGCCTGATTACCGTGCAGGTCTTAACGTCCGCTTTCCGCCCGATTGTGTTGAAAAACCCGTCGCCGAGATCGAGGCTAGCGCCCGCTTAGGCGTGGTTTGGAGGCCTCGTCCCGGGTTATGCGGGGGCTGGGGTGGCGGGCATCGGGATCAGCTTGGCCATCTTGCGGAGGTTTTGGGCGGTGGCGGCGAGGAGGAACTCGTCTCTTGCACCGTTTGGACCTCGCAGGCGCAGGCGATCCATTCTGAGGATGCGCTTGAGGTGCGCGAACAGCATCTCGACTTTCTTTCGCTGGCGGCGCGAGACGAGATAGGTGTCAGTCATGGCGATGTCGCGCGCCAGATCGCGGGCGCCCTCGTGGACTGAACGCAGGATCTTGCGCGCCGGTTGGGACGGGCAACAGCGTGGCTTGAGAGCGCAGGCGTCACAGTCGAGCTTGCTGGCGCGGTAGCGCAGCATGCCGTTCTCATCGACGAACGGCAGTTCCTCGCGCTAGACCTTCTGCCTCTGGCGCAGCCGCTTGCCGGCAGGGCAGATATAGCTGTCATCCTCGTGATCGAAGGTGAAGGTTGATCGCTCGAAGGTGCCATCGCGACGGGCGGACTTGTCGAACACAGGGATGTGCGGCTCGATGCCGCGCTCCTCGACCAGCCATGACAGGTTTTTTGCGTCGCCATATCCTGCATCGCCCGCGAGCCGCTCGGGCCACAGACCGAAGCGCTCGCGCGTCCGATCGATCATGCGGCGCTGGGCGGTGACCTCGGCCTGGCGGATGGCGGTGGTCGCCTCAACATCGACGATCACCGCGTGCTGGAGATCGATCAGATAGTTGGTGGCATAGGCGAAGAAGGCGCGCTCGCGGCTTGCCGCAGTCCAGCGCGCCGCCGAATCGGCCACCGCCAACTGCCTGGGTGGCACCGGGGTCGCTCCGCCAAAGGCGGCATCGTCGAGCACGGCCAGATACTCGCGAACGGCATGGCTGGTGGCCGCGTCAGGCAATGCGTCGGCGCTATCGACGGCATGCTGGCGGCTCACATCGGCGCGCACGAGACTGCCATCGACCGCGAACCCTTCGCCACCAACCAGCCCCTCGACAATGCAGCGCGCCACGGTCGACTCGAACAGCTGGCGCAGCACATCGCTGTCGCGGAAACGACCATGCCGGTTCTTGGAGAAGGTCGAGTGGTCGGGCACATCGCCTTCCAGCCCGAGGCGGCAGAACCAGCGATAGGCGAGGTTGACATGCACCTCCTCGCACAGTCGCCGCTCGGAACGGATACCCATGCAATAGCCGATGATCAGCATCCGGATCATCAGCTCGGGATCAACCGAGGGCCGACCGGTCGCGCTGTAGAAGGGCCGCAGATGTTCGCGAATGCCCGACAGATCGACGAACCTGTCAATCGAGCGGAGCAGATGATCCTGTGGAACATGCCGCTCCAGGTTGAAGCTATAAAACAGCGCTTCCTGCGCCACCGTCCGTCCGCCCATCATCGGCCGTCTCCGCTTGCTCGCGAAGACATAGAATCAATACTCCAGCGCCATTGCAAGGGCGAGTTTTTCAACAGAATCCACCCAATTCCAGCCTTTAGCCTCGAGCTACCTGTGGAAACTTAGGCCGGAGAACCTTCGCTCCACCCTTGAGTTGGTCGAGATGGTCGGACCAATGCTGCATCATACGCACGCGCTCTTCCCAATACTGCCCGCGCGTATAGGCTCTCCGCACGGCGTTGGCTTCCACGTGGGCAAGTTGTCGCTCGATGGCGTCACTGTTCCAGGTTCCCATCTCATTGAGTAGTGTGGCTGCCATGGCGCGAAAGCCGTGCGCGGTCATTTCGTCCTTTGTGTAACCCATTCTACGCAACGCGCCGTTGATGGTGTTGTCCGACATAGGTCGATCGACTGACCGCAATGATGGAAAAAGATAGATGCTGTATGCTGCGTCGTGCTCGATCTGGCGCAAGATTTCCAAAGTTTGGTGCGACAATGGCACGGCGTGGGGTCTGCGCATCTTCATCTTGTGTGCAGGGATCGTCCAAACCTTTCGGCCAAAATCGAACTCCGCCCATTCGGCATGCCGAAGCTCGCCGGGGCGGACAAAAACGTGGGCGAGAAGCTGCATGGCGATCCGGGTCAGAACGTCGCCATCGTAGTCATCAATTGATCGCAGCAAAGCCCCTGCTTCGTTCGGCGTTGTAATCGCAGCCCGGTGCACAACCTTGGGCGTCACCAGCGCGCCACGAAGATCAGCGCACACGTCGCGCTCGGCCCGCGCAGTTGCGATGGCAAAGCGGAAAACCTGACTGCAAGTGGTCCGCACACTGGTTGCGGTATAGTACCGCTTGGTCCGCTCGATTTTCTTAAGTGCAACCAGAACCTCATGGGCCGTGATCTTCGAGATCGGTCGTCGCCCGATAGTAGGCGTCACCAGGCCGAGTTGCCACTCGTACTTCTTGATCGATGCAGCAGCTCTCTCTTCAAGCCTGACCTTCTCCAACCATTCGGCTGCCACCAACTCGAAAGAATTGGACGCCGCAACGCTGTCGGCTATTTTGTCCAGCTTGGCCTGGTCGCCCGGATCGATGCCGTCTGCGATCAAGCGTCGGGCCTCAATGAGGCGCTGTCTGGCATCTGCCAAACTGACATCCGGATATCGGCCAAACGACACCGTCCGCTGGCTACCGAAATGACGGTAGTTCATCCGCCAGTATTTTGTGCCGCTGGGCTTCACCAGGAGGTACATCCCGTCCCGATCCGACAGCTTGTAATCAATGGTTTTTGGCTTTGCGCGCGCAATTGAAGCCGCTGTAAGCCCCGGTTTTCTCGCACTTCCCGCCATTGTGATGGACCTTTCGCCAGCAAGTTTTGCTGCAGGTCCATCATAAACCCCATCAAACGGCTAATGTGCAGGGGAACATTACTGGAACTGCTGGGAAAGCATATCACAAAAAAGCGCTAAAAAACAGCTGCTTAAGCGACGTTTTCGGACCCCCTGAGAGAGGTCTTGGAGCGGGTAGAGGGAATCGAACCCTCATAGCCAGCTTGGAAGGCTGGAGCTTTACCACTAAGCTATACCCGCGCGCATGGGTCGCGTGTGCGATGCGAGGGCGCTAATGCCACTTGCTACCGGGAGCGTCAATATCTGGTTTGACTGCAAAACGACAGTCGGAGCCAGAGCCGGTGTCTACTGCGCGTCCAGCCAGTGCTTGAGCAGGTCATGCGCGATGGCGAATGGGGGCGGCGCGATGAAGGGGGCGGTCTCGTCGCCTGCCATCGCGGCGTGGACCTCGGCGGCGCTGAACCAGCCCGCCTCCTCGATCTCGGTGGTGTCGAGCGTGAGTTCGTCGCTCAGCGCCTCGCTGGTGCAGGCGATCATCAGCGAGGACGGGAACGGCCAGGGCTGGCTGGCGACATAGCGCACGTTGCGCACGCGGATTCCCGCTTCTTCGAACAGCTCGCGTGCGACCGCTTCCTCGATGCCCTCGCCCGGCTCGACAAAGCCTGCCAGCGCGGAAAAGCGGCGCGCGGGAAAGCGCGGCTGGCGGCCGAGCAGGACCTTGCCCTGATATTCGGACAACATGATCGTGACCGGATCGACACGCGGAAAATGCTCCGCGCCGCAGCCCGAACAGGTCCGCGACCAGCCGCCCTTGGACATCGTGCTGGCGGCCCCGCACAGCGAGCAGAAGCGGTGGCGTGCGTGCCAGTCGACCAGGGTGCGCGCGCCGCCGTACAACGCGAGCTCGTCGGCGGGCAGGCTGGCGAGCATCTGCCAGACGCGCGGGTTGTAGTGCAGGCTCGAGCCGGGCTCGCTGCGCTTCAATTCGGCGAAATGCGCCTTGTCGTCCATCAGCCCCAGGAAGATCAGCTCGCTGTCGGGCGCGGCATCGGCAAGGCTGTGCCAGACCAGCCGCCCCTCGACGCTGACCTCGGGCTCGAGCCCATTGAGCGTGAGCAGCTTCGCCTTCCAGTTCATGTAGCCGGCGAGCCGGTCGGGATCGACGCGGACCTGATCGGCACGGTCGATCCGCCCCCCGGTCAGCGCCGGAGCAATCAGCGACAAGGACATAGCGCTTCCCCCGTTGCGGCCGATCAGCCCATCGCCTGCAGCTGGTCGTAGATCATCTTGGGGAATTCGCGCTGGAACGGATAGCTTTCGGCCGGCATGTACTGGGTAAAGCCCGATGCGCGGATGCCGCGGACATGGTCGACAAACGCCACCGTTCCGGCTGCACCGCCCCAGCCATAGGTCCCTGCCGGACCCTTGGCATTGCCCAGGCCCACGCGTCCGCCCGCGCCGAAGCCCTGGTCTTCCACCCAGGTGCCCTTGGTGACCGCGGTGTCGGGAAGCAGGTTGGACATGCCGAGCAATGCGGTCGCCTCGGACATGATCCGCGTGCCGCCCAGCTGGCCCTTGCCGACCAGCATGCCGAGGAACCGGTCGTAATCGCGCGCGCTGCTGACCAGTCCGGCGCCGCCGAACGGGAAGGCTGGCGGCGTGGTAAAGATGCTGTCCTGCGCCGGATCGATCGGGATCAGCGCGCCTGCAAACGGCGCGTAATTGGTGCTCAGCCGCGGAACTTCGCTCTGCGGAACGGTCCAGTAGCTGCTGGTCATGCCCAGCGGATCGAACATAGCCTTTTGCAGGAACGCGCCCAGTTCCATGCCGCTGGCGACCTGGATGACATAGCCCAGAAGGTCGAGCCCGATCGAATAGCTCCAGATCGTGCCCGGCTCGGCGACCAGCGGCAGCGAGGCGACACGGCGCGCGAACTCGTCAATCGGCGGGGTCGGCGCGGGCATCGGGAAACCGGGAATCGGGGTCTTGCTGACCGCGGCGGGATTGATGCCGAGCTTGTTGTATTCCTCGAGCAGCGGGCCCTTGGTGACGATGTTGTAGCCCAGGCCCGCGGTGTGCGTCATCAGGTGGCGCGGGGTGATCATCGTCTTGGCGGGCACTGCATCCAGGCTCTTGGCGGGATCGGTCAGCACCTTCATGTTCGCAAATTCGGGGATGAAGTCCGCGATCGGCTGGTCGAGCTTGAGCTTGCCCTGGTCGACCAGGATCATCGCGGCCATGCCCGCGATCGGCTTGGTCATCGAATAGACGCGCCACAGCGAATTGGCATCGACCGGGGTGGGGATGTCCAGAGCCAGATTGCCCGCGCCGATCAATGCGGCTTCCTGCGCGCCGAAGCCCAGCGACACCAGCATGCCGGCGACCTTCTTGGACGCGACATAGTCTTCGACCTGCGCGCGGATCAGCCCGAAATCGCCGGTCACCATCGCCCGGGCATAGCCCGGCATCGCCGCGAACAGGCCAAGCAGCCCGGCGGATCCCAGCACATGGCGGCGGCTCAAGTTCGGCATCTGGTTCAACACCTTCGACATAGTCTGCTCCTGTTCGTCTTTGCCCCGCCTTTGGCGGACGCGGCTTTATCTATGCTGAATGGCGATACGCGCGGCCTTGGCGAACAGCGTCGGCAACCCCGCCTCCTCAATCCGCTCGACGGGCCACCAGCACGCACCATTCAGGTTTTCAAAGGCAACCTTATCGATTTGGGGCCCGCGATAAAGCGCCAATGACAGGTCGAGCGAAAAATGTGTGAAGACGTGCGCGACCGCGGCATCGAGCTGCGTCCACTGGCCCGCAAGCGGCGGCGCGCGATTGCCGTTACGGCTTGCAGACCAGCCGTCGTCGGGCAGCGCGCGCATGCCGCCGAGCATCCCCTTGTCGGCGCGCTGGACCAGCAGGACATGGCCCTGCTGCTCGATCCACCAGGCGGTGCCGGTGCGCGCGGGCTTTGCCTTTTTGGGCGGCTTGACCGGCAATGATTCGGCAATCCCCTGCGCCCGCGCCTCGCACCAGCCGGCGACCGGGCACAGCAGGCACGAGGGGTTGCGCGGGGTGCAGATCGTGGCGCCCAGGTCCATCATGGCCTGCGCAAAATCCCCGGGCCGCGCAGCGGGCAGCATCTGCGCGACTTTTGCGCGGATCGCGGATTTTGCGGCGGGCAACGGGGTGTGGATCGCAAACAGCCGCGCGGTGACCCGCTCGACATTGGCGTCGACCACCGCCGATGGCCGGTCGAAGGCGATCGCCGCGACGGCAGCGGCGGTATAGTCGCCGATGCCGGGAAGCGCGCGCAATCCCGGTTCGGTGTCGGGAAAACGCCCGCCATGATCAGCCGCCATCGCGCGCGCGCAGGCGATCAGGTTGCGCGCACGGGCATAATAGCCCAGCCCCGCCCAGGCCGCGAGCACGTCTTCGGCCGGAGCCGCCGCCAGCGCCTCGACCGTTGGCCAGCGTCCGATGAAGGCGTTGAAATAGCTGGTGACCGCAGCGACCGTGGTCTGCTGCAGCATCACCTCGGACAGCCAGACACGATACGGATCGGGCCGCACCCCGGCTGCGCGCTGCTGCGGCGAAATGCGCCAGGCGAGCGTGCGGGCGTGCGTATCGTAATGATCGAGCAAGGCAGCCGCGATTCGCGGAGCTTCGCGCTCATCCACAATTTTCTCGCGACACTCGACGGGCATGGCCCGGCTATGCCATGGTCGGCTGCGATATGGAACGCGATAAGCCCCAAACTGCAAAGCCTCCTGCCAAGCCGTCTGCATCGGCGCGCAAGAAGGCAGCGACGCCGCCTGCCCGCCCGGCGCGCGCGCGCGGCGGCGAGGCGCGCGGCATTGCCGACCTGATCCCGGCGATCGGCGAGACCAGCTTTCGCCGCTTCGGTTTCGTGCAGAGCTCGCTGGTCAGCCGCTGGGCCGAGATTGCAGGGCCGCGTTATGCCGCGATGGCCAGCCCCGAATCGATTGCCTTTCCGCGCGGCCAGAAGGCGCAGGGCACGCTCAACCTGGTGGTCACCAGCGCGACCGCGATCTTCATGCAGCATGCCGAGCCCGAGATCATTGCGCGGGTGAACCGCTTTTTCGGCTATGAGGCGGTGGCGCGGGTGCGATACCGCCATGGCGCGCTCAGCCGCCCGCTGCGGCCCGAGCCGCGCCCCGCAGCGCCGCCGTCGCTCAAGCCGATGGCTATCGCGCCGGCCGATGGCCTCAAGCCGATTGGCGACCCCGAACTGCAGACCGTTCTCGAATCGCTCGCACGCTCGATGGCCGACAAGGAGGCACGCGAGGCTGCGGCCGAGGCGGCGCGTGCAGCCCCGGTTAAGCTGAAAAGCGACAATCTCAAACCCGTGCGCCTGTTTGCGCCGCCACCATCTGACGAGGTCCATTGATGAAAGCGCCCCTGCGCCCCCTGATCGCCCTGACCGCATTTGCCCTGACCGCCGCTTCGGCCGCGCTGCTGCCCGTGGCAGGGACCGCGCAAAGCGCCGCCACCGCCTGGACCGACAAGGTCAGCCAGTCGGATGTCGGCGGCCATGTCCGCGGCAACACCGCCGCGCCGCAGAAGATCATCGAATACATGAGCTATACCTGCCCGCATTGCGCGGCATTCGAGCAGGAATCGAACCCTGCGCTGGCCGACGGGTTCATCGCTACCGGCAAGACCAGCCTTGAAGTGCGCAACTTCATCCGCGACCCTGTCGACCTGACAGTCGCGCTGCTGGCGCGCTGCGGCGAGCCGCGCAGCTTCTTCCGGCGGCACAAGGGCCTGCTCGCCAGCCAGAAGACCTGGCTGGGCAAGGCGGGCAGCATGGGCCGCGAGGGCCAGGCGGCATGGTATCAGGGCGATACCAACGCGCGGCTGCAGCGGATCGCCAGCGATCTTGGCCTGTACGACGAGCTGCGCCGCCACGCGCCGCTCGCCACCGATGCGCAGATCAATGCGTGCCTGGCCAACAAGACCGAACAGAACAAGGTGTTGGCGATGACCAAGTTCGCCACCGACACGGTCAAGGTGCAGGGCACCCCCAGCTTCACGCTGGGCGGCAAGCTGCTGGCCAATGTGTACGACTGGAAAAGTCTGGAACCGCTGCTGGCCAGCCGCTAAAGCGCCATCACACGAGGTTATCCGACATGCGCGGATCTGAATGACAAGGACCAAGCCCTTATGAAGCGTATTGCCAGCCTGATTGCCCTGCCCCTGATGCTGTCGCTCGCCGCGTGCGGTGGCGAGGCGGACACCACCGCCGAAGGTGCCGCCAGCAAGGAGCCGATCGCGGCGATCCCCGCACCCGCCGGCAAGAACTGGTCCGAGACCGTCACCAAGACGGCGGACGGCTATTTCGTGCTGGGCAACCCCGAAGCTCCGATCAAGCTGGTCGAATATGCCTCGCTCACCTGCAGCCATTGCGCCGATTTCGCCGAAACCGCCTTCGCCACCATCCGCGACAAATATGTCGCCAGCGGCCGGGTGAGCTTCGAACTGCGCAACTTCGTGCGCGAACCGCTCGATCTCACCGCATCGATGCTGACCCGCTGCGGCCCGCAGGAAAGCTATTTCGCGCTGACCGAGCAGGTGCTGGCCAACCAGGCCGACATCTTCACCAAGGCGCAGGCGATGGGCCAGCAGCGCTTCGACCAGGTGCTCGCGCTCCCCGACAACCAGCGTTATGTCGCGCTGGCCGAGGGCACGGGGCTGACCGACTTCTTCGCGCAGCGCGGCATCTCGCGCGATCAGTCGAACCAGTGCCTGACCGATATCGACGCAGCGCGCGCGCTGGCCGACGCCACCGGCAAGGCAACCCGCGAGGACAAGATCCAGGGCACGCCGACCTTCTTCCTCAACGGACGCCAGGTGGAGTTCACCGGCTGGCCGGCGCTAGAAACCGAGATCCAGGCGATGGGAGCGCGTTAAGCTGAACCAGGGGGGGCTGATCGAGACAGGTGACGACCGGGCGGAAACGCCCGGCGCGCCGATCAGCGCCCCCGCCTTCAATACCCCTGCCTTCACCGCGCCGATGCGGTTCAAGCGATTGAAGCTCAGCGGGTTCAAGAGCTTCGTCGAACCTGCCGAACTGCGCATCGAACCCGGGCTCACCGGCATCGTCGGCCCCAATGGCTGCGGCAAGTCCAACCTGCTCGAGGCTATCCGCTGGGTGATGGGCGAAAGCTCTGCCAAGTCGATGCGTGGCGGCGGGATGGAAGATGTCATCTTCGCCGGCACCGCGACCCGCCCCTCCCGCAATTTCGCCGAAGTCTCGCTGCTTACCGAGGTCAGCCAGCCGGTGTTGGCGGCGGTCTCGGTCGAGGATGGCGAGCTGGAAGTCGTCCGGCGGATCGAGCGCGGCGCAGGCAGCGCCTATCGCGCCAATGGCCGCGATGTGCGTGCCAAGGACGTCGCCCTGCTGTTCGCCGATGCTGCCACCGGCGCGCACAGCCCTGCGCTGGTCAGCCAGGGGCGGATCGCCGCGGTCATCTCCGCGCGGCCATCCGAACGCCGCCAGATGCTCGAGGAAGCCGCCGGAATCGCAGGCCTTCACGTCCGCCGCAAGGATGCCGAGCAGAAACTGCGTGCAACCGAGGCGAACCTCGAGCGGCTGCTGCAGGTGCTGGGCGATATGGAAGCGCGCGCGGCGACGCTGACCAAGCAGGCGCGCGCCGCCGAGCGCTACCGCGCGCTCAGCCGCGAGATCGCGCTCGCCGAAGCGCGCGCGCTGTTCGCCCGCTGGCGTGCCGCAGCAGACGCGGCGAAGCAGGCGCGCGACGAGGCAGGGGCTGCAGAAGCACGGGTGGTCGCAGCACAGACCGCTCAGGATGAAGCACAGACCCGCCAGCGCACAACGATCGAGGCGGTGGCAACCGCGCGGATGGCGCTGCAGACCGCGCGCGAGGCGAGCCAGTCGCTCGCGCATCGGGTCGCCAGCCTGACCGCCGAGCGCGACGCCGCAGCGCAGCGCCTGGCCGATCTCGACCGCCAGCAGGCGCGGATCGCCGAGGACAGCGCGCGCGAAGACCGATTGACGCACGATGCCACCGCCGCGCTGGAGCGGCTCGAGGCGCAAAACACGCGGGTGCAGTCCGATCTTGCCGCCGAAGACGCGCGCGGCCCGGCGCTGACCCAGGCGCAGGATGGCGCCGAGCGCGCGGTCCGCGAGGCGGAAGTCGCGCTGGCCGAAGCACGCGCCGAGCTTGCCCGCGCCGATGCCGATATCAAGGTCGCCGATGCCGCGCTTGCCACCGCACGCACGCGCGAGGTCCGCGCGCGCGACGAGCTCGAGCGGACCCGCGCCCAGCTGGGCGGTCTGGGCGATGCCGCCGCGCTGGCACGGTTGCGCGATGAGGCGCTGGCCGACTGCGCCCGCACCTCGGCCGATCGCGAGGCGGCATCCAGAACGCTGGCCGAGGCGCAATCCGGGCGCGATGCGCTGGTGGCAGCGCGCGATGCCGCGCAGTCCGATCTTGCCACGCTGCGCGCCGAGACCAACGCAATGGCGCGCGAGATCGAGGCGCTGACGCGCGATCTGGCCAGGCGCTCCGGCAAAGGCGATCGCGCGCTCGATCAGGTTCAGGCGGACAAGGGCTTTGAGAAAGCACTGGCGGCAGCGCTGGGAGAGGATTTGGGTGCGGTGATCGGCGCGGCGCGGGGTGACGGCCATTTCTGGACCGGAAGCGCCAGCGAGCCCGTTACAATCACGGCGCCGGAGGGCACCGTCCGGCTGGGTGATCATGTCCGCGCGCCCGATGCGCTGCGCGCCCGGCTGGCGATGATCCTGGTCGCCGACACCGATGACGGCCAGGCGCTCGCCCCCGGGATGCGGCTGGTCACCCGTGATGGCCGGATGCGGCGCTGGGACGGTTTCGTGTCTTCGGGCGATGGCGCGGGCGCGGCGGAAAGGCTCGAACGCCGCACCCGGCTGACCGAGCTCGAAGCCGCCCGGCCCGCGCTTGCGGCGCGGCTGGACGCTGCCGACGCCATGCTCGGCGAGAGCCAGCAGCGGCTGGCCGAGGTGCAGGCGCGGATCGCTGCGGGGACCGCCGCGCTCAATGCCGCCGAAGTCGCAGAACGCCAGGCGCTGCGTGACCGCGACCAGGCCGAACACGCGCTGACCCGTGATGGCGAGCGCCGCGACGATCTGGCCGAGCGCATCGAGCGGCTGGCGCAGGATACCGCCGCTGCAGAGGCGGAGCGCGCAGCAGCACAGGCAGCACGCGCGTCGCTTCCCGATGGCGGGGCCCAGCGCGAGCAGGTCACCCTGCTTGCCGAACGCACCCAGGCTGCGCAGAACGCGCTGCGCTCGGCACATGCCGCGCTCGCCGCTCAAGGACAGGCACTGGCCGCGCTGCGCGAACGCCGCGCGACGGTCCGCGCGGAGATCAAGGGCTGGCAGGGCCGCTCGGGCGAGGCGGCGCAGCGATTGCGCGACATGCAGCTGCGTGCCGCGGAACTGGCAGGCGAACGCGAGGCGATCGCCGACAAGCCCGCAGCGCTGACCGCGCAGATCGCCGCGCTCGAGCAATCGGCGAAGGACGCGCGCTCAGCCCAGGCGCAGGCCGAAAGCGATGCAGCCAAGGCAGAAACGACGCTGGTGCAAGCCGAGCGGATCGCCGCGGCGGCCGCCGAGACGCTGACGCTGGCGCGTGAAGAGCGCGCCGGCGCGACGGCGCGCGCCGAGCATCAGGACCAGCGGCGGATCGAGCTTGCCCAGGGCTGCGGCGAGCGCTTCCAGTGCCCGCCCCCGGTGCTGCCCGAGCGCTTCGGCTTCGACCCCGAGGGCATCGCCGGAGCCGATAGCGAAGCCGCCGAGCACGAGCGGCTGACCCAGGCGCGCGAACGACTGGGCGCGGTCAACCTGATCGCCGCCGACGAACTCGCCACGCTGGAAACCGAAATGGCGACGATCCGCGCGGAGCATGACGAGCTGGTCGAGGCGATCGGGCGGCTACGCGGATCGATCGGCGCGCTCAACCGCGAAGGACGCCAGCGCCTGCTGGCGGCATTCGCTGCGGTGGACGGCCATTTCCGCGATCTGTTTGCCCGGCTGTTCAACGGCGGCAAGGCGCATCTCGAAATGATCGACAGCGATGATCCGCTCGAGGCGGGGCTAGAGATCATGGCACAGCCGCCGGGCAAGCGTTTTTCCTCGCTCACATTGCTCTCGGGCGGCGAACAGGCGCTGACCGCGGTTGCGCTGATCTTCGGCCTGTTCCTTACCAACCCCGCACCGATCTGCGTGCTCGACGAGGTCGACGCGCCGCTCGACGACGCCAATATCGATCGGTTCTGCGACCTGCTCGACCACATGGCCCGAGTCACCGACACCCGCTACCTCATCGTCACCCACAACGCCGTGACGATGAGCCGCATGCACCGCCTGTTCGGGGTGACAATGGTCGAGCAGGGGGTCAGCCGCCTCGTGTCAGTAGATCTTGGCGGCGCGGTTGATCTGCTCGCGGCGGAGTAGCTTGACGCAAGGGGTTTGATTGAAATCCCAGACGATCGTTTTGTCTATGGCGAAGATCGTATCGTATCCTTCGGTGAACTGGATGGTCGCGCTGTCGCTATCGTCTGGACGGGGCCCGGCTGGCAGAGCCGGATCAATGCCGAACTGCGCAAGGCGTTGAAACTCGACGGCTGAACATCGACCCGGTGTTCGGCTGGACAAATGTTCAGCCACGTGTCCGCTGTCACAGCCTATTGTCCCAAATATGGCAAATGGTCTGTTAACCGCGCTTGACTTGCGCCGTTACCGATAGGACCACAGGCAGCGGGGACGATCGACTGCGACATGACACTTGCCCAAACTGCACCTGACACGCTTTCCGACATGCGCGCGGCCAACCTGCATCTGCAGGCGACGATCGATGGCCTGCGCCAGTCGCTCGAGGCGGCAGCGGTCGAGGCCGACCGGCGCGTCACCCGCGTCCAGTCCGAAGAGGCCGCGCGGATCGCGGACCTGACCGTCACGATCCAGCAGATGCGCGATCAGATGGAGATGCAGCAACAGGCGCATGACCGCGCGCTGCAGGCAGACCGCGCGGGTGCGCAGGCCGAAATCGCCCAGCTCAGGGGCAGCATCGATGCCCTGCGGCTGACGCTGGACGGCGAACGCGCCGTATTCGATCAGGCGCGGATGACGATGGAAGCCGAACATGCCCGCGAGCGACTGGCCCTGCAGCAGCAGGTCCAGGCGCTGCGCGAAAGATTGGACGAACACGTGGTCGCACACATGGGACAGACCGCCGCATGACACCCCCCATAGCCGACACCCTTGCCCGCCCGATGACCGAAGACCAGCGCGCCGCGGCCTTGCGCCGCACCGAGGTGCTGCTCGAGGTCACCCGCAAATGCGCGACGATGACGCAGATCGATGGCGTGCTCGCCATGCTCGTCGAACTCACCTCGCGCGAGCTCAATTGCGATCGCGGCACATTGTTCCTCAACGATCCCAAGACCGGCGAGCTCTATTCGCGTTTTGCGCAAGGAAGCCAGAGCCAGGAAATCCGCATCCTCAACACATCGGGCATCGCGGGCGAGGTCTTCCAGACCGGGCAATCGCTGATGGTCAAGGACGCCTATGCCGATCCGCGCTTCAACAGCACGGTCGACCAGCGCACCGGCTACAAGACGCGCAACATCGTGTGCGTTCCCGTCCGCACTCCGCTGGGCCAGATCATCGGGGTGATGCAGAACATCAACAAGCACGAGGGCGACTTCACCGCCGAGGACGTCTCGCTGCTCGAGGAGATGACGAGCCAGGCGACGGTGTTCCTGCAGAGCCTGCAATCGATCGAGGAGATCGAGCAGGTCCGCGCCAAGGAGCTCGCGTTCCTTTCGATGATTTCCGAGATCAGCTCGGAAGTCGATCTCACCCGGCTGCTGCAGCGCGTGGTCGCCGAAACGGTGCGGATGTTCGAGGCTGAACGTGCGACTATCTTCATCCACGACAAGGCCACCGATACCTTGTTCTCGATGTTTTCAGCCGGCGGCAAGGTCAACGAGATCCGTTTCCCGTCGAGCGCGGGGATCGCAGGTACGGTGTTCACCAGCGGGCAGAGCCTCAACATCCCGCACGCTTATGCCGATCTGCGCTTCAACCCCAGCTTCGATCGGCAGACCGGCTTCTTCACCCGCTGCATCCTGTGCGTGCCGATCGTCAACAAGCAGGGCGAGGTCATCGGCGTCACCCAGGTGCTCAACAAGAAGACCGGCGCGTTCACCGACAAGGACGAGCAGCAGCTCAAGACCTTCACCGGGCAGATCGCGATCGCGCTCGAGAACTCCAAGCTGTTCGACGACGTCCAGCGAATGAAGCTCTACAACGAGTCGGTGCTGCAAAGCATGTCCAACGGGGTGATCACGCTCGATCCCCTGGGCAAGGTGATCACCTGCAACCAGGCGATCGAGCGGATCTGGGCGTGCAAGGCGGCAGAGGTCCAGGGCCAGCTGCTTTCCGATCTGCTCGGCGAGACCGGTGGCTGGATCATCGAGCGGATCGAGAAGGTGAAGGAGGAGCGCATCAGCGACATCTTCCCCGATGCCGATGTCGCGCTGTCGGGCGTGCACAAGTCGGTCAACCTCACGATCATGCCCCTGGTGTCCGAAAGCGACGACAGCAAGCTGGGATCAATGCTAATGGTCGAGGACATCAGCAGCGAAAAGCGCATGAAATCGACGATGTCGCGCTACATGGACCCGGTGATCGCCGCGCAGATGATGGATGGCGATGCGCTCGACCTATTGGGCGGGGTCAGTGCCGAAGCGACGATCATGTTCACCGATGTCCGCGGCTTCACCACCATCACCGAGGAATATGGCGCGCAAGGGACGGTGTCGTTCCTCAACGAATATTTCAGCCTGATGGTCGACTGCATCACCGCGCAGGGCGGCATGCTCGACAAGTTCATCGGGGATGCGATCATGGCCTGCTTCGGCCTGCCGATGCCGCACGACGACGATCCCGATCGCGCCGCGCGCGCAGCCATAAACATGATCCGCACCTTGTGGGAATGGAACGCGCAGCGCCGCGACAAGGGGTTGAAGACCGTCGACATGGGCGTGGGCATCCACACCGACAACATCGTTTCGGGCAATATCGGCAGCCCCAAGCGCATGGACTACACCGTGATCGGCGATGGCGTGAACCTCGCCAGCCGGCTGGAAAGCGCGTGCAAGGCCTATTCCGCGCGCATCCTGGCGAGCGAGACCACCGTTGCCAAGTTCAACGGCACCTACCGGATGCGCGATATCGATCTGGTGGTGGTCAAGGGCAAGACTGAACCGGTGCGCGTCTTCGAACTGCTCGACTATCACGACGCGCAGTCGTTTCCCGCGATGCGCGACGTTCTGGGCCATTTCGAGGACGGCATGATCGCCTATCGCGCCGCCCGCTGGGACGAGGCGATCGCCCGCTTCGAGAAATGCCTGTCGCTGAACCCGGGCGACGGCCTGTCGCGCACCTATGTCGATCGATGCCGCGCGATGCAGGCCAACCCGCCGACACAGGCGTGGGACGGCGTCTGGGTGATGAAGGACAAATAATCACAATGCGTATTGACATCCCTGATCTTTGACAGCGTTACTGCTGCCGAAGCAACGGGGGCGTTTGCATGTCGATCACAGATGATGACCTTGAACAGAAGTTCGTGCGCTTTGCCGAACCCAAACAGATACTGTTTCTGAGTGCAGACCTAGTCGGATCAACCGCCCTAAAGCAGAAGAAACGCAAACAGCGAAAGAGAAATGTCCATCATCCTGACACGCAGGAGTGGGCAACGACACTGCAGTTCTTTTTCACCAGTCTCGGACATTGCTTCGACAAGAAATGGAGCGAACGTAAGGCACATCTGCTGAGCCTCAAGGATGCGACGCTGGTTGAAAAAAGGCTGGGCACCAAGCCTATACTTTGGAAAACGATCGGCGACGAACTGGTTTACCGCAAATACGTGGCCAATCGTCATCAGGCAAAAGAGTGCATCGACATCTGGATCAATGCGATCCAGGAGCTCTACAAGAGGTTCGAAAAGGATCTCAAGAATCCCGAGATTTCGATCAAATCGACCGCCTGGGTCGGTGAATTTCCGATACAGAACAAGGTTTTGGTTGGCGTCCAGTTTTCAGGATTTTCGGGCCAGGATGGCAATAACTCTGGGCCCGAGCATAATGCCAAGTTGGAAAAAGCAACAAGCGCGGAAGCCGCCACCCGTTCGCAAAAAGCAGATCAGCTTGGAACGTCTCCAGCCCAGTTGCTGGACATCCTGGACGGCTTTGAGAGCAACCCGGTCAAAAATGGCGTCGAGATCGATTTCATCGGCCCTGCGATCGATATCGGGTTTCGACTGACCAAAAAGGCAACACCCAGAAAATTCGTTCTGAGCATTGATGCGGTGTTCCTCTACGTCCTGTCGGAACTGTCCGGCGACGGCGGTTCGCTATCCAATGTCAAGATCAACTATGACGGCTCAGAAATTCTGCAAGGAGTTCTGGGCGGCCTGCCCTACCCGATCTTCTGGATCGACATGAGCAAAAGCGATTCATCCGAAGTCATCGCCGACCAGTTCCTGTTCAGCAAGAACCCGATCGACAAGAACAGCATCTATAAATACTGCATGAAATTCTACGAAGAGAAGCTGAACTATGTCGATCGACCCTATATCATGACCGACGATGGTGTCAGCAAGACGCTGATCAACAAGTTGCCCAAATGGTATGATATTGAACGCACGCGGCTGAAGAAGGACTTTTTCGGGCCTCGCTGACGTCCTGCCGCCACCGGAATTCGCGCAGCCCGCCGAAACACTGCGCGCATGAAGGCTAAAGGGCAAATCGGAGCTGCGGGCAACGATATGGCCGTTCGTGTGTTGGCTCCAGACAGCTTTTTTCCGCCGTCCGCAGCTGCGCTCCTTTCCAGCCGAGGAAAAAAGGGCAGAGGCTCGGGCCATTCGTGCTAGGCGCAATAATGAACCCGACATCGCACGACGCATCCGATCCCGCTTCTGTCACCCCCGCGCCTGTTCCCACTCCGTCGGAGCTGACCCCGCCTGATAGCGCCGAACGCCGCAAGCGCCGTCTGCGTATCGCGCGCAATATCGCGATCGGTGTGCTGGGCACGCTGTTTGCCATCTGGCTGATCCTGTTCATCACCAAGGGACGTTTTCTCAAGGGCCCGGTCGAAGGCATCGCCTCATCGCTGACCGAACGCGAGGTGGCGGTGAAGGGGGACTTCCAGCTCTACTTCGCGCCTTTCAGGATCAAGTTTTTCGCCGAAGGACTGACGGTTTCGAACCCGGAATGGGCGACGCGCCCCTATCTGTTCACCGCGCGAAGGATAGACACCCGGATCGCGCCGCTGCCGCTGCTGCTCGGCAACTGGCGGTTGTACTGGCTTGACCTGACCGACGGCGCAGTCGACCTCGAATGGAACGCCCGGCGCACCGCCAACACATGGACATTCGACAGCAGCGGCGATGCCAAGCCGCTGGAGTTGCCGACGATCGACCGGGCTTCGCTGCGCGATACCAAGGTGCGATACCGCGACCCCGTGCTCCAGCTGCTGACCGATCTCGACTTCGCCTCGGTGGTGTCGAACGATGCCAGAATCGGCCAGGCGGTGCGGTTCACCGGCGACGGCACGTTGCGCTCGACCCCCTTCACGCTCAAGGGCGCGCTGCTGACCCCTGATGCCACGGTACAGCGCGGCCAGAACAAGCTTGAGCTGCAGGCGCGCGCTGCCAACAACATCATCGATATCTCGGGCACCCTGCCCAGTCTCGCCGATATCGAGGGCGTACCGCTGGCCACCAGGGCGCGGGGCCGCAATGCCGCCGAGTTGTTGGGGATCATCGGCGTCGTCATCCCGCGCACCCGGACCTACAAACTCAATGCCACGCTGGTGAAGAACGACCGCGAATATCGCTTCACCGGCCTGAAGGGCACGTTCGGCGACAGCGACATCGCGGGCAAATTCACCGTCAACATGGCGGGCGAGCGGGTGCATGTCGATGCGACGCTGGCGACAAAGACACTCGACATCATCGATGTCTCACCCTTTATCGGCTACAATCCCGATGTCGTGGCGGCGCGCGGCGTCCAGGCGGCGGCTGCGGAAAGCGGTGCGGCCCCTGCCCGTCTGTTGCCCAATGCCAGCCTTCGCGCCGAAGGGCTGCGCGTGTTCGACGCCGATGTGCGTTACACCGCTGCCCGGTTGCGGTCGGATAGCATTCCGATCAGCGACATCTCGGTCACCGTCGATCTCGATGATGGTATGCTCAAGCTGTCGCCTCTGATACTGACCATGGCGCGGGGCAAGCTTGAGTCCGATATCGCCATCGATTGGCGCCGCCGCCCGGCGCGAACGCAATATGACATCCGTCTGGCCTCGACCCCGATGGCGCAGCTGCTCAGCGGGTTCGGCGTCGCCGAGGCGGGCACCACCGGCACGGTCAAGGGCCGCATCCAGCTGACCGGCGATGGCGACGCGCTGCACGATTCGCTCGGCAGCGCATCGGGCCGGATGGCGTTCGTCATCCCCAAGGGCACCTTCTGGACGCGCAACGTCCAGCTGGCAGAGCTCGATTTCGGCACCTTCGTCCAGAAGATGTTCGAGGACAAGCTGAAGGACCCGGTGCAG
Source organism: Blastomonas fulva (assembly GCF_003431825.1). Classification (GTDB taxonomy): domain Bacteria; phylum Pseudomonadota; class Alphaproteobacteria; order Sphingomonadales; family Sphingomonadaceae; genus Blastomonas; species Blastomonas fulva. The sequence continues at coordinate 1,854,668 of NZ_CP020083.1, read as the reverse complement.
ATCAATTGCGGGCTGGTCGCGTTTACCGTGCGCAAGGGCGCGGCGGCGGCGGACCCGATCCTGATCGACACCACCAAGAACGTGATCACCGGGCGCGGCGGCTTCAGCTTCGCCACCGAGCAGATGGACATGGCCTTCCGCGCCGATGGCAAGAAGTTCAGCCTCGTGTCGGGCCAGTCGCCGGTGCAGATCGGCGGCTATTTCTCGTCCGCCAAGCTCAACGTCATCAGCCCCGAACTGCTGGGCCGCGCAGGCGTGGGCCTGGGGCTGGCGGTGCTCGCCGCGCCGCCTGCTGCGCTGCTGGCGTTCGTCGATGTCGGCGATGCCAAGTCTGCCGCCTGCGGTCCGGTTCTGCAGGGCGCAAGGGCCGCCGGCCAGCGCACCACCAAGGGCAAGCCGCGAGACGATGTCGGCAACGGCAAGAAGGCGACCAGCGGCAAGAGGGACGACAAGAAGTTCCTCGGCATCTTCTGACGGGGACATGAAAACGGCGGCGCAGGGTTGCCCCTGCGCCGCCGCTTCGTGTCAGGTCATCAAGCCTTACATCAGGCCGAGGTTCATCACCTTGGTCCAGGCTGCGACGAAGTCCTGGGCAAACTTCTGCTCGCCGTCGCTTGCAGCATAGACTTCCGCCACCGCGCGCAGCTCGGAGTTCGATCCGAACACCAGGTCGACCGGGGTTGCGGTCCACTTGACCTGGCCCGACTTGATATCGCGGCCTTCATACAGCCCCGGATTGCCCGCCGACTTCGACCACTTGCTGCCCATGTCGAGCAGGTTGACGAAGAACGCGTTGTTGAGCTGCCCCGGCGTGGTGGTGAACACGCCATGCTTGGACCCGCCGGTATTGGCATCCAGCGCGCGGAGTCCGCCGACCAGCACCGTCATTTCGGGCACTGTCAGGCTGAGCAGGTTGGCCCGGTCGATCAGCATGTCCACCGGCGCCATCTCGCTGGCCGCACTGTAATAGTTGCGGAAGCCATCGGCAGTGGGCTCGAGCGATGCGAACGAGCTGACATCAGTCTGCGCCTGGGTGGCATCGCCGCGACCCGGGGTGAACGGCACGGTCAGGCTGTGCCCGGCCTTGGCTGCGGCCTGTTCGATCGCCGCATTGCCGCCCAGCACGATCAGATCGGCGAGCGAGATCATCTTGCCGCCCTTCTGCGCCTTGTTGAACGATGCCTGCACCGCCTCCAGCCTGCTCACCACGCGGGTGATCTCGGCCGGATTGTTGACCGCCCAGTCCTTTTGAGGGGCCAGACGCACGCGGCCGCCATTGGTGCCACCGCGCATGTCGGTGTCGCGGTAGCTTGCGGCTGCCGCCCATGCCGTGCGGATCAGCTCGGGCCCGGTCAGGCCACTGGCGAGAACCTGCGACTTGAGCGATGCGACATCGTTTGCATCGACCAGCGGATGCGTCACCGCGGGCACAGGATCCTGCCAGATCAGGTCGACCTTGGGTGCGTCTGCGCCCAGATAACGGGTGCGCGGGCCCATGTCCCGATGGGTCAGCTTGAACCAGGCGCGGGCAAAGGCATCGGCGAACGCGTCCGGATCCTTGTGGAAGCGTTCGGACACCTTGCGATAGCCCGGATCCATCTTCATCGACAGGTCGGTGGTGAACATGATCGGCGCGTGGCGCTTGGTCTTGTCATGCGCATCGGGGACCAGATTGGCCGCGTTCTTGTCGCTGGGGATCCACTGGATCGCACCTGCCGGGCTGCGGGTCTGCACCCAGTCGAACGCGTAGAGATTGTCGAAATACTGGCTGGTCCAGGCAATCGGATTGACCGACCAGGCGCCTTCCAGGCCGCTGGTGATGGTGTCCGCGCCCTTGCCGGCGCCGCACTTGTTGACCCAGCCGATGCCCTGCTGTTCGGTCGCGGAACCTGCCGGATCGGCGCCCATGCAATCGTCGGGCTTGTGCGCGCCATGCGCCTTGCCGAAGGTATGGCCGCCCGCGATCAGCGCCACGGTTTCCTCGTCGTTCATCGCCATGCGGCCGAAGGTCTCGCGGATGTCACGCGCCGCTGCCAGCGGATCGGGGTTGCCGTTCGGACCCTCGGGGTTGACGTAGATCAGGCCCATCTGGACCGCCGCGAGCGGCTTTTCCAGCTGGCGGTCGCCATGATAGCGATCGGCGGCGAGGAACTTCTTCTCGCGGCCCCAATAGACCTTGTCGGCCTCCCAGTCGTCGGTGCGGCCACCGGCGAAGCCGAAGGTCTTGAAGCCCATGGATTCGAGCGCGACGTTGCCGGTGAGCACCATGAGGTCGGCCCAGCTCAGCTTGCGGCCGTACTTCTGCTTGATCGGCCACAGCAGGCGGCGCGCGCGATCGAGGTTCACGTTGTCGGGCCAGCTGTTGAGCGGCTCGAACCGCTGCTGGCCACCGCCCGCACCGCCGCGGCCATCGGTGACGCGATAGGTGCCCGCGCTGTGCCAGGCCATGCGGATGAAGAACGGACCGTAATGGCCGTAATCGGCCGGCCACCAATCCTGCGAGGTGGTCATCAGCGCCTCGATGTCCTTCTTCACCGCAGCGATGTCCAGCGTCTGGAATTCCTTGGCGTAGTCGAAATCGTCGCCCATCGGGTTCGACTCCGCAGCATGCTGGCGCAGCGGCGACAGGTCGAGCCGCTCGGGCCACCAATCCTGGTTGGACATCGCAGCCGAGCGCGCGGGCGCATCGGTGACGGTGGGGGCGTTTTCGGCACTCGCCAGCGCTGCAGGCGCGGACAGGCTGAACGCCAGCAGGGCGAACACGGAAACAGATGTGCGATTCATGGGTTGTGGCTCCTGGCAAACCGGCGAATTCGCCGTTCACCAGAGGTTAAGCCCAACCCGCCTGATTTAGAAAACCGATTTTCCTGATATATGTTAGTGAGAAACTAGATCAGGAGGAGCGCTGGAGGCGGTAGCGTGTCCTGTGACGTGTTCAGGCGGCCCGCTGAATGATCCGGTCGAGTTCTGCGCCTTCGCTACGAAGGACCTCCTCGATATCCCAATGGTTTTGGAGCCTCAGGAAAAATCCGTCTGACATTCCAAAATACCGGGCGAGGCGCAGATCGATGCGCGCATCCACATCCTTCCGGCGATCCATGATGGCGATGATCTCGTCCACATCGATGCCGGAACCTGCCGCGACGTCTTCTACCGGAATTTCGGTGCCGATCAGAAAATCTTCACGCAGGATGTCGCCGACATGGACGTTGTCCAGCCGCTCATCATCCTGTGTGATAGTCCTCGATCCGGACATCGTGGGCACCTCCGTCGGACCAGTTGAACGTCAGCCGCCACTGGTCGTTGATACGCACACTATATCGCAACGGCTGATAACCTTTCAACTGCTCAAACCGGTTGCCGCGCGGCACCCTCAGCTCTTGAAGTTGCTCGATGGAATCGAGTTGCAGCAGCTTGCGCAAGGCCGTGGCCTGGATATCCGGCGGCAGTTTGCGACTTGGCTTGCGTTGCCAGATCTTCTCCGTTTCGGCATCGGAAAATGAACGTATCATCTCGGCTTCTCCGTAAAGCCAAGCTTATGCAGCGCCAACTCGGTTGTCGCCATTCAACGTTTTCGGCGACCCTCAGAACTTCCGCTGCGTCTTCCCGTAGCGCATCTTGCGCGTGCCCGGCTTGCCTTCGGTCGCCCGGCCCTTCGGCGCAGCCACGCGCTGTTCGACCGGTAGCCCCAGCTCCTCCGCCTCCAGCTTGCGGATCTCGTCGCGCAACCTTCCGGCTTCCTCGAACTCGAGATCGGCAGCGGCGGCGCGCATCTTCTTCTCCAGCTCCTCGATATAGCCGCGCAGATTGTGGCCGACCATGTGCGGGCGGTCCGCATCGCCGGTATCGATCAGCACGCTGTCCTTGCTGGCGACATGCGCGATGATGTCGCCGATGTTGCGCTTGATCGTCGTGGGCGTGATGCCGTGCTCTTCGTTGTACGCCACCTGCTTCTCACGGCGGCGGTCGGTCTCGTTGAGCGCGCGTTCCATGCTGCCCGTAATCCGGTCGGCATAGAGGATCACGCGGCCCTCGACGTTGCGCGCGGCGCGGCCGATGGTCTGGATCAGCGAGGTTTCGCTGCGCAAGAACCCTTCCTTGTCTGCATCCAGGATCGCGACCAGCCCGCATTCGGGGATGTCCAATCCTTCGCGCAGCAGGTTGATCCCGATCAGCACGTCGTAGACGCCGAGCCGCAGGTCGCGGATCAGCTCGATGCGCTCCAGCGTCTCGACGTCCGAATGCATGTAGCGGACCTTGATCCCCGCCTCGTGCATGTATTCGGTCAGGTCCTCGGCCATGCGCTTGGTGAGCGTGGTGACCAGCGTGCGGTAGCCTTGCGCGGCGACCTTCTTGCACTCGTTGATCAGATCGTCGACCTGCTCCTCGACCGGCTTGATCTCCACCGGCGGATCGATGAGTCCGGTGGGACGGATGACCTGCTCGGTGAACACGCCGCCGGTCTGCTCCATCTCCCAGTTGCCCGGCGTCGCCGACACGCTGACCGTCTGCGGGCGCATCGCGTCCCATTCGTTGAAGCGCAGCGGGCGGTTGTCGATGCAGCTGGGCAGGCGGAACCCGTATTCGGCGAGCGTCAGCTTGCGGCGGTGATCCCCGCGCGCCATCGCACCGATCTGCGGCACGGTCTGGTGGCTTTCGTCGAGGAACAGCAGCGCGTTCTCCGGCAGATATTCGAACAGGGTCGGCGGCGGCTCGCCCGGCAGTCGGCCGGTGAGGAAGCGCGAATAGTTCTCGATGCCCGCGCAGCTGCCGGTCGCGGCGATCATCTCGAGGTCGAAATTGGTGCGCTGCTCGAGCCTTTGCGCCTCGAGCAGACGCCCTTCGATCTCGAGCTCCTTCAATCGCTCGGTCAGCTCGAAGCGGATGGCCGCTGCCGCCTGCTGCATCGTCGGGCCGGGGGTGACATAGTGCGAGTTGGCATAGACCCGCACGCGCTCGAGCTTGTCGCCGGGCCTGCCGGTAAGCGGGTCGAACTCGCTGATCGATTCCACCTCGTCGCCGAAGAACGAGATGCGCCAGGCGACGTCCTCATAGTGCGAGGGAAACAGCTCGAGCGTATCGCCGCGCACGCGGAAGTTGCCGCGGGTGAAGCTCGCGTCGTTGCGCTTGTACTGCAGCGCGACAAGCTTGCGGATGAGTTCGCGCTGGTCGACGCTCTCGCCTGCCTTGATGTCGAAGATCATCGCCGAATAGGTCTCGACCGATCCGATGCCGTAGATGCACGACACCGATGCGACGATGATCACATCGTCGCGTTCGAGCAGCGATCGGGTGGCCGAATGGCGCATCCGGTCGATCGCCTCGTTTACCGAGCTTTCCTTCTCGATGTACGTGTCCGAGCGCGGCACATAGGCCTCGGGCTGGTAGTAATCATAATAGCTGACGAAATATTCGACCGCGTTTTCGGGGAAGAAGCTCTTGAACTCTCCATAAAGCTGCGCGGCGAGGATCTTGTTGGGCGCCAGGATCAGCGCGGGGCGCTGCGTCGCCTCGATGATCTTGGCCATGGTGAAGGTCTTGCCTGAACCGGTGACGCCGAGCAGCACCTGGTCTTGATCGTGCGCCCTGATGCCCTCGACCAGTTCCTTGATCGCGGTCGGCTGGTCGCCCGAGGGGGTGTATTCGCTGACCAGCTTGAACGCGCGCCCGCCCTCGGCCTTTTCGGGGCGCTGCGGCTTGTGCGGCACGAACGTGCCATCGGTTTGCGGCTCTTCAAGACCGCGTCGGATTACCAGTTCTGCCATGCACCGGGATATGCGCAGGCGAAGGGCGCGGCGCAAGGGCAGGCAGCCGACAAATCGGGGCGATATGCCGGGACAATTGCAATCGCCAAACGGCATCTCTAGGGTTCGGCGCAGGAGATGCGGTCGCGCGTTCACCAACCGGTTTTTGGAGATGAGATGATGAAGGTGTTGCAGACTGTATCGATCCTGGCGCTCCCGCTGGTGGCGCTGGCCGCCTGCAGCGGCGGCGGTGCGGACAAGGATGGCGACGGCAAGATCAGCAAGGAAGAGGTCGTTGCCGAAGCCGAAGCGATCAAGTTCAGCGCTGGCGAATGGGAAAACAAGGTCGAGATCGTCGATGTGAAGTTCGACGAGAGCAAGCTCCCTCCCGAGGCCAAGGGCATGACCGGCGCGATCGTCAAGCAGATGGTCGGCCAGGTGCAGACCACCAAGAATTGCCTGACCAAGGAAGAGGCCGAAAAGCCGGGCGCCGATTTCCTCGCCGGGGCCGAGAACGACGAGTGCACCTACAAGAAGTTCGACCTTTCCGGCGGCAAGATCGATGCCGACATCGCCTGCAAGGGCAAGGAAGCGGGCCAGCAGGGCGACATCAAGCTGACCGGCACCTACACCGCCACCAGCTATGACATGCAGATGGCGATGGTGATGGCATCGCCGCAGAGTGGTTCGATGACGATCAAGGCGAAGAACAGCGCCAAGCGCATCGGCGAGTGCAAGGGCTGATTTACCTGTCCATGCCTGTTGTGCCGTCATCCCCGCGAAAGCGGGGCTCCCGCTTTTCTGATTGGACATCACGCATAAGCGGGATTCCCGCCTTCGCGGAAATGACGGTGTTGGTAGCGCTGATGCTGGGGGCCTTCGCCGCCCCCGCCACCGCGCAGACCGACGACAATGTCCGCATCGAGCTGACCTTCACCGCCGACCAGCTCGGTCGGTCGAAGGTCTCGGGCCTTGCCCACCGGCCCTCGATGCGCGAGGCGACACTCGACGATCCGGTGCGGATCGCGTCGATCTCAAAGCTCGCGGTGGGCGTTGCGGTGATGCGGCTGGTCGACAAGCAGGCGCTCGATCTCGATCGCGACGTCTCGCTGTATCTCGGCTGGCGACTGGTCCACCCGCAGCACCCCGGCACCAAGATCACGCTTCGGCTGCTGCTGTCGCACCAATCGGGGCTGACCGATGACGCGGGCTATTTCATCCCGCTCGATGCGAAACTTGCCGACCTGCTGGCCCAGCCCGAGGCCTGGGATGCGAGCCACGCCCCCGGAAGCTTCTTCCGCTATGCCAATGTCAATTATCCCGTGGTCGCCGCGGTGATGGAAGCGGCGACGGGGCGCCGGTTCGACCGGATCATGACCGAAGAGGTATTCGATCCGCTCGCCATCCCGGCCTGCTACAACTGGTCGGGCTGCAAGACCGAGGCGCGCAAGGACGCGATCACGCTCTACCGCCCCGATGGCAGCATCGCGCGCGACGACTGGATCACCCAGCCCGAGCAATGCGCATCGATGACGACCCGCGATGGCCGGTGCGATCTCGATGCCTATCTGTCCGGACAGAACGGATCGGCCTTTGGCCCGCAGGGCGGTCTGCGCATTTCCGCAGGCGGTCTGGCGCGGCTGGGTCAGATGCTGCTGGGTGGCGGCGATGGGCTGCTCACCCCGCAATCCTTTGCCGAGCTGATCCGCGCGCAATGGCGCTTCGACGGCAGCAACGGCGATGACGACAAGGGCTATTTCACCGCCTTTGGACTGGGGGTCCAGCGCATCGAGCAGGCCGATGGGCGGGTGTGGATCGGTCATCCGGGGGAGGCCTATGGCCTGCGCGCCGGGCTGTGGGTCGACCGCGCGGGCGGCCAGGGCGTGGTGCGTATCAGCACCGGCCATGCCGAAGATTACCCCGTAGGTCATTGTCTTGTCGCTTGCCCGTGATAGGTTGCAAAGCGCAACCCGAATCGACGGGCAGCAGGCAGGAGATAAGCGATGATCGGTTATGTGACGGTTGGCACCAATGATCTCGACAAGGCACGCGCATTCTACGCAGGCCTGGTCGGTGCGCTGGGTGGCAGCGAGCTGATGCGGATGGAGGAAAACGGCTTCACGCTGTTCGGCACGCAATGGGGCGTCCCCGGCATCGCGGTGACCCGGCCCTATAACGGCGAGCCAGCCAGCGTCGGCAACGGCACCATGATCGCGCTGGCCTTGGATGCCCGCGCCAAGGTCGACATGCTCCATGCCAAGGCGCTGGAACTGGGCGGCAGCTGCGAGGGCGAACCGGGCCTGCGCGGACCCGAAGGCGACCAGGCTTTCTATGGCGCCTATTTCCGTGACCTCGACGGCAACAAGCTGTGCGCATTCAAGGTGGGTCCGGCGGACTGATTTGCCCCTCTGCTCTCCGGCGCAATTGGCCGGTTTGCTTTGCGCAACTTTTATCGTCACCTCCGCAAGCGCGGGGGGTCCCGCTTCTGCGCGAGCGCCGATGAAAGCGGGATTTCCGCGTTCGCGGGAATGACGATAGATTAAGCGATTCAAAGCGCTATAGTCGCTTGGACGGCGCGTGAACGCCTGGGGAAAAGGGGAAATCGATGAATAAGGCAACCGCTTGGGGCTTGGTCGGCAGTGCCATGGCACTCGTTCTTGGCGCACCGGCGCAGGCGCAGGATGCGCTCGGCAAGGCGGTTGCCAGCGATTACGACACCAAGCTGGAAAAGCTGTTCCTCGATTTCCACTCCAACCCCGAGCTATCGTTCAAGGAAACCCGCACCGCAAAGATCATGGCGGCGGAATTGCGCGCGGCAGGTGCGGTGGTGACCGAGGGCGTGGGCACCACCGGTGTCGTCGGTATCATGAAGAACGGCGATGGTCCGGTGATCATGGTGCGCGCCGATATGGACGGCCTGCCGCTGGCCGAGGACAGCGGCCTCGCTTATGCGTCCAAGGTGAAGCAGATCGATATCGACGGCACCGAAAAGCCGGTGATGCACGCCTGCGGGCACGACACCCACATCACGTCGATGGTCGGCACCGCGCGGCGGCTGGCGGCGATGAAGGACCAGTGGAAGGGCACCGTGGTGTTCGTCGTCCAGCCCGCCGAAGAACGGATCGGCGGTGCGGCCAAGATGATGGAAGACGGCCTTTACACGCGCTTTCCCAAGCCCGATTACGCGCTCGCCTTCCATGTTTCGGCCGGCACCCCCACCGGCAAGATCGAGATCCAGCCGGGGCTCACCGCCTCCTCATCCGACTCGGTCGACATCACAGTCTTCGGCGTCGGCACCCACGGCGCCTATCCGCATATGGGCAAGGATCCGATCCTGATCGGTGCGGAGATCGTCGTTGCGCTGCAGACGCTGATCTCGCGCGAGATCTCGCCGCTCGAAGCGGGCGTGGTGACGGTCGGATCGTTCCATTCGGGGTTCAAGCACAACATCATCTCCGACAAGGCCGAACTTCAACTCACCGTGCGGTCGAACGACAACAAGGTGCGCAAGACCCTGCTTGATGGCATCAAGCGGATCGCCGAGAATGTCGGACGGCTGAACGGCCTGCCCGAGGACAAACTGCCCAAGGTGCGCGTGGGCTTTGAATCGACCCCGGTGACGGTGAACGACAAGCCGCTGACCGAGCGGATCACCAAGACCTTCGCACGGCGGTTCGGGACCGGCGCGCTGCTGACCAGCGAGCCGCAGACGGGCATGGGCGCGGAAGACTTCGCCTATTTCGTCGCGCCCAATACCGATGTGCCAGGGCTGTATTTCAACGTCGGCGGCACCCCGCAGGCGGATATCGACGCGGCCAAGGCGGGCGGACCGCCGGTTCCTGCGCACCACTCGCCGTTCTTCAAGGTCGCCCCGCGCGAATCGATCACGCTGGCGACAGAGGCGATGGTGACCGCGGTGGTCGACCTGCTCGGCCCGGGCAACGGCCCGACAGCGGATTGATGCACGTCTGATGGCCAAACGCCGCGCCTGGGAAGAGGAAGAGGACGACGAGGCGGGAGCGCCTGCGCCCGTCCCGTGCTGGCTGTGCGGCCGCGATCTGGGCGAGGTGGTGGAATATCACCACCCCGTGCCCAAGAGCCGCGGCGGCAAGGGCCGCGAGCCGGTCCACCCGATCTGCCACCGCACCATCCATGCGCATTTCACCAACAGCGAGCTTGCCCGCACCAATGGCGACCCGCAGGCCTTGCGCGATCACCCTGAGGTCGAGAAGTTCCTGACCTGGGTGGCGGGAAAGCCTGCGGACTTCAACGCGCCGACGAAGAAGAAGGAGCGGTGATACTCCAGCCCCGCCCAGGCTGAGCGGATGTGGGAAGATACCCCTGGCCCCATCAATCCTTGGGTGGCTTGCCCGCATCGCGCACCTGCCAGTATTGCCATGCGCACAGGCCCAGCACGACCGCCCCGGTGAAGGCCATTTCGATGATGCCGATGTTGTTGCCGATCCATTCGCCCATTCACGCCTCCTGCTTGTGCGCCCGGCCCGGCTGACCGCGCCGCGCCGGGCGTGCGCCCAGCGTGAAGCGGATGATCAGGCCGATACCGATGATGCTGGGCACCGCCCAGATAAGCGGGTTGAAGACATGATCGGGCACCAACCGGATCAGCCCGACCGAGAGAAACGCGGTATAGGCGGAAATCCCCATGCCGAGCAAAGCGCGGAAATGTTCGGGCACATGCGCGCGCGGCGGGGGTGAAGCACGCCAGACGTAGAATTGCTGAGTCGCCACCGCCGCCAGCCCGACCGTTGCCACCGCCGCCATCAACGGCTGGCCGATGCTGAGCCCGAAATAGCCGCACCACAGCGCCGAGGCGATCACCGCGCCGAACATCGCCTGATAGCGGAACCCGCGCAACGCGGCGCGGTTGGCGCGGTGGCGCACAACCGCCAAGCCATAGATGGCAAAACCGATGGTGAGCGTACCCAGATACAGCATCATCCAGCCGAACAGCCCGGCAAACAGCACCCGGTCGGTGATCATCGGCAGCCGCTGTTCGGGCCCGTAGAGCGAGAGCAGCGCCATCAAAACCGCCAGCGTGCCTGCGGCGAGGAATGCGTATGTCCCGATCCGCCCCCATTTGCGGTGCGCAGGGCCACCCTTGCGCGCGGCGATCGGCACCCAGAACGCAATCAGCCCGGTTGCTCCGGCGATGACGTGGAGAACAACCAGGGCTTCAAACAGGTGCATGCATGGGGCCTAAAAAAATCCTCCCCGAGCTTGTCTCGGGGAGGGGGAACGCCGACCGCAGGTCGCTGCGCGGGTGGCCCCCCTCCCCCAGCAAGCTGGGAGAGGAATTGTATCAGCTCAGTTCCCGGCTGCCGCTGCTGCGGCAGGAGCCGCTGCTGCTGCGGCTGCGCCGGTGGCAGGAGCCGCGCCCGGAACCGCCGGAGCAACAACCGGTCCGACCGTACGCAGCGCCGGATAGTCCTTGGCCATCTGGGCACCGCCCAGAGGCTTGCGCTGCATCTGGTGGCAGGTTGCGCAGTTGGTCTTGTAGGGATCACCCTGAGGGCCAAGCCGGTTGGCCGGGAAAACGCTGGCCAGCGGATGGATGTATTCCTCGTTGGTGTTCTTCACCATCTGCAGGCCATACCAGGCCAGGGCGCGCTGCGGGCTGCTCTGTTCCCAGCGCGCAAACGAGCGGCTGTTGTGGCAATAGGTGCAGTTGACGCCCAGCGACTGCGACAGATGCATCATGATGGCATAATTGCCTTCTGCATCCTTGACGCTCTGCCGGTTGGCGGTGGTCGGATGGATGGTCTTGGAGATCACCCGCGCCGGTCCCGAATTGCCGCGCATGTACTTGGCATAGGTGCCCACCGGCAGCGAGGCATAGGCCACCGACGGGTCGGGGGTGTTCTGGCCGCGCTTGTTACCCATCAGACGTCCGTCGGACGGCCTGGGATCGGTCCACACATATTTCGGAACGGCATTGCCGCGGTGGCAGGTGTAGCAGGTGACGCCGGTCTGCTTGACGTGATCCGAATAGTTCTGGTTGATGTTCTGCGTCATCTGGATCATCCGGCGCGCGACAACCTTGGTGTACTTGCTGTCGTCAGCCAGATTCTCGGCATTGTGGCAGTAATTGCACCCGGCTTCCTCGGCCGGCGCATCGGCCGGAACGATCCACTGGGTAATCGCAGCCATGGTGTAGTCGAACTCTTCCTGGCTGACATTCGCCAGCACCTTGACGTTCTGATACACCTCGCCCGCCTTGGGCCCCGAGGGGGCGGGCAAAGCATAAGGCGGCGGCGGCACATCGCCTGGCGCGACCACATTTTGCGGATCGACGATCTGGACGATGCCGGTGCCGCGATACCCGGTCTGCTGCGATTGCTTGGGACCGAGTTCGCATCCCGCCAGGGCGAGGCCGGCAATGGCCAGCGCCCCCATGGCGGTCAGTTTGGAAAGACTAAGCATGGCCGTCAGCTCCCTTGCGTCTGGCTGGGGGCCGCGGGCAGCGCGCCCGGATCCTCAACCATCTGGTTTGGATCGATCACAGCCTCGCTCGGCGCAATAAGCGTCGTGCTGGGATCGACGACACCGGTATCGGGATAGGCGGGAGCGAAGTTGTGCTCCTGAGCCCAGAGATACCAGTTATCGACAACCGTGCCGGTCAGCAGGATGCCGATACCGCCGGTAAGTGTGGTCAGCACCGCAAACCACCAGGCCCAACGATGGATCGATTCCATGGTGGCATTGAAGCCCATGGTCCAGCGCCAGAACAGACCGGCGCGTTCGCTGGCTGTACCGCGGTCGTAGATCTGTTCGATCTCCCGCTCGCCACCATAGCGACCCACAGCCAGAATTGTGGCGCCGTGCATCGCGAAAAGCAAGGTGGAGCCGTACAAAAAGGCGATCGAGAGCGCATGGAAGGGGTTGTAGAACAGGTTGCCGTAGCGGATCGAGAAGGCTGCGGTCCAGTCGAGGTGCGGGAAGATGCCAAAGGGCACGGCTTCCGACCAGCTGCCCAGCAGTGCCGGGCGAATGAAGCCGAGCACGAGGTACAGCCAGATCGCACTGGCGAAAGCCCAGGCGATGTGCGTGCCCATGCCCAGCGCCTTGGCGCGGCGATAGGTGCGCAGCCACCACAGCAGGATCGATGCGGTCAGCAGGAAGCCGGTGATGATCCACCAGCCGCCTTCGGCCAGCGGCACCATCGGCGAGAAGCCCCATTCAGGACCGGGCGGTTCCAGCGCGAGCCAGAACAGCTCCTTGAGGAACCGGTTGGGATTCCAGCTCACCGAGGCCAGCATGTTGAGGCCGATGATCAGGAATGCCAGCGAACCCATCAGCAGCGAGGCGAGGCCAAGCTTGCCCAGATACAGGGGACCAAGCTGGGCCTGGCCGAACTTGCCCATCCAGTAGCTGAAACCGGTTGCGTTGATGCGCGGTTCGCTGTCGTCCTTGTGCGGCATCCCGATTTCGGGGTGCCCGCGCAGCTGAACCTGGGTGAAGATATTTTGGTAGCGTGCCATGGTGAATTACCCCTCTCACATCCAGATCGGCAGGTTGAGCCACCAGCTCCACCATTCCGGCCAGCCGCGGGTCCAGAACGGGCCGGATATGATGATGCACACGGCGCTCCAGAAACCGGCATTCAGCGCCAGCAGCAGGCCCACGCGGTGGATACCAAGCGTGCCGACCGAATAGCCGATCAGGTCGCGGAAGAAGGTGTCTTCATATTCGGGCGATTTCACCTCTTCACCCTTGGCCGGGTTGGTGGCCGAAAGAACCAGCGCGCCATGCATCGACAGCGCGAGGGTGGTGGTGAAGAAGAACGACACGGCGAGCATGTGTGCCGGGTTGTAGTGGAAGTGCAGGTATTGGTATCCGACGTTCGACACCCAGTCGAGATGGCTGAAGATGCCATAAGGGAAGCCATGTCCCCAGGCGCCCAGCAGCATCGGGCGGAACACCACCAGCGTGACATAGGCGAAGATCGCGACCGCAAAGGCGAAGGGAACATGATAGCCCATGCCCAGCTTGCGGCAGATTTCGACCTCGCGCAGCGCCCAGCTGACAAAGGCGCCGATCGCGCAGACCGTGATGATCTGCCAGAGGCCGCCTTCCTTCAGTGGCGCCAGGCCCAACCCGTATTTCAGGTCAGGCGGAGCGATGCTGATCAACCATGGGTTCCAGGTCCCACCCTGCGATGCGCCGTAAAAGATCAGCGCGGTACCGAGCGAGGCGAAGAACAAAGTCGTGATCCCGAAGAAGCCGACATAAAATGGCCCGACCCAGAAATCGAACAGATCTCCGCCGACCAATGTTCCGCCTCTGACGCGATATTTTCTCTCGAAGCTCAAGAGCGCCATTGCCAGACTCCTTCGTTAGCCGCTGCGGCAAGGGCGCAGCGAGCCTGATAGTTTCTTCCCCGATTTCCTCGAGGCCCCGTTTGTTTAATCACCAGTGCAAGGGGCGGACCGGTTGGAACCAGCCCAGCCGGCCCGCCCATATCGCCTGGCAAGGCGACACACTGGCATTTACCCTGATGTCAGGGCGTAATTGCCGATGCCGCAGCCACTGCTGCAGGAGCAGCGGTCGGGTTCGGAGCTTCCAGCCAGTTGTAGCGATTGGTGCTCAACAGGATGAAATGGATGAGAAGTGCGAGGACGAACAGGAAGACCGCAAGCGCAGTCAGGATCCTGTTGCCATCGAATGATTGCCACATTCTATGCATGATCAGGTTTCCTTCTTAGCTGAGCTGAACGTCGGTCACCGGGTCGAGGCTCGATGTCGCTTCATAGCCGGGCGTACCCGGGAACCATGGGCGCCATTGCCAAACCAGTACGTGCGCGATGATCGCGACGATGGTGAAGAAAGCGAAACTGGCGACGAAGAGCTTGTGGAACTCCTTCGCCTCGCTTTCAGTGAGGTAGGTCGTTGGACCCATCCCTTCATCTGCCATGAGATATTCTCCTTAGCTTCCAGATTTGGAAGGACGCCAGCAGGCGCCTTCCAGGCGATTATCCGTGCGGGCGAACCCGACGCGGATGTTGGAGGCCCCGTCCCAAGGCCGATGACTGGACCAGCCGCTCACGCGAGCTGCCCCATATTCTGTGCGACGGCTTCCTCCACCAGCCGCACCTCGGTTACTGTATTCTCGTTCGCGCGCCGTGCGGCCCTTTCGGCCGCATCGCGCAGGGTCTTGGCCGCAGAGATGCGCACAAGAACCGGCTGCGCGTCGACCAATTGGTCCAGCCGCGCCTTGGCTTCATCCGTCCAGTCGAGTTCCCGCTCGATCCTGGCAGGCGTTGCCGCAACTGCATCCATCTGGGTCGACAGCGGCAGGATGTGGAACAGCGCGTCGAACAGCGCATTGCACACTTCCTGCACCAGCCAGGTCGCCCCGGAATAGCCCATCACCGGCGTTCCCGTATGGCGGCGGATCACCGCGCCGGGGAAGCTCGCCGGGATATACATGCCGCGTGCCCCGCACTCGGCCATGTACATGCGTTCGTTATAGCTGCCGAACATGACCAGGGGCGGGTTGGTGCGGATCGCCTCGCGCACCGCCTCGTTATCGGGCTTGATCCCTGCAGTGCGGCTGAAGGCGAAATTGCACGGCAGGCCCATGTCATGCTCGAGGAAATTGCGGATGCCGCGCGCATAGGTTTCGTTGGCATGGATGCCGAAGCTCGCTGTGCCGAAGAAATCCTGCGTGACCGAACGCCACAGGTCCCACAAGGGCTTGATCGTCGTGTGCTTCTCGCGATCGATGAACGGCTCGGGGTTGAGGCCCGTCAGTTCGCCCAGCTTGCGCAGGAACAGGGTGGTCGATTCGAGGCCAATCGGAGCCTGAAGATAGGGTCGTTCGAGCGTTTCGCACAGGTTGCGGCCGAACTCGCGGTACATGCAGATGTTAACCTCTGCGTCCGCCAGCTTCTTCACATCGGCCAGATGGCTGCCCAATGGGAAGACCATGTTGAGCTCGCAGCCGATGCCTTCGACCAGCCGCTGGATCTCGGCCAGATCGCTGGGCATGTTGAACGTGCCGTAGATCGGGCCCAGGATGTTGACCTTGGGCTTCACCCCTTCCTTGCGGGGGGCGAGCGGCTTGACCTTCTTGGGGCCGAATTCGGTCCACAACCAGGTCAGCGCGCGATCGGCGGCCTGCCACTGGTCCTCGTCGATGGTGCGCGGCAGGAACCTGCGGATGTTGGTGCCGTTGGGCGTCACGCCGCCGCCGATCATCTCGGCGATCGAGCCGGTGACCACCACCGCAGGAAGATCGGGATCGAGCGTCTGCCAGGCGCGGCGCATGGCGCCTTCGGTACCGGTCTTGCCAAGCTCTTCCTCGCCCAGGCCGGTGACGACGATGGGCAGTTCATGCGGCGGGAGCGCATCGGTATAATGCAGCACCGAGGTGACGGGCAGGTTCTCGCAGCCCACCGGGCCGTCGATGATGACCTGCAGGCCCTTGATCGCGGTGAACGCGTAGACCGCGCCCCAATAGCCGCCGGCCCGATCGTGATCGATAATGAGCGTCATGTGCCCACCGCCTCTTCGGACTTGTTGAGGCCGACCATGCGGGCAGCGTACTTCTTCTTGAACTCGGGGCGGTCGACCGGGGTGTCGCGCCAGATGCCGGCATTCTCTTCCATGCCGACGCCGTCGAAGAAGCTCTGCATCCGGTTGAACCGGTCTTGGTTGGCGAGCGCGGCGTTGATCACCAGCGCCAGCGAGCCTGCGCCTGCCGGGCCCATCAGCGGGCGCGCCGAGATGAGGTTGGTGAAGTACAAAGCCGGGATCGCCTCGCTCTTGGCGTGCTGGACCACGGGCGTGGTGCCGATCGCAAGATTGGGACGGAACTCTTCGACCGCCGCGATGTCCTGCTCCAGGCTCGCGCGGTACTGGATGCGCACGCCGCGCTCTTCAAGCCACGCGCGATCGGGCTCCGACCAGCGCGTCTTGGGGCAGGCAGTGCCGACATAAGGGACATCCGCGCCGCTTTCGATCAGCAGACGCGCGACCAGCAGTTCGGAGCCTTCATAGCCCGAAACGGTGATGCGGCCCTTGATCGGGTTGGCATCGAGCGCCGCGCGGATCGCGGGCAGGAACTTGTCCTTGGCGGCATCAACCGCAGACTGCGCGATCCCGCAGGCGGCGCCGATCGCATCGAGCCAGGCGGCGGTGCCATCGACACCCACCGGGGCAGAGCCGATCACCGGGCGTCCGGCGCTTTCGAATTCGCGGATGCTGGCGGTGTAGAACGGATGGATCGCAGCGACCGCGGCGCAATCGAGCGCGCTGTAGAGCTCGCGCCATTCGCGGGTGGGAACGACGGGCCCTGCAGCCAGGCCCAGAGGCTCGAGCAACTGGCCGATGCCGACCGGATCGGCGGGGAACATCTCGCCCAGCAGCGTCACCGTCGGGCGATCCGGGCGATGGCTGGGAGCGGCGACCGGGCCCTGCGAGGCTTCCTTGCGCGCGTAAGCGAGCATCGCGCCGGCCAGAACGTCCTTGGCCTCGGCATGGGTGGGTATGCCGAACCCGGGAACATCGATGCCGATGATCCGCACGCCGTTGATCGCCTTGGGCAGGCCCTGCAGCGGCACGCCCGAAGCGGTCGGAACGCACAGATTGGTGACGACGATGGTGTCGTACAAAGCCGGATCGGCCATCAGATGCACCGCGTCGCGGATGTCTTCGTACAGCTTGCCGGTGACGAGCGTTTCCGAGCTGAACGGCACATAGCCGACCGAACGGCGCGCGCCATAGAAATGCGAGGTGAAGGTCAGGCCATAGACGCAGCAGGCAGAGCCCGACAGGATCGTCGCGGTGCGACGCATGCGCAGGCCGACCCGGAGCGATCCGAATGCAGGGCACATGCTCTGCGGCTGATCGTGCGGGCCCTTGGGATAATCGGCCGCGTAACGCGCGAGGATTTCGCCCTTGCCAGCCTCTTCGGCGGCCGCGCGCATGGTGTCCTTTGACGAGCACCCCCCTTCGACGGGTGCGGCCACAAGGTCGATCCGGTCAGGTGTGCGCGAGGCGGAAGAGGCGGGGGTGTCGGTCATACGCTGTCGTAAACCACTTCGAGCGAAGGCTTCTGTTCGTAGGTGCCGCCGCGCATGTCGGCCTGGGTAGCGGGGACCAGTTCGACGTTGCCGCCGGTGTCTTCGGGCTTGAACAGGCCGAGCAGGCCGTCCTGGGTCAGCGGCCGCGGCGAGGCGGGCTGCGCTTCGGCGACGTTGATCGCCAGTTCCTCGAACAGCGACGCCCATTCGGTGTCGGGCCGCCCGATGATCTGATAATTGGCCGACTTGCGGCGGATGTCCTCATTCGCAGGGATCGAAGCGAGGATCGGGATGCCGACTTCGGCGGCGAAAGCCTGCGCCTCGCCGGTGCCGTCGTCCTTGTTGATCAGGATGCCGGCGACGCCGACATTGCCGCCCATCTTGCCGAAATAATCCACCGCCTTGCAGACGTTGTTGGCGACATAGAGCGACTGCAGGTCGTTCGAGGCGACGACTATGACCTTCTGGCACATGTCGCGCGCGATCGGCAGGCCGAAGCCGCCGCAGACCACGTCGCCCAGGAAATCGAGCAGCACGAAATCAAAGCCCCAATCATGGAAGCCCAGCTTCTCGAGCAGTTCGAAACCATGAATGATGCCGCGCCCTCCGCAGCCGCGTCCCACTTCGGGACCGCCCAGCTCCATCGCGAACACGCCGTCGCGCTGGAAGCAGACGTCCTCGATCTTGACCTCTTCACCGGCGAGCTTCTTGGCGCTGCTGGTTTCGATGATCGTCGGGCAGGCCTTCCCGCCGAACAGCAGGCTGGTTGTGTCGGACTTGGGATCGCAACCGATCAGCAGCACGCGCTTGCCCTGCTGCGCCATCATATAGCTGAGGTTGGAGAGCGCGAAGCTCTTGCCCGAGCCGCCCTTGCCGTAGATCGCGATGATCTGCGTTTCCTTGGTGACCGGGCCGGTGTGGACCGGATCGGGCTCGTGCGACGCTTCATCGCGCAGCGCGGTTACATCGGGACCAGAGTTTTCCAGCATCGTCATGCGCAAGCGCTCCAATCGAGTATCATTTTAAGGCAGGCGGGGTCGGTAAAGGCGGTCGGATAGGCGCTGGGCGCATCGGCGACCGGTTGAACATGGCTGACCAGCCCGGTGAGGCTGAGCGCCCCGCTCGAGACCATCGCGCGGATCGCGACAAGATCGTCAGGGCCCCATTCGGCAGCGACACGGATGCGCGCTTCGCGCATGAATGCGGGCGGGAAGGTGAAGCTGAGCGGCGCCTGGTAGAAGCCGGCGAGCGTGACCTCGCCACCCTTGCCAAGGCGAGAGATCAGCGTGTCGAGCAGCGAACTGTCGCCGCTGACATCGCAGATGCTGCGATAATCGCGGCGCTCGTCGCTATCGGGATGGATCACGCCATAGCCATGATCCCCCGCGCTGCGCGAGGCGTCGATTTCCCACACGGTGGGCGCGGGCGCGCCGCTGGCGATGGTGAGGCGAGCGAGCAGACGGCCCAGAATTCCGTGTCCGACGATCAGGTCGGGAGGCTCGCCGCCCGCCATTGCGTGGAGCGCGGTGGCGGCCAGCGCGAACAGCACGCCGTCCGATCCCCAGCTCTCGTCGATGGGAAGCGCGCGGGCCGAAGGCACCACGAGTCGCCGGGCCGATCCGCCGAACAGACCGCGCGCATCGGCAAAGCAATTGGCGCCAGGAACGAACACCCATTCGCCGATCCGGCCCCTGCACTCGGCGCCGGAGTCGACGATGCGGCCGACCGACTCATAGCCGGGGACCAAAGGATAGCCCATTCCGGGGAAGCTCGGCATCTTGCCGGTAAACAGCAGTTTTTCGGTTCCGGTGCTGATCCCGCTCCACACGATCTCGACCACGACATCGCCGGATTCAGGCGCGTTCAACGCCAGGGGACGCAAGGCAAGGCGGTGCGGCGCTTCGAAAATGACGGCCATTGCCTGCATTGTGCGCTCCCCTTGTTTTGAGCCTTGCAGGGTCAGTTAGGAGACCCCTCAACAAGGTGTCATCTTAACTTAACTCCCCATAGTGTCAATGTAGGTTTACACATTCAGGTGCATTTGTTTTTGGACACTCTGACACACGGCGATGGCATGAGGGGGTATGGGGCAGTTCAGGCGGTAGCGGCAATCACGCGGGTGACGATGGGCAGCCCGGTGGGTCGTTCCCGCCACGATGCAAAGCCTGCGCGGGTCAGCATGGCGCCGATTTCCTGCGGAGTACGGGCCCTGCCCGAGCCCATGGCGAGCAGATAGAAGCCGAAATAGGCGTCCGCCATCGCCTCTGCGCCGCTGGTTCCCGCCATCGGTTCGGCAATCAGCAACGTGTCTCCGGGCTTGAGCGAGGCGCGGACCTTGATCAGCAGCGCCTGGGCCAGCTCGTCATCATGATCGTGCAGGATTCGGATCAATGTGATCAGGTCATAGCCCGTGGGAATCGCGTCGTTGCGGAAATCGCCGGGATGAGGGTTAACCTTGATCCCCTGTTCGCCCAGCTGCCGCGCGCCGATCGCGGTGACCGCGGGCAGATCGAACAGCCCGAAGTCGAGCCTTGGCGCGACCTTGGCCACCGCCGCGATGAACGCCCCTGCCCCGCCGCCGACATCGAGCATGCGTCTGTGCCGGTCGAATCGCCAGGCATGCACCACCTGATCGGCGACCATAGGCTGCGATGCCGCCATCAGCTGCGAATAGGGGGACACCGCTGCCTGATCCTCACCCTCGCTGCCATCGCCCAGCGCATAGGGCCAATAGCCTGCGAGCGCGCCGGGCACGGTGCGCTCGCCGCGCAGCAGCGACAACGGATCGGCAAGGTCGGCGTAGAGCAGGTGGTGATGACGGATCATCGCGATCGCACCGGGATTGCCGACCAAAGCGACGCCCTGTTCGCCCAGCATCCACAGATCGTCGCCGACGCGCTCGATCAGCCCCAGCGCCGCCGCCGCACGCAGCAGCCGGCGCGTCGCATCGGGCCCGAGTCGCGCCCGCGTGCCCAGCTCAGCCGAAGCCGCAGCCCCCTGCTGCAGCCGCGCGACGATGCCGCTTTCGACACAGGCGAACAGGGTCTGCGAATAAGTGAACCCGGCGATGATATCGAACAGCCTGCGCGCCCGCACCCGCGACACCGGGCGGGTCAGCGGGAACCGCGATGCCCAGGACTGGAATGCCGGGCTCGAGATAATGCCGTTACGCCAGCCGACCCAGCGTTGCTTCCATCCAACCATAAGAATCAAGCTGCCACGGCCGGGGTTCGGGCCGCGAATTCGCCGATCAAAGCTGCGATCTGCTCGGGAGCTTCCTCATGCGCCAGATGGCCCAGGTCCGCCAGCGTGACGACCTCGGCATGCGGCATCATCCGACCTGCGCGCTCGATCGAATCGAGCGGGATCGCGCTGTCGCGTGCGCCATGCACCAGCAGCGAGCGCGCCGCGACGCTGGGCAGTTCCTTCGCCAGGCTTTCCAGATCCCAGTTCGCCATCATCCCGATCGCGCCCGCGCAATGGTCGGATGTCCGGAAGAGGCGGTGATACAGCTCAACCCCGCGCGCATCGATCCGCGACCCGGTGGATTTCTTCAGGAATCGCGCCACTTCGGCCTCGCTGCTGGCGATCTGGGCAAAGATCATCGCGGTGAACGGATTGACGAACAAAGCGCGCGCCATCGCCGGGAACAGCCGCGCGGCAAGGCCCGGGAACGGCAGCAGCGCGGGGTTAAGCCCGATGATCGGAGCATCGATACTCAGATCGATCGCCAGCCGCACACCGATCGCTGCGCCAGCCGAATGACCGACGATCACATCGGGCGCGCCCAGCGCCAGCTTGCCGAGCAGTTCGGCCAGCACCCTGGCCATCCCCGGCAGGCTCTGCCCCCCGGCAATCCGACCGCGGGTAAATCCGTGCCCGGGCATGTCGGGCGCGATCACGGTAAAGTGCTGCGCCAGCAGCGGCATCACGTCGCGCCAGCTGTGAGTCGCAGCGCCGGTGCCGTGGATCAGCAGCAGCACAGGTGCGGCGCTGCCTTCGGGCCCTGCGACCTGGACATGCCAGTCGAGCATGCCAGCCCGCACGAAGCGACTGTGCTCGCGGTTGGGCCAGTCGTGCCCGTCAACCTCCCAGCGTACCGAACTCATGATGCTTTCCCGAATTGCAGCGCGGACACGGCGCGCTCGACACCGCGCGCATCGGCACGCGGCAGCGCCAGATAGCGCGCGCGCATCGCCGCTGCAATCGCTGCGGCCTCAGGTTGCGGCCGGGCGGAGATATCGATCACCACGGCTTGCGTCCCCGATTGGGCAAAACGCCGCGCCGCCGCGAGCGCATCCTCGCCCGCCTGCGCGCGGCCTGGCTGGCCGTTCCTGTCGATATTGCCCTTGCCATCGGTCAGCACCGCGACGAACGGCGTGCGCCCGCGCGCGGCCTGGGTTTCGGCGAGCTCGGCGGCGGCCGACAGCCCCAGCGCAAGCGGCGTGCCGCCCCCGCCGGGCAATTCGCCCAGCACCTTCTTGGCGCGGGTCAGCGACCGCGTCGGCGGCAGCAGCAGTTCGGCCGAGGTCCCGCGAAACGCGATCAGCGCCACCTGCGCGCGTTTCACATAGCTCTGCGCAAGCATCAGTTCGACCGCGCCCTTGGCCTCGGCCAGCCGCGCCAGTGCCGACGAGCCGGAGGCATCGACCGCAAAGATCGTCAGCGCTTCGGCGCGCTCCTCGAACCTGCGGATGCGCAGATCCCCCTTGCGGATGCGCAGCCGCCTGGGCGCGTCCATGCCCTCCTGCTGGCGGCGGATCTCCTGCCAGGGGACCGCGGTGCGCAAGGTATCGATCAGCGCCAGCCGTGCGCCGCCGCGCGGCAGGCCGGGACGCGCGCCCAGCGGCCGTCCGCGCATCTGCGAGGCCCGCTTGCGCCCTGCCCCGCCCGCGCCGGTCGCGCGCCGCGCGCTGCGCCCCTCGCCGATGCGCGCCAGCACATCCTTGGGGATCGAGGCGAGCACCGCGGCCAGGATCAGGTCATCGAGCTGATCGGGATCATGCTGTTCGTCTTCGCCATCGTTGTCGCCTGGCGGCGGCTCTTCCTCGCCTTCGGGGGGCGGAGGCGGAGGCGGTTCTTCGGCCTGCTGCGGGATGCGCGTGGCTCGGGGCCCGAGGACCGTGCGGGCGACGAACTGGATGTCGTCGTCGGTGATGGAGTCGCGCTCGTCGATCTGTGCGGAAAGCGACAGCGCGGACTGCGCGAAAAGCATCGCGCGCGCGGAATCGATGCCCAGCGCGAGAGTGATGTTGGCGAGGGTCTGGCGGTCTTGCGCAGCCACAGTGCACCCACCCCCCGTGTTCCCGAGTCCTTCGGGAATGCGGGAAAGGTCCGATTCTGGGGCGATCACCGCAGGGTTGGTAGAAAAATCGCACCAGAACGCCACCCGCTCGGTGAGCGATACAGGCGGAACTTCCTCCTCGCCGCCATCGTCGATCAGTACCAGAGCGAAGCCTGCGCCAGCATCCATCGCCTGGGCGATGCGCCCGGCGACCATGCCGCTCATCCGCTCGGCCATCGGGACGACCAGCAGCCCGCCTGCAACCTCCTCGAGCAAGCCTGCCTGTTCGATCCGGCGTCCGGCCGACAGGCTTGAGGCGACATCGATGCCGCCGCACAGCCGCTCCTCGTCGATATGCACCGGCAGGCGGCGCACCGGGCGATCGGCGAATTCTTCGGCCAGAAAGGCCAGCACCGCGTCGCGCTCTGCCGAGGGACCGCGCAACCACATCCCGCCCAGCCGGGCAGGCGCGGCGGCCAGCAGGTCCGCCGCCAGCAGCGCATCGCTCATCCGAAAAGCTCGGTCAGCGCGCGATCGATGCGCACGGTCGATCCGGTTTCGTCGAGCACGTCGCGGCGCAGGCGGTGGCGCAGCGCCATCGGCGCGACCGCGCGCAGATGCTTGCGCTCGGCCGATTTCGCGCCTTCGAGCGCCGCAAAAGCGCGCGCCGCGCGCATCAGGGTGAGTTCGCCGCGCAGGCCATCCGCGCCCACCGCCATGCACAGGGTCGCGGCATCGGTCAGCGTGCTCTCGGGCATCGCGACATTGGGCAGCGCCTTCTTGCCCTTGGCGAGCCGCTTGACGATCTTGGCGTCCGCCTCGGCCCAGTCCGCCGCAAACGCTGCACCGTCGCGCTCCAGCGCATCACAGCGGCGCATGATCTCGATGCGCTGCTCAAGATCCTGCGGCGTCTTGACCTCGACCGAGAGCCCGAAGCGGTCGAGCAATTGCGGGCGCAGTTCGCCTTCCTCAGGGTTGCCGCTGCCGATCAACACGAAGCGCGCGGGATGTCGCACCGAAAGCCCTTCGCGCTCGACCAAATTCTCGCCCGAGGCCGCGACATCGAGCAACAGGTCGACGAGGTGATCCTCGAGCAAGTTGATCTCGTCGATATACAGATAGCCGCGATGCGCGCGCGCAAGCAGCCCGGGCTCGAACGCCTTTTCGCCGCGTCCCAGCGCGCGTTCCAGATCGAGCGCGCCCAGCACCCGGTCCTCGGTTGCGCCCAGCGGTAGATCGACGAACGGCACCGGCACCTTTGCGGTCTTGACGCCCTTCTTCTCGGCACATTTGTCGGGGCAGCGGTCCGCCTCTTCAGGCGCGCAATTGTACCGGCACCCGGCGATCGCCTGCATCGGCGGCAGCAGCGCCGACAGCGCGCGCGCGGCGGTGGACTTGCCCGTGCCGCGGTCACCGAACACCATCACCCCCCCAATGCGCGGATCGACCGCGCTGATCAGCAGGGCACGTTTCATTTCGTCCTGGCCGACGATGGCGGAAAAGGGAAAAGGCATAAGGCTAGGTCTAACAGATTGATCCGCCGCGACAAGCGGGGGTGTCAGGAAAAGTTGACAGTTCAGTCGAACGAGCCCTTCCGCGGCCCGAGATAGCCGAACAGATACGCCCCCACCTTGCGCATCTGGATTTCTTCCGACCCCTCGGTGATCCGATACCGGCGGTGGTGGCGGTAGATGTGTTCGAACGGGGTGTGGCGCGAATAGCCGATGCCGCCGTGCACCTGCATCGCCCGGTCGGCTGCCTCGCAGCACAAACGGTTCGCCCAGTAGTTGCACATGCTGACCTTGTCCGAGATCTCGCGCTCGATGGCTTTGTGGGGCAACCGGTCCATGTCCCAGGCGGTCTTGTAGATCAGCCAGCGCAGCATCTCGGCCTGCGTCGCGAGTTCCACCAACGGAAACTGGATGCCCTGATTCTCCGACAGCGCCTTGCCGAAGGGCTTGCGCTTGCGGGCGTATCTGACGCTCTCCTCAATGCAGAACACCGCCGCGCCCAGCGACGAGGCCGCCTGGCGGATGCGGTTCTGGTGGACGAAGCTTTGCGCCAGCGCGAGCCCGCGCCCTTCCTCGCCGAGCATCGCGGTTTCGGGCACCCAGACGTTGGTGAACGACAGCCGCGGGTGATCGGTGGGCATGTTGAAGGTCCAAAGATACTCTTCGATCTTCAGCCCCGGCGTCTCGGTGGGCACCAGCAGGCAGGTGATCCCCTTGGCGTCGCCATCCGCGCCGCTGGTGCGCACGAACAAAGCGCAGTGCGTGGCGACATGCATACCGGTGATCCACATCTTCTCGCCATCGATCCGCCAGCCGGGCACGCCATCGCGGGTCTCGCGCACCGCGCGGGTTTCCATGTGCGTCGCGTCCGATCCATGGTCGGGCTCGGTCAGGCCGAAGGCCGTGATCCGGGTGCGCTCGAACCCGCCCAGGATGAACTCCTGCTTCTGGTCCTCGGTGCCGAACTCCTCGAACATCGCGACGAACGGGAAGTTGCCGACGATCGAATGCTCGTTCTGCAGATCATTGTGCAGCCCCAAACCTTTGGCCGCGAAATGCTCGCGAATCACCGCCATCCACAGGTTGGAGCCATCCTTGCCACCATATTTTTTCGGTGCCGAGAAACGCCAGTGCCCGGCCGCGTCGGCGCGGCGCTGCGCCTCGCGCAGCAGCTCTTCCCAGTCGTGCGCAGGTAGGCCGCCCGCATCGAAATCGGTCCGCGCCCATTCGCGGCGATGGTCGAAAAAGCGGATGTTGTCGTCCGCCTGCTCGAGCGGTTTGATCTCGGCCTCGATGAACGTGTCAAGCTCGGCCAGATAGGCGGTCAGCTCCGCCGGCAGCGCAAAATCCATGGGTGCATCCTCGGTTTATCGTTTGGATGCACTATGGACGGCTTTACGCGTCCGGCAAGTCCCGTGCTGCCTCATCGCGCTTGCCCAGCCCCGACCAGTCGACCTTGCGCGTCACGTACATCACCGCCGCCAGCGCCGCGAACAGCAGCAGCGACCCGATGATCAGCGAATACGCCTCGAGGTTGAGCAGCACATAGAGCAATGCATACAGCCCGAGCAGCAGCCCGGCGATGAAGCCTGCGCGTTTCACACTGCCCAGCACTGCAGCGCTGTAAGCGCTGATCAGGGCGATGATCGCGCCCGACGCCAACAGATAAGCGAGCGTGAAGCCGATGATCTCGGCAAAGGCGAGTAGCAGCACGAAGAACAGGATCAGGCCTGCGCCGGTGAGCAGATACTCCGCCGCCGCGACCCGCGCGCCTGCGATGATGTCGAACATCAGGAAGGCGAGGAAGGTGAAGCCGATGAACAGGAAGCCGTATTTCACCGCGCGGTCGACCTGGCTGTAGAGGTTGACCGGCTCGATCAGGTCGATCTGCGCCGACTGCGCTCCCTGGCCAACTTGCTCGCCCGGCTGCGGCAGCTGGACGATAGCGCGGCCGAGCGCGAGGTTGCTGATCGTGTAGCGCGCAATAAAGCCCTTGTCGGTGACCGAGCGGCTGTTGGGCAAGAACTGGCCGCCGAAGCTGGGGTGCGGCCATTGCGAGGCGATGGTCCAGTCGGTCGATTCGGCGTCCGGGATCAGGGTCAGCTGGCCGTTGCCGCGCACCCCGAAGCGATAGGCAACGTCGAGCGGTGCGGCGCTGCCAGCGGACCAGTCGGCAAAGGCGAAAAATCCAGACCCGTTGGTCGCGCCCAGTCCCTTGCCGGGGCGCAGCGGCAGCGCGGTGCCGCCGACGCTGATGCCATTGTCCGCGAGCAGCCCGCGCGCGTCCGATATGCCGACGCGGATTTCGGCGCGGTCGAGCTGCAGGTCTTCGGGCTTTACCCCGAAGCGGGCCAGGTCGACCGGCAGCGCAAAGCGCGCGGTTCCCTTGACCCGCGCTTCATAGACCACGGTTTCGTAGATCGATTTGACCCGCCGTTCGGGGCTGACATCGACCTTGGCGGTGTTCTTCACCGGCGCGAGGAACAGCTCGCGGTCGATGGTGACCGCGCGCGTCGTCGCCTTGCCGTTCTCGGTCACCGTTTCGACCGATTGCTGGCGATAGGGGATGACCATCACCGGCCCTGCGAGCATCTGCGGCCCGCCCCAGCCCTCGGCGACGCTGGCGCGCGCGGTTTCCGACTGGCTCTGCCGGTCCCAGACGAGCGCATAGACCATGAACAGCGGAATCGCGAGCAGCGCGCCGATCAGCACGGTCATGCCCAGCTTGAATCCCGGGCTGCGGTCCTTGGCCATGCGGCACTCCTAACGGTTCATCGATGAAAATGCACGGTTCAGCTATAGAACGAAAGCTTAATCGGGTGTGAACTGGGTCACAGCGAATCGCCGAGGTTAATATTAACCCTGTCTCGGAAGCCGGATGCCCTACCCGTTCGTTGCCCGCTAGCAATCGGGGCGTCCGGTTTCCACTATTCCCCTAAACGCCACCACCGTCATTCCCGCGCACGCGGGAATCCCGCTTTTTCGCCACGGTCGCGCATAAGCAGGACCCCCGCCTTCGCGGGGGTGACGAAGAAAGATGAGCGGAAAGAACCGGCACAGCGACACACAGGACGCCCTGGGGCCCGGATCAGGTCCGGGGTGACGAGTTACCAACCAACCCCTCACCTCTTCTCCATCGACAACCGCGTCATCAGGATCGCCGCGCGCTTCGCCTGGCGCTTGATGCTCGGCAGGTCGACCGTTTCGCCCGGTGCATGCGCGCCGTCGCCTGTTGGACCCATGCCGACAAGCCCGTCGACATAGCGCGCAACGAACGAGATATCGCCTGCGCCGCGCTTCAGGGGATCGAGCTCGGCCATCTGCTCGAGGCCAAGGTCGGCGTTGATGACGTTCAGCCGCCGCAGCAGGCCGCGGTTGCCTTCGGTCGGGGCCATCGGGGGATAGCCCTGTTCGAAGACGATCTCGGCGCTGGTGCCGGGCAGGTGCTGGGCGACGATGGCCTGCATCTTGGCCTTGACCCGCTCGGACTGCTCGTCGCTCAGCGTGCGGAAATCGCCGCGAGCGACAGCCACAGCGGGGATGATGTTGGTCTTGCCCGCCGCCTGCGCGCGGACGAGGTCAGCGTCGAGCTGCGCCACCGATCCGCCCGCGATCAGGCCGACGTTGAAGGTAAGCTTGTCCTCGGGCAGCTCGTCGTGGAACTGGTCGATGATCCGCGCGAGTTCGTAGATCGCGCCATGCCCTGCGCTGGCCGAGAATATCCCCGAGCTGTGCCCTTCCTTGCCGGTGGCGTTGACCTGCCAGCTGTACGACGAGCGCCGTGCGATCGCGCCCATGTCCTTGCCGTCCTCGCGGCTCAGGCCCTCGAAATCGAGCGCGACATCGGCCCATTGGCCCCATTTGATCAGGTCCGCGCGCGCGATATCGATCGGATCGCCCGCATCCTCCTCGTCGCCGGTCAGCACGATGGTGATTGTCGCCGCCGACAATGTCCCCGCCGCCTGCATCGCCTCAAGCGCAGCAAACATCGTTACCACACCGCCCTTGTTGTCCTCGATCCCCGGCCCTTCGAGCGTGTTGGCATCGATCCGCCGGACATTCTGGAACGGCGAATCGGGCTCGAACACCGTGTCGAGATGGCCGATCAGCAGCATCTTGGTGCTGCCGGGGCGTCCTGGGCGCGTCGCGATCAGATGGCCCGAACGCTTGGCCGCGCTTTGGTCCACCCATTCGACCTTGAAGCCCAGCCTCTCGAGCTCGGGCGTCACCATCTCGCCGACCTTCTTCACCCCGGCGATGTTGCGGCTGCCGCTGTTCTGCCGCGTGATCGCCTCGAGAACGCCGATCCAGCGGTCATGGCCCTTGTCCACCGCCTCGACCATCTTGGCTTCCTGCGAGCTGAGCTTGGCGAAAGCGGGGGTGGCAAAGGCCAGCATGGCGGTGGCCGCAGCAAGGCCGAACGTCTTCAATGTCATGGTGTTTCCCTGTCAGCCGATATCAAGTTCGCGCACGCCGCGCTTCTGGCGGATCGCCTCCACCCGGTCGCGCAGTTCGGCGCGGATGGCGCGCGCGTCGCGCACATTGGTCACCTCGATCGAAGTGCGCGGATGCGGCGTGGCCGAGGCCAGCCGCCCGCTCGAATCGGATGATGAAATCTGGATGGTGCCGTTGTCGAACATCTGCTGGATGACCGAGAAGGAAACCTTGACGTCCTTGATCCGGTACAGCTCGATCTCTTCCTCGCTGCGCATCAGGATGCCACGCCGCATGAACAGCCTCTGGTCGTCGATCCAGAACAGGCTGGTGCGGTTCTCGATATGCGTCCAGGCGATATAGACTCCCAGCACCACGCTGAGCACCGCGAGGGTCTGCCACCAGTATCCCGCATAAGACCCGCCCGCCATGACCGCGGCCGCAAGCGCCAGGATCATCCAGCCGGTGCCCGATTGGAACAGGAACGCGAAGGTGGACGAGCGGAACTCGATCCGCGGCAGCCCGTCCATCCGGCGCACGCCCGTGCGCGGCTCGATCGGGCGATGTTCGATGATGTCATGCGGGTCCATATCGCATCCCTTCCCCCCCTGGCCCAAGGCCGATGCCATGGTCTTAACCGCCATCTGTGTGGCGGTAAACGGGATTGCGCGCGATCTGGGCCGAGTTGCATTTGGTCGAAGTGCAAAGGTCGCCGGTCGAAGCCGATGCCGCAAAGCGCAGGCTTGGTCACACAGGACGACTACGGGTGTAGTTGAAAGCGCATGTCAGTGTGTTCCGCCCGCTTGGGGGAATTTCTGTGACACATCGTCTGCTTGCAACCGTCGCTCTGGCTGCCTTGCTGTGCACGCCGGGCATGGGCCTGGCGCAGGACGCGCCCGATGCCCCGGCGCCGGCGTCCGGTGCGGGGGCAACGACGCCGCTGCGCAGCTTCGATCCGGGCTATTTCGACCGGTTCGCTCCGCGCACCGCGCTCGACATGGTCCGCCAGATCCCCGGCTTTTCGATCGCCGAAGGTGAAGACCGCCGCGGCCTTGGCCAGGGCGGCAGCAACGTGCTGATCAATGGCGAGCGTTTTTCGGGCAAGAGCAACGATGTCGTCTCCGAGCTCGGCCGCATTGGGGCAAGCAACGTCATCCGCATCGAGCTGATCGATGGCGCGACGCTGAACCTGCCCGGGCTCACCGGCCAGGTGGTCAACATCGTCAGCAAGGTGGATTCGCTGACCGGCCAGTTCCGCTGGAGCCCGCGCGTTCGCTTCCGCCGCACCGACCCGCAGTTTCTCGATGGCGAGGTGTCGATCAGCGGCAAGGCGGGCAAGATCGCCTATACGCTCAGCCTTTCCAACGACAGCTTCCGCAACGGCAATGCGGGCATCGAGCGGGTGCTGGACGCGAACGGCGCGGTGACCGACCGCCGCTATGAGGAGCTTTATGTCGATGGCGACCGGCCGCGCATCGCTGCGGGTGTGAAGTATCAGGGCGATGGCGGCCAGGTCGGCAACCTCAACCTCTCCTATGAACGCGGCTGGACTGAAATCCGCGAGGATTCCGATGGCGAGGTGGTGCGCGACCGCGACTATCTGGAGACCGAGAAGGAGTATAACTACGAGATCGGCGGCGATTTCCTGTTTCCCTTGTGGGGCGGCAACCTCAAGCTCATCGGCCTGCGGCGGTTCGAGCACAGCCCGTTCTTCACCCGCATCTTCCTCGATTTCGAGGACCGCCGCCCGCGCGAGGGCAACAGACTGGCCACCGTGATCGACGAGACCGAGACCATCGCGCGCGCCGAATATGGCTGGAAGGCGGGCAAGGCCGACTGGCAGCTCAGCGTGGAAGGCGCGATCAACAAGCTCGACACCCGCGCCGAGCTCAACCTGCTCGACACCGCAGGCACCTTCCAGCCCGTCCCGCTGCCTGGATCGGACGCGGTGGTCGAGGAAAAGCGTGCCGAGATGGGGCTGAGCTACGGTCGCCCGCTGTCTTCGACGCTGACGCTGCAGACTTCGCTCGGCGGTGAATATTCGCAGATCGTGCAAAGCGGCGTAGGCGGGCTGACGCGCAGCTTCATCCGCCCCAAGGGCTTCGTTTCGCTGGCGTGGAAGGCCACCCCCCGGCTCGACCTGTCCCTGCGCCTGCAGCGCGATGTTGGCCAGCTCAACTTCTTCGACTTCGTGGCCTCGGCCGATCTGGGCGCCGAGAACCAGAACAGCGGCAATCCCGAATTGGTCCCGCAGCAAAGCTGGAACGTCGACTTCCAGGCGACGCAGAACCTGGGCGCGCTGGGATCGATCAACGCCAAGGCGTTCGTCAACTTCGTCGAGGACATCGTCGATCAGGTGCCGATCGGTGCCACCGGCGAGGCGCCCGGCAACATCGCAAGCGCGACAATCTGGGGCGTATCGCTCGACAGCACCTTCAAGATGGACGTCATCGGCTGGACCGGGGTGCGGTTCGACATCGACTATACCTACCGCAAGAGCAGCCTGCCCGATCCGCTCACCGGGATCCGCCGCCGCATCTCGGGCGATACCATCCACGAGTTCAGCGCCGAGCTGCGCTATGACATCCCCGGCGGCGACTGGGCCATGGGCGCGAACTACAGCGATTTCAGCCAGGCCGACGAGGTGCGGCTGAGCCAGCTCGCCGAATTCCCGATCCGCGGCGGGGACCTGGGCTTCTATATCGAGAACAAGAATGTCCGCGGGCTGACGGTGCGCGCCGGACTGTCCAACCTGATCGGCACCAACGAGGCGTTCCGCCGCACCTTCTATGTCGGCCGGCGCGATGGTCCGGTGGCGTTCGTCGAGGATCGCGAGCGCTTCTTCGGCCCGGTGGTGTCGCTCGGCATCAACGGCAGCTTCTGACCGCAAGCCGACCAGGCGCCCGGTTCATCGGTGATACAGGGTGCGAAACCTAGCGATCGGAACGACACGGCGAATCCTCGCCAACCCGCTTGATTTGCGCTTGGCGCACGGGTGCTTAGCCGATAAGGGTTGCGGCCATGAACAAGGCGATCAAACTGGCTCTGGCAAGCGCGGGCGCGCTGGCTCTTCTTTCTGGCTGCGCCGGAGGCAAGAACAAGGTCAACACCAACTACATCGCACGCGATGTCAGCACGCTGTACATGGCGGCGAAGGACCGGCTCGACCGCGGACAGAACAAGATTGCCGCCGAGCTGTTCGACGAGGTCGAGCGCCAGCATCCCTATTCGCCCTGGGCGCGCCGCGCGCAGCTGATGAGCGCGTTCAGCTATTATCTTGCCAAGGATCACAACAAGTCGATCCAGTCGGCGCAGCGCTTTCTTGCCATCCATCCCGGCAACAAGGACGCAGCTTACGCCTATTACCTGATCTCGCTCAATTATTACGAGCAGATCAGCGACGTCACCCGCGACCAGAAGATCACCCAGCAGGCGCTGGCATCGCTGGGCGAAGTGATGCGGCGCTACCCCAACACCCGCTACGCCTCGGACGCGCGGCTCAAGGTCGATCTGGTCAACGATCATCTTGCGGGCAAGGAAATGGAAATCGGCCGCTATTACCAGCGCAGCTCCAACTGGCTGGCCGCGACGTTGCGCTTTCGCGAGGTCGTCGACAAGTACCAGACCACCAGCCACACCGCAGAAGCCCTGTATCGCCTGACCGAATGCTATCTGGCGCTGGGCATTCCGCAGGAAGCCAAGCGTTCGGCGGCGGTTCTGGGCGCCAACTATCCGGGTTCGGAATGGTATGAAAAGGCGTTCAAGCTGTCAGAAAAGCACAGTGACCTGATCACCAGCTGATCCGCACCACATTCCATCAAAAAAGCCCCGGCAGCGCGATGCTCCGGGGCCTTTTTGTTTTCAGATCTGGCCGAACACCCAGCGCAGCACCGATTTCTGCGCGTGCAGCCGATTCTCCGCCTCGTCCCACACCACCGATTGCGGGCCATCGATCACGCTGGTGGTGACCTCTTCCTCACGGTGCGCAGGCAGGCAGTGGAGGAACAGCGCATCGGGTTTGGCCAGCGCCATCAGCGCCGGGTTGACCTGAAACGGCATCATCGCCTTGAGCTTCGCCTCGGCATGCTGTTGTCCCATCGAGATCCAGGTATCGGTAACGATCACGTCCGCACCCGCTGCGGCCTCGGCGGCATCGCGATGCAGCGTGACGGTGCCGCCCGCCGCCTGCGCGCGCGCGATGAAGCCCTGGTCGGGATCATAGCCTTGCGGGCAACCGATCCGCACGGTGAACTTCATCAGCCCGGCCGCCTCGATGATCGAATGCAGCACGTTGTTGCCATCGCCCAGCCACGCGACCACCAGCCCCGGCAGCGCCTTGCGGTGCTCGATGATGGTGAGCAGGTCGGCGACGATCTGGCAGGGGTGCGACAGGTCGGTCAGGCCGTTGATCACCGGCACGGTCGCGAAATGCGCCATGGCATCGGCCTTGGCGTGATCGTCGGTGCGGATCATGATGCAATCGCACATCCGCGACAGCACGCGCGCGGTATCCGCAACGCTCTCGCCGCGGCCCAATTGGGTGCTGCCCGCATCGAGGATCAGGCTGGTGCCGCCCAGCTGGCGGATTGCCATATCGAACGAGACGCGGGTGCGGGTCGAGTTTTTCTCGAACACCATCGCGAGCGTGTGCCCTTCGAGCGGCGCATCGGGGTCCGCCTTGCCGCGCGGCCAGCCATGGCGGACCGCCTTGCGATCCAGCGCATCGTTGAGCATCGCGGCAATGGCATCGTGTCCGGCATCGGACAGGTTCAGGAAATGACGGGTCATTGTGGTCCTTCCCCCCTCTCCCTTGACGGGAGAGGGTTGCGAAGACTTGGACCTGAAAGGTCCTAGTCGCAGCTGGGAGAGGGTGAGTGCAAACGCCCCTCCCTCTCCAAGTTCGCCCAGGCACCTGCGGCGCCAAGGCTTCCTATCCTTCCCCCGCCAGGGGGGAGGAGCGTTACGTCAAGCCGCCACCGGCATCGCAAAGTCGCGCGCGCCTGCCGAAAGGCGCTCGATGAACTCGTCGACATGGGCCTGCTCGATGATCAGCGGCGGCAGGATGCGCACCACATTCTCGCCCGCAGCCACCGTCAGCAGCCCGTGATGATCGCGCAGATGCGCCACAAACGCACGGTTTTCGGCCTTGTCCTTGAGCTTCAGCCCCAGCATCAACCCCATGCCGCGCACCGAATCGAAGATCGCATCGTGGTTGGGGATCAGCTGCTCGAGCGCGCCGCGCAGGCGGTCGCTCATCGTGCGAACATGGGCCAGGAACTCGGGGTTGTCGACCACGTCGAGCACCGCCTCGCCCGCTGCCATGGCCAGCGGATTGCCGCCATAGGTCGATCCGTGCGTGCCGGCGACCATGCCGCGCGCCGCCTTTTCGGTGGCAAGGCACGCGCCCATCGGAAAGCCGCCGCCGATGCCCTTGGCGGTCGCCATGATGTCGGGCTCGATGCCGTACTGCTCATAGGCATAGAATGTGCCCGTGCGCGCGACGCCGCACTGCACTTCGTCGAGCACCAGCATAAGATCGTGCTCGTCGCACAGATCGCGCAGGCCCTTCATGAACTCAGGGGAAGCCGGGCGGACACCGCCCTCGCCCTGCACCGGCTCGACCAGGAAGCCCGCGACATCGGGACCGATCGCCGCCTTCGCCCCTTCCAGATCGTCGAAATCGACATAGCGGAAGCCGGGCAGCAGCGGCGCGAAGCCCTTGTGCATCTTTTCCTGGTTCGACGCGCTGATCGTCGCCATCGTGCGCCCGTGAAAGGCGTTGTTGAAGGTGATCAGCACCGTGCGGTTGGCATCGCCGCCTTCGGACTGGTGATAGGCGCGCGCGGTCTTGATCGCGCACTCGACCGCCTCGGCGCCCGAATTGGTGAAGAACACCGTGTCGGCAAAGGTCGAATCGACCAGCCGCTGCGCCAGATGCTCACCCTGCGGGCTGCCGTACAGGTTGGAGACGTGAATCAGCGTCTCGGCCTGTTTCTGGATCGCCTGGGTGAGGTGCGGATGGCCGTGGCCGAGCAGGTTGACCGCGATGCCGCTGGCGAAATCCAGATATCGCTCGCCACGCTCTCCGATCAGATAACAGCCTTCGCCGCGCACCGGGCGCACGGCGCACCGGGGGTATACGGGCATAAGCGGCGTGATCGTCATGGCGGCCTCGTCCTTCTCGCAAGGGCCCCGTTTGCATGGTTCGCAAGCCAGGCAAGGCGCAGGGGGCCGCTGCACCAAACGTAAAAAGGCGACCCCGTCCAAAGGGCCGCCAGCTTGCAGGCCGCAGCTATAGCGCCGCAGAGGCCACCGGGTCAATGATCGCCGCACAAAGGGGCTGGCGGCATTCCTTATGGCTTGCTAAGGGCATGCGCCTTGGCCAGACGCACCCGTAGCTCAGCTGGATAGAGCGCTGCCCTCCGAAGGCAGAGGCCACTGGTTCGAATCCAGTCGGGTGCACCATTTCTCCACATCCGTCGCGCTGAAGACGCCATGCACCCGCCGAGGGGCTGGCCGCCGGCGTTTCAGCCTGCGGCGATTTTCTGCAAGGGTTCGCGGATGGTGCGTGCCGCCATCAGGAAACACGGTGCCGCCGCAGCATAAGCCAAGCACGCAGCAAGCAGCCCTGCGCGCATGCCGGCAGCGGACGCCTGCGCGCAGGCAAGGCCCATCTCCGCCGACGCTGCGGGGAGAGGCTTTCCACCCGGGCAGGCCATGCCATAATCGCCCAGCGATTGGGCGAACGATGATGCTGCGACGCTATCGCTGACCAGACCGACGATCATCGGGCCCATCCCGGTCCCCAGCGCGATGACGCCGATCAGGATGACCGCGGTTGCCGTGCTGCGCATGTGTGGCGGCGACATGTTCTGGACTGCGGCATAGACCGGGCCATTCTTCATGTCCCCCATGATGTTGGCCAGAAGCAGAAAGCCGAGCGCGACCTGCCAGGACGGGCTGGTGAACACCACGGCAAACATCAGACCCGCACCGGTCGCGGCGACAGCGCACATGAAAGGGTACGACCGGCCGTATTCGCCAGCATAGCGATCCGCCAGCCATCCCCCCATGAAGGTGCCGATCAACCCGGCTGCGCCGAGCCCCGCCGCCATCATCGCCCCTACCTGCGCGAGGGTAAGATCATACTGCCGAAGGAAATAGGACGCAGTGAAGACGTTGGTCGCGCCGACCGCCTGGCCGAGGAATGTCGCGCCGAACCACAGCCAGACGAACGAGCGGTTGGCGGTGAGCAGCTTGATATCGTCAAGAAACTTGCCCGACCCCTGCGTCTTGCGCGTGACCAGCGTGTTGGTCATGTCGTGGCGCGGATCACGCAGCGTCAGCCGAAGCAGCACCGCCACAAGGATGCCGGGGAGCCCGACGACGACGAATGCGGTCCGCCAGCCATATTGCATCGCAACCACCCCGCCGATGAGCGGCGCCATCAGCTGCGCGATCGGAATGCTGGTCGTCAGGACCGACAGTGCCATCCCGCGCTGACGCGGTGGAAAATGATCCGACACCAGCGAATGACTGACCGGCGTACACGCGCCTTCACCGGCCCCGACCCCGATGCGCGCAAGGGCCAGCTGCGCAAAGCTGCTGGCTGCGCCGCACAGCGCGGTCATTCCCGACCAGACCGTGATCGCGATCGACAGCACCGTGACCCGGTTCAGCTTGTCGGCGATGCGCGCCGCCGGGATGCCCGAAATCGAATAGAGCAGTGCGAAGGCAGGACCGCTGATCAGCCCCAGCTGCCAATCGGCGAGCAGCAGATCCTGTTTGATCGGCTCCTGCAGGATGGCGAGCACGCCGCGGTCGAGATAGTTCGAGATGTTGACCAGCACCAGCAGGAACAGCACCCATATCTGCAAGGGTGTCCAGAACCGCCTGGCAGGGGGTTTGGCGCCATGGTCAGGCGGAGGGCTTTCCATCCCTGCCGATGGCATGGACTGCACGTCTTGTGGGTCGCTCATGCGACTGCCTCTCCCCCCGGCATTGTGCCGGTATCCGCTTGGGCTGACCGACCACCGGAAAAAAGTCAAGTGACAAGAGTATTTGGCTATATTAATAATCAAGAATTCAGATGAATGGAGAGCTATATGGAATCTGTCAGTGAGCGCCCGATTGCCAGGCCGCTTGAAGGTGTGCGGGTGCTCGATCTCAGCCACGCTCTCTCCGGACCGACCTGCACCAGCCTGCTGGCGCTGCTGGGGGCCGATGTCATCAAGGTCGAACGCCCCGAAATCGGCGACGATTTTCGGCATTACACCGAGCATGCCGGGCTGCCGGGAATGAGCATTCCGTTTGCCGCAGCAAACGCCGGCAAGCGTTCGATCACGCTGGACCTGAAGCAGCCCGCCGCGATCAAGGTGGTGCGCACGCTGGCCCAGCGCAGCGACATGCTCGTCGAGAACTTCCGTCCCGGTGTCGCCACCAAGCTTGGCCTCGACTGGCCGTCGCTGCGCACCATCAATCCAGGGCTGGTCTATGCCTCGATCAGCGGGTTCGGGCAGACCGGGACGCTGCGCGACTGGACCGCTTATGATCATATCGTCCAGGCCATGTCGGGGATCATGTGGATGAACGGCAACCCGGACGAGGAGCCGATGAAGGTGGGCTTCCCGATCATCGACACGTTCAGCGGGTACATGGCGGTCATCGGCCTGCTGTCCGCGCTGCATCGCCGCGACCAAACGGGCGAAGGCGACTATGTCGACGTCGCGATGCTCGACAGTGCGTTCAACCTGATGGGAGCCGCCATACCGGTCTATTTCTACTCGGGCGAGGTGCGCGGGCGAACCGGCAACCGCGGCTATAGGCTGGTGGCGACATCGGAGACCTACAAGACGGCCGACGGGTACATCTCGATCGGCGCCAATCACCATCACCAGATCGAAGCGCTGTGCCAGGTGCTGCATTGCGAGTGGCTGCTTGAGGACGACCGGTTCTCGACCCACCGTGCGCGCGTTGACAATCACGATGCGCTGCGGGCGGCACTCAGCGACATTTTCCGCGAGCATAACGGAGAGGAGGTGGAGCCCCGGCTCGCCGCGCGGCATGTTCCGGTCGCCTTCGTCCGCAATCTCGGCCAGGTGCTGAGCCACCCGCATTTCAAGGAGCGCGACATCTTTCTCGAGGCGGAATTGCCCGGGTCGCCAGAGCCGGTGAAGATGGTGGGGCCCGGCTTCCAGCTCAGCAGCGGCAAGTTCTCATCGGGCGCGGTCCCGTCCCTGGGCGAACATACCGATGCCATTCTCGCAGAGCTGGATCTCGATCCGGAAACGCTCGCCCAACTGAAAGAGCATGCGACCGCATAGCCCTGAAACGACAAAATGATTGTAATTTCCGATGATCTAAGGAATGCTACGATTCGATCGACTATGATAACATAGAGGACAGCGCAGACGCAGATCTGCGATGAGGGGGAGAGACCATGAAACTAGGCATCACCGTTTCCGCCATCGCCTTGTCAGCGGGGATGCCCGCAATCGCCCAGACAGCCGATTTGCCTAGCCCGGCCGAAGCCCCTGGCCTCGAGGCTGAAGAAGGCGCGCGAGGCAAGGAGATCGTGGTGACCGGGAGCCGCATCCGGGGCACGGGCCCGGTGGGCTCCAACGTGGTCTCGGTCAGCGCCGCGGAGATCGAAGCCCAGCCGACCGCAACGATCACCGAATTCCTGCGCAAGGTTCCGCAGATCCAGGGCTTTGGGGTCGATTCCTCGAGCGCCGTGGTCAGCGGCGGACAGGGCGGCACCAACACCACCCGCGGCAGCGCCATCAACCTTCGCGGCGTCGGGCCTTCGGCAACGCTGACCCTCGTCGATGGCCAGCGGCTGAGCTTCTCGGGCGTCTCGTCCAACTATGTCGATGCCAACGCCATTCCCGCAGCGGCCGTCGACCGGATCGAAATCGTCCCCGACGGTGCCTCGGCAGTCTATGGCTCGGACGCGGTTGCAGGTGTCGTCAACTTCATCCTGCGCAAGGAATTCGAGGGCATTCAGGTGCGTGGCCGCTATGGCGTGGCGGACGACTACTGGCTGGCGCAGGCCAGTTTCATGGCGGGCACCAACTGGGGCTCGGGCGGGGTCGTCTTCGCCTATGAATACACCCGCAACGATGCGCTTGGCGGCGATGAGCGCGACTTCGTGCGGTTCGATCTTACCGGCCGGGGTGGCCGCGATTATCGCAACGGCCAGTGTTCGCCCGGCAATATCGTCGTGGCCGGCCGGACCTACGCCATTCCGCAGGCCGGGGTCACCCCTGCCACCGCCAGCCAGCTCGTCGCGGGCACGCGCAATCTGTGCGAAAACCTCAGCATTGCCGACATCCTGCCCGAGGAAGAGCGGCACAAGTTCTACGGCTATGCCTATCAGGAAATCGGGGACCGTCTGCGCGTACATGTCCAGGGCATCTACTCGCTGCGCGACTACACCGCCCAGGCGATCCAGCAGGGATCGACATCGAACATCGTCAATCTGGCGGTGCCGAACACCAACCCGTTCTTCGTGCGCCCGGTCGGCACGACCGCGACGACGGTGACGGTGGAATATGATTTCACTCCGCTGATCGGTCCGATCCAGCAGACCGGCTTTACCGACACGCTGTTCCTGACGGCAGGGCTGGCGTGGAACATCGACGACAACTGGAAGGTCTCGCTCGATGGCGTGTTCAGCGAGGATCGCAGCGCCCAGAACACGCGGCGCATCAACACCACGGTGCTGACCGACAGGTTGCGCAGCACCAATCCGGCGCTGGCGTTCAATCCCTTTGGCGGGGCCAACAGCGCGGACAATATCGCCGCGATCTATTCGGGCGTGTTCAATCCGTTCGCGATCAGCCGCACCCGTGGCGGTTCGCTCCAGGCCGATGGCAGCCTGTTCAGCATTGCTGGCGGCGATGTCCGGCTGGCGGTCGGGGCAGAATTCCTGCGCTACACCTCCGATGCCGGCAACGCCCAGGGCGCGCTCGCAGCTCCCACGGTCACGATCAACCCCAAGCTGGAACGCAACCAGAAATCGGCCTTTGCAGAGCTTTACATCCCGATCTTCAGCTCCGCCAACGCGACCGGCATGTTCGAGCGGCTCGATCTGTCAGCGGCTGTCCGGTACGATGATTACAGCGACGTCGGCAGCACCACCAATCCCAAGTTCGGGCTCAACTGGTCGCCTGCGCGCGGTGTGCTGTTCAAGGCCAGCTATGGCACATCGTTCCGCGCACCTGGCCTGCAGGATCTGCCGCTGCTGCGCACCGGGGCCGGGCTGACGACCGCCACCTGGACCGATCCGCTCTCCCCCACCGGCACCAGCGTCGGTTTGCAGCTCAACGCAGGCAACCCCAACCTCAGCCCGGAAAGCGCGGAAACCTGGTCGATCTCGGCCGAACTCAACCCCGGCCTTGTCCCGGGTCTGCGGCTGGCAGCGACCTATTTCAATCTGCTCTACAAGGACCTGATCGGGTTTCCGCCGCGCACGACCAGCAGCCTGCTCGACCCGAATTATGCCTTCGCGGTGACCCGCAACCCCACCGCAGCGCAGATCACCGCGCTGACCTCGCAGGGGCTGAGCCTGCAGGGCGTCGTGCCACCGGTCATCGCGTTTCTCTATGATGGCTCGGCCCAGAACCTGGGTTCGATCCATACCGACGGTTTCGATTTCGATGCCAGCTATGCATTCGATGCTGCAGGCGGTGAGCTGACGCTGGGCTTCAACGGCACCTACACCTTGGGCTACGACTTTGCGGTGACCCAGATCGCCCGGCCTCTGGACCGGGCTGGCGACATCAGCTTCCCTGTGGTGTTCCGCGCCCGCGCCTATGCCGGTTTTCGTTCGGGTGGGTTCACGGTCAACGCGCTGGTCAACCACGTCAGCGGCTATACCAACACGCTGGTGGCACCCGAACAGAATGTCGGCAGCTGGAACCCCGTCGATATCGACATCAGCTATGAGTTCAAGGACAGCGGCGTGCTGAACGGGCTGGCGCTCGGGCTGTCGGTGACCAACCTCTTCGATCAGGACCCGCCGTTCGTCAACATTCCCGGCGGCTGGGATCCGGGCCAGGCAAGCGCGCTCGGTCGGCTGGTGGCGTTCACGTTGACCAAGAAATTCTGATGAGTGAAGTCGAGGGTGAACCGCCGCTCGCGCGGTTCGGCGGTTCACCGCCGCCGCGGGTACCCTGGCTCGCTGAGGCGCTGGCCACGGCGCCGGATCGCAGCGAATTTTTGTGCGACGGTGCAGCCATCGAACTGCTGACATGGGGTGAAAGAGGATGGCCGGGGCTGCTGTTTCTGCATGGCAATGGCGGCCACGCCGACTGGTGGAGCTTCATTGCCCCCTATTTTGCCAAAGATCGGCGATGCGCGGCAATATCGTGGTCGGGAATGGGTGGATCGGGCTGGCGCGACCAGTATTCGATCGAAGCCTATGCCCGCGAGCTGGTCGGTGCGATCGATGCTGCAGGACTGGCCGATGCCGGGCCACCGGTTGTTATCGGGCACAGCTTTGGCGGCATTCCCCTGATGTATGCAGCGGTCCATCACACTGACCGGCTGCGCGGCGGAATCATGGTCGACAGCTTCGTCCCGCCACCCGAGCGCAAGAAGCCCGGCTGGGCGGTTTCCGGCAGGAACCCGCCGCGCTATGCCAGCGAGGCCGAGATCCTCATGCGCTATCGTTTCGCCCCGCATCAGGACAGCGCGCATCCCGATATCGTCGATTATCTTGCGCGCCATTCGGTGCGCGAGGTCGCAGGCGACATGCCCCCTGGCAAGCAATGGACATGGCGGTTTGATCCGCGCATGTGGGCCACACTCGATCGCAGCGCCGCCGATCCGCTGGTCGAGCAGGCCAATCTGCCGATCGGGATGATCTATGGCGAGTGCTCGGCGCTGGTGACAGCTGATCATGTTTCGCAGCTGGCGTCGCGGCTGCCCGATTGCCGGTTTGCTGCGGCCATTCCCCACGCCCGTCACCACATCATGGTGGATGAACCGATCGCGCTGATAGCCGCACTGCGGGTCGGCATCGCCGCTTTGGAGCAAAAACCATGAAGGCCTGGACGAGCGCATCTCCCGGAGGCCCGGAGACATTGGTGCTGGCCGACCTTCCGATCCCCGAAGCTGCGCCTGGCGAGGTCGTGGTTGAGGTGGCAGCCTGCGGCATCAATTTTCCGGATTCGCTGATCATCAACGATCTGTACCAGACGCGTCCGCCAAGGCCGTTCGTCCCGGGAGGCGAGATCGCAGGCACCATCACGGCGCTGGGCTCCGGTGTCACCGGCCTGGCAGCAGGCGACCGGGTCATTGCGCGCACGGCCTGGGGCGGGCTGGGGCAATACATCGCGGTGCCTGCCGAGAAATGCGCGTTGATGCCTGATGATATGGGATTTGCCGAGGGATCTGCGTTCCTCTTCACGTATGCGACATCCTTTCATGCGCTGGTCCAGCGCGGGCGGATCGCACGCGGAGACCGCCTGCTCGTTCTGGGCGCGGCGGGTGGCACGGGGGCTGCGGCCATCGAGCTGGCCAGGGCGTTTGGCGCTCATGTCTGCGCGGCGGTGTCGAGCAAGGAAAAGGCGAAGTTTGCCCGCGAATGCGGCGCGGATGAAACGGTGATCTACCCCGCCGGACCGCTGGACAAGGATGCAGCCCGCGCGCTGGGCGCGCAGTTCAAGAACGCGGGCGGCGAACGCGGCTTCGATCTGGTCTATGATCCGGTCGGTGGCGATTATGCCGAACCGGCGCTGCGGGCATTGGGCTGGAAGGGCCGGTATCTGGTGGTCGGCTTCACCGCGGGCATTCCCCGGCTTCCGTTCAACCTCCCGCTGCTGAAGGGCTGCGAAATCGTTGGCGTGTTCAATGGTGGGCTGAATGCCAATGAACCGCACGTCGCGGCAGACAATGTTCGTGAGCTGATCGCACTTTTTGAACAGGGCAAGGTGCGCCCCCGGGTGTCGCGCGTTTATGCCTTTGCCGATGCACCGCAGGCGATCGCGGCTATTGCAGGCCGTGCTGCACTGGGCAAGCTGGTCGTCAGCATGGGAGAGTTCGATCATGGCTGAAACCCCGCTGGATCGCCTGCGCAGTGCCTATGCGGACCCGCTTGGCGTTGCACAGGCGCGCAAGGATGCCGGCGCGAGGTTGGTCGGTTCCTTCCTCAACTCGGTCCCAATCGAACTGGTCCTTGCAGCAGGGCTCGACCCGATCCGGCTGCAGGGTATGCCTGCCGACACCCCGCTGCGCGCCAGCGCGTATATGGAAGAGTATTTCGACGGAGAGGTGCGCGCCATCTTCGAGGCGATGCTGGCGGGCCGCTATGCGCTGCTCGACCTGCTGGTGGTCCCCCGCTCGTCGGAGGTCTACCTTCAGCTCTACTATCTGATCCGCGAAATTCCCCGCTGGGAGCCTCAGGCCCGCTTGCCCGAGACCAGCCTGTTCGATCTGCTGCAGACACCGGGCTATACAACGGCGCGCTACAATCTGGGGCGGACGAAGGCGCTGGCCGAGCAGCTGGCCGCGATCGGCGGACGGGCGATCGACGACACTGCGCTGTCGGCGGCCATCGTCGACGCCAACCGGCTGAGGACGGCGCTGGCCGAGGCGTCGGTGCTGTGGCGCGGGCCATCGCCGCGGTTGAGCGGGAGCGATGCCCTGTGCGTGATCGGTGCTGCCAGCGTGCTGGATCCTGCCGATGCAATCGCGCAGATCAACGCGCTGGTTGCCGAACCGCCACCGGAACTGGCGCGCAACGGACCCCGGCTGCTGATCAAGGGCAGCCCGCAACACGACATCCGCTTTACCGCGCTGGTCGAATCCTGCGGCGCTGAGGTCGTGGCGCATGACCATCTGGGAGGTGACCGCACCTTCGAGACGCTGGTCAGCGAAGAGGGCAACCCATGGGAGGCGCTGGTGCATCACTATCAGCGCGAGATCCCGGGTCCTCGTGCCTATCCGCAGGCCCGCGAGGATGCCCGGTTCATCGCGCTGGCAGAGGCTGCTGCGGTCGATGGCGTCATCATCCAGCACGACGAATGGGACGACACCTTGGGCTGGGAGTATCCCGACCAGAAAAGGCTGCTCGATGCGCGGGGGCTGCCGGTGCTGTTCCTCAAGCGCCAGCCCTATTTCGATCCTCCGCAAGACGAACAGCGCCGGGCGGTGACCGGCTTTATCGAAAGCATCACGGGA
Organism: Blastomonas fulva; assembly: GCF_003431825.1. Taxonomy (GTDB): domain Bacteria; phylum Pseudomonadota; class Alphaproteobacteria; order Sphingomonadales; family Sphingomonadaceae; genus Blastomonas; species Blastomonas fulva. Next base: position 1,810,465 of record NZ_CP020083.1, on the reverse strand, counting down.
GGCGCGGCATGAGCGAACCTCAGGAAAAGATGGCTGCCACCCTGGCCGCGCAGGCGCATCAGAAGGAGACCCAGGCGCGGTTCAGGACCGAGGTGATCGAAGGCGGCGGCGATTACGTCATCGCCGATGCGGTGACCCCGCACGAGATCTTCCACACGCTGGATATCCCCGTGATTTCGCTGGCCTGGTATTCGGCGGTGATCGCCGCCAAGCGGCTGTCGCCTTATTACTTCGAACTGATGGACCAGCTCGGCTATCATGACGGTCTGCCGCGCTATGGCAGCCTGCCGTTCATGACCACTCTGGATGGCGACCCGGAGCGCGCACCTTATGGCGGGCTGCCCAAGCCGATGCTGATCCTGGAGAGGCTGCGCGGCGATTTCGGCCAGAAGATCGGCGAACAATGGTCGCGTGCCTTTGGCGGAGCGCCGCTGGTGGCGCTCGATTCCTCGTCAGTGAGCGAACTGCGGCCTTCCTGGTACACCCGGTCGCAGCATGATTGGGAAGAGCTGTACGAGACACCCAGGCTAGACTTCCAGGTCGAACAGTTGCGCGGGCTGATTGCCGTCAGCGAAACGCTCTCGCATCGCAACCTCGATATGGCAGAGTTTCGCGCGGTGATGCACCGGGTCAACCGCGCGGGCGAGCTGGTCGACAAGGCCAAGCAGATCATCGCGCGCACCCGCCCCGCCCCTGTCGCGTTGCCCGAGCAGCTCACCAACATCATGGCCGCAACCTGGTCGCGTGGCAGCCAATGGGCGATCGATCACCTTCAGGCCTATTGCGACGAACTGGAAATGCGCGCCGAAAAGGGCGTGGCGGCATGTCCGAACGAGCGGGTGCGGCTGTTGTGGGTGAACAATGGCCTGTGGTTCAACACCGCATTCTACCGCGCGTTCGAGGAGAAATACGGCGCGGTGTTCGTGTGGTCGATGTATTCGAATTTCTTTTCGGATGGCTATCGCAAGTATTTTGGCGAAGATGATGATCCGCTAAGAGCACTTGCGGCGCGGCACATTTCGATGAATGAGCAGCTGCATCTGCCCGGTTGGATGTCCGAATGGATCATCCAGCAGGCGCGCGACTATCAGTGCGACGCGGCGGTGATGCTGGTTCCTGTGGGGGACCGCATGGCCTCGTTTGGCACCAAGTTGTGCGCCCTGGCGCTGGAGCAGGCCGGCATTCCGGTGCTGACGCTGACCGCGAGCATGGTGGATGCGCGGTTGTGGGACAATGATGCAATGATCGCCAGGGTCGAAGCATTTCTGGAAGATAGAGTGATGACATGAAGCGCGATGATCCAACCCGGCTGTATGCAGAACCCGCCCCGCCAGGCGCGTCGGTGCGCGGTGTGGCCGACAAGTTCTCGATGGGCGTGCTCGACGAGCTGCTCAACTTCCGGCTGCGCCGGATCCGCAACTGCCTGACCGAAAAGTACCGCAACGAAACGCTGAAGATGGGCCAGCGCGCCGGCGCGTTCAGCATCCTGGCGGTGATCGCGGCGAACCCTGGCATTTCGCAGATCGATCTCGCGCGCTTTGCAGGATACGACCAGACCGCCTTGGTCGGCATCATCGACGACATGGAGGCGCGCGGCTGGACAACGCGCACCCGTGACCCCGCAGACCGCCGCCGCCATCAGGTCCACATAACCGATGCCGGACGCGAAGCTCTGGACGAGCTGTTTGCGGCTGCAGTGGAAAACGAACGCGAAGCACGCGAGGCGCTGTCTCCCGAAGAGCTCGACGTTTTCCGGGTGTGGCTCGACCGCATTTACCGCAAGCTGCTTTAGGCGGGCGCGGTGCGGATCTGCGTCTTCGGGGCAGGAGCCGTTGGCGGCAATCTGGCGGTTCGGCTGGCGCTGGCCGGAAACGAGGTTTCGCTCGTCGCACGCGGCGCTGCACTGGCCGCGATCAATTCCGACGGGCTGCAGGTACTGGCAGGCGACGACGTCCTCGAAGCGCGGCTCAGCGCGAGCGATGACCCGGCGAGCCTCGGCGCACAAGACGCCGTGATCGTGGCCGCCAAGGCCCATCAGCTGCCCGCGTTCGCTGCAACCGCGGCCCCCCTGCTGCATCGCGATACGTTGGTGGTGTTCGCCCAGAACGGCATTCCCTGGTGGTATCCGGCGGCAGGATTGCAGCCGCTGCTCGATCCCGATGGGGCTGTGGAACACGTGGTCGGCCGGGAACGGAGCACAGGCGCGGTGATCTATTCGGCCAACGCAAAGCTGGCCCCGAACATCATCCGCAACACCTCGCCCCAGCGCAACCGGCTGACGATTGCCGCCGTGGATCCAGGCTCGCAGGCGCGCGTTGCGCAGCTCAGACGGGTGCTGCGCGCCGCTGGCATCGAGTCGCCCGACACCGACGACCTGCGTGCCGCAATCTGGCAGAAACTGATCGGCAATGCGTCGGTCTCGGTGCTTTCGTTCCTGGATGAACGCACCTCGCGCGAGGTGTTCGACGATGCCTGGCTTGGCCCGGCGGGTGCGGCCATCGCCGAAGAGCTGGCGGCAGTCGCGCGCGCCGAATGCCTGGCAGTCGACGCCGCCAGGGCCGCCCCCGCGCCCGGGCACTTCAGTTCGATGCTGCAGGATTCGCGCGCCGGGCGACCGATCGAGGCAGCAGCCTTGCTGACCGCACCGCAGATGATTGCACGGCAGCACGGCATCGCGACACCATGCTTCGATCTGCTATGCGGGCTGGCATATGGCAAGGCCGCCCGCCTGCAGGCACAGGCTCGGGCAACGGCGGACCTTGGCTGATGGAGGTCAGGCGCGGCAATCCGCCCAGGGCGCTGCAAACCCAGGCGCCGGATGTCTCGACAGCCCCGGGTGCCTCCGGTCTTCCGCCCGAGGTGCACTTCGCGCAGCTGCGCGCGCAGTGTCCGGTCGCGTTGCAGGCAGGAAGCGGCACCAATGGCGCAGGGCGGGCCGCATGGGTGCTGACGCGGTACGACGACATCGTCGCCGCTGCCAACGATCCCGAAACCTTCGGGCAATCGCAGCGCTTTGCGGGTGAACGCAGACCGCCGCTGGAATCGAACCCGCCCGAACACCGCATCTGGCGGCGGATGCTCCAGCCCTATTTCCTGCCCAAGGCGATCAACCAGATGGAGCCCTTCACTCGCGCGCTGGCGCGAGACCTGCTCGCGCCGATCCTGGCCACCGGCAGCGGCGATGCGGCACACGGCGTTGCGCGGCCCTTGCCGCCTCAGATCCTGTTGCGCTGGCTTGGCCAGCCTTCGGAGGATTGGGAGACGATCAAGCTCGCATGCGAACACGCCTATTTCCAGGGATCGCCCGATCCCGCCGAGCGCGCAGCCTTCGAGGAGGCAGAGGCGCTGCTCTGGCGTTATGCGCGCGACACCGTCGCTTCGCGGATCGAGCGGGGCACGCACGAGGCAGATGACGATCCGGTATCGGCGATGCTCGCCGCCATGCCGACCGAGCCCGCGGTCACCCGCCCGCTGATCGACGGCGTGGTGCGGCTCCTGCTGGCGGCGGGTCATGATTCGACGACCAGCGCGCTTGGCATGTGCATCGGCTTCGTCGCAGGAGACGGGGATCTGCAACAGAGCCTGCGCAGCGATCCCACCCGAATTCCCGCAGCGATCGAAGAGATGTTGCGGCTGCGCACCCCGGTGCTGCAGATGCCGCGCACGGTCATGGCGGACACAGTGGTCGGCGGGAGGGAGCTGGCAGCGGGCGACAGCGTGCTGCTGGCTTTTGCATCGGGCAATCGCGACGCGTCAGCCTTCGAAAATGCGGAATGCTTCGACATGGGCCGTCGCTCGGGCCAGCATATCGCCTTCGGCGTCGGCATTCATCGCTGCATCGGCAATATCCTGGCACGCCAGGAAATCCGCGTGGTGCTGGAAGAGCTTCTGGCGGCAACGTGCAGCTTCAGGCCGGACGGAGACATCGAGCACGAGTTCTGGCACCCTTATGGTCTGCGCCGGCTGCCGCTCAGCCTTGTTCCACGCTAGGGGCTGCGGGGATTGAGCTTGAGGTGATGGCGGTGACTTATCCAGGCCCTGCATGGCTGAAGCCGGAGCGCCCCTGGGCGACTTGTGCAACGCCTGAATGCCCAAAGCTTATTCGCGAATGACAGCAGACATGTCGCCGGGCGGGCAACAGCGAGGCATCACGCTGGATCAGCCGCCAATCATTTGGCCAGAAACCGGTGCGGCCACCTGCTATTCCACCACCAGATAGAACCGCGCCTTGCGCTTGGCCGGGTTGATGACGTGGATCAGGTGGCGCTGCGTGAACACCGGGACCCATTCGCAGATCGGCCGCGATGCGGTGTGCTGGCAGACGGACTGCGACGTCCCGTCGACCACCTGCAGCCGCAGCTCCACCGCATCGGGCGATGACAGCGCGATCGAGGCCTTCTGGCCCGAGAGAAAGGTCTGTTCGATGCGGACGTCACCGCCCGCGCCGAGCATGCCGTGGCGATAGCCGGGGCCGAGCGCGCGTCCGCGCAGCGGCGGGGCCTGATCGGGGAGCCGCGCCTCCCACTGGGCGGTCGTCGCGGCGGTGGCATCATCCAGCGGCCGAGCCCCCATGCCCCGGATCATCGCGAGCGGCCTGGCAAGCGCGGTGTCGTTGCCGGCCTGCACGGCGGCGTCCGCGCTGGCCAGCGCATCGGCGAGCCGCGCGGCGCCCGATTGCGGTGCTGCCGCCGGGGGGCCGGCAAGCTTAGTGTTCGATGCGCCCGGGGCACAGGACGCCAGCGCAGACGCCAGCACACCTGCCATCAGGGGAATGCGCACGCGGATCATGCCGCCTCCTTGCTGAGCTGGAAACAGGCGCCTTGGGGACTGTCCATTAGTCCCAGCGTGAGGCCGTGCCGCTCGGCAATCGCGCGCGCCAGCGCCAGGCCCAGCCCGCTTCCCGGCTGGCGCTGGTCGACATTTCCGCTGCGATAAAAGGCCTCGAAAATCCGCGCTCGATCGCCCTCGGGAATTCCGGGGCCGTCGTCCGCGATCGTCAGCACGGGACCTGTGGCGAGCGACACCGTCACGCTGCCGCCTGCGGGCACATATTTGAAGGCATTGTCCAGCAGATTGGTCACCAGTCGCCCCAGATGCGCCTCTTCGCCCTCGATGAAAACGTCCGGCGCGATATCCCACGCAAAGCCGTGTCCCGATTCCTCCGAGCTGTCGGCATAAAGCTCGCAGATGCCGCGCAGCATGGCGGACAGATCGATGCGCTTCAACCCGGTCCGGTCGCCGCGCCGCGCCTTGCTTGCGGCGATATCCAGCAAGGATTCGAGCGTGCCGACCAAATGGCGGATGTCGCCGCGCGCCGCAACCAGCGCCTGCGCCGTCGCCGGATCGGGCTGACCCTCGAGCAGCTTGGCAAGCCGCCGGTCGAGATGCATCACCGGGGTGCGGATTTCATGCGCGACCTGATCCGACGTATCGCGATAGGCTTCCATCAGATCGCGCATTCGCGCGAGCGAGGCGGCGCTGTGGCCGGCAAGCTCGTCGATCTCGTCGCCCCTCTTGTGATTGGCCGCCTTGCCATCGACCAGTGCGCGGTCAGCCGCCGCGCCATCGGCTAGACTGCGGAGCGGCTTGCCATCGAGGCTGCGAAACGCGCGGTTGATCGCTTCGACACGGTGCTTGAGATTGCCCCCGGCGCTGCGCCCGAACAGCCCGATGACCAGCGCAAACACCAGACCCCCGCCAAGGAATACCAACGCGATGCGGCCCAGCAGCGGCTGGCCATCGCCCGCCTCCTGCGCGACCACCAGCTTCAGGTCGGGGCCAAGCTGGGTCGCGCGGGCATAGACATGGGTGGCGTTGCCGATGCGGATGAAGCCACTTTCCGACACGCGCGCATCGAGCGCAGGCCAGGCGGCGATGTCGCCTGCAATCCGCGCGCCCTTTGCATCGGCCAGCAGATAGTGCGGCAGGCTGCCATCGGCGGGGCGGATCATCAGCCGGTCGCCGATGCGCCGCGCCAGCTCGTCGCGCCCGCCGCTGGCATGGATATCGACAAGCCCCGCCAGATCGACATCGACCGCCTCGCGCGCGGATGCCTCGAGCGTCGCGCGGATGGTCTGGTCGGTCACCAGCCACAGTCCTGCGACTAGGACCCCCGAAAGGGCAATGGCCATCACCACGATGCGGGTGAAAATGGAACGGCGGGCAGCGCGGGTCATCGGCCGTCGAGCAGCCTGTAGCCCGAACCCCAGATCGTCTCCAGCGCAGGGGTGGCAAAGCCGTCCTCGAGCTTGCGCCGCAGCCGCCCGATATTGACATCGACCACATTGGTCTGCGGGTCGAACGCCATGTTCCACACATCGCGCAGCAGCATCTCGCGGGTGACGATCTCGCCGGCATTGTCCATGAAATAGCGAAACAGTTCGAACTCGCGCGGGCTGAGCGCGAGGTGCCGGTTCTGGCGAAAGGCGGTGCGCGCCTTCACATGGCATTCGAACGCGCCGAACAGGATCACCGCGCTATGCTCCTGCCCCGATGCGCGCCGGTGCAGCGCGCGGATTCGCGCCATGAGCTCCATCGCCTCGAACGGCTTGGCCAGATAATCATCCGCGCCCGCTTCCAGCCCTTCGGAGCGGTCGCTGGTGCGGCCCAGCGCCGAGAGCATCAGCACCGGCGTGCCCACGCCGCTTTCGCGCAGCCGCCGCAGGATGGTGAGACCGTCGAGATCGCCCAGCATCCGGTCGAGAATGATGACATCGAACTTTTCCAGACCGGCGCGCAGCAGACCACCCGCACCGCTGTCTTCCCACACCAGCTGATCGCCGTTCTCGCGGGCCAGCTGGCGCACCTCGGCGGCGGCGCGCTGATCGTCCTCAACATACAGGATCTTCATCATGTGCGTTACACCTGTCCTGCCCCAGCCCTGCCCAGTCGTGCCCGCGGGCAACCGGCGATCCGGGTTTATGGCCCATGGACCGCGCATCGGGCAACCACGGCCTTGATGCGATCGTCCGGGCTTGAGCGCTTCCTTCTAGCAAGCCTGGCACAATAAGCTTGTTACAAATCCCGTTAGGGCGCGCGCGAACCGTGCTGGGCCGGTTGGCCGGCTCCCCGCGACCGCGCCTGGTTGAACGGCCGAGCCCTTCGGATTTGCAGGCGAAAGCGTGAAATTTTCGGATAGGTCGGGTCTCTAACGGATTTTGTCATCTTTCGTTCAATGCTTGTAACGCGCAAGAATCGCAGCCACCGCCTAACCTGCCTTCATCAAACAACGCTCTGCAGGAGGCACCTCATGAAAGCCCGCACACAGTTCGCATCGGCATTGTCTGCCGCCGCTTTCGCAGCCCTGGCAGTTGCACCGGCGCATGCGGGCAAGCCGCCCGCCGAGGTCGAGGTCACCAAGTGCGCGACGCCCCATGGCTCGATCGCGATCACCGATGGCGACACCCAGGGCTGGGCCAAGATGGGCCTGTCCAGCCCGCGCGGCATGCTGGGCGCGATCGTGCAGCAATCGGGCTGCTTCACGCTGCATACCGGCGCCGAGGGCAAGCCTGCAGACTATCTGATGTCCGCGGTGGCAGGGTCGCAGGAAGAGATCGACCGCACGATGGACGCCGCCAAGGGCGCGCTGACCACTGGGCTGGTGCATTCGGGCGCAGCCGGCGCGATCCTCTCCAGAGTGCCGTTCGGCGGCGCGATGTTCGGGATGCTGGGCGGTCTGGGCGGCAAGAAGAAGACGGTTACCGCCGGGCTTCGTCTCGTCAATCCGGCCAACGGACAGACGCTGCTGTCGGGCAGCGGCCAGAGCCAGAAATCGACAATCAGCGTGCTCAGCAGCACCGACTGGGTCGCGGCCAGCCAGGGGCAGCTCGGTCAGTACGGATCGTCGGCGGATGGCAAGATGCTGACCAGCGCGTTTATCGAGGCGTACAATACGCTGGCATCGCAGGCAGGCGCATTGGCACCCGTGCAACCTGCCGCGCCAGCCGCAGCCGAGACGGCGAAATACATCGTCGCGGTGGACACCAAGATGCGCGCCACCGCAGCGGCGGAAGCACCCGAGGTCCGCGCGCTCAGGGCAGAGACCGCGCTGATCCCGACAGGTCAGAAGGAAGGGCTTTTCGTCGAGGTGACAGACACCTACGGCACCAAGGGATGGGTTTCGGTGGAGGACCTGCGTTAGATTGCGACCCGAGCGCAAGCTTTCCACCGTCAGGAGGGCGCCATCCGCAAGGTTGGCGCCCTTTCCTGTTTGCAGCAGGTCAGTGCGAGGCGACTGCGTCCCGGCTCAGGACCGGTGCAGCCTAGCTAAAGCGGCAACCCGACATAATTCTCGGCGATTGCGGTCTGCATCGCGGGCGAGTTGGCGAGATAATCGAGCTCGGCGATCTGCATGCGGCGCTCGAAGGCGCCCTGCTCGGGAAAGCTGTGCATCAGCTTGGTGAGCGACCAGCTGAAGCGCTCCGATTTCCAGATCCGCGCCAGGGCGCGGCGCTCGTAGCCGAGCAGCCCGGCTTCATCGCGCTGGCGATAATGGCCGATCAGCGCGTCGGACAGATAGATGACATCGGACGCGGCAAGGTTCAGGCCCTTGGCGCCGGTCGGCGGCACGATATGTGCCGCGTCACCGGCCAGAAACAGCCGTCCATGGCGCATCGTCTCGAAGACATAGGAGCGCAAAGGAGCGATCGACATCTCCAGCGCCGGGCCGCGCGTGACGCCGTGCTGCGAAATGCCGTTGAAGCGGCCTTCGAGCTCGTCCCACAGCCGGTCCTCCGACCAATTGTCGATGCTCTCGCCCTGCGGCACCTGGATGTAATAGCGGCTGCGCGTCGGCGATCGCATCGATGCGAGGGCGAAGCCGCGCGGGCCATTGGCGTAGATCAGTTCGTCATGACAGGGCGGCACATCCGCGAGGATGCCCAGCCAGCCGAACGGATATTCATGGGTGTACTCGCGCACCACGTCTGCGGGAATGGCGCGGCGTGAAGGGCCGTGGAAGCCGTCGCATCCGGCGATGAAATCGCATGCGAGCGTGTGCGCGACGCCATCTGCGACATAGCTCACGCTGGGATGATCGCTGTCGACATCGTGCAGCGCCAGATCGGCCGCCTCGAACACGATGTTCAGCCCGCGCTCGGGGGCTGCGTTGATCAGGTCACGGGTAAGCTCGGTCTGGCCATAGACCACCACGTTGCGCCCGGTCAGCGCCTTGATGTCGATCCGCACCAGCATGTCGCCATCGGCGAGGTTGAAGCCGTCCTCGACCAGCCCTTCGGCATCCATCCGCGCCCCCAGCCCCAGCCGGTGCATGATGTCGGTGGTCACCGTCTCGAGCACCCCTGCGCGGATGCGGCTTTCGACATGCGCGCGGGTCTGGCGTTCCAGCACCACGCAGTCGATGCCCTCGGCCTTGAGCAGATGGCCCAGCATCAGCCCGGCGGGACCGGAGCCGATGATCGCGACCTGGGTCCGCTGGGCCGTCATGCGCCGAGCTGCCGTTCGAGATCGCCGAGCACCCGATAGCAATCGAGCACTTGAGCCACCGAACTGTTGGGCTCGCGTCCTTCGCGGATCGCGGCGATGAACTCTCGGTCCTGCAGTTCGATGCCGTTCATCGATACCGCGACCTTGGAGACATCGATCGGCTCTTCCTTGCCATTCACCAGATCGTCGTAGCGTGCGATATAGGTCGCGGTGTCGCCGATATAGCGGAAGAAGGTGCCCAGCGGGCCTTCATTGTTGAAGCTCAGCGACAGCGTGCAGATCGCGCCGCTCTCGCTCTTGAGCTGGATCGACATGTCCATCGCGATGCCGAGTTCGGGATGGATGGGCCCCTGCAGCGCGTGCGCATCGACGATCCGTCCCGCCTGATAGGCGAACAGATCGACGGTGTGCGCGGCATGGTGCCACAGCAGATGGTCGGTCCAGCTGCGCGGCTCTCCCTTGGCGTTGATGTTTCGGCGGCGGAAGAAATAGGTCTGCACATCCATCTGCTGGATGTTGAGCTTGCCGCTCGTGATCTCGTTGTGCACATACTGGTGACTGGGATTGAAGCGACGGGTGTGGCCGACCATGCAGACAAGGCCGGTCTCCCGCTGCTTGTCGACCACCGCCTGCGCATCGGCCCAGCTGTCCGCCAGCGGGATTTCGACCTGCACATGCTTGCCCGCGTTCATGCAGGCGATGGCCTGTGCAGCATGCATCTGCGTCGGCGTGCACAAGATGACGGCATCGACGTCATCGCGCGCCAGCGCTTCATCCAGGTCGGTCGTGGCATGCACCGCGCCGTATTTTTCGGCGACGGCTTGCGCCTGCTCCAGCCTGCGGCTGACGATCGAGACGATCTCCACCCCGTCTATCAGCTTCAATCCGTCGAGATGCTTTTCACCAAAGGCACCTGCGCCTGCGAGGGCAATTCTCATGTCTGTGGCTCCAATACCAGATGGCCGATGGCGGTGTTGCTGCACGGGATGTGGTAATGGCGGTGCAGCGTCTTCACGCTCTTGCCGAGCGCGCCGCGCATGATCAGCCACATCACCATCTCGATGCCCTCGCTGCCGGTCTCGCGCAAATATTCGATGTGCGGAATGTGCCGCGCCGCATCGTCATCCGCCTCGAGCATGTCGAGGAAGCGGTTGTCCCATTCGCGGTTGAGCAGGCCTGCGCGCGGTCCCTGCAGCTGATGGCTCATCCCGCCGGTGCCCCAGATCTGCACGTTGAGATCCTCCGGGAAGCTGGCGACTGCGCGCGCGATCGCCTCGCCCAGCGCCCAGCAGCGGTTGCCCGACGGCGGCGGATAGGTGACGACATTGACCGCCAGCGGGATCACCGTGGTCGGCCAAGCCTCGCACTTGCCGAACATCATGCTCAGCGGCACGGTCAGGCCATGGTCGACGTCCATCTCGTTGATGATCGTCATGTCGAATTCGTCGAGGATCAGGCTTTGGGCGATATGCCAGGCGAGGTCCGGATGGCCGATGACATCGGGAACCGGACGCGGTCCCCAGCCCTCGTCCGCCGGCTTGTAACGCTCGCCGCACCCGATCGCGAAGGTCGGGATGATCTTCATGTCGAAGGCGCTGGCATGATCGTTGTAGATCAGGATAACGACATCGGGCTGCTGCGCCTTCTCCCACTCCCGCGTCCAGTCATAGCCTGCGAAGATCGGACCGAAATAGTCGTCGCGCTCCTTGCCCTGGTCGTGCGCCACGCCCAGCAAAGGAACATGGCTGCTGGCCACGCCTGCGGTAATCCGGGCCATCAGCGCTTCTCCCTGATCGACCGCAGGCCTTCGGGCGAGCGGCCGCCATCTATCATCATCTGGCGGTATTCTGGCCAGCTCATGTCGGTCATCGTGCTCACCGCCTCGGCAAAGGCGATGCCGTCGGTGGAGAACAGCTTGGAGAGGAAGTAGATGTTGCCTCCCAGATCGATCATCGCGTTGTAATCGCGCGCCATCACCGCAAGCTTGGCCTCTTCCGGTATCGCCCATTCGTCGAGATAGCCGCGCTCGTCGGCCTTGAACCGCGCGCGGCTGTCAGCATCCATCAGGCTCATCGCGAACTGGTTGAGGTGATATCCCTGCCGTGCGCGCGCCGCGGTGAACACGCGGGTGCCCGGTATGTCCTCGAGCTCGGCGAGATAGGCGTGGATGTCGGTAGGATGGCTCACAGGCCGCGCTCCTTCAATTGCGCGTCGAGCCTGGGAAAGACGCGGCGGGCATTGCCCTCGAAGATCATGTGCCGCTCGGCCTCGCCGATATCGAGCGCATCGACATAGCGCTTGGTGTCGTCGAAATAATGCCCGGTGGTGGGGTCGATGCCGCGCACCGCGCCCACCATCTCGCTGCCGAACAGGATGTTCTTGTTATCGATGACATCGGCGAGCAGATCGATCCCCGGCTGGTGATAGACGCAAGTGTCGAAGAAGATGTTGTTCATCAGATGCGTGTCGAGCGCGGGCTTCTTGAGCATGTCAGCAAGGCCGCGATAGCGCCCCCAGTGATAGGGCACTGCGCCGCCGCCATGCGGGATGATGAAGCGCAGCGTGGGGAAATCGGAGAACAGGTCGCCTTCCAGCAGCTGCATGAACGCGATCGTGTCCGCCGCGATATAATAGCCGCCGGTGGCGTGCATCGCCGGGTTGCAGCTGCCCGAGACGTGGATCATCGCGGGCACATCGAGTTCGACCATCTTCTCGTAGAACGGATACCAGAAGCGATCGGTCAGCGGCGGATGCTCGAACCGCCCGCCACCCGGATCGGGGTTGAGGTTGCAGCCGATAAAGCCGAGCTCGGTGACGCAGCGTTCGAGCTCTTCGATCGAGCCCTGCATATCCGCCTTGGGGCTTTGCGGCAGCATGCACACGCCTGCGAACACGCCCGGGAACAGGCCGACCACGCGTGCGATCAGATCGTTGCAGCGCCGCGCCCATTCGCGCGCCACGCCCTCGTCGCCGACATGCGGTGCCATCGCGGAGGCGCGGGGGCTGAAGATCGTGAGATCCGCACCGCGTTCCTTGATCAGCCGCAGCTGGTTGGCCTCAATCGTCTCGCGGATTTCGTCGTCCGAGATTTCGGGATAGGGCGGGCAGATCGCCCCCGCCTTGAACGCGGCCTTCTGCTCCTCGCGCCAGGCGTCGTGCGCCTTGGGGAGGACCGTGTAATGGCCGTGGCAGTCGATGATCATGGTCATGCGGGGGCTTTCTGTCCGGCAGCGGTGATGGCATGCAGTTTTGCGCCCAGGCCTTCGGGCGGCGTGATCGCGAGCGCGCCCAGGTCCCGCTGGTGCGCAATGGTGCCGCGGGTCATCACAGGGTCGACGCCAAGGTCTTCCAGCGTCACCGCGACCTCTTCCATCTCGGCCGCGCGGCGCAGGCCGTGCGCCATCATCCGGTCGAGGTTGTAATCGAAACGCTCGCCCCAGGATTGCGCCTTCCAGCTCGCGTCGAGCGAGGCGATCACTGCATCGGTCACCCCTGCGCGGTCTGCGGCCAGCGCGCATTCGGCGCTCAGCGCCTCCAATCCCTTGACCATCACCGATCGGATCATCTTAATCGCCGACGCATCGCCGATTGCACGTCCGGCGACGGCGGTGTTGGCAAAGCCGAGCAGCGTCAGGGCCTCAACCGCAGCCTGAGCATGCGGGCCAGATACCGATAGCGGCACATTTTTGCGCGCGGGCAGCACCGGCGCCATCACCGCGACATCGACATAGCGTCCACCGGAAGCCTTGATCGCCTCGGCCGCGCGGCGCTTGGTGCCCGGCGCGACGCTGTTCATGTCGAGCCACAGCGCGCCCGCACCAAGCAGCGGGGCACAATCGAGCGCCGCTGCCAGCGCCTGGTCTGCAGTCACCAATGACAGCACCACCTGCGCACCCGACAGGGCGCTCGCGGCATCGTCCATGCCATCGACACCGGCAGCGTCATAGGCAGCGAGCATCGCGCCGCGTTCGCGCTCGTGCAGCGTCTTGTGGTCGAACGCCCGCGCGCCCGCCGTGGCAAAGGCGCGGCCCGCTTCTCCAAAGCCGATAAAGGTGGTCGCTGGCATCATGGCGTGGCCCTAGGGCAGCGAGCCTTGCTCTCACCAATCCAATTGCTGGGTCCCCTATTGGTTTTCGTGAAGTCTTGTCTCGACGGAGGCCTGATGCAGCAGATCGACCAGCCGCTGCTGCGCGCGCGTGGGCCGCCAGCCGCGGCGGGTACTGATGCCGATCGTGCGCACGCTGCCGGGCAGGTCGAGATCGATCCGCACCAGCATCGCGGTGTCGAGCTCGACCGCGATCTGGTCGGGGGACAGCAGGGTCAACAGATCGCTCTGCATCACCAGCCCGCGGATGACCATCACCGACCCGCATTCGACCGGAACCGGGGGAGGATCGCCTGCAAACAGCGCTTCCCAGTGCGCGCGCAGCGGCGTTCCCTGCGGGCCCACGACCCAGGACTGACCGCGCAGCTGATCCAGCGTCACCTGGCGTGCGGCCAGCGGATGGTCCTTGCGCGCGAAGATCGCCAGCCGGTCGGTGAACAGCGCAACCTGATCGATCTGCGGCGGCGGGTTCTCGCGCAGCGCACCGACCATCACATCGATGATGCCGTCAAGCAGCGGATCGATCAGTTCGCGCCACGATCCTTCGACGACGTCGATCACCGTGCCGGGGCTTTCGCGCAGGAAATGCGCGATGGCACGCGGGACCACCAAGGCGCGGCTGAGCGGCATCGCACCGATTGCGATCCGCCCGCCGACCTCGGGATCGCCGCGTGCCTCGTCCATTCCCGCCGCCAGCTCGCCCGCCGCCAACCGGACCCCGCGCGCCAGCGATCGCCCGGCGGGTGTCAGCACCATGCCGCGCCCGCGTCGCTCGGCCAGCGCTGTCCCGCACACCTGCTCGAGCTCGCGCACCGCGCGGTGGATGCCGGGTTGCGACAGACCGCTCGCGGCGGCGGCACCGGCAAAGCCCTGCGCGTCGGAAAAATGCAGAAAGGCTTCGAGCTGGGTCGCGGTCATGAGCTGTTCGGGCCGGGAAAAGCCGCGCGCGCCGGTGCGCCCTGGCCGCCGGGTCGCGGATGCCAGATGCGCAAACGCCCGTTCTGCCCGTTCAGCCAGCGCAAGGCCCGCGGCGGTAGGGGTGACGCCGCCCGAATGCCGGTCGAACAACAGCACGCCGATCTGCTTTTCAAGCTTGCCAAGACCCTGCGTCAGCGCGGGTTGCGACAGGCCCGCGGCCTCTGCCGCGCGGTTGAGACTGCGCAGCGCCACCACGTTGCCGAGTGCACGCAGATGGCGCAGGTTGAGATCGAACGGCTTGAGCATGAACACCAGACATAGCAAAAACCTATTGGCTGTCCACAAGTTGGATTGGCGTTCGGCGGGATCATGGGAGCACGGGGAAGCTCCAAGGGAGTGTTGCGCATGAATGTGGTGGTGCAGAATATCGAACGGACCGCGCTCGACATCGTCGATGGCCTGGGGGCTGCGGGTGTCGCAACCGTGCACGAGGCGCAGGGCCGCATCGGCCTGCTCGCGCACCATATGCGCCCGATCTATGCAGGGGCGCGGATCGCGGGCAATGCGGTGACGATCTCTGCGGCTCCCGGCGACAACTGGATGATCCATGTCGCGATCGAGCAGCTGCAACCCGGCGATGTCCTTGTGCTGGCGCCGACCAGCCCGTGCGTCGACGGTTATTTCGGCGACCTGCTGGCGACCAGCGCGATGGCGCGCGGATGCCGGGGGCTGGTGATCGATGCCGGGGTGCGCGATGTGCGCGACCTCACCCAGATGGGCTTTCCGGTCTGGTCCAAGGCGGTGTTTGCACAAGGGACGGTCAAGAACACGCTGGGCAGCGTCAACGTGCCGATCGTCTGCGCGGGCGCGGCGATCCAGCCGGGTGACGTGATCGTCGCCGATGACGATGGCGTGTGCGTCGTCACGCGGGCGGACGCAGCGGCGGTGCTGGCCAAGGCGCAGGCGCGCGAGGCCGCCGAGGAAGCCAAGCGCCAGCGGCTGGCGGCTGGCGAACTCGGCCTCGACATCTACGACATGCGCCCGCGGCTCGCCGAGATGGGGCTGAAGTATGTCTGAGGGCAAAGTTGCCCTCTCCCATTGGGAGAGGGAAGGGGCCCGCGAGGCGCAGCCGAGTGGGAAGGGTGAGGGCGACGCCCTCCCGGCCACCCTCACCCTTCCGGCGCTGCGCGCCTCCCTCCCTCTCCCGATGGGAGAGGGAATGTGAAGGCCATCCGCTGCATGTGGATGCGCGGCGGCACCTCGAAGGGCGGGTTCTTCCTGAAGGACGACCTGCCCGCCGATCCGGCTGCGCGCGACGCGTTTCTGCTGCGCGCGATGGGCTCGCCCGATCCGCGCCAGATCGACGGTATGGGCGGCGCCGATCCGCTGACCAGCAAGGTCGCTGTCATCAGCAAGTCAGAGCGGCCCGGGGTCGACGTCGATTACCTGTTCCTGCAGGTGTTCGTCGATCAGGCGATCGTCACCGATGCGCAGAACTGCGGCAACATCCTTGCCGGGGTCGGTCCGTTCGCGATCGAGCGCGGGCTGGTTGCAGCGCAGGACGGGGTGACGCGGGTTGCGGTCTATATGGAGAATACCGGCCAGATCGCAGTCGCCAGCGTCCAGACGCCCGGCGGGCGAGTGACTTACGATGGCGATGCGACAATCTCCGGGGTGCCCGGGAGCGCGGCGCCGATCCCGCTCGCGTTCCGCGACACCGCAGGCTCGTCGTGCGGCGCGCTGCTGCCCACCGGTCATGCGGCGGACGAAATCGACGGGGTGCGCGTCACCCTGATCGACAACGGCATGCCCTGTGTGGTGATGGCCGCAGCCGATGTCGGCATCACCGGCTATGAAGACCGCGACACGCTCGACGGCCATGCCGCAATGAAGGCGCAGGTCGAGGCGATCCGCCTCAAGGCCGGGCCAATGATGAACCTGGGCGATGTCAGCGCCAAGTCGGTGCCCAAGATGATGCTGGTCGCAGCCCCGCGCGAGGGCGGCGCGATCAGCGTGCGCTCGCTGATCCCGCATCGGGTGCATGCCTCGATCGGCGTGCTCGGCGCGGTCAGCGTCGCCACTGCCTGCCTGATCGAAGGATCGCCCGCTGCAGACCTGGCGCAGATTGGCGATGGACCGGTCAAGACATTGGGCGTCGAACACCCCAGCGGTGTCACCGAGTGCGTGGTGACGGTCGACGAGAACGGTCAGCCGGTCGAAGCCGGGATGCTGCGCACCGCGCGCAAGCTAATGGATGGCGAGGTTTTCGGGTGAATTTCCGCTTGTCACCCTCACCCTTCCGGCGCTTCGCGCCTCCCTCCCTCTCCCACCGGGAGAGGGAAGGGGCCCGCACCGCGCAGCGGTGTGGGAAGGGTGAGGGTGACCGAGCCTCAATGAAAACAGGATATATCCGATGAGCACCACCGACGCCCAGGGCCGCGTCCGCAGCTGGACGCTGACCCCCTCGAAGCCGCGCTTCACCCCGCCGCCGGGTGCGGTCGATGCGCATTGTCATGTCTTCGGGCCGATGGCGCAGTTTCCGTTCAGCCCCAAGGCCAAGTACCTGCCGCAGGATGCCGGTCCTGACGCGCTGTTCGCGTTGCGCGACCGGCTGGGCTTTGCGCGCAATGTCATCGTCCAGGCGAGTTGCCACGGCACCGACAACCGCGCGACGCTGGGCGCCATCGCGCTCTCCAACGGCATGGCGCGCGGCGTCGCCGTGGTTGATCCGGCGATTTCGGATGCCGAGCTCGATGCGCTGCACGCAGGCGGTATTCGCGGGGTGCGCTTCAACTTCCTCAAGCGGCTGGTCGACGATGCGCCCAAGGACAGGTTCCTCGACGTCGCACGCCGGATCGAGCGGCTGGGTTGGCACGTCGTGGTGTATTTCGAGGCGGACATCCTGGACGAGATGCTGCCGTTCCTTGCCGCGATCCCGGTGCCGATCGTCATCGACCATATGGGTCGCCCCGATGTGCGCCAAGGGCCAGATGGCGCGGACATGACCGCGTTCCGCAAGCTGCTCGATAGCCGCGACGACATCTGGACCAAGGTCACCTGCGCCGACCGGCTCGATCCTTCAGGCCCGCCTTATGCCGATTTCGTGCGCGCGGTGCGCCCGCTGGTGGAGGACTATCCCGACCGCGTGCTGTGGGGCACCGACTGGCCGCATCCGAACATGGAAAGCGTGCTGCCCGACGACGGCGCGCTTGTCGATACCATCCCGCACATCGCCGCGACGGCAGAGCTGCAGCACAAGCTGCTGGTCGGCAATCCGATGCGGCTTTACTGGTCCGATTGAGCGCGGATCAGAACCTGTCGAGATCGTTTGCCAGCGTGACCGGACCGGAATAGCTCTTCGCGATCTGCGTGACATAGCCCTTTGTCCGTGCCGGATCGGGAGTGCCGGCCGCAAAGTGCGTGATCACCAGCGCCTTCACCCCTGCCCTGCCGGCAAGCTGCCCGACAGCCTCGGGGGTGAGGTGATGGGTCGACAGGTGCTGCTCGAGATCGCGCTTGGCCTCTGGCGGCATGTTGGGGGAATTGCGCGCGACATTGGCCATCGTGCCCGCCATGTCGATCATCTCGCTGACCAGCAGATCCGCGCCTTTGGCAAGCTTTTCCACCGCAGCGCTGGGCCCGGTATCGCCGGTGTAGACGATCGACCGGCCCGGCATATCGAAACGGAAGCTGAGCGACTTGTAGTTGCGATCCTCGACACTTCCGGGCGCGAAATCATAATGCGTGTTCTGCGCTGCGGTGACGGTCATGCCATTCAGCGTGGTCTTTTCACCATCGGCCAGTTCGATGACGGTGACCGTATCGGCAGGCGGCGTCCAGGGCTTGCCCGGAATGCCATATCCGGCCCGCGCGGCAGGCTGCATCGATGCGACCAGCCCTGCGACCAGTTCGCGCGTTCCCGCCGGACCATAGACCGTCAGCGGTTCGCGCACATTGGTCTGGTTGCGCAGCCCCAGCACCGCTGAAAGCCCGCCGGTGTGGTCGACATGGAGGTGGCTGAGAAACACCGCGCGCACACGCGGCAGCATGATGCCGGCCCGGCTGAGCTGCTGCACCGTACCATCGCCTGCATCGACCAGATACACCTGGCCTGCATGCAGCAGCGCGTTGGCGGGCTGCGACCGGTCCGGCGAGGGAACAGGGCCACCCATGGTGCCCAGCGTGATGAACGCATCCGCTGCGGGCGCAGCGGGCTGCGCCAGCGCCGGCGTGGAGACCGCCAACGCCAGCGTCAGCCAGGCCGCGCGCATCAGAAGTTGAATCCGACGCGCACGCCATAGGTCCGCGGCGGGCGCAGCGTCGCCACCGGGAAGTCGAGGATCGGCCGCGTTCCCGCACGCGCCAGCACCTCTTCATCGGTGATGTTGTTGATGAACCCGGTGACATTCCATCCGCCCGCGCTTTCCAGCGTCAGATAGGCATCGGCCATGGCAAAGCTGCCCTGGCGTTCCTCGGGCCGGAAGTTCGAGTTGAGGAACCGGCTGCTTTCGATGTTGCCGCGCCCACCGAAGACCAGGTTGAGATCGCCGGTCAGCTCGAACGTGCGTTCATAGCCCAGGTTGACCGCCCATTTGGGCGAATTGACCGTGGGGTTGCCCGAGCAATCGATGTCGAAGAAGCGCGCACCGTTGACCCCCGGATTGGCGAGCCGGCTGCCCAGCGTGGTGCATCCCGTCGTCACCGGCGCGCCGGTGGGCGAGAAGTTGGCGGTCTGAAGTCTGTCGTACTTGCCGTTGAGATACTGGACGTTGAGATTGAACAGATCGTTGCGGCTCGGGGCGAAGCGGGCCTCGAACTCGACGCCGTAGATGCGCGACTTGCCCGCGTTGACCGTGGTCGAGCCCTGCGCGAAGATGCCGCCTGCCGTCCGCACGCCGCCGACGAAGGTGATCTGCTGGTCCTTGTAGTCCCAGTAGAACGCCTCGATGTTGAGCTGCAGCTTGTTGTCGAAGAAGCGGTTCTTGGCGCCCAGCGTAAAGGCGGTCAGCTCTTCGGGTGCGAAGGTGTTGTTGGGCGGCTGGGCGACAAAGAACCCGCCCGATTTGAAGCCGGTGGCGACATTGGCATAGACCAAAGAGGCAGGACCAGCGTCCCATTCCAGCCCGGCCTTCCAGGTGAATTTCTCGAACGACAGGTCACCGGTGAACGGCGCGCTGAGTGGCGGCGCCACCGGGCCGGGCAGACCGCCAGAGGCCACCGAGGTGAACTGCTCCTTGTCTTCCCGGGTGTAGCGGCCACCGGCGACCAGCCGCAGCGTATCGGCAATGTCAAAGGTCAGCTGGCCAAAGGCGGCGATGCTCTCGGTGCTCAGCCGCGGGGTGAAGCGGGTGCTCGAGATATTGCCCTGACGGAAGAAGTTTTCGGTGACCTGGTTCTCGCCGAAGTAGAAGACGCCCAGCACATAGCGCAGCCGCTGATCCTCGTTGGACGCAAGCCGCACTTCGAGCGAGCTTTGCTCCGCGACATCCTTGATCGTGCCGGCAAAGCCCGGAAGATAGGTGAGCACGTTGACGTCCGAGCGGCGATAGGCCGGAATGACGGTCAGCGTGCCAAAGCCCATGTCGCCGACGACTGTGGCGCTGACGCCGAAGAACTGGTTGTCGAGGAAGCCATCGGTGCCGGCCAGCGCAACGCAGCCGCTGTTGACGAAATTGCCCGGCCCTCCGCAGAACGGCGGCGCGAAGATCCCTCTTGCCAGATTGCGCACCGCAGCCTGTGCGCGCGGATCGGAGATGCTGACCCGGTCTTCGAGCGGAGGCACGGTGTAGCGAGCTTCGGGCAGCAGCACCGCGCCGGCACCTTTGCCGCGCTGGTTGTAATAGTCCGCGACCAGGGTCATCGACCAGCGGTCCGAGGGCTCGATCAGCAGCGATGCGCGGAATGCCTCGCCCTTGTCGTCGTCATAGCCGTCAGAGATATAGCCGTCGCGATCGACGATCTGCCCGGCCAGACGCAACGCCACCGTGTCACCGATCGGAATGTTGAGCGCCAGCGAGGCCTTCTTGCTGTCGTAGTTGCCGTATTCGAACAATCCCTCGCCGCTGAACGTGCCAAGCACCGGCTTTTTGGGGATGACGTTGATCGCGCCGCCGGTGGCGTTGCGGCCATAGAGCGTGCCCTGCGGCCCCTTGACCACCTCGACCCGCTCCAGATCGTAGAACACGCCGGCAGGGGCCGTCGGGCGGCCGACATAGATGCCGTTGAAGTTGAACGCGACGGCGTTTTCGGCGAACGAGTTCTGCGAATTGGTGCCGACGCCGCGCAGGAAGAAGCTGGTCGTGCCGCCGGTGGGCTGGACGACGAGCGAGGGAACCAGCCGGCCAAGGCCCGCGGTTTCGGTGATGCCCGACTTGGTGAGATCGTCTCCGGTCACCGCGGAAACGGCAACCGCGGCGCGCTGAAGGCTTTCCTCGCGGCGCTGCGCGGTCACGACGATCTCGCCAAGACCGGTGTTTTCCTGGTTCTCGGTGGTCTGGGCGGTATCGGCCTGGTCCTGCGCCCATGCGGCACCCGGGACGATCAGCCCGGCCAATACGGTGGTTGCCAGCAGCAAAGCTCTCATCATTCATCTCCCCAAAAAGGCGCGACTGCCTGCACGGGCACCCGCTGTATTGACGGACCTTTTAAGGCAGGGGCTAGCCATAGGTTAAATCTTTTGTTTTAATGGTAATCCAATCACGCCATCGATAGGTTAATTTCATGCGGTTCAAGGGTCTCGATCTCAATCTGCTGGTGGCGTTCAGCTGCCTGATGGAGACTCGCAGCGTTTCGCGCGCGGCCGAGCAGGTGCATCTCAGCCAGCCGGCAATGAGTGCGGCGCTGAGCCGATTGCGCGAATATTTCGGCGATGACCTGCTGGTGCTGCAGGGCAAAAGGATGTTTCCGACCGCCTATGCCGAGTCGCTGCTGCCGATGGTGCAGGAGACGCTGCGGCAGGTCGATGCGCTGATCACGACCTCGACCGCGTTCGATCCGGCCACCTCGCAGCGCACCTTCAGGCTGATCGCATCGGACTATATTACCGCCGCCATCATCGCCCCGTTGTCGCGCCGGCTGGCGGATATCGCGCCGAGCATCCGGCTCGAATCGGTGCTCCCCTCGGACGGCAGCTCGGATCTGCTCGCGCAGGGCGCGTTCGATCTGCTGATCACGCCCGAAGATTTCATCAACCCTGGCCAGCCGGCAGAACTGTTCTTCGAGGAACGCCATGTTGTCGTCGGCTGGGATCGCAACCCGCTGTTCGCCGACGTGCTCACCGAAGAGGCGCTGATGCAGGCCAGCCATGTCGGGGTGCACATGGGCAATCAGCGCACCAGCGCGTTCGGTGACAGCATGATGGAGCAGCTCGGCCGGTTCCGCCGGATGGATGTGATGGCATCGTCGTTCACCGTCGTGCCGTGGCTGGTAATCGAGACGGGTCGGCTGGCGCTAATGCACGAACGCCTCGCGCGGCGGATGGCGCGGATGTTCCCGCTGGCGATCGCGCCGATCCCCTTCCCCTTCCCGATGATGCGCGAGATGCTCCAGTTCAACCGCGCCCGCGCCAGCGATGAAGGGCTCAAATGGCTGCGTAACCAACTCCGGCACGACAGCGCGCTGCCGTGATTGTGCTGAGAAGCATCGACAGTGCTGATAGACATCAATCCAAACAATAAAATTTACAGATTTACGCCGGACCCTCTATTTCAGCACCATGATGCGCCCACCGGCTGAACGGGGGTGTCGGAGAGGTAGCGGACGCGTGAAAGACTTGAGAATTCTGATCGTTGGCGGCGGAATCGGCGGGCTGACATCGGCCATTGCGCTGCGACGCAAGGGCCATGCCGTCGATGTGATCGAGCGCGACCCTGACTGGTCGGTCTATGGGGTAGGCATCATCCAGCAGGGCAATGTCGTCCGCGCGATGACCGAGCTTGGCCTGATCGACGACTACATCAGCGCCGGGTTCGGCTTCGACCGGGTGCAGGTGTACATCCCCACTGGCCAGTGCGTCGCCGATATCCCCACGCCGCGGCTGGTCGATGGCTATCCCGGCAATGTCGGCATCGGCCGCCGCGCGCTGCACAAGGTGCTGGGCGACCGGACCATCGGCGCGGGCGCGACCGTCCGGCTGGGCCTGACCGTCGCCAGCCTGGACGATGACGGCGCGGGTGTTTCGGTCACCTTCAGCGACGACAGCACGGGCCGCTACGATATCGTGATCGGTGCCGATGGCCTGTATTCGCAGACCCGCCAGACGATCTTCCCCGACGCGCCAAGGCCCGAATTCACCGGCCAATCAGTGTGGCGCTACAATTTCCGGCGGACGCCCGATGTCATCGGGCTGCAGGCTTATGAAGGGCAGACCGGGATCGGGCTGGTGCCGCTCTCCGATGAGCTGATGTACATGTATGTGACCACGCCCGAGCCGGGCAACCCCTGGTACGCCACCGAAGAGCTGGCAGCAGCGATGCGCGCCAAGATCGCCGGGGTCCCCTCTCCCGCCATCGCCGCACTGGTCGACCAGATCACCGACAACCACGAGGTGGTCTACAAGCCGCTCGAATGGTTGCTGCTCGAAGGCGCGTGGCACAAGGGCCGCGTCGCGCTGCTCGGCGATGCGGTCCACGCCACCACCCCGCATCTGGGGCAGGGCGCCGGGATGGCGATCGAGGACGGGCTGGTGCTCGCCGAAGAGCTCGAGGCCGCCGACGATATCGAGACCGCGCTTGCCGCCTATCGTGACCGCCGCTTCGAGCGCTGCCGCTATATCGTCGAGTCGTCCAAGGCGATCTGCTTTGGCCAGATCGGCAAGGGCCCGCTGGTGGATAACGCCACTGCGACCCGGGAAATGTTCATGAAGGTTGCCGAGCCCATTTGAGGTCGGCGTTTCCCCCATCTTTCAAGGAGTTAAATTCATCATGGCCAGAGTAAGCGAGATTCGCCACGTCGGCTACGCTGTCACCGATCTGGCAGCAGAGGCTGCATTCTATCGCGACACCTGGGGTCTCAAGGACGCCGGTGAAAAGGACGGCATGCTGCACTTCGCCGCCGAAGGAAACGACGAGCTGTACGTCGTTCGCCTGCGCCAGGCCGATGTGCAGAAGATCGACATCATCACGCTGGCTGCCGACAGCCGCGCCGATGTCGATGCGCTGCACGACCAGGTCGCGGCCTATGGCTGCCAGGTGGTGTTTGCGCCCAAGCAGCTCGACACGCTGGGCGGCGGCTATGGCTTCCGCTTCTTCAGCAAGGACGGCCTGCCTTTCGAAATCTCCAGCGATGTCGCGCGCGGCACCTCGCGCGAGCTGGTCCGCTGGGAAGGCATCCCGCAGAAGATCAGCCACATCGTTCTGCATTCGCCCGATCATCACGAGATGGTGCGGTTCTTCACCGACGTGCTGGGCTTCAAGGTCAGCGACTGGCTGGGCGACTTCATGTGCTTCCTGCGCTGCAACAAGTGGCACCACCGTATCGCGCTGCTCCCCGGGCCGCCGTGCCTCAACCATGTCGCCTATGACATGCTTGGCGTCGATGACATGATGCGCGGCATTCACCGGCTCAAGCAGCAGGGCACCGACATCCGCTGGGGGCCCGGCCGCCACACCGCGGGCAACAACACCTTCAGCTACTTCACCACGCCGGGCGGCTTTGCGGTCGAATACACCGCCGATCTCGAAGAGGTCGACGATGCCACCTGGGTGGCCACGGTGCACGCGCCCGCGCCTTTGGTCATGGACCAGTGGGGAATCGGCATCGGCGGTCCGCAGACCATGCCGCACCCTGCGCCCGACAAGGGCCTGTTCCAGCCGGCGGGAGTATAAGCCATGGCATTGTTTGAGTATTTTCCCAACTACATCTGGAACCTCTCGGTCGCGATCGCGATCGAAAGCGGCGGGCAGATCGGCGAGATCATCGACATGTGCCAGCCGATCCGCGACGCCGCGGCCAATGGCGCCGATGCCGGCACGCCGCAGTTCATGCGGGCCTGGGTGGAAACCGGCGACAAGCTGATCGGCCTGGCGGGCGAGGACGAGGAACGCGGCCGCGCGTTCTCCGCTGCCGCCAAGCTCGAGCGCGCGGCGCTGTATCTGCTGGTCGCCGAACGGATGCAGGGCCAGGGCAGCCCCGACCGCGCTGCGACCTATGCCAAGGCGCTCGACACCTTCAAGCGCGCGATGACCCTGGGCGATCACGCGGTCGAGCGGGTCGAAATCCCCTATGAAGGCAGCACCTTCCCCGCTTTGTATTGCCGCGCGCCGGGCGATGGCCCCAAGCCGGTGGTCGTCTATTGCAACGGCCTCGATAGCTCGAAGGAGCTGCTCTATTGGTCCAAGCTGCCGCATGCGCTTGCCGCCCGCGGCATCTCGAGCCTGTGCGTCGATCAGCCCGGAACCGGCGAGGCGTTGCGCCTCAACAACCTTCCTGCCACGCCGCATTCGGAAAAATGGGCCTCCCCTGCGGTCGACTGGCTTGAAAAGCAGCCCGATGTCGACCCGGCGCGCATCGGCATGACCGGTATCTCGCTGGGCGGCCATTTCGCCCCGCGTGCGGTGGCGTTCGAGCCACGCTTTGCGAGCGGTGCCGTCTGGGGCGCCAACCACAACTGGGCCGAGGTCCAGCAGAAGCGCCTGCGCCGCGAGGGCGAGAACCCCGTGCCGCACTATTGGGCGCATGTGATGTGGGTGTTCGGCGCGACCGACATGGATGATTTCCACGCCAAGTCGAAGGACATGACGCTCAACGGCGTGATGGACCGCATCAAGGTGCCGTTCCTCGTCACGCACGGCGAGAAGGACCGCCAGATCGGGCTGGAATACGCGCACCAGAGCTTCGAGCAGCTGACCAACTGCCCGCAGCGCGAGCTCAAGATCTTCACCGCGCGCGAAGGCGGGGTCGAGCATGTCGGCGCGGACAACATGTCGTTCGGGCGCGATTACATCGCCGACTGGTTCGCCGAGACGCTGGGCGGTCGCACATCGGCGGCCAGGCCATGAGCTTCGTCGCCACCGCGCGCATCCCGACCGCCAGCGCCAGCAAGTATCTCCAGCAGGTCTGCAAGCATTGGGAACACACCCTGCCCGTCAGCTTCGACAAGGATCACGGGCAGATCACCTTTGCCAAGGATGCACGCGGTGCCGACTGGCCTGCCGATGCGGTGGTGACCCTGGATGCCGAGGCCGATACTTTGGTCTGCACGATCACCGCCAGCGCCGAGGGCCAGCGCGACGGGCTGAAGGGCGCGCTCGAGCGGCATATCGACCGCTTCGCTTTCCGCGAAGTACCGCTGGCGTACAACTGGACCGACGCATGAAAGAAGCGCGCGGCTATGTGCGCAGGCAGACGTTGATCTCGATTGTGATCACGATGGCGATCAGCGCCGGGTTCTTCTTGGCTGTCTTCGGCCGGACCGACCCCATAGCGGTTTGGGCACCCGACAATCTCGCGCTCGACTTCCTGCCGCAAGCGGGCGCAGCGTCGTTCATGGCCGCGCTGATGCCCGCGCTGCAGACGCGCGCCGCGATGACGAAGGGCAAGCTTCCTGGCACGCCGCCCACTATTGGATCGATCGTCGTGCGCGCGATCATGCTCGCGCTGCTGGCGCTGGGGCTGGCGGGCATGGCCATCGGCGCGTTGCAACTCAACGGTATCGCGACGTTCGCCTGGGGGACCGCATTTGCTATCAAGGTTGCATTCGGCGCGCTTCTGGGATTGATCATCACACCCCTGGCCCTGCGCTCCGTACTGACAAGAGGATAAGACCATGGCCCGTCACTTCATCGACCTGTCGATCTATCTGGAAAACGACGTGATCACCGATCCGCCGTTCATGCGGCCCAAGATCACCTATCAGCAGCATGCCGATACGGTCACCGAGCTCGGCCATTTCTTCCCTGGAGTCACCGCCGAGCAGTTGCCCGATGGCGCGGGCTTTGCCGCTGCCGAATGGGTGACGCTGACCACGCACAACGGCACGCATCTGGATGCGCCCTGGCATTTTCACCCGACGATGGATGGCGGCCAGCGCGCGATCACGATCGACGAGGTACCGCTAGAATGGTGCTTCAACCCCGGCGTGAAGCTCGACTTCCGCCATTTCGAGAACGGCTATGTCGTCACCGCCGCCGATGTCGAAGCCGAGCTCGCGCGGATCGGCCATGAATTGCAGCCGTTCGATATCGTGCTGGTCAACACCGCTGCGGGCGGCGCGGTGGGCAAGCCCGACTTCGTCGATACCGGTTGCGGCATGGGCTATGAGGCGACGATGTACCTGCTCGAGCGCGGCATCCGCGTCACCGGCACCGATGCCTGGAGCTGGGACGCCCCGTTCAGCTACACCGCCCAGAAGGTCGCCGAGAGCGGCGACACGTCGCTGATCTGGGAAGGCCACAAGGCCGGACGCGACATCGGTTACTGCCATCTCGAAAAGCTGCACAACCTCGAAAGCCTGCCCGCGCACGGGTTCACCGTCAGCTGCTTCCCGCACAAGATCCGCGGCGCATCGGCTGGCTGGACGCGGGCTGTGGCGATCATCGAAGACTGACCATGGCTTTCGATCCCCTTTGTCTGTCGGGCCGGACGGCCATCGTCACCGGATCGACGCAGGGGATCGGGCTGGGTGTCGCGCAGGCGCTGGCGCAGGCCGGCGCGCGGGTCATGATATCGAGCGAAGATCCGCAGGCGTTGGTGGCCGCCGCATCATCGCTCGCGCAAGCGGGCCATGATGTCCATGGGATCGCCTGTGACGTCACCGATGCCGCCGCGCTCGCGACGCTTGTCGAGGGCACGGTCGACAGGTTTGGCGGTCTTGATATCCTGGTCTGCAACGCCGGGATCACCGGCGAGGCAGGTAGCTGGGACCTCGGGGATTTCGATCGCGTGATGGCGGTGAACCTCAGGTCCATCGTTGCGCTGACGGCGCTGGCGCTGCCGCATATCGCGGCAAGCGGCGATGGCAGTGTCATCCTGATGTCGAGCCTGGCGGCGCTGCGCGGCAACGGCGCGATCAACGCCTATGCCCTCGCCAAGGCTGGCGTCGCGCAGCTCGCGCGCAATCTTGCGGTGCAGTGGGGCCCCAAAAGCGTGCGGGTCAACGCGCTTGCCCCCGGGCTGATCGCCACGCCCCTGTCCGAGCCGCTGATGGCCGACGAGAGCTTCATGGCGCGGCGGTTGCAGATGACGCCGCTGCGCCGGGTGGGATCGGTTGAGGATGTCGCTGCAGCGTGCGTCTTCCTCGCCTCGCCCGCCAGCGGCTTCATCACAGGCCAGCAGATCGCCATTGATGGCGGAACGTCGATCACCGATGGCAGCTGACCCGTCCTCCCAAGTGCTCGTCACCGGCGCGGGCGGCTTTGTCGGCCAAGCGCTGGTGCGCGCGCTGGCGCAGCACTGCCGCGTGACCGCGACGGACCGCAGCGGGCTGGAATTTGCCGATCTTGTCGGGGTCACTGCTGTGCCCGGTGACCTGGATGACCCAGCACTGCTGGCCGCGCTGACCGCAGCGCCGTTCGATGCCATCGTGCACCTGGCGACCGTGCCGGGCGGCGCCGCCGAAGCCGATCCCGCACCTGCCGCGCGCGTCAACGTCGCAGCATCGATGGCGCTGATCGATGCCGCCGCCGCGCACGGCAACCGCCCTCGCGTCCTGTTCGCCAGCAGCATCGCGGTATTCGGCGACCCGCTGCCCGCTTATGTCGATGATGCCACGGCTGCGCGCCCGATGCTGCGCTACGGCGCACACAAGGCGATGATCGAGGAGTGGATCGCGACGATGACGCGGCGCGGTGCGATCCGCGGGCTCTCGCTGCGGCTCCCCGGAATCGTTGCTCGGCCCCTGGGGCCATCGGGGATGAAATCGGCGTTCCTGAGCAACCTGTTCCACGCGCTCAAGGCGGGCGAGCCGATCAGCCTGCCGGTATCCACCGGGGCAAGCTGCTGGCTGCTGTCGCTGCGCGGGCTGATCGCGCAGCTATGCCAGGCGCTGGATCTGCCCGCCGACCCGGCCGATGCCCGTCTCAACCTTCCTGCACAGCGCGTGATCCTGCGCGATCTCGTCGCCGAGGTTGCACGCCAGACGGGGCACGACCCTGCCCTGATGGACTATGAGCCCGATCCCGCGATCGAGGCGGCGTTCGGACGCCAGCCCCCGCTCGCCACGCCCCGCGCCGATGCGCTGGGGCTTCGCCACGATGGCAGCCTTGGCGCTTTGGTGGCGCAGGCGCTGGCCGATCTCTGATCCCTTGAAAGGACCCCGCATGAAACTCGCAACCCAGGACAATGGCACCCCCGACGGCGCTTTGGTCGTCGTCAGCGCCGATGGCACCCGCTTCCTCGGCGCATCGGATGTCGCTAACACGCTGCAGGCTGCCCTCGATGGCTGGGCCACCGCCGAACCTGCGCTGCGGGCGCTGGCAGATCGGCTGGCCGGTGGCGAAGGCGAAAGTGCTTCGAACCTCGCTCTTGCCGCGCCCCTGCCCCGCGCGTGGCAATGGCTCGATGGTTCGGCCTTCCGCAGCCATGGCGAGCTGATGGAGACCTTGTTCGGCACCGAGCCGCCGCCTGCGGGCCGCCCCTTGATGTATCAGGGGCTGTCGCACCAGTTCCTTTCCGCCACCGCCGACGTACCGCTGCCGCGCGAGGAAGATGGCATCGATTTCGAGGGCGAGTTCGGCATCATCACCGACTTCGTGCCGATGGGCGTGACACCTGAGCAGGCCTTAGCCCACATCAAGCTGGTCGTGCAGATCAACGACTGGTCATTGCGCGCACTGGCGCCGATCGAGATGAAGACCGGCTTCGGCTGGGTTCAGGCCAAGCCCGCCTGCTCGGTCGCGCCGTTCGCGGTGACTCCCGATGTGCTGGGCGATGCCTGGCGCGAGGGCCGCGTCCACCTGCCGCTGAGCGTCGACTGGAACGGCAAGCGTTTTGGCGATGCTCTGGGCGGGGTGATGGAGTTCGGCTTCCACGATCTGGTCGCGCATGCCGCGAGCACGCGCTCGCTGTGCGCAGGCACGATCATCGGATCGGGCACCGTTTCGAACAGCAATTTCCGCGAGATCGGATCGTCGTGCATCGCCGAGCGGCGCGGAATCGAGATGCTCGACGAAGGCAAGCCGCGCACCGAGTTCATGCGCTTTGGCGATACCGTGCGGATGGAAGCGCGCATGCCCGATGGCGGGGTGCTGTTCGGCGCGATCGACCAGAAGGTGATCAGGGGATGAGCGCGCCCGCTTCTCCCCCCGTCCGTCGCATCGTCACCGGGCATGATGCCGCAGGCAAGGCCGTCATCCGCAGCGACGACCTGCTGCCGGTGGAACCGATCCCCTCGGGTGACGCGGCCTTCAGCCTGGTGTGGACCACCGCGAGCGTACCTGCGGACAACAACGACGAGACCGATGGCCGGCTGCGCGATGCCGGCCTGACGCTGCACCAGGGCTCGGTGATCCGCATCGTCGACATGCTGCCGGGCGGCACATCGCCGATGCACCGGTCGAGCAGCATCGATTACGGCATCGTGCTCGCAGGGACGGTCGAGCTCGAGCTCGATGACGGCGCGGTTACTAGCGCCTCTGCTGGCGATATCATCATCCAGCGCGGCACCATCCATTTGTGGCGCAACCCTTCGACGGATACCGTCTGCCGGATCGCCTTCGTGCTGATCGAGGCCGCGCCGGTCGTGGTGAACGGAGCAGCGCTGCCCGATGTCGAACCCTGACACGACCGGAACGCCAGCCCGCGAGAGCGTGATCCTCGTACCCGGGCTGCTGTGCGATGCTGCGATTTGGCAGCACCAGATTGCGGCGCTGTCGGCAGATTACGACGTTCGCATTCCCGTCCTGACCGGGCAGGATTCGATTGCCGCCATGGCAACGCACGTGCTTGCCGATGCCCCGCCGCGCTTTGCCATCGCGGGGCATTCGATGGGCGCGCGCGTGGCGTTGGAGGTTTGGCAGCAGGCGCCCGAGCGGGTGGAGCGGCTCGCCTTGCTCGATACCGCCGTGCACCCGGCGGGGCCAGACGAACTGCCAAAGCGCCAGGCGATGCTCGACATCAGCGCCAACCACGGCATGACGGCGCTCGCCGATGCCTGGCTACCACCGATGGTGAAGGACGGTCTGCTCGATGCCGATCTCGCGGTGCGCGCGGCGCTGTATGCGATGGTCGAACGCATGTCGCCTGCGATCCACCGCGCGCAGATCAAGGCACTGCTCGGACGACCCGATGCGCGCCCGCTGCTGCCGTTGATCGGCTGCCCGGTGCTGATCGGGGTCGGCGCGCTCGACCGCTGGAGCCCGCCTGCGCAGCACGAGGAGATCGCCGCTGCCATTCCCCATGCGCGCTATGTCGTGTTTGAAGGCAGCGGCCACATGGCGCCGATGGAGGCAGCTCAAGCGGTCAGCGACGCGCTTTGGCAATGGATGCACGAACCTGAAGGACAAGCGGCATGATGGAAATCGAATGGGCGGTCGAACGGCAGATCCGGCGCTTTGCCATGCTCAACGATGCGCACGACGCCGATGGGCTGGCGGCGATGTTCACTGCCGATGGCAGCTTTGCCCGCCCCAGCGAGCCCGACGCGCCGGTAGCTGGCCGGGAG
This sequence comes from Blastomonas fulva, assembly GCF_003431825.1. Classification (GTDB taxonomy): domain Bacteria; phylum Pseudomonadota; class Alphaproteobacteria; order Sphingomonadales; family Sphingomonadaceae; genus Blastomonas; species Blastomonas fulva. The sequence goes on along the minus strand of NZ_CP020083.1, from coordinate 1,779,401 downwards.
GCAATCTGCGCCTTCTTCCGCGACCGGCCCAGGCGGGTGACCAGGCATGTCATGGCCAACACGACTATCGACATCCTGTCGGATCGCGAAGTGCGCGCGCACAGCTATGTCGTGCTGTACATGGCGGACAAGACGCTGATCGGAGATTTCCACGACCGCATGGAGCTGCATGACGGCGTGTGGCTGTTTGCCGAGCGGTGCGGCTCGCTGACGTTCTGACCCCTGATCAGACCGCAGCAACCGAGCGCTGATCGGCGGGTGCCTGCCCGGCTTGGCCGGCGGCGATCGCCTGATCGATCAGCATCCGTGAACGCACGCCGCCGGCATCGATGTTCAGCAGCAGCAGCCTGCGCTCCGGATGGAGCTCGAGATTGCGCTGCTGGCGCTCGAGCATCTCGAGGTCCTCGGCGAAGATCTTGGTCTGGCCTTCGCGGATGGTGTTGGTAAGCGCCGCATCCTGAACGGCAAACCGGCGGGCAAGACCCCAGAAGTACCAGTGGGATGTCGTGGTTTCGGGCGTCATGAAATCGACCACCATCGCAGACGCCTTGTGCGCATTGTCGGCCTCATGACCGCCATGCCCCGCCAGCGCGACGCCGACCTCGATCAGCACGCTGCTGGGCAGCGAAAAGCGGCAGATCTGCCAGCGGTCGACCAGCTGCTGGTCGGGCAGCCCCGCCCCGCGCAACGCCATCTGCCAGAACGGCGGCGCCATGATGCCATCCATGAAGCGGCTGGTGACGATCTCGTCGCCTTCGATCCGGGTCTTGACCGGCGCCTCGTCGATTTCCTTCTGCCCGATGCTGCTGGCATGGACATAGTTTTCGTGCGTGAGGTCCATCAGATTGTCGATCATCAGCCGATAATCGCACGCGACGTGATACAGCCCGCCGCCAAAGGCCCATTCGTCGTTCTGCGCCCATGGCAGATGCCGCAGCTTCGCAGGATCGGCGGCTTCAGCGTCGCCGGGCCACACCCAGATGAAGCCGTAGCGCTCGACGACGGGATAGGTGCGGATCGGGGGAAAGCCCTTGACCCGCTGGCCGGGCATCCCGACCGTCCGCCCATTGCAGCCCATCGCCAGCCCGTGATAGCCGCACACAAGCGCGCCGTCCTGGATGAAACCGAGCGACAGCGGTGCACCGCGATGCGGGCAGAAATCCTCGAGCGCGGCAACGTTGCCCTCGCCATTGCGGAAAAAGACCATGTGTTCGCCGCAGATCTGGCGCCCCAGCGGCTTGCCCTCGATCTCGTCGGGCGTGCAGGCGACATACCAGGCATTGACCGGCCATGTCGGCGCGCTTCCGGTCGATGAAGCCGATGCTGCATTGGTCATGTTGCTCTCCCCACATCTTTGGTCGCGGTGCTTTCCGACGCGCTATTGGATCCAATAAGCATGATGGCTGATCGCCGTCAAGCGCGATTGGGGCTTGCCGGGCGACCTCGAGACTTTAAGAAACCCGCATGGAAAAGCGGATGAAGCCGGGACAGCGCGTGATCGTCGCGCTGCGCAATATGATCGCGTCTGGCGAGCTCGCCGATGGCGAGCGCATTGCGGAAATTCCGACCGCGGAACGGCTTGGCGTGTCCCGCATGCCAGTGCGCACGGCGCTGCGAACGCTCGAGCAGGAAGGGCTGGTGACCCGGATCGGTGCCCGCGGCTATGCCGCGCGAGGCCCGACGATGGGGCAGGTGACCGATGCCATCGAGGTGCGCGGGGTGCTCGAGGGGCTTGCGGCGCGGATCGTCGCCTCCACCCCCGCCCCGCCTGCCCTCGCGCGAAAGCTGGAGCTTTGCCTGGCCCAAGGCGAGACGCTGTTCGCCAAGGGGCATCTCGAAGAGGCCGATCTCGAGCGGTTCTACGCCTATAATTGTGCGTTCCACGATCTGCTGGTGGCTGCCAGCGACAATGCCGCGATCGCCTATGCGCTGTCGCGCAACAATCACCTGCCGTTCGGATCGGCTGCCGCGCTCGCGCTCGACTGGGAAGATCTGCCCGCGACCTATGACCAGCTGTCCGCCGCGCATCGCGAGCATGTGGCGGTGTGCAACGCCATCCTGGCGGGCAAGGCGGAAGAGGCCGAGCAGTTGATGCGCCAGCACGCCCGCGCCCCGCTCGCCAACGGCCGCCTCGCGCTCGCCCCGATCCTCTAGCGCCGCGACATTGCGTGAACGTCTGCGCCAGCAACCGGCATTGAGGCTGGTTTGCGATCGGCGACAATGGGTGCAGAGGCAGCCCCCTCGGCGAATGGCGGTGCTGAACGCTACAGCGCGACCGTCACCGATTTGAGCTCGGTGAAGGCTTCGACCCCGGCCCGACCGTTTTCCCGGCCCCAGCCGGATTGCTTGAAGCCCCCCAGCGGCAGTGCTGGGTCCACGCCGCCGCCGCCATTAATCCGCACTGTCCCTGCCTTGAGACGATTTGCCAGCCTCAGCCCATTCGACATGTCGCGCGTCCAGATCGACGACGACAGACCATAGCTGCCTTCATTGGCGGCTGCCGCGATTGAATCGATGTCATCCTCGCCAAAACGCATCACGCACAGCACCGGCCCGAAGATCTCCTCGTCGACCACCTTCATGCCAGCCATGGTGCCGGTCAGCACCGTGGGCTGGACGAAATAGCCCGGACCCTCCACGCGCTGCCCGCCGCATGCAACAGTCGCGCCCTCGTCTGCGCCGCTTGCAATATAGCCCATCACCCTGTCGCACTGTACCTGGCTGACCAGCGGCCCCATCTCGGTGCCGGGAGCCTGGCCGTTGCCGACCCGCAGACTTCCGGCGCGCGCCACGATGCCTTCGACGACGCGGTCGTACACGCTGTCGTGCACGAACAGCCGTGAGCCTGCAGCGCAGATCTGCCCGGCGTTGCCGAATATGCCCATGGCAGCGGCGGGGATCGCCTTGTCGAGATCGGCATCGGCAAAGATCACCACCGGCGATTTTCCGCCCAGCTCCAGTGTCACCCGTTTGAGATTGCCGGTCGCGGCTCGGACGATGGCCTTGCCGACGCTGGTCGATCCGGTGAAGGTGATCTTGTCGACCAGCGGATGATCAACCAGCGCTGCGCCTGCGGTCTGGCCATAGCCGTTGACGATGTTGACTACGCCCGCAGGGAACCCCGCCTCGGCGATCAGCTCGGCGAGGATCACCGCGCTCAGCGGCGTCTGTTCGGCAGGCTTGAGCACCACGGTGCATCCCGCCGCCAGCGCAGGCGCGATCTTGGCCACCGCCATCACGAACGGGAAATTCCACGGCACGATGGCACCGACGACACCCACCGGCTCGCGCCGCGAGAACGCGTGCCATTCTCCGGGAGCGGACGGCGTTACCGTTTCTCCGGTGATCTTGGTCGCCCAGCCGGCATTGTAACGCAATTGCTCCGATGCGCCCATCACGCCGCCGAACTTGGCCATCATGAACGGCATGCCGTTGTCGAGGCTTTCGGTCAGCGCAATCCTTTCGCCATGCGCCTCGATCAGATCAGCCAGCCGGTTCATCAGCCTTGCCCGCATGGCCGGGGTGGTCGCAGGCCATGCCCCGCCGTCGAAAGCCCGCCGCGCCGCCTGCACCGCCCGATCGATATCGTCGGCATCGCCGCAGGCAGCGGTGGCAAAGACATCGCCGGTTGCCGGATCGATCACGTCGATCGTCGCTCCCGCAGCAGCAGGGCCAAACACCCCGTCAATGAACAGCGGGCGCGCACCGGATGCGAGCTCTGCCCGCAATGCAGTCAGAGCTTCGGGCGAAAAGGGGGCGTTCATTCAGGCATTCTCCGTCAGAATGTGGCAGGGCCGGTTCGCGCGTCGCCTACCCGGCGCGCCAGTATCTCGCTGAAGCGACCGTCCTTGATGGTGTAGAAGATGACGCTGGTGATGAAGATCGACTGGCCCGTGACCAGCGGCCCGGCGATGAAGCCGGGATCGTCGACCAAGCCCTTGAACTCGGTGTCCAGCTCCACCGCGATGCCGGTGTCGTCGAGCACGATGCGCCTCAGATCCAGCTTTTCGTCGCAGCGCATCGCCACGTCGCGATAGAAGGACAGGATTTCGTCCCGGCTGCGCAGCACGCGCTTGCCCGACAGGGACAGCGTGACATCGTCGCGGTAGAAGCGACCGAAACCTTCGAAATCCTTGGCGTTGAACGCGGCGATATAGATTTGGAAGTCTTCTCTCGTCATGCCGCTCTCCTTGCGCTGGTACCCGGCACGCGCGGGTCTTCCGGAGCCAGTGCGGGCAGGCCCAGGATCATGTCACAGGCCTTTTCGGCGATCATGATCGTCGGGGCGTTGGTGTTGCCGCCCGGAACGGTGGGCATCACCGATGCATCGACAACACGTAGCCCGGCGATGCCGTGCACCCGCAGCTGTGGATCGACCACCGCCATCGGCCCGTGACCCATGGTGCAGGTGCCCACCGGATGCTGGGTGACCTGCGCGGTCTGGCGGATGTGCCGGACAAGCTCTTCGTCGCTCTGCAGGTCCTGTCCCGGCAAAAGCTCCTCTCCGGTGAGCGCCGCCTGCGGCTGGGTACGATAGATATGCCGCGCCAGCCGGATGCCGTCGATCGCGGTGCGCAGATCGGCAGGATCGGAGAAATTGTTGAGCAGCACGGCGGGAGGGTCGGCCGGATTGGCCGAGCGCAGCGTAAGCTGCCCGCGACTGAACGGATGCAGCAGGATGACATCTGCGGTGATTGCATCACGCTGGCGGGCACGCACGCCGGGAAACCAGATCTCCGCGTCCATCCGCACCGGGTTGCTCCACAGCTGGATATCGGGGCGGTCGAGCTCGGGCCGGGTGCGCAGCACGATGTTGCAGCTGTTGACCTGGCTGGCAAACGGTCCCTTGCCGGTGAGCGCCCAGCGCGCCACGCCCAACGCCACCCTGTCGAACCGCAGTTCATTGAGAAAGCTGACCGGTCGCTGGAGCGCAAAATGCACCGGGACGCGCGGGTGTTCCGACAGGTTCTGCCCGACCCCCGGCAGATCATGGACAGCCGTAATGCCGTGCCGGGCAAGTTCGTCGGCGGGCCCGATGCCCGATAGCATCAGCAGCTGCGGAGAATTGTACGATCCCCCGCACAGAATGACCTCGCGCTCTGCCTGGATTTCGTGCGTCCGGCCCTCGGCGCGATAGACGATGCCGGTGGCGCGGCCCGCTTTCAGCACGACGCGCTCGGTAAGCGCCCCGGTGACGACAGTCAGGTTTGGTCGCCCCAAAACGGGCTCCAGATAGGCACGCGCGGTGCTGGAGCGTCTTCCCTTGGGGTCGATGGTCAGTTCACCGCGCGCGAACCCTTCTTCCTGCTCGGCCTGCAGATCGGGCGAGACGGGAAATCCCGCAGCAGCGGCGGTTGCCATCAGCGGATCGTGCAACAGGCGTTTGGTATCGACGGGGGCCACGTGCAGCGGACCGCGATCGCCATGCCACGGCCCCGCCCCGCGCCAGCTGGTTTCCATCCGCTTGAAATAGGGGAGGACCTCGGCAAAGCTCCAGCCTTCGCAGCCCATCTGCCGCCACTGGTCATAGTCGCTGGAATGGCCGCGCATGTAGAACATGCCGTTGATCGAAGACGACCCCCCCAGCACCCGGCCGCGCGGGATCGGAATGCGGCGTCCGTCCAGATGCGGCTCTGGCTCGGACATATAGGGCCAGGTATAGCGCGGATCGCGCAGCGCGCGCATGAAGCCCAGCGGCATCGTCAGCAGGAACTTCTTGTGGGTGCCGCCTGCCTCGACCAGCAGAACCCGGTTGGCAGGATCCGCGCTCAGCCGATTGGCGAGCACGCAGCCTGCGCTGCCGGCACCGACGATGACATAGTCGAAGACGTTCATGCCGCGATTGCCGCTGCCTGGCCATGGCGGATCATGTCGGCGGCCTTCTCCGCGATCATGATCGCGGGCGCATTGGTGTTGCCCCCCGGGATGGTGGGCATCACCGAACAATCGACGACGCGCAGCCCTTCCACCCCGCGCACGCGCAGCTGGGGATCGACGACGGCCATGGCGCCTGTGCCCATCGCGCAGCTGCTGGTGGGGTGCATCGCGGTGCCGATACGCTGGCGGACAAAGGCGTCGATCTCGACATCCGACCGGACGTCCGGGCCGGGCACGACCTCATGGTCGATCAGGTCGCTCGCCGGAGTATCCGCCAGAAAGTCGCGCGTGAACCGGATGAACCTGCGGAAGCTGGCGCGGTCGCCATCGGTGGCGAGCAGATTGAGATGGATCGCAGGCTTGGCGCGCGGATCGGCGCTTTTGAGCGCGACGCGGCCACGGCTTTCCGGGTGCAGCAGCACCGCCGAAAGCGACAGATAATCGCCCTTGCGCGCGCGCCAGCCGGGGAACCACAGCCGCGAGTCCATCGCCAGCGGGTTGATCAGCAGCTGCAGGTCGGGCCGGTCGAGCCCTTCGCGGGTGCGCAGGAACCCCTGCGCCCCCACCGGCAGCCCGCCTGCAGGGCCGGTGCCGAACAGCTGCCAACGCAGCAGCGAAAGCGCAAACCGGTCCAGCCGCAGCTCGCGATCGAATGAAAAGGCTCCGCTTGCCTTGTGGACCATGCCGATCGACGCGTGATCCTGCAGATTGGCGCCGACGCCCGGCAGATCGCAGACGACGTCGATGCCGTGTTCGCGCAAGGCATCGCCGGGGCCTATCCCCGACAGCATCAGCAGGTGCGGCGAGTTGAAGGCGCCTGCAGACACGATGACCTCGCCTGCAGCGTTTACCGTTTGCAGCTGCCCGTCGCGTTCATAGACAACGCCGGTCGCCCTGCCCTTGTCGATGACGATGCGATGGGTCAGCGCATGGGTGATGACCGTAAGGTTGGCACGCGCCATCGCGGGGCGCAGCATCCGCGCGGCGGGGCTCGCCCTGCGACCACGGTGGACGGTGAAATCGGGCGCGCTCCAGCCTTCGCTATCTTCGCCATGGAAATCGCCGAGCTGCTTCCATCCCCGCTTCTGCGCGGTGGCCAGCAGCGCGGGGTAGACGACCGAATCGCTGGCGTGCCGCGCGACGGTGATCGGCCCATCGCCCCCATGGTGCTCCGAAGGACCTCGCCAGTTGCTCTCCGACTTGCGGAAATAGGGCAGCACCTCGTCATGGCTCCAGCCGCGTGCGCCCATCTGCGCCCATTGGTCGTAATCGCCCGGATGTCCGCGCGAATACATCATGCCGTTGATCGAGGAGCACCCGCCGATCAGCTTGCCGCGCGGTGCGGGGATGCGCCGATCGTCGCAATGCGGCTCGGGCTCGGACAGATAGCCCCAGCCGATGCCCGGCGTTTTCATCGCCTCGAACCACGCCAGCGGCATCGACACGATCGCGCGCTTTTCGCTGCCGCCTGCCTCGATCAGCAGAACGCGGCAGCCCGGGTCTTCGGAGAGGCGCGCGGCGAGCACGCAGCCCGAAGAGCCCGCGCCCACCACGATATAGTCATACTCTGCCACTGGCTGGCTCATACCAGTTTGAACAGCTTTTCGGCATTGGTCTGGAAGAACTTGCGCTTTGTCTCGATCGGCATGTCCATCGCGTCGAGATAGCTCACTTCCTCCACCGGGCACTGATAGGGATAGTCCATCGCGTACAGCACCCGGTCTTCACCGATGACCTGCTGCGCGAACTTGATCGCCGGTTCCCAGGCCATGCCGGAATTGGTGAAGTGGAAATTCTCGCGCAGATAGTTCGACACCTTGTCCTTCTTCAGCGGCTTCATGCATTCGTAGCGGCCAGCGCGCACGCCCGCCTGGTGCATGAAATCGAGCCGGTAGAGCCAGTATGGCAAAGCCTCGCCCATATGGCCGAGGATGATCTGGAGTTTGGGGAACCTGTCGAGCACCCCGCTGGTGATCACCCGCAGCGCATGCATCCCGGTTTCCACGCCAAAGCCGAAGAGCGCACCATCCAGCCCGGATTCGAGCATCGGGCCGATCATGTTGGCAGGCGGCGTGTTGGGATGGATATAGATCGGCACGTCGAGCGCCTCTGCCGCCTCGAGCACTGCGGAAAATTTGGGGTTGTCCAGATATTCGCCCAGGATGTGGCTGTTGATCACGACGGCGGTGAAGCCGAGTTTGGTGACGCAGCGCTCGATCTCCCTGGCCGCGACATCGGGCACCTGCACCGCACAGGCCGCCATCCCGCTGAACCGGTCGGGATATTTGCGGCAGGCGTCGGCCAGCCGGTCGTTCGCGGTCTGCGCCACCATTACTGCGCGATCGGGGTCGCGCAGCGCGTTGGTGGCAGGCGCGGTGAGCGCCAGCACCTGTCGGTCGATGCCCCGGATGTCCATGTCCGCGATCCGCTGTTCGCCCAGATCGACCAGGGCATTGGCGATGAACTGCGGCCGTTCTGCCGGATGATCGAGATAGAAGCCGATCAGGCTCTGGAACCCTGGGTCGACATCGGGCGCGGCGAGCTCGTCGCGGAACGCCGCGATCAGTTCGGGCGTCGAAAAGGCCTCTTCCGTCGCGATGCGCAGATAGCCCTGCGCGCCGCCGGTCTGGGGTGCGTTCATGGTCGTTTTCCTCTCAGACCTGATGGATCGATTTGGTGACGTAACAGGCGGCAAGCCCCTCGGGGCCGTCCTCCGAGCCGTGGCCGCTTTCCTTGATTCCCTGGAACGGTGAATCGGCGGCGGCGAGCGAGGTCGTGTTGATGCCGATCATCCCGGCCTCGATCGCTGATCCCAGCAGGTTCGCCTGGCGCCCGTTTTCCGTGAAGGCAAAGGCTGCCAGCCCGAAGGGCAACCGGTTCGCCTGCTCGACCGCTTCATCGAAGGTGCGGAACGGGCTGGTCACCACCACGGGTCCGAACGGCTCTTCGTTCATGATCCTGGCCGACAGCGGGACGTTCGACAGCACCGTGGGCTGAAAGAAGAAGCCATCGCGGTCGATGCGCTCGCCGCCGGTGCCGATCACTCCGCCATGACTGACGGCATCGGCCACCAGATCGGCGATGGCAGCGGGACGGCGCGGGTTGGCCATCGGCCCCATCTGGCTGTCCGGCAGCAGCCCGTCGCCGACCTGCACTGCAGCCATGCGCTGGGTATATGCGGCGACAAACCGGTCGTGGATGCCTTCCTGGATATAGAAACGGGTCGGCGACACGCATACCTGGCCCGCGTTTCGCACCTTGCCGGTGGCAAGCAGATCGACCGCCTTGTCCAGATCGCAATCGTCGAAGATCAGCACCGGGGCATGACCGCCCAGTTCCATCGTGGTGCGCTTCATCGTGTCGGCGGCCAGCTTCATCAAATGCTTGCCGACCGCAGTGGACCCGGTAAAGCTGACCTTGCGGATGACCTGGCTGGCGAGCAGATGGCGCGACACCTCATCGGGGACGCCGAACACCAGTTGGCACACATCGGCAGGGCACCCCGCGTCAATCAGCGCCTGCACCACCGCCATGGCAGAGGCCGGGGCTTCCTCGGCCGGTTTGAGGATGACCGAACAGCCTGCGGCAATTGGCGCGCCCAGCTTGCGGCCGGGATTGTGGATCGGGAAGTTCCACGGAGCAAAGGCCGCCACCGGTCCCACAGGCTCGCGCGTCACGATCGAACGGGTTCCCGCCGGCCGCACCAGCACGCGCCCGTAATTGCGTTTGGCCTCCTCGGCATAGAAATCGAACAGCCCCGCGCACGCCATCGTCTCGATCCGCGTCTCCAGCAGGGTCTTGCCCTCCTCGCGCGTGGCGTTGGCGGCGATGATGTCGATCCGATCGCGCAGCAACTGGGCGGCACCGCGCAACACCCTTGCGCGCTCCTCGACCGGCGTCGAACGCCACAGCCGGAAGCCACGCTCGGCCGCCTCGAGCGCACGGTCCAGATCGGCGGCGCTGGCAAGAGGAAGATCGCCCAGCGCATCGCCGGTTGCCGGGTTGATCACCGTCTGGGTGCGGCGACCGGCAGCGGTCAGCCACTCGCCATCGATGTACATGCCCAGCTGGGGATAGCCGGTGTTTTCATAGTCAGCCATGAGGGACCTTTCTAGGATTCCTGGATTGTGATCAGGCAGCGGCGCGCAGCGCTGCGGCGTCTGCCCAGTTGCCGTGCAGGCCCTGACGGATGCGGAAGGGCAGCGCGATCGTTGCAATCGGGCCGGAGGCGATCTGCAGCGCATCGAACAGCAGCAGCCGCGAACCCATTTCTGCCAGCCGGTTCTCGATGACGATCAGATAGCCGTCGCCCTCTGCTGTCGATCCGGGGCGCGGGATGAAGGCGGGCTCCTGAAACGACGATGTCGCGCCGACCCAATAGCTCTGCGTCTCGCCCGTCTCCAGATCGATCAGGCCGAGCGTGTTCATCATCATGCCCGATGCGCTGCGCCCGCCGGGCAGATCGACCGGCTTGGTCATGTCCTGCACCAGCTGCCAGCCATAGCGATTCTTCAGCCCGGCAAACCGATCGTCGATGCGGGGAAACTCGCCGATGAAATCGGCCAGCGGGGTCATGGTAATCTCGTCCGAGTTGGCGCGCATATCCACCGTCCAGCGGGTCATCTGCGCGGCGGCCTCGTGCGGTTCGAACGGACGGCCTTCGGTGTCGGGGAAGAAGGGAAACATGTTGCCCTTGGCCATCGGCACATCGAAATGCACCAGGCCGCCTTCGTTGTGCGCATTCATGACATGGCTGGCAAAGCAGGTCGGGGCGCTGAACCAGCGGATATCCTCTGCCCGGCCGCCGCGCGGAAGCACGCCCAGATGCACCGGCCGTCCGCGGTCGAAACCGAAATGGGGAAGTCCCGCCTCGAGCCGCTCCCACGATCCGACGATCGGGACGACGTGGAACACGACATAATCCTCGGTGATGCCGAAGTCGTGCATCATGCAGTAATACGGAATCTCGAACCACACTTCGTCGGTGATCTCGCCGTCCGGGCTGATCGTGTAGAAAACCATGTCGCGCGTGCAGAGCCCCTTAGCGGCATAGCCGAATGCGAGCATCTCGCCGGTTCTGGGATCGATCTTGGGGTGTGCGGTAAAGGTCTGGCTGGTCATCTTGCCGCCGAAATCGAATTTCGAGTCGATCGTCTCCAGCGTGTGCGGATCCATCACCACCGGCGGGCTGTCTTCCTTCAGCGCATACAGCCGCCCGGCATGGACCAGCACATTCGTGTTGGCGGTGCCGCGCACTTCGCCAGCGACGCTGGGGTGATCGGTCAGCGGGTTGCGATACGCACCGAACAGCGCCCCGCCCGCTTCGCGTTCCGCCACGAACTTGTCGGTGCGGGCCCAGCGCTGCTGCAGCGAGACATTGCCCTTGCTGAAGCGGAACTGCGTGACCATGCCATCGCCGTTGAACCAGATATCGTCGCCCGAAAGCGGCGGGAACTGCGGGTCGGGTGCGACGCGGTAGAACGCGCCATCGAGATCGGCGGGCACTTCGCCATCGATCACGGTCAGGTCGTGCACCGTCGCTTCCACCCCAGAAGGCGCGAAGAAGCCGGTGAAGCTGGGGGTTTCAGGGAATTTCAAGGTGATACCTCCTGCGAAAGAGCGGGTGTTTGAACGGGTTGCGGCACGTCGGGCATAAGATCGCGGGCCATTGTGCGTGTTGCCATGAAGGCGTGGAATGCAGCCCAGAAGAAGAACAGCGCGCATGCGACCAGCGCATAGCGAAGCCCCTCTTCCGAGGCGGCATTGCAGGCGCTGACGATCGAAGACGAGGCATCGACCGGTGCGAGCCCGGAAGGGCAGCTTGCCGCATAGCCCACTCCAAAGGCGCGCGCGGCGAACAGGTCGCTGGCCCAGCCCATGAATGTTGGCCCAAGGCCGCCGCCGACCATGTGCATGGCAAACAGCAGTACCGCCGCCGCGGATGCGCGCATGCGCGGCTCCATCATGTTCTGCGTCGCACCGATCGAGGGGCCGAGAAAGGCAAATCCGATGCACGATGACGCGAGGATCAGGCCATAGCCAGCGGCGAAGTCGGTCTGCACGAGCCCAAGGATGTAGAATGGCGCGCCTGCCACCAGCACCAAAGCCGGTCCCCAGCCGTACCAGCGCACATCGCGCCTGGCGAGGCGCGCAATCAGCAACCCCAGTCCGGTGGTGCCGATCGCTGCGGAAATTCCGGTGACCAGTCCAAAGTAAAAGCCCGCCTGCGAATAGGACAGCCCGTGCGACCGGACCAGAAACGTCGGGATGAACAGGTTGAGCCCAAGATTGCAGAAGATGCACAAGGCCGCCGCTGCGGTGAGGTGCAGAAAGGCGGGCTTGGCAGCGATCGCGCGCAGCACGGCACCGAACGTTGGCGGCGTCCCGATACGCGAGGCTACAGGATCGAACATGCCCCGCGCAGGCTCCTTGAGCGTGAAGAACACGAGCGCGGCGAGCAGCAGGCCAGGCAGTCCCGCCATCACGAAGGCGCTGCGCCAGCTGATGAACTCGGACGCCCAGCCACCCAGAAACGCACCGACCATCGAACCCAGCGGCACACCCAGGCCCAGGATCGCAATCGCGCCTGCGCGCATCCGCGGCGGATACTGGTCAGAAATCAGCGAATAGCATGGCGGCGAGCACCCCGCCTCCCCTAGGCCCACGCCGATGCGCAGCAGCAACAGCTGTGTAAAATTGGCGGCGAGCCCGCACAAGGCCGTCATGGCCGACCAGACCGCGGTGGCGATGGAGACGATCACGATCCGGTTTCGCCGGTCGGCCAATCTTGCCACCGGAATGCCGAACGCGGTGTAGAGAAACGCGAAGGCGATCCCGCCGAGCAGACCGAATTGCAGATCGCTGATCCTCAGATCGGCCTTGATCGCGGGGCCGAGCACCGCGATGATCAGCCGGTCGAGCGAAGACGAGGCATAAACCGCGACCAGCAGCGTCATCATCCACGCCCGATAGCCAGGCGCGTGCATCGGCTGGTCCAGCACCTCGCGGGTTGCGCTCTCGCTCATGCCGCCATCGCATCCCTGGCGATGGCGCGCGCCGCGATCCAGTAGTGCACTGCGGCCCAGGCATACAGGCTCAGGCTGGTGAGCAGCGAGGCACGCACGCCCCATGCCGATGCTGCGGCGCAGCCTGCGGCCGTTGCGTCAGCGGCGCATCGTGCGGTCAGCCCCGCGCCATCCATCGCATAGCCGGTGTACAGATCGCTCACCAGGCCGATGATCGGCGGTCCGAAGCCCACGCCGATCAGCGTCGAGACGAAGAAGAACACGAACGCTGCGGTGGTGCGCATGTTGGCCGCCACCATGTTCTGGAACGCCACCAGCGTCGGTACCGAATGGAAGAACAGGAAGATGCCGGCAATCGTCAGGCAGACCAGGCTGACGCGCGGATCGGGTGCGATATAGCCGAACAGATACAGCGGCAGGCTCAGCGCCAGCCCCCAGAACGGCAGCAACGCATACCAGCGTTCGCCGCGCCGCGCGATGAAATCGATGCCGAAGCCGCCCAGGCTCATGCCGGCAGTGGCCGCAATTCCGGAAAGAAACGCAAGATATCCACCCGCCTCGGCCAGCGTCAGGCTGTGCACCCGCATGAAGAACGGGGTGGTGAAGGCACCGCCAGCGTAGAGCCCCATCGATGCCAGCGCGAGCCCGATCAGCATATGCAGAAACGCAGGCCGGGTGAGCAGGAGCCTGAACACCGCCATCATCGGCGGCGGCTTGGCAGCCTCTGCCCGCTGTGCGGCAGGATCGCTCATTCCGCGCGGCGGATCGGTCAGCAACAGCCGGAACAGCAACGCCACCAACAGCCCCGGCACGCCAACCGCCATCAGCGCCGTGCGCCAGCCATATTCCGCGGCGATCGAGGCGGCGGCGACCGATCCGATCACCGAGCCGACCGGCGCCCCCAGCCGCATGATGGTGAGCGCAAAGCCACGGCGATGCGGGGGAAAGTGATCGCCGATCAGCGATGCGCTGGGCGCCTGCACGCCGGCCTCGCCGATGCCGACACCGACACGCGCGGCAAACAGTTGCCAGAAGCTGGTGGCAAAACCGCACAGCGCGCTCATGATCGAGAAGATGCCGATCGAGACCGAAATGATCGTCACGCGATCCTTGCGTTCGGCGAGCCGCGCGATCGGCAGGCCGAGCGAGGAATACAGGATCGCAAAGCTGAGACCGCCCAGCAGCCCCAGCTGGAAATCACTCAGCCCGAACTCCTGCTTGATCGGCTCGGCCAGCGTCTGGACGATGACACGGTCGATATAGGCAAATGCTGCCGTCAGCAGGATGAGGGTCAGCAGAACTGCACGGTACACGGGGCCATAGACACGTTCTGCGGGGAGACTGGTCGCACTTTCGCTCGCTGGCATCGTCTTGCTTGCTGGGTCGATGACCGCCACAGATTGCTTATCCATTCATTTGGCCACCTGCCCGGGGAGCGACAGCCGCTTCCCGGGCCTCGAGTGGCATCAGTAGGCGAAACGGACGCCGAACTTGAACGATCGCCCGATCACATCATACAGCACCGGATTGGTCACCCCGAAGCTGGAGGGGAGGTCGTTGGGCGGGTCCTGATTGAACAGGTTGTTGATCACGCCGAAGAGCTGCACCTTGGTGTTGCCGCGCTCGAACAGGTCGTACTGAACGTTGAAGTTCAGACGCCATTCCTCGTCGACCGAGTTGTCGCTGATGCTGTTGGCCAAAGTGGGGCTATAGCCCTGCTGGTGCGGCCCGATCTGGGTCGCGTTGTAGACACCCGACGAAATGTAGCGGATCTGCATGGCGGCGCTGATCGGCTTGGCCGAAAGACCAAGCGTCAGGCTGCCGGTGAAGGTGGGCAGACCCGACGGTTGCGAAACCGGGCCGCCGTTCATGCCCGCACGGTTCACCGACGTACCGGTGCCATCGATGGTGATCAGGTCGAGCACATAGGTACCCAGAGCCCGCACCGAGATCCCGACACCTGACAGTTCGGTGGTATAGCTGAACTCGGCATCGACACCGCGGGTCTTGAGCGAATTGAGGTTGAGGTTGACGTTGCGCACGCTGCTCAGGAGCCCGCCGGCATCGCGCGTGATCAGGTTGCACAACTCTGCTGCACCGGCCTGGCAGCGGTTGACGATGATCTGTCCGCCCAGCGTCGAGACCGCCCCGTCGAGCGAGATGTCGTAATAATCGACTGACAGGCTGACATTGCGCGCGGGACTGATGACCGCGCCGATGGTGAAGGTGTCGGCAACTTCAGGCACCAGATTGGGATTGCCGCCGAGCTGCACCGAGGTCAGGAAACTGCCCGAGTTGCGCGGATCGGTGAGAAACTGGAAACTGGTGCTGATTGGGGCGTTGAGCTCGAAGAAATTGGGCGCCCGGATATCGCGAGACCGGGTAGCCCGGATCCGCAGGCCTTCGGCTGGTTCCCACACCCCGCCGACCTTCCAGGAGGTGACCGAACCGCTGGTGGAGTAATCGGTGATGCGCACCGCTCCGTTGAGCGAAAGCGAATAGAAGAACGGGACATCGGCCAGCAGCGGTGCAGCCGCTTCAAGATAGGCTTCCTTGACCTTGATCGCTGGACCGGTGATCGCCTGGCCCGGGCTGGTGATGAAGCGCAGCGCGGTGGAGATCGGATCTGCCGTACCTTCGGCATCTTCGACGCGGTATTCAGCGCCGGCGGCGACCGAGAATGATCCACCCGGCAGTTCGAACAGGTCCCCCTGGACGTTGAGTGCGGCCACGTGCTGGGTCAGGCTGGTGCGCTGCGAAGCGGTGCCATAGGCATAGGCCACCGCTGCTTGGCTGAACCGGTTCTCGCCGAACAGATTAAGCGGGCGGCACCCTGCGACCAGAGGATTGGTCGGCTGGGTGAGGGTCGAGCGGCAGACGATGTTGCCGTTGGCGACGCCGGTCTGAAACAGGCCCTGATCGACTGCATCCACCGCACGGGCAAAATTGTCGGTGATCTGGGTATTGGTGGTGTCCTGCGAATAATTGGTGCGGCCATATTGATAATAGGCGTCCCATTTGAACGTGCTGCCGAAGCTGCCCGACAGGCCGACAACGCCGCGATAGGTTTCACGCTGAACATCTGCCACCGGCGGGCCGATATCGTTCGACACGCGACCGAACGAAAAGCTTGTCTGGTTGGCCGTCACCAGCCTGGCGCGCAGATCTGCGGGCAGGAAAGCATTGTCCCGCTGGATCGTGATGTTGCCGGTGTTGCGCGACGCTGCGCCCAGCGTTGCGGAGTTGACCTGGCCATAAGAGCCTTCGGCAAAAATCTGGAGATTGTCGCTGATGTCGAATTTGACGTGCCCGAAGCCGACGATCCGCTCGACCGGGGCCACCAGCGGGAAGTTGTTGTAGAAGCCGTTGACCGGATCGGCGCTGCCACCGGACTGGAAGATGCCGCCATTGGCAAAGGTCGGTCCGGTTCCGAAGAACGTGCCGTAGTCGTGCGCAAAGCTGCTGCCATCGGGGCGGAAAGTCGTTCCGCGCAGCACGCCGCTGGTGATCAAGCCGCCGAAGTTGGACGTCGACGTGCGGGTGTTAGGCAGCAGCACCTGCCGCGCCAGGCCGTTGGTCTGGGGGGTAGGGTTGGAGATCGTGTTGTAGCTGACTGAGCACCAGTCGCGGGTGTAGCAGTCGCCCACGCCCTTGTTGTCGGAATATTCGACGCCCAGCACGACATGGCCGCGCCCATCAGCGAACTGCGTGCCGCCCGCCAGCGTCGCGAAGAACTCCTCATTGTCGTTCTGCTGCGAAATTCCGTACTGCACGCTGCCGCGCAGCCCTTGCAGCTGGGTATCGATCAGGATGTTGACCACACCTGCAACCGCGTCGGACCCGTATGCAGCCGATGCACCACCGGTCACCACTTCCGTCCGGTTGATCAGGACGGTCGGGATCAGCGAAAGATCGACGGCACCGGCAGGCGAGAAGCCGCCGCCTGCGACGGTACCGGCGACAACGCGCCGGCCATCGATCAGCACAAGCGTGCGGCTGGCGCCCAGACCGCGAAGATCGGCAAGGTTGGCACCGGCATTGCTTGAGAAGATGCCCACCGTGGCGGGGGTCGATTGCGGACGAAAGGCCGGGATGGTGTTGAGCAGGTCGGCAATGTTCGATGACCCCTGCTGCTGCAGGTCCTGCTGCCCGATGACGGTGACGGGAGTAGGCGCGGTGAAACCGGTGGCCGCAATGCGCGAGCCGGTGACGATGATCTCGGTTGCAGGAGCCTCCTCAGGCTGCGACTCGACCGGCTGTGCATCCTGTGCATGTGCACTCGGTGCCCAGAGCAGCGCCGCACTTACTGCGGCCATGCTCGCTGTGCCAAAGGGGCGACGTTTCGGCCGTGTCATCATCCTGTATCTCCCTAGTCGCGGCGCGCCTTTGGCGGCGCGTCCTTCTCATTGATCTATCAACAATCAAATTGATAAGTCAACGATAATGCGGGTCGCGTCCCAATAATTTTTACGCGTGATGCGGAGCGCCAGGCTCCTGCGGAGACCCCGCTTTGCTCCCCGACTGGCAAGGGTTGCAGGCCGGTTTCGCAATGTCGGCGCTTCGGTGCTGAATGCCCTCGCCACAAATGGCGGGGTGACAGCGACGATTGGTGCGCTATGATAAGTCAAAGGTCGCCGGGAAAAGGCGGACGGATCACAAGCGGAAGATTGATGAGCAGACACGACCCAGGCTTAGAAGCTGATAATGGCAAAGCCAAAGCGATTGTGGAAGGCACAGCGTCGGCTGTCAGTTCCATCGAGGACCTCTCGGGCTGGAAGCTCAACAACCTCGATTATCCGACTTTCCGCATCACCCTGCTCGCCAAGATCATGGATCGGCTGACGATTCGCCAGTTTACCGACAAGGGTGATCTCACTTATGCCGAGTGGCGCGTGCTCTCTCGCCTTGGCACCTTGCCCGAAGGCGGCACGGTGGGTCATGTTGCTGAACTCGCCTGGGTCGATCGTGCCGAAGTCAGCCGGGCGGCGGCGGCGCTCGAGCTGCGTGGACTCACGTCTCGCCGCGAAAATGTTCAGGACCGCCGCAAGCCGATCCTGTTTCTGACCCCGGTCGGACGCAAGCTCTACTTCACTAATCTGGCAGAGCGCAGTGCCTTTCACGAAGCCCTTCTGGTCGACCTCACCGATGCCGAACGCGCGCTGCTCGACACGCTGCTGTTGCGCGTGGGCCAGCGCCTGCTCGACATTTTCCGGGACTCAACCCGCGCGCCCGATTGACATTGCGCAACTTTCCTTGAACAATCAAAGAAAAGCAGGCGAGCAGGCTGCAGTTGATTGGCAAGGAGAGCGTTATGTCGGAATGCGCATGGCCCAATGGCGTGCCGGCCATCATGCCGGCGGAGGATCGCGCCGAAATCACCGAGCTTTTCGCGCGCTATGCCTGGGGCATCGATCTTGCCGACGAGGAGCAGGTGCTGGACACATTTGCTGAAGATGGCGAATTCGATCATCTCTGGCAGGGAAAGGCCTCGGGCCATGAGGCGATAAGGGCACACCTGCACGGGCTGTGGTTCGACCGGCAGCATTGGTGGTTCGGCAGGCAGCACCTGTTCAACCATTTCATCATGGAGCCGCATCCCGAAGGCGCGCGGGTGCGCTGCTTTTTCCAGATCGTTCAGTGGAATGCCGATTATGGCACCAACTTCATCTTCGGCATCGGAACGCGAGATGACCGCCTCGTCAAGCGCGACGGCCGCTGGAAGTTCTTCCGGCTGTTCGTGAATGCGTGGACCAAGGCCGATCAGGTGCCCTGGAAAGCTAAACGGACGATGACGCCACGACCGATCAACAATGCCCCTGCGGCTGATTGCAGACCGTTCAGCGTTCAGTCGAAAGACCCGTGGTGAGACTCGCGGCGGCCAATCCGCGCCCCGGCACACTGCATCCCCTTGCCGATCGGCTCCTGAAAGCAAGGTCGCTTTCCCTTCGACCGGCTGGCGGCGTGGAAAGTGCCGCAGGCCCCGCCATCAAGCCGAACCTGCCGATGGAGGCAGCATGACAGACGTTCTTGACCGTATCCGCGCGCTGGGCACCGCCTTCAGCCTCGAACAGATACAGGGGTCGGCGGCGATATTCGCGCCTTTGCTGCCTGCATGCGACGAAACCATGGTCGAGCGCGATGTCACCTACGGGTCTGACCCGCGCCACCGGCTTGACCTGTTCGGCGCGCGCAAGCCCGGTATCGCACGACCGATCGTCGCGTTCGTGCACGGCGGCGGCTTTATCGGTGGCGACAAGGGCGCGGCAGGAGCACCGTTCTACAACAATGTCGGTGCATGGGCCGCGCGGCACGGATGGATCGGCTGCACGATCACCTACCGGCTGGCACCCGCGCATCCGTGGCCCGCGGGACGCGATGACGTGGCGTTGGCGATCGGCTGGTTGCGCGCCCATGCAGCCGACATCGGCGGCGATGCCGATCGTATCGTGCTTATCGGGCAGTCGGCTGGCGCGGCCCATGTCGCCGCTTTTGCAGCGACCGACGCCGCTACGGGCGCATTGGCAGGCGCTGCGATGCTGTCCGGGATCTACAATGTCGCAAACGCCGACCGCAATCCCTATCAATCGGCTTATTATGGCGACGATCCCACGCAGTTCGCCGCGCAGTCGAGCATCGAGGGGCTGGCCGCCACGCCGCTGCCCTGCCTGTACACCGTCGCGGAGTTCGACCCGCCCGATTTCCAGCGGCAGGCCGCCGCGATGATCTCACGGCGCGTGGCTGCGACCGGTGCCTGGCCCGAGTTTCATCGGCTCGCCGGGCAGAATCACATCACCCCGGTTCAGCAGATCGGGTCATCGGCCGATGCCGTCGGCCCGATCCTGGCCGGCTTTATCGACCAGGTGACGCGTCAATCGATCGTATAATAGCGGAACAGCGAATGGTCGGGCTCGTCCGCATCGGTCAGCTTGGGGCGGCGTTGGCCGACGCCGACGATCACCGTGCGGTTGAGCCAGTCATGCGGCCCTTCGGGCGCCCTGAAATAGGGCGTGCAGCGAAAATAGCGCGCGATGGCGGGCTCTTCATCGGGCGATTGGCCGTGCGCGCGCAGCGGCCCATGAACATAGCCCAGATTGCGGATGTAGATCAGCGCGCCGTCGTCGGTCTTGATCATGTAATGCGCGTTGAGTTCAACCACGCCGTCGGCGCGGACGACGGGCCAGTCGGCGCCGCTGTAATCGACCAGCATGCCGTTGAGCCGCGGACCGGTCACGGTGCTGCCTTCGCCGATCGACGTGTAGCCCTGCTGCGCGCCACCATAAATCGGCCCCAGCGACCAGCGTTTGTCGAAATTGATGCGGATGTCGAAGGCGTGGCTGTGGCGCAGCGCGAGCGCGGATTCGTCCATCAGGCTCTCCTTTTGTTGTTTGCCGGCACCCAGCATAAACTTGGGCTTGCGCAATTGATAAGACGCATTATCATGATTAATCAACAAATAAATGACGAGGCGAGGGCATGACCGAAACGTTCGAGCTGGCGATGCTTCCGGGCACGGATCCGGCGACCAATCCCTACAAGCCGCCCCTTCCCCCGCTCGGCGTGCACAGCGAAGTCGTCGACGGGATGCTGTTCGAACGCAACGTGCCGGTCAAGATGCGCGATGGCATCACCATCTATGTCGATCTGTTTCGCCCCGAAGGTGCGGCAGGCGAGCGAGATCTGCCGGTGCTGCTCGCCTGGAGCCCGTATGGCAAGCACGGCAAGGCGAACAATCTGTGGCCACCTGCCGGAATCGAAGACGGCTGGATCAGCCGCCATACCGCGTTCGAGGCGCCCGATCCGGTCTATTGGACCAAGGCAGGCTATGCCGTGTGCTATCCCGATCCGCGCGGCAGCTGGCTGTCGGAAGGCGAATTGCGCCACAACGGCCAGGGTGAAGGCGAAGATGTTTATGACCTGATCGAATGGCTGGGCAGGCAGGACTGGTCGAACGGCAAGGTCGGCATGACGGGCGTGTCCTATCTGGCCTGTATCCAGTATCTGGTCGGCCCGATGAAGCCCCCGCACCTCGCCGCCCTCAATCCGTGGGAGGGCTTTTCGGACTGGTATCGCGAGTTCTGCTATCACGGCGGAATGCGCGAGACCTGTTTTGTCGAACGTGCCGCGCGCAATCTGAACTGGTCGACGACGCGCACCGAAAACACCGCCGAGAACGCCCGGCTCCATCCGCTTCACGATGCCTATTGGCGCAGCAAGGAGGTGGACCTTTCGGCCATCGACTTGCCCGTTTTTGTGGTCGCCAGCTGGTCCGATCACGGGCTGCACACGCGCGGGACGCTGGAAGCGTACAAGGCCATATCCAGCGAGCAGAAGTGGCTGCTGGTCCACGGCCAGAAGAAATGGCGGCATTATTACACGCCCGAAAACGTCGTGCTGCAGCGGCAGTTCTTCGATCATTTCCTGAAAGGTCAGCCCGATACGATGGCCGGCTGGCCCAAGGTGCGTATCCAGGTGCGCACCCAAGGCAGCGAGGGGCAATGGCGAGACGAGAGCGAGTACCCGTTGGCGCGCACCGATTATCGCCCGCTCTATCTGAGTGCCGCCGACGGGGCGCTGGTCGATAACCTGCCCGCAGCCGTATCCCGCATGGAATATGATTCGAACGACCCTGCAGCCGCCGCAACATTCGTTCACACCTTCGCCGCCGCCACCGAACTCACCGGCCATTTCAAGCTGCGGTTGTGGGTGCAGTCCGACGATGCCGACGACATGGATCTGTTCATCGCACTCGACAAGCTCGACGCCAGCGGTGCGCGCGTTCCCTTCACATTTTACGCGCTGTATGACGATGGCCCGCTGGCGCTGGGCTGGCTGCGGGCATCGCACCGCGCCCTGGACGATGCACGGTCCACCCCCTGGCAGCCTGTCCATCGCCATGATGCCGAAGACCCGCTGCCGCGCGGCGAACCTGTACCGCTCGAGATCGAGATCTGGCCGACATCGGTGCGTTTCGATGCGGGCGAGTCGCTGCAGCTTTCCGTGAAGGGCAGCGATTTCTTCACCGAGGACCGCTACAATCTCGCCTTTGCGCGGCATGAGGATTTGCGCAACCATGGAACCCACAAGCTGCTGTCCGGCGGGCAGTATGACAGCCATCTGCTGGTGCCCAACATCGCGATTGGCGAGGGGACCCCGGCATGAGCGGCTTCGACTACGCCGAATACATCGAGGCGTTCAATCGCGGCGATGACGCTGCGCTGATCGATCGCTATTTCGTCGAGGATTTCAAGTTCATCGGCACAACCCGCGCGTACAGCAGCCGGGCGGAGTTTCTCGACTTCCTGCGCTGGGCGCATGACGGGGTGCGCGAGATCATCCGGCCGATCACGGTTCTGGAATCCGACGACAGTATCTTTGCCGAGATCGACATGGATTTCGTCGCCACTGCGCCGCGGCCCGATTTTCCGTTCGGCCCGCTGATGCCCGGCGACATCAAGACGGTGAAGTTCTTCGTGCTGTACGCACTGCGCGATGGCATGGTCACCCAGCTCAAATCGATGACCTGGCCGGCGGAGTATCACGTCAGCAAGGCCCCGATGCTGGGCAGCCACGCCGGGCAGCGCGCGGCGTTTCACGCTTATGCCACCGCGTTCAGCGGCGGCGACGGCGCGCGCTTTGGCAGCTATTACACCGACGATGTCGTGCTCGACCTGCCGTCTGAACCGCTGCTGGAGGGCCGCGCCGCGATTGTCGGCTTTTACACCGCGATGTTCGAACGGGTCCGCGAAACGCTCAGCATCAACCATCTGGTCGTCGATGATGGCGGGATTGCCGCCGACATCATCAGCACCTTCACCGCGCACGCCGACGCGCCGGACTTTCAGGTCATGCCGCTGCAGGCCGGACAGGCGGTCTCGGTGCGGGTGTTCGTCTATTACACACTTACCGCCGGACGCATCAGCCACATCAAGGTCGCCCGCGCCGGGCAGCCCGAGCTTCACCCTGCTTGAGAGGATCTCCATGACGCAAGCCCCCCACCCTTTTGCCCCACAGATGGAATATGCCTTTTCCATCGCCATCACGCTGACCAAGGCGCACTGGCTGCGCCCGACCACGATGGGCGCCACCCGCGCGGCAGTCTATGCCGCAGAAGGCACCGTCGAAGGCCCGAACATCAAGGGCAAGGTCGTGCCCATGAGCGGCGGCGACTGGCCGCTGCAGCGCCCCGACGGCGTCATCGATTTCGATGCGCGCTATCTGCTCGAAACCGATGACGGCACCCTGATCTACATGCAGAACCGCGGCTTCCGCTGGGCGTTCACCCCCGAAGTCGCCGAGCGCATGGCGCGCAACGAACCGGCCGATCCATCGGAATATTACATGCGCGTCAGCCCCAAGTTCGACGTCCCCGAAGGTCCGTACGACTGGATGGCCAAGCACGTGTTCGTCGGCGTCGCAGAGAAGATCCCCGGCGCCAACCGCATCCACTATTTCAAGGTTCTCTAGCCGCGCCGCGCAGACGATCGACCAGGCCGGACGGATCATCGATGGCGTTGCCGCGCCATGCGACATGTCCGTCTGGCCGAGCGATCAACAGGTTGTGTGTATACTCGGCGGGCACACGGTCAAGCGTTCGGTCGAAATGCAGCACCGACAGGGGCAGTCCGCACCGCGCGGCGGCCTCGATGATGGGGGCCGTGTCCATGGATCGATCGAAGACCAGCAGGCTGTAACCCGCCCCCAACAGGTCATAGAGCGGGCGGCCATCGGCAACGACAAAATGCGGCACCCGGCACCCCGGCACGGTCGACGGCACGTAATCGTGCATGGTGTAGGCCGGCTGCGCGTCACCGTCATAAGCGATGATCGGCGAGGCATCGTAAAAATAGCCGTAGTTCAGCCCGGCACAGGCGAATTGCTGGACATTGAGCCGATAGGCCGCCTCCCCCACCTGCGCGCGCGCAGCTTCGCCTTCAGGCGTATCGTCCTCGATCTCGGGCGGCAGCGTGGTACGCTCGCGGATCGCGCGTGCGGCGTGGCTCATGGCAAAGCGCGACACCTGCTCGGTGATCGGCTTGCGCTCGGCGACATAGGCATCGAGAATGTCGGGGCTGGCCCATCCCTGAATCACCGCGGCCAGCAGCCATGACAGGTCCATCGCATCGGCGATTCCGGCGTTCATGCCATAGCCTGCATACGGCACCCACAGATGCGCCGCATCGCCCGCGATGAAAATGCGGTCCTTGCGGAAGACATCGGCGACCAGCCTGCGGCCGATCCAGTCCTCATGCGCCACGATCTCGAGCGGGAAGTCGCAATCCACGCCCAAGATCGCGCGTATCCCGGCGTCGCGGTCGATCGAATCGAAGTCGGCCTCGTCGGGCAGCAGATAGTTGTGCACCAGCCAGCGACGGATGCCGTCGATCGCCAGCACGGTCCCTGCGCGTTCGGGATTGTAGTTGTAGCTCATCCACGCCGGGCCGCTGCCGAGTGCTCCAAGCAGCGCGGGGGAATCGATCAATGTCGACTGCACCCGCTGGATCACCGCATCGCCTTCGAGCTGGCCGCCGATCAATTTGCGCACCGTCGAGGTGCCGCCATCGCAACCGGCCATGTAGCGGGCCTGCACCGTGATCGTCCTGCCATCATCGAGGCTCTCGATGGTCGCGCTGACGCCGTCTGGGTCCTGCGTTGCCGATACAAAGCGGCAGTGCGACAGGATCGTGATGCGGGGATCTGCAGCGGCGCGCGCGAAAAGGATCGGTTCGAAATGGATCTGATTGACCCGGTGCGGCGGCTCGGGCGTGGGCCAGTCGGTGTCCGGTCCGCCCGTTGCCGTATATCGGTCTTGCCGGCTGGGAATGCGGATACGGGCCATCTCCTTGCCCGTCATCCGGGTACGAAAGACGATGTCGTTGGGAAAATCATCGGGCAGGCCGACCGCGCGCACCGCCCGCGAAAGCCCCAGCCGGCGGAATGTCTCCATCGTGCGCGATGCGATATGGTTGCATTTGACGCTGGGCAGCTGACCGGCGGGCCGCGCTTCTACCAGCGTCACCGTCACCCCGCGCGCCGCCAGGTCTATGGCCAGCAGCATGCCGACGGGACCGCCACCGATAACGAGAACGTCGCATGCCATAACCGAGTCTCCCTCAAACAAGTAAGACGTCTTACTTATTTGCAAGGGGAGGTCAAGCGTCGGTGATGGGCGTACGGATGCTGGTGTTGAAAGCGTCCACGAAATGTCCGAGCAGCCGCACGAACGCGGCCGCGTCGTCTTCGCTGAAAACGTCCAGCGCGCGGGCTTGCGACCGGCGCGAAGCCGTTTCTGCCTGCGCCCGGATCGCCTCGCCGGCGGGCGTAATCGTCAGCATCCTGCGGCGGCGATCGCCCGGATCTGTCTTGCGCTCGATGAACCCCCGCTCTTCGAGATTGGTGACCACCAGCCCGGTCGTCGAACGATCCAGGCCCAGGAGGCGCGCGAGACTGGCCTGGTCGATCGATATGCCGCCCTGCAATGCGATCAGCATGCCGAACTGGGTCGAGGTGATCGCCAGATCGTCGGTTTCCTCGGCAAACAGCGCGCTGGTGATCTGATGCGCGCGGCGGATCAAAAAGCCGGGGCGCCCGTAAAGGTCGGCGAGACTGCCGTTGTCCAATCGATCGTCAGGTTTCATGACGCAATCGCTATCACGTCGTGCTGCGATTGGCGAGCCGGGTGCAAGGGCGCCAGGCGCAACCGCTGCCTGTCAGACGCCGCCATTCTGCCCACCCGCGCGGCGGCCCAAGATTGACTTTGGCGGCCGTATGTTGAACAATCAATGAAATTGGGGAGTGGAATTTGATGTCTGCAATCGATGTTCGCGATCCCCGTTCAGCCGCCCCGCGATGAGGGCAGCAGCCACCAAGGAGAGAAACGATGGAAGTCCGCTTCCCTGATTTACCGCTCTACACCGGCTGGGGAAAGCCGTTGCGGACCGAATCCACCGTCGACGGGCTGGAGCTGATCGAAGGGACCGTGCCTGCCGAGCTGGACGGGACATGGTATCGCGCCGGTCCCGATCGCCAATATGCCCCGATGCTGGGCGACGACATCTTCATCGACGGTGAAGGCATGGCGCACATG
Source organism: Blastomonas fulva (assembly GCF_003431825.1). Classification (GTDB taxonomy): domain Bacteria; phylum Pseudomonadota; class Alphaproteobacteria; order Sphingomonadales; family Sphingomonadaceae; genus Blastomonas; species Blastomonas fulva. The sequence continues at coordinate 1,753,415 of NZ_CP020083.1, read as the reverse complement.
ATCCGGATCCGCGACGGCAGCGTGTCTTATCGCAGCCGCTGGGTGCGCAACGCCCGGTTCAACGCCCAGGCCGCAGCCGGCCGGTCGCTGTTCGGCAAATATCGCAACCGTTTCACCGACGATCCATCGGTCGAGGGGATCAGCGGTGGTACCGCCAATACCAATGTCATTTTTCACAACGGCCGATTGCTGGTGCTGAAAGAGGACGATCTGCCGTTCGAGGTCGACCCCGATACGCTCGACCCGATGGGCATTTACGCTTTCGATGGCAAGGTCCGCGCCACCTCGCTCAGCGCGCATCCCAAATGGTTTCCCGATGACGGCCGCCTGCTCACCTACAGCTATCAGGCCAAGGGCGACGGCAGCAACGACGTCGTGTTCTATGACATGGATGACCAGGGCAACATTCACGACGAGATCTGGTTCGAGATGCCATGGGCATCGATCTGCCACGATTTCGCGGTGACGCCCCATTACGCGATCTTTCCCTTCATGCCGCTGGTGACCACGCTGGACAATATCAAGCGCGGCACCACCTTCTACGAATGGCATCCCGACAAGCAGGTCGTCGTGGCATTGGTGAAGCGCGGCGGAAAGGCAGAGGATATCCGCTGGTTCCGTGGCCCCGCCGGATCGTTGTCGCACATGATGAATGCCTTCGAGGATGGCGACAAGGTTCATCTCGACGCCTGCTATTATGACGGGAACTGCTTCCCGTTCTTCCCCACGCCCGAAGGCAAGCATGTGGAGGGCTGCCCGCCGATCTTGTCACGCCTGACGTTCGACCTCAGCCGCAACGATGATGGCTTCGACCGGCGTCCGCTGATCAACACGCCCGGCGAGATGCCTCGCGCCGATGATCGCTATCAGGGCCAGGCGTGCGGAAAGGGCTATCTGATTGTCGGACGTCAGCCGGACGGATCGAGCGGCATCGGGTGCGTCGATCTGGCGACCGGCGAACTCACCCGCTGGGCGCCCGGAGCGCTCGCCTCGGTGCACGAGCCGCAATTTGTGCCCCGCTACAAGGGGTCTGCCGAAGGGGACGGCTGGCTGCTCGTCATCGTCAACCGACTGGATGCCGGCCACAGCGAGCTTGCGATCCTTGATGCGCAGGACATCACGCGCGGCCCGGTGGCGCGGCTGCATCTGCCGGTGCGGGTGCGCTCCACGTTCCACGGCACCTGGGTCGATGGCGAAAAACTGCGCGCGCACGCGCCTGGCGAGATGGCCGAAACAGTCTGACCTGACCGGCTGCGGCAGGCGGGACGAACCGCCTGCCGCATGGTTGCGCCGCTCGGTTCAGGCGACGGCAGGTTCGCCTGCAGCAGGTTCCTCGCGCATCGGACGAAGGTTCGCCACCAGCAGCGCGACGATCACGGGCGAGATCGCAATGATCGCAAGCGTGAACTGCAGCGAAAACGCCGATGCCAGGGCAAAACCGCCCAGCAGCGGGGCGATGATGCCCCCGATGCGCCCTGCTCCGCCCGCCCAGCCAATTCCGGTGGACCGGATGGCGGTGGGGTAGACCCGCGTCATCAGCATGTTGAGGCCAGCCTGCCCGCCCGACTGGCAGAAGCTCCAGCCCAGGAGAAGCGGGACGAAATACGGCGATTCGAACGGCACCGTGCCGATCAGCGTCAGCGATACTGCAATACCCAGATAATAGGCCGGGATCAGCCGGTTGGGCGGGAACCGGTCCATCAGGAACCCGATGGTTACCGTTCCCACCATGCCGCCGAGAAATCCGATCATCGAGACGATGGCAAAGCGTTGGATGCTGATGCCGGCCATCTCCTGGAAGAATGTCGGCAGCCAGGCGGCAAGCAGCGCAATGTTGCCCATGCTGAGCAGGCAGGCCAGCCAGACCAGGGTCGTCGTGCGCGCGCGCCCATCGCGAAACACATCGACGACGCGCGTCCTGCGGCCCTTGCCGGGCCGGTCAGGTGTGACGAAACGCTCCTCGCCGGTCAGTTGGAGATCGGGCTCGATCAAAGCGATGGTGCGCGCAATCCCCGGATCGCTGGCGTTGCGTTCCACCCGGAAGGTCAGCGATTCAGGCAGGAACAGCCCAAGCAGCGGAACCAGAGCCAGCGGCAGCAGCCCGCCGATCCAGAACGCGGCCTGCCAGCCATAGTCGGGAATGAGCAGCGCGGCTGCGGCCCCTGCCGCGCTGCCGGCGCTATAGCCTGCGATCGAGAGCGCGATGAAAGTCGATCGCCGCCGTTCCGGCGTGAATTCGGCAACGAGAGCCACGGCCCCGGGCAGGACAGCCGCCAGAAACAGTCCGGCCAGTCCGCGCAGGACGGCGAGGGCAACGATCGACGTCGCAAAGGTCGTCGCGACCGACAATATCCCGAAGATCGCGCAACACAGCATCAGCGACCGCTTGCGGCCGAACTTGTCAAACAGCGGGCTGACGAGAAACGCGCCAACCGCAAGCCCGATCTGTTGAAACAGGAACACCAGAGTCATGGCGGCAGGCGTAACCCCGAAGTCCGCAGCGATGGCCGGGGCGATCTTGCCCACGACGAAGATATCGAACCCGTCGATGAACATCACCACGGTCAGCATGGCCAGCACTCTGAAATGCACGGGCTTCAATTGCTGGCGGTCGATAAACTGTTGAACGTCAAAGGACTGCATGACCTTGCTCTCCCATCCGCGACTCTCTTGCCAGGCCGCTTGCAGCACCGTCGTAACCGTAGATTGGGTCGTTGACAAATCATCATATAACCCGGCCGATGCTGCACTTGACCGGTCCGGAAAAAATGATACGACGTCTTATCATATCTGGAGGGTGAGGCGTGGGCGATACCTATGACGTCGTGATTATCGGCGGCGGACCAGTGGGCCTCGGCCTTGCGGTGGAACTGGGCCAGGCCGGGATTTCGGTCCTGCTCGTCGAGCGCCACGCCACCCCGGTGCGGGTGCCCAAGGGGCAGAATCTCACGCAGCGCACCATGGAGCACTTTCAGGCGTGGGACGCCGAAGCTGCCCTGCGCAATGCGCGCACAATCCCCCGGGAATACGGCATCGGCGGGCTCACGGCTTATGGCACCCTGCTGGGGGAATATCGTTACGACTGGCTCGCCCGCGAACGGGTGCGTGAGTATTACCGGACGGACAACGAGAGGCTGCCACAATATTGCACCGAGCAGGTCTTGCGCGATCGGGTCACCGCCCTGCCCTCTGTCGTTACAGCGCTGGGCTGTACGGCGCAGGCCGTTTCGCAAGAGGAGGGCGGCGTAAGGATACGCTATCGGGATTCCGCTGGGACCGAACATGCGGCGACAGCGCAGTATCTGGTCGGCTGCGACGGAAGCAGGTCGTTGATCCGTCACGAGGCCCAAATCACCGAGACGCGGTCCGACCACGACCGGACCATGGCGCTGATCGTCTTTCGCTCCGATGGCCTCAACCAGCTGCTAGAGCGGTTTCCCGGCAAATCCTTCTACAATGTCCTCACCCCCGAGCTTGAGGGCTACTGGATGTTCCTTGGCCGGGTCGATCTTGACGGCAACTGGTTCTTCCATGCGCCGGTTCCGGACAGCGCGCGAACCGAGGCCTTCGATTTTGCTGGCTATCTTCACCGCGCGGTGGGGGCCGAGTTCGACGTGGCGATCGAATATACCGGCTTTTGGGATCTGCGCTTTGCGCAGGCCGACGCCTATCGGGCCGGCCGGATCTTCCTGGCCGGCGATGCGGCGCACAGCCATCCGCCTTATGGCGGCTATGGCATCAACACCGGGCTGGAAGATGCGCGCAATCTGGGCTGGAAGCTGGCCGCAGTTCTGCACGGCTGGGGCGGCGCGCATCTGCTCGACAGCTACCATGCCGAACGCCATCCGGTGTTTGAATCCACCGCGCGAGACTTCATCGAAAAGTCGATCCGCGAAGACAGCCGGTTTCTTGCCCGGTATTCGCCCGCCAGGGACCAATACGCCTTCGAGACGGAGTGGCGCAACCGAGGTACGGGTGCAAAGGCCGAAGTGGAGAGCTTTGCGCCGCATTATGCTGGTTCGCCGATCGTGTTCGGACCGGACGGCGCGGTTTGCAGCGCGGTCGGTGCGCACAGCTTTGCCGCGCGGCCCGGCCATCATCTCGCGCCAAGGGCCATGTCAAACGGCAGCGCCGCGCCGGATATCGCCCGGGCTGGATTGACGCTGCTCGCGCTTGACGCCGCGGCGGACGACGTGGCGGCCTTCGAGACCGCAGCAAACGCCCGTCGCGTCCCCTTGGCGGTGCTGCATGATACGTTCGACGATGGACGAGAGGCCTATGGCGCAAGGCTGGTGCTGGTACGACCCGACGGTTTCGTTGCCTGGGCGGGCGATCGGCTGGACACGTCCGCCAGCGCCATCATCGCACGCGTCACGGGTCAGGATGGTCTCGAAACCACGGCTGCCTGTGCGATCCGCTGCTAAATCGAGTAGAAATCGACGACGGTGGGGATGACATCGTTGAGCAGCAGGATTTTCTTGGCCGCGATGCGCCAGGCTCCATCGACACGCTGCAGGGCGTGCTGATAGCGCCCGAAGAACACATGGCTGCGATCGCTACGCCGGTCGTAGAGGTGGACGGTAAAGCACGACGAGATGTTGGCTTCGCTGCTGTCGGCGCGTTCGACCAGCACGTTGGTGATGGCGTGCACGACGCGCGAAGGTGGCGTGGAAGCCACGGACATTCCCGATCGGGCCCGCCAGACCCGGTCCTCGAGATTGCGGCGCCCGCGATAGTAGATCAGCGACAGTTCGCTTTCCGGGTCTTGCGTCGGGGTCGTCTCATCGCGCCACGCCGGCACCCAGAACACCGAGTCGGGCAGATACAGCTCGAGCCATTCTTCCCAGCGACTTTCATCGAGCAGCAAAGCCTCGGTATAGAGGAGTTCTTCCGCTTCTCGGCTGGACAAAGGGGCGTTCACGAGGCTGATCCCTCCAGCATGCGGCGAGCCCATTCGCGATAATAGCTGTGGTACAGCGTCTCGTCGCACAGCTGGGCGTCCGCGAGCACGCTGAACTGGGGTTCCATGCCCAATGGCTGGGAGAACAAATTGCCTCCCGGCCTGCTCGCCGTCATGCCGCGCGCATAGCCCTGCAGCCATGGCTCGACCCGGCTGGCAAAGCCGCGCTGACAGTTCTCGTAGCTCACCGTATCATCGGGCGTGGCCATGCCGCTGGGATTGAAGAAATCCTCGTACTGGCGGATGCGCTGGCGGCGTGCCTCGGCCGCCTCGCCCTTGGGAGCGATGCACCAGGTGCGCATTTCGGTCCTGCCGACCTCGACCGGTCGGATCACGCGCAGCTGGCTCGAGGCGTTCTCCGCGATCTGCAGATTGGGAAAGATCGTCAGGTTGCGCATGTTGAACATCCAGTCGCGCTTGGCCTCACCGTGCCGCTCTGCCAGCACCGTCGCCCGGTCATAAAGCGGCAGAGCGTCCGATATCTCAAACCTGCCCCAGTTGAGGACATGGCCGTACTGAAAGCTGTAGCTCCCACCCTGGATACCTTCGGCTTCGCCCGTCCAGTATTCGCTGCTTTCCCAGACCGAGCGCACCACGCTGGCATCGTTCTGTTCCTTGCGCTGTTCGAGCACGCGGATGTAGGACGGATGTGCTGAGGTGAAATGATAGGCATCGGAGCAGTTTTCCAGCTGCAGCTTCCAGTTCGCATCGTAGGTGAACGTCACCTCGCCGGGGACCAGCTCGACCCCCTCCTCGCTTTGATCGGCGATCAGATCAAGCAGGACTGCGGCCTCGCCCAGATGTTCGGTGAGCGATGGCACCGCGGCGTTCAGGCTGCCAAACAGAAATCCGCGATACTCCCCGAAAACGGGAAGCGCGGGAAGATCATGGCTTGATGCGTCGAAGCTGTCGGCATAGCAACCGGCCTTCCGCCACTTGATCGCCTTGTTCTGACCGGCACTGTCGAACGACCAGCTGTGATAGGGGCAGACGTGCAGACGGGCATTGCCGTGCAGCCTCTGGGCAACACGCGAGCCCTTGTGGGGACAACTGTTGACCAGCCCGTGGAGCTTTCCGTCGCCATCGCGGCTGACAAGAACCGGAACACGGCCGATTGTCGTGGTAAAATAATCATACGGCCCAGGCGCTTGGGCTGCCAGCCCGAGAAACACCCAGCCGCCTTCGAAGATGTGACGCATCTCGAGATCGAAAACATCGGGATCATCGAAAATCGCACGGCTGACGCGGAACACCCCATCATCCGGACGGTCATCGATGAGTTCGGCAAGCCGGCCTTTCAACATTGTGCGATCCTTTGGCGTGTGCGCATCAGGACACCACGACTTCAACCAGCGTCGAGCCACGGGCACTGAAGGATGCGGCCAGCGCAGCATCAAGTCCATTGGCATCTGTGACCCTGACTGCGCTCAACCCCTGGCCTTCGGCCAGCGCGCAGAAATCGATGTCAGGCAATTGCGTCCCGACGGTCTTGTCGAGGCCGAAGATCCTGCCGAAACTGGCCAGCGCCGCATAGCCGCCGTTGTTGATGATGATGAAGCTGATCGACAGGCCCAGTTGCACCGCCGACCAGAGCCCCTGGATGGCGTACATGCTCGATCCATCGCCTAGGACCGCGATCACCTTTTCGGATGGGCGTGCCAGCGCGACCCCGACCGCGGCAGGAAGACCATGGCCAAGGCCGCCACTGGCGCAGGTATAGAACGTGTCACGCTCGAGCATCGGCAGATGGTCGTGCATCGGTCCGCGGCTTGACGGTGCCTCTTCCACGACAATGGCGCCGCGGGGGCGGAGTCTGGCAATCTGCTGCATCACGAACGAATCCGAAAATTCCATGCCTTGCAGCACTTGCGCCGGTTGCCGCAACGGCGGAGCGGCACGCTCCATCGGCAGCGGTCCGGCAAGAAGGCTAAGGATCGCAAGCCGGGTGTTGGCGACAACGGCCATACCATCGGGCGCCCAGGCAGCCTGGGCAGGGTTGTCGACGATCTGGATGACACGCGCGCCTTCGGGCACATGTGGCCCAAAACCTTCGACATGATAGAGCGACAGCGGTCCGCCCAGAACCAGGATGAGATCGTAACCCTGGAGGCGGGCGACGATCTTTTCGCGGCCGGCATCGAGAAAGCCTGCAAACAGCCGGTGGTCTTCGGGGAAGCTGTTGCGCGCCGACATCGGTGCCACCCAGACCGGCGCGTTGTGCCGTTCGGCCAACGCGATCACCTCGTCCCAGGCCTGGTCGCGTGCGACACCAGCGCCGACCACGATCACCGGTCGATCGGCAATCGCCAGCGCGTCGGCGGCATCCGTGAGGGCTGCCGGATCGCCGGGATTGATGGCGGAAACCCTGCGTGCCCTGATCGGTTCACAGGGCCTGTCCCAGTCATCGACCGGGATCGAGACGAACGTCGGCCCGCACGGCGGCTCCATCGCGACGTAATACGCGCGCGCGATAGCGGCCGGCACATCCTGCGCGCACGCAGGCTCGCACGCCCATTTGACAAAGGGTCGCGGAAATTCGGTTGCGCGCTCGGCAAACAGGAACGGTTCGCACGACAGGATCGATCGCGCCTGTTGTCCGGCGGTGATCACCAACGGTGTCTGGTTCTTGAATGCGGTGAACAGATTGCCCAGCGCATGGCCGGTCCCGGCAGACGAATGGAGATTGACCAGCGCCGCGTTGCGCGTGGCTTGCGCATAGCCATCCGCCATGGCCACCACGATCGATTCCTGAAGCCCCAGAACATAGCGGAAATCGTCCGGAAAATCGCGAAACAGCGGCAACTCGGTCGATCCGGGGTTGCCGAAGATGGTCTGCATGTCCAGCGCGCGCAGCAGCGCTATCGTGGCCTCTCTCACGGTTGTCATGGCGCGGTGCTCTCTCCTGTTGCAGCAGCATTGAGCGAACACGGACATTTCAACCATTGCAAATTATCGGCAATGTCATACGTTTATTGCATGACTTTCGATCAACGCAAGCTCGCAGCCTTCGTGGCTGTGGTCGACACCGGCAGCGTCGGGCGCGCCGCGATTGTCAACAACATGACGCAACCGACCCTGAGCAGGCTGATCCGAGAGATGGAACAGCGGCTGGGGGTCGACCTGTTCGAGCGGCACAGCAAGGGCATGACGCTGACCGCATCGGGAGAGGTGTTTGCCCCTTACGCCCGCATGCTGCTGTTCGAGATGCAGCAGGCGAGCGAGGCGCTCGACGCGGTGCAAGGAATCCAGCGGGGCACGGTCCGTCTGGGGGCGGTCGCCGCAGCCACGCGCAGCCTGGTACCCAAGGCATCAGCCCGCCTGCTCAAGGCCGCTTCCGCGCTGCGAATTGCGCTTTTGGAAGCGCCTCAGGGCACGCTGACCGAGGCTTTGCTTGCGCGGAAAATCGATCTGATGATTGCCCCTCAATTGCCCGATCATCCCGACATGGTGCGGATCAGCCAGTGCCAGTTCGATGATGTCTTCACCGTCTTCTGCTCGACACAGCATCCGCTGGCGCGCGCCAGCGATGTCGATCTGGAAAGGGTGCTGAAGGAGAACTGGGTGATGCCCCCTGCCGGATCGACGCCGCGATCTTTGTTCGATGCGCTGGTTCGCAAAAGCGGACAAGCGCTTCCGACCGTTGCGATCGAAGCCACATCGGTGGGCGCGCAGGTCGCCTGTGTCGTGCACGGCAGGGTGCTGGGCTGGCTGCCGCATCCCCTGATCGAGAGCGAGGTCGGCAACGGGACGATCAAGCTGCTGACCATCCCCGAACTGTCGCTGCACCGCAGCTTCTACGTCTATCGGCGGTCGCGCGGCCTGCTGCCGGACGCGGCGCGGCGCTTTCTCGAAATGCTGCCGCAGGTCGCGGAGACGGCCTGAATGGGCCCGTTTGCAGCGCTGCGTCATCGCGAGTAGCGCTTCAACCTCGCGGAACAGGGGAGAGCGCCATGCAGAATATCGTGATCGTCGGAGCAGGTGCCATGGGCTGCTATCTCGCCGCGCGCCTCGGGGAGGCGGGGTTGTCCGTGACATTGGTCGACATCGACCCGGTGCGGCTGGAGCTGCTGGCCCGCGAAGGCATCAAGGTGAGCGACGATCGGGGAGAGCGGGTTGTCGCCACCCGTGCCAGGCCCGCGCAGGATGTCGCGCCCGGGGTGGACCTCGTCATGCTGTTCACCAAGGGTATGCACAGCGCGGCAGCCGCGCAATCGGTCGCGCATCTTGCAGATGGCAAAAGCTTTGCGCTGACATTGCAGAACGGCATCGGCAATGCGGAAATCCTCGCAGAGGTCTTCACTCCCGAGCGGGTGCTGATCGGGGTCACCGACATTCCCGCCGATCTCGAAGGCCCCAACTGCGTGAGTTCGCATGGCCTGGGGCATGTCCGGCTGGGCAGCATGGCGGCCAGGATGCATCCCGTCGCCGAGCAGGTGGCGCAGCTGCTGACCCTGAGCGGGATGAACGCCGAAGCCGACGCCCGGGTCGAGGTGGCGATCTGGGAGAAGGTGGCGTTCAACGCCGCGCTCAATGCACTTGCCACGGTCAGCGGAGCAACGGTGGGCGGCATGGACCATCCCGCGGGTCGTCGCATCATCGCAGCTGTGGTCTCAGAGGTCGTCGCAACCGCCGCTGCCCGGGGAGTGCAGATCGATACCACGCGGGTCTGGGGCAAGATCGACTTTGCGCTGGCCAATCATCGTGGCCACAAGGCATCGATGCTGCAGGACATGCTGGCCGGCCGCGCAACGGAGATCGAGTCGATCAACGGTGCCGTTGTGCTCGCCGCCGCCCAGGCGGGCATCGCGACGCCGGTGACGTCGACGCTCGCAGATATTATCCGGCTGATGGAGGCGCAGAGGCTGAGTTAATCCCCGGCGGCGGGCCAGCGCGCGTTTCAGCGTGCGATAAGCCCGAGAGGCAGTCGGTACAGGATCGTGCAGCCCGTTCTAAGCCTCACTGCCAGCCAGCGTCCTGAGCGCAGCGATCATGTCTGGCAGCAGTGCGACATCCAGTCCTTCCCGAAACCGGGCCTCGTGCGCATCGATGATCGTCTGCGCGACGCAGACCTTGTCGATGCCTAATTCCGTCAGAGCCAGCGACTGCGATCGGCCATCCACCCGTGATTTCTGGATGAACCCCCGTTTCAGCAGCCCGCCCATCAACGGAGCCATATTGGCACGCGCGATCCCCAGCACCCGCCCGATGTCGCTTTGGGTCAGACCCGGATTGGCGCGGATGAGGATCAGGATCGTCGCCTCGGTCGGGCGCAGATCCGCCGGCGCGAGCGACGAACCCAGATCGGCCATCATCGCTGACGATGCGCGGCGCAGCCAGTAGCCCAGCAGATCCTCCAGCGGATCGGGGACCCGAGAAACATCCTTGTCCGCGGAGCCTGCATCCATCACGAAAGTCCAAAACCGCTATTGTGCATAACAATCAACATAGCTATGCTTTATAGCAATAACGGTGAGTGAGAGGAACTTGAATGATGCACACCATTTCCCTTTCAATCGGTGGTCAACCGATGACGACAGCCGCGACGTTTACCCGCCATAACCCGGTTACCGGCGCTGCCGCAACGGCTGCTGCGGCCGCGACTTCGCAGGACGCCTGTGCCGCGGTCGATGCCGCCGCTGCCGCCTTCCCCGCATGGTCCGCGCTCGGCCCCAACGCTCGCCGCGCAAAGCTCGCCAAGGCGGCCGATGCACTCGACGCCAAGGCCGATGCATTCATCGACGCGATGATGAACGAGGTCGGCGCAACCGAAGGCTGGGCGCGGTTCAACCTGATGCTGGCCAGCAGCATGGTCCGCGAAGCGGCCGCGATCACCACCCAGATCAGCGGTGAGGTCATCCCTTCCGACAAACCCGGCTGCATCGCCATGGCACTGCGCGAGCCTGCCGGCGTCGTGCTGGGCATTGCCCCCTGGAATGCGCCGATCATCCTGGGCGTGCGCGCGATCGCGGTGCCGCTCGCCTGCGGCAACACCGTGGTGCTCAAGGCGTCCGAACAGTGTCCGCGCACCCATGCGCTGATCGTTGAGGCGTTTGTCGAGGCCGGCTTCGGCGATGGCATCGTCAATCTGGTTACCAATGCGCCCGAAGATGCAGGCGATGTCGTCGGCGCGATGATCGATCACCCTGCGGTGCGGCGGATCAACTTCACCGGATCGACTGCCGTGGGCCGGATCATCGCCAAGCGCGCGGCCGAGCATCTCAAGCCGGTATTGCTCGAACTGGGCGGCAAGGCCCCGCTGATCGTGCTGGATGACGCCGATCTCGACGAGGCGGTCAAGGCGGCAGCGTTCGGCGCGTTCATGAACCAGGGCCAGATCTGCATGTCGACCGAGCGGATCATCGTCGTCGATGCGGTGGCCGATGCCTTTGCCGAAAAATTCCGCGCCAAGGTCGCGACGCTGGCAGTGGGCGATCCGCGCGAAGGCAAGACCCCGCTGGGCGCTGTCGTCGATACCAAGACGGTCGCGCACGTCCAGGCGCTGGTCGATGAGGCGGTCGCGCAGGGCGCACGCCAGATCAACGGCGGCTCATCCGATGGCGTTCTGATGCCCGCGCATGTCATCGACGCGGTCACGCCGGACATGCGGCTGTTCCGCGAGGAAAGCTTCGGCCCCGTCGTCGCCATCGTCCGCGCAGCCGACGAGGCGCATGCGGTCGAGCTTGCCAACGACACCGAATACGGGCTGTCCGCCTCGGTCTTCACCCGCGATATCGCGCGCGGGCTTCGCGTTGCGCGGCTGATCAAGTCCGGCATCTGCCACGTCAATGGCCCCACCGTGCACGACGAGGCGCAGATGCCCTTCGGCGGCACCAAGGCCTCTGGCTATGGCAAGTTCGGCGGCCAGGCCGGCATTGACAGCTTCACCGACCTGCGCTGGATCACCATCGAGACCCAGCCCGGCCACTTTCCCATCTGAACCCTTTTCCATCACGACATGTCCGTCATGACATGTCCATCACGACAATCTCGGAAAGCTCCTGACATGACCAACACCTTGAATATCGACGGAATCGACCCGGTTGAACTCGCCACGGTGACCTTTTCGGTCGAAAACGGCATCGCATGGGTGAACTTCAACCGCCCCGACAAGCGCAACTGCATGTCGCCGCGCCTCAACCGTCAGATGATGCGCGTGCTCGATGCGCTGGAGTTCCGCGAGGATGTCGGCGTGCTGGTGCTGACCGGCGAGGGCACCGCGTGGTCGGCGGGCATGGATCTGAAGGAATACTTCCGGGAGACCGAGGCTGACGGCCTGCGCGGCACCCGCGGTGCCCAGCGCGAGAGCTATGGCTGGTGGCGCCGCCTGCGCTGGTACCAGAAGCCGACGATCGCGATGGTCAACGGCTGGTGCTTTGGCGGCGGCTATGGCCCGCTGTTCGCGTGCGACCTGGCGTTTGCCGCGGACGACGCGCAGTTCGGGCTGTCGGAGATCAACTGGGGCATCCTGCCCGGCGGCGGCGCAGCCAAGGTCGCGACCGAGCTCACCAGCTTCCGCAACGCGATGTACCACGCGATGATGGGCGAGAATGTCGATGGAAAGACCGCAGCACAATGGGGCTTCGTCAACGAATCGCTGCCGCTCGACCAGCTCAGGGCGCGCGTGACCGAGGTCGCCAACGTGCTGCTCAAGAAGAACCCGATCGCACTCAAGGCCACCAAGGACGCCATCCGCCGGGTTCGCGAGATGAGCTATGACAATGCCGAGGATTATCTGATCCGCGCGCAGGAGGCCGCCAACAGCTATGACAATGATGGCCGCAAGGAAGGTATCAAGCAGTTCATCGACGACAAGACCTACAAGCCGGGTCTGGGCGCCTACGACCGCTCGAAAACCTCTGCCTGATCAGCCCCAGACCAAAGCCGGAAACGCCCTGCCATGTCAGCCGACACCCTCGCTCCGCCTGCCCTGGCCACCCGCGCCGCATCACTCGATCGCCTGCTGCGCCCCCGCTCGGTGGCGATCGTCGGTGCTTCCGAAAAGCCCGGTGCCTTGGGCAACTCGGTGCTGTCCAATCTGGTCCGTAACGGGTTTTCAGGCGATATCCACCTGATCAACCCCAAGCGCGCCGAGATCGAGGGACGGCCATGCCTTCCCTCGGTCGAGGCGTTGCCCGATGGGGTCGATTGCGCCGTGCTCGCCATTCCGCGCGCGGCTGTGCTGGACACGGTGCGCGCGCTGGCGGGGCGCGGGGTCGGTTCGGCGATCATCTTCTCCGCAGGCTTTGCCGAGGGCGGCGAAGGGGGGTTGGCCGAGCAGCGCGCGATCGGGCAGGTTTCCGCGGACAGCGGCATGGTGATCGAAGGGCCCAATTGCCTGGGGATGACCAACTTCATCGACCGCGTGCCGCTGACCTTCGTCGAGACCGACGCCACGCCCCTGGGCGCGCGCGACGGCATCGGTGTCGTCTCGCAAAGCGGGGCGATGGCGTGCGTGTTGTGCACCACATTGGCCAGCAGGGACCTCGGACTGTCGTTCTCGATCTCGACCGGCAATGAGGCCGCGAGCGGCGTCGAGGATTATGTCGAATATCTGCTGGACGATTCCGCCACCAAGGTCATCGCGATGATCGTCGAGCAGTTCCGCAATCCGCAGCGCTTCATGGCGGCGGCGCGGCGGGCGCGGGCGCTGGGCAAGACGATCGTGCTGCTCCACCCCGGCAAGAGCAGCGCCGCACGCGAGTCCGCTGCCACCCATACCGGCGCGATGGCGGGCGATTATCAACTGATGCGGGTGAAGGTTGAACGCGCAGGTGCGATCTTCGCCGAAACGCTCGAAGAGCTGGGCGACATCGCCGAGATCGCGCTGCGCTGTCCGATCATCCCGGCAGCCGGGGTTGCGGTGCTCGGCGAATCGGGCGCGTTCAAGGCGCTGACGCTCGATCTGTGCGAGGGGCTCGGGCTCGATCTGCCGAAGATCGACGACGACAACGCGCCCGCCCTGCGTGCGGCGCTGCCCCCGTTTGTCGGTGTGAGCAATCCGCTCGATCTGACCGCACAGGGGCTGGTCGAACCGGACCTGTATTACCGCACCCTCGCCGCATTGTTTGACGACGATCGCTTCGGCAGCGTGCTGGCCGGGATCATCCAGACCGACCCGGTGACGATGGCGATCAAGCTGCCGCCCATCCTGCGGGCGGTGCGCGAGCTTTCGCCCGCCAAGCCGGTGATCTTTGCCGGGCTCGATGAAGGCGCTCCGATCGGCACCGATTATATCGATCAGCTACGCGCGCTCGGGATCCCCTATTTCCCATCGACCGAACGCGCATTGCGGGCGCTGCGGCGGTTGAACGCCTTTGCCCTTCGCGATTTCGCGATCGGCGATGTCAGCCCCCTTCCCGCTCCCGGCCTGCCAAGCCGCAATGCCGTCGTGCCCGAATACCGCGCCAAGCAGGTTCTCAGCGCGCTCGGCCTGCCGTTCCCGCGCGGCGCGTTCTGCACCTCATCCGACGAAGCGGTGGCCGCAGCAGCCAGCATCGGGTTTCCGGTGGTGATCAAGGCGCAGTCGGCTGAGCTCAGCCACAAGAGCGATGCCGGTGGCGTGATCCTGAACCTGGCCGATGCGGACGCTGTGCGGGCAGGATGGGACCGGCTCCACGCCAATGTCGCCGCTTACGATCCGGGCATGGCGCTGGATGGTGTTCTGGTCGAGGGGATGGGCGAGCGCGGCACCGAGCTGATTATCGGCGCCAGGAATGATCCCGATTGGGGGCCGGTCATCCTGGTCGGCTTTGGCGGGGTGACCGCCGAGATCCTGCAGGATGTGCGGCTGCTGCCGCCAGACCTGACGCACGAGGCGATCCTGCGCGAGCTGGATCTGCTCAAGAGCGCGGCGATCCTGCGCGGGTTTCGCGGATCGCCGGCGCTCGATGTCGATGCGGTCGCACGGTTGGTTGCCGCCCTTGGGCGCATCCTCTTGAGCGAGCCCGACATCGCCGAGATCGACCTCAACCCCGTCATCATCTATCCCTGCGGCAAAGGCGTGATCGCGCTCGATGCATTGATGGTAACGGCCGCGCAGCACGAGTGACGACCGCAACGACGAGAATGGCACCGGAGGGGGCGAGAGAATGACCGCAGATGTGAGGGCCACTCTCGACAGGGCACCGATGGGCAGGCTGCAGATCGCGGCCATCGTGCTGTGCGTTCTGCTCAACGCGCTCGACGGCTTCGACGTGCTGGCGATCAGCTTTGCCTCGCCCGGAATTGCCGCCGAATGGGGCATCGACCGTGCCGCGCTCGGCCTTGTGCTGTCGATGGAACTGATCGGCATGGCCGCAGGATCGATCATTCTGGGGTCGGTCGCAGACCGGATCGGACGCAGGCCGACAACGCTGATATGCCTGGTCATCATGGCGCTGGGCATGGCGGCGGCGACCTTTGCCGGGACTGTCGAGGAGCTGTCTGCCTACCGGTTGTTCACCGGCCTTGGCATCGGCGGCATGCTGGCGTGCACCAACGCGATGGTCGCTGAATTCGCCAACGCCCGCGCGCGCAGCCTCGCGGTCGCGATCATGGCGGCGGGCTATCCGATGGGCGCTATCCTGGGCGGATCGTTCGCATCGCAGCTGCTGGTCGATGGCGACTGGCGCGACGTCTTCACCTTCGGCGCGGTGATAACCGCCATGTTCCTGCCTGTCACCTTCCTGCTGCTCCCTGAGTCGATCGGGTTTCTGGTGCACAAGCGACCAGCGGGCGCGCTGGCGAGGGTCAATGCGATCCTGTCGCGGATGGGCCACGACCAGGTTGATGCCCTGCCCGACCCGGACCCTGCGGCGCCCAAGGCGGGCTTCCGCCAACTGTTCGCCCCCGGCCTCGCGAAAACCACGGTGGTCCTGACACTGGCCTATTTCTGCCACATCATGACATTCTACTTCATCCTCAAATGGATCCCCAAGATCGTCGTCGACATGGGATACGCCGCATCGGCTGCGGGCGGGGTACTGGTCTGGGCGAATGTCGGCGGATTGATCGGCGCATTGCTGCTGAGCGCTTTGAGCTGGCGGTTCCCTATCCGCAATCTGGTGATCGGCGCGATGCTGCTGTCGTTCGTGACGGTCACCATCTTCGGCCAGGGCCAGAGCGACATCGCCATGCTGGCAGCGGTTGCGGCAGCGGCAGGTTTCTGCACCAACGCCGGTGTGGTCGGGCTGTACGCGCTGATCGCCCAAGCCTTCCCCACCGCGGTGCGCGCCAGCGGCACCGGGTTCGTCATCGGCTTCGGCCGAGGCGGCGCAGCCGTCGGACCGATCCTCGCCGGGTTCCTGTTCAGCATCGACCTGGGCCTGGCCTCGGTCGGGCTGGCAATGGCGTGCGGATCGCTGCTCGCTGCCGCGATGCTGCTGTGGCTGCCGAAGCCGGCGCCTGTGCGATGATCGTTCGCGCGCCCTCCAAACTGGTTTCGCTGGATGGGTTGGCAGGCTAGCAGCGAACTGCCTGGCGAGCGGTGACCGCCCGGCGGGGCCCAATCCGCTCGTTCAAGGTCGATCATGCCTCCATCGGGACCGGCGCGCCCCTCGCAGACGCTTGGCAAACTGCGCCGAGAGCGGTTCGCTTGCGCGTGACGGCACCGACACAACCCTCACTCTGGCGTTCATCCTGTAGTCTCCCCGTCAAAGTAGCCTGGGGATGACAGATCGGTGAGCAAGCCGACTTGGTCCGGCTGCCAGCCGAGCACTGCGCGCGTCCGCTCGCTCGAAGCTGGCGTGTCCATTGCAGCGAACGGAGCGAACCAGCCGAAATGGTCTGCCGCTTCGTCCGCTGAAATCGATCGGACCGGCAGGCCAAGCCCGGCGGCTACCTTTTCGGCAATGGCGCGAAACGGAATGCTCGCCTCGGCAACAGCGTGGTAGGCGCGCTCGGTCGCACAATGTTCCAGCGCGAGCCGGTAGACACGCGCGGCATCGCTTCGGTGAACCCCCGTCCACCGATTGTTGCCCTCACCAATATATGCAGACACGCCTTTCTGTCGGGCGATGTCGGCCAGCATCGGCACGAAGCCCCGGTCACCGGGTCCGTGCACAGACGGTGGCAGACGCACGAGGGAAGCGCGCACACCGCGCGCAGCCAGGGCCGCGATCGCAGCTTCGGACTGGCGGGGATAGCCGGGATCAACAGGCGGCGTATCCGATTCAACCGCTGTGCGGCCGGGCGCAAGGAAGGCTACTCCAGCTGTTGCGAGCAGCGGGCGGCTGCTGCCTGACAGGGCTTCGCCGAGTGCGGCAATCGCATGGCGATCCACGGCGCTGCTTTCGGCAAAGCGGGTGAAGTCGTGGCCGAACGCCGTGTGGATCACTGCATCCGAAGCCGATGCCGTTTCCGTCAGGCCGCCCAAATCCTCGAGACTTCCCAAACGGACCTCGACGCCTGCCGCTTCCAACGCCATGGCTGACTTGTCTGACCTGGCGAGGCCGACCACCTGATGACCCACCCCCAGAAGTTCAGCGACAATAGCCGACCCGACAAACCCCGTGGCTCCGGTTACGAAAACCCGCATATTTCTTGCTCCCCTGATTGCTAAGCAAGCGCTAAAGGTCGAAAATCTTTCCGGGTAAAGATGAGACTTTATCATGGTATAAGGAATACCAGCATGGCAATCGAAAGGACCGACGAAGGCTCCTTGGGTGCGTATCTCAAAGCGCGGCGGAGACGGTTGAATCCCGCAGCGCTTGGCTTTTCAGCCTCACGGCGGCGCACACCAGGGCTTCGGCGCGAAGAGGTCGCACAGCGGGCCAATATCAGTGCCACCTGGTATACCTGGCTCGAACAGGGACGCGGCGGTGCACCGTCTGCTAACGTCCTGGATCGCGTTGCGTCTGCGCTCTTGCTTACCGAGGCGGAGCGCGAGCATGTTTTCTTGATGGCGCTGGGACGCTTGCCCGACGTGCGCTACAAGCCGGCTGAGGGTGTCACCCCGCGGCTGCAGCGCGTGCTCGATGCGATGGAGACGACGCCAGCAATCCTGCGCACCATGACATGGGATGTGGTCGCCTGGAACGCCGCAGCTGCTGCAGTGCTTACGGACTATGCGGCACTTCCGCCAGACCGGCGCAACATTCTCCGCCTGATCTTCCTAGATGCCGAAGCACGCGCTGCGCAGGTCGAGTGGGACGATGTTGCCCGCTTTGTCGTTGCAGTTTTCCGCGCCGAGGTGGCACGCGCCGGCGCAACCGAACTGGCCGCGCCGCTGGTGGCGGAACTGAGCCGGTCAAGTCGCGAGTTCGCCATGATGTGGGAGACCCATGACGTGCGTTCGCATGGTGATGGGGTGAAGATGTTGCGTCACCCAATTCTCGGGCTCGTTCCCCTGGAGTATTCGGCGTTTGCCGTGGACGGGCGCCCTGATCTGTCGATGATTACCTATCACCCGACCTGCCCAGAGGATGCGGCTGCCATCTCGGCCTTGGTCAGGACAAGGACAACGTCGTCTGAACCCGGCCCATGGGACGAATGAGCCTAAGACGCAGTCAGCTTTTCGCGCGATGCTGATCGCCAGCCTACCTCACGAAAACGCTTGCGCAGCCCGGGCGGCGTTCATCCATCCGCAGGATCGGCGCGCATGGCATCCACGAACACCCGGAATGCCGCAGTGGCTTGTCGGCGGCTCGGATAGTACAGGTGGTTCGGCGGCAACGTCGGTGCCCAACCTGACAGAACTTCAATCAGCGTCCCGGCCGCTAACTGAAGGGCGGCATGCGGCAGCGGCAGGCAGGCTATACCGAGCCCTGAGACCGCAGCGTCGCGCAGGACATCGATATCATTGGTGGTGAAGTCACCGCGGATCGTCCGCTCGAAAGACCGGCCATCGCGTTCAAAACCCCAGCGGTGGACTACCCCGGAAGATGTATAGCGGTAGCAGAGGCACCGATGGTCATCGAGATCAGAAGGAGACGTCGGTGCGGCTTGCCCGTCGAGATAAGCAGGGGAAGCAACATAAACCAGCGGCACGGGATCGCCCAGGCGCACCGAGATCATATCTCCTTGCAGCGCCTGTGCGTGCCGAACTCCGCAGTCGAAGCGCTCGGCCACGATATCGACGAAGCCATCGTCCACCACTAGTTCGACTGCAATGTCTGGGAAGTTTCGCGCGAAGTCCGTCAGCCGAGGCAGTATGGCGTAGACCGCAGCAACCCGGTGGGCACTCACCCGGATACGGCCCGCCGGGGTATCGCGCGCATTATCGAGATCGTCGAGCGCGCGTGTGACCGACGCGATCGCGGGTCTCAGGCTGGCCAGAAGCGCCTCGCCCGCTAACGTGGGCGCCAGCGACCGAGTGGTGCGATCAAGAAGGCGCACTCCCAGCTTCGTCTCAAGCGATCGCATTGCATGGCTCAACGCCGACGCTGACAGCCCCAAGCGCTCTGCAGCTCGCGCAAAGCTCCCGGCATCGACGATCTCGGCAAATATCGCCAGGCCTGACCAACGATCGCGATCCATTACTGAAAATCCTTCAGCGACCCATGCGCCGATTGCTATCTAATCATGCCGGGACTTTACGTCCATCTCCTGCGGACGCCAATGCAAGGATCTCCAACCCATGAATCTCGACACCTACCGACCGCTCGGCCATTCTGGCCTGCTTGTCAGTCCGCTGGCGCTTGGCACCATGACGTTTGGCACGCCACGCTGGGGCTTGGACGAAGCAGGCAGCCGCGCTGTGATGGACAGCTATACCGAACTCGGCGGAAACTTCATCGACACCGCCGATGTCTATGCCGGTGGTCGATCCGAAGAGATGGTCGGCGCATTCATTGCTGAGCGCTCGATCCGAAATCGGACAGTGATATCGACCAAATCCGGCTTCGCGACAGGCCGCGGGTATCATGCGGGGGGCAATGGTGCGCGCCATATACTGGCTTCGGTAGATGCCTCGCTGCGACGCCTGGGGACCGACTTCATCGATCTTTACTGGGTCCACATCTGGGACGGGCTGACCCCGGCTGACGAATTGCTGCGGACGATGACCGCGCTCGTGGCATCCGGAAAGATTCGCTATTGGGGGATCTCCAACAGCCCGGCCTGGTATGTCGCCCAGGTCGCGACCCTGGCCAAGATGCTCGGGTCTGCCGGACCGATCGGACTGCAATATTTCTATTCACTGGTCGAGCGCGGGGCGGAGAGCGAGCACCTTCCGCTCGCGCGTGCCGCAGGCATGGGTCTGGTGCCATGGAGTCCGCTGGCCTATGGACTGCTGACCGGCAAATACGATCGCGAGGTTGTCGAAGCATCGCCGAAACGGGAGGGCGGCGTGCCCAACACACGCGCCGCAGAAGACACCGCACGATTGGAATCCGACAAGCGCCTCGATGGCGACAATCCCTTTGGCGACACGCTGTTTACCGAGCGAAACTGGAAAATTGTCGACGTGGTACGTGACGTCGCTGCAAAGATGGACCAGACGCCTGCGCGCGTCGCACTAGCCTGGGTGGTCGGCACGCCGGGGGTCGCATCGACCTTGATGGGCGTAAGCCGTCCTGGGCAGGTAACCGACAACGTCCTGGCTCTTGCGCTCGATCTTCCAGCGGCGCACCGCGCGGCGCTCGATGCTGTCAGCGGAGGCGATCAAGCTTTCCTCTACACCCTGTTCACGCCAGAAACGCGCAACCAGATCGTTTTCGGCGGCGCCGATATCCAAAGAGACTGGTTGGGATGAACACAGGTGTCGCCAGCGCGCTGTGCGTGAGCAGCACCGGGACATGGCGAGAGCGGGCGGCGCGTGGAAGGTCATGCAACCCGCTCTCAGGGCGCTCGCGTGCTATATTGGGAGAGGGTTCTCAGGGAACTGTGAACCCTCTCCGATACACGTCACATTCCCGCTGCCGTCGGGCGTACGATGATTTCGTTGATGTCGACGCCCGTCGGTTGTTTGAGGGCAAACCGCACCACGCGAGCGATAGCATCTGGGGTCAGCGACTTCTTGCGCCATTCCGACAGATCGGCGGCCAGCGCCGGATCGCTGATATCATGCCCCAGTTCGGTGGCGACCACGCCGGGCGAGATCAAGGTGGCACGGATGTCGTCATGCTCGAGCCGCAGGCCTTCGGTGATTGCCCGCACGGCGTGCTTGGTGCCGCAATAGACTGCTGCTGTCGGCACAACCATATGCGCCCCGATCGAGGCGACGTTGATGACATGTCCATAACGCTGCGCCGTGAAGCGCGGCAGCACGGACGCGATGCCATTGAGCACGCCATTGATGTTGACGTCGATCATGCGCTTCCATTCGTCACGCTTGACCGATGCCAGAGGCGACAGCGGCATCACGCCGGCGTTGTTCACCAGCGCATCGACACGGCCGAACCGCTCCTCGGCTGCATCGACAAAGCCATCAAAGCTGGTCGCGTCGGTGACGTCGAGGGCGCACCACCCGATTCGGTCACCGAGTTCCCGTGACAGCGCAGCAAGCCGATCGGTACGCCGCGCGCCAAGAAACAGATTGGCGCCGGCTTGTGCAAGTTCTCGGGCCGTGGCTTCGCCAATTCCGCTTGATGCGCCTGTGATGAGGATGGTCCTGTTGTGTAGCTGAGCCATGTTTCGTTCCTTTTGTCCGGTGCGATCAAGGTGCCAGAACCGATCTCCCGGCGTTAGCCCGATCATCCGAAATGCTTGCACGATTCTCCAAACCTTCCGTGTTTTGCTTGCGCGCCGATTCGCTATCGGCAACAAGATGCCCATGTCAGACACTCCGGACCTCGCTCGGATCATTGCCCGAAACACGCCGCAGGAGGGGGTGTTCCAGACACTTGTGCCGGGGCTATCGCTGATCCGGGCGGATGATCCGGGCATGCCCATGCCGACAGTCTACGAGCCGTCGCTTTGCATTATCGCCCAAGGCGCCAAGACCGTGTCGCTCGGCGCGCAGACGCTGCACTACGATGACGCGCATTGCCTGGTGGCTGGCGTGGATCTTGCGCTGATCGGGCAGGTCACTGCTGCCTCGCCCGATCATCCATACCTTTGCTGCAAGATCGATATCGACCAGACTGTGCTGGCCGATCTGATCGCGGCCGATGGCAACGCGTTGCCGCCGGGCAATCCACCGCCGCTGGCGGTGCACCCTATCGGGCCTGAACTGCTCGATGCCTCGACCCGCTTGCTGCGCCTGCTTGACCGGCCTCATTCGATCCCGGTTCTCGCGCCGCTGGTGCAACGGGAAATCCTCTACCATCTCCTCAATGGACCTCAGGGTGCCATGCTTCGCCATGCCGCCTCGGGCGACTGCCATCTGGGACAGGTGAGCCGCGCTATCGGCTGGATCCGTCACCATTCGCACGAGCAGCTTCGCATCCGTGACGTTGCCGGTGAGGCGCGGATGAGCATCTCCTCGCTGCACCATCACTTCAAGAGAATCACCGGTCTGACACCACTTCAGTTTCAAAAGCAGTTGAGATTGCAGGCAGCGCGCCAGATGATGATAGCCGAGGGAATAAATGCTGGTTCTGCCGGATTTGCGGTGGGCTATGACAGCCCATCGCAGTTCAGCCGAGAGTATCGCCGGCTTTTCGGTGCTCCGCCGCGTGCCGATATCAGCGGGCTCAACTGAGCACGTCTCAGCCAGAGACTGCCTCCCGCCCCTTTCGATCGAGACGGCCCAGCGCGCCCGCTGGCCCCGCAAAGGCGGCACTGGCATCGTCCCAGGCTTGGTCGTCTTCGATCAGGGCCGAACGCAGATACGCCCAGACCATTCGGCAGGTGAGCTCGAGCCGGTCGGGATCTTCATCATCGGTCTCCTTCGCATCATAACCGGCGATACCGCCGAGGCCATGCCTGCCGCCGGCAATCGTCAGCAGCGCATCGGCAGCCGGACCCAGATGGTAGGGGTCGGCGTGCCAGTCGGCACCACGGACGGTCAAGTGAGGGCTGACGTCCATATCACCGAAGACGACAAGGGTGCGGGTGGCCAGATGAGCAAAGTCGGGAGAAAAAGCCGGGCCATAACTCTTGCCGTTTTCGCTGAGATTGTCGCCGCCGGCGCCGGGCGATGCAAGCAGCACTCCGGCTTTGATCCGTGGCTCGCGCAGGTCGATCTCGGCTCCTTCAATCGTGACCCGCATGCCAAGCAGCAAAGCAACCGTATGGCCACCAAGCGAATGGCCAACGGCGCCGATCCGTTCGTGATCCAGCCGCCCTTTCAAAAAGGGCAACGCCGTTTCAATGGCGCCCAGTCCATCCAGAATGGCGGTCATTTCCTCGGTACGCTCGCGCCAGAACAAAGGGGCGCCGGACATGTCGCGAGGCAGTCCGCCAACCTTGCTGTTGGCATGGGTGGGCTGGATCACCACGAAGCCGCGCTCGGCAAGAAAGTTCGCAATCGGCCCATAGCCGTCTTTCGAAGGGATATAGAGCGAGGGGCCGTGACCATGTGACAGAAGCACGATCGGCAACGCGTCGCCCTGGACAGGTGCCGTGACGCGAAGCTGCAACGGTTGCGGGCGCCCGGGCATCGCTAACGATACCGGGCTGAAGGAAGCGGCCAGGGTCGCCTCCGGCGTCGGAATGAGCCGGGCAAGGCCGATCAGATTGTTCATTGCATTTTTTCCTTTTGCCGGAGCGTGCTCCAGGTTTTTTCGGGCCGGCCCGGGGACTGGCCGACCGTTCCGCCAGCGCCCGGTAACATCGGGATGTGTTCAGGCGTGGCGAAGCAGGCTTATGAATGCGGAGGCTTGCTCACCAGTTCAGGCCCGGCTCGCTCTGGCCGCGTGTCCATTCTCTTGGCAATCAGAGCTGGATCCGTATGGCCAGGCGCCGAACGCCGCTTTGGCCAGGCGTGACAGAGCGCGGCCGTAGGCGCGGCCGGCTTCGGCAAGGTCATCGGCGGGTAATCCATCTGCATCAAAGACGAGAAAGGGATCTCGCCAGTCCATTGCAAAGCGGTTCGCAGAGGCTTGCAAGGGCGCCAGAAGCTCGGCGACGGTGAAGCGGTTGCGCCCTTCCGGCCGGTATGTGGACTCCTCGGCCCCCATTGTCGCAGCGACCATGAGAGGTTTGCCGGCAAGACCGGCGCCTTCAGTGTCCCCGTAGATGTACGCCATCCGGGTGAGGACGATGTCCTGCCACTGTTTCATCAATGCGGGGGTCGAGTACCATTGCATCGGAAACTGAAGTACGATGCGGTCGGCGCGCAGGAGCCTGGCTGCTTCTCGCTCACTGTCGCGCTCCATCTCGATCCCTGCCGGGTACAGGGCGGCCATATCGGCAATTTCGACATGACGCAGGCCAGCTGCCGCTCGTGCCAGCGCTGCGTTGGCCGTTGATCGCTCGATATTCGGATGAAAGAGCAGGATCTGTGTGACTGTCTGCTCATCGTCTTCATGCATTGCTCGAAACTCGCCTTGCGTCTGTTGCTCTGCAGGAAGGCAACCTCACAACAAGTGCGGCATATGGCCAACCGCAATCGATCCTTCCAATCGATATTGATTCTATCCTATTATCGAGGGCATGAATTTACGGTCGGTAGATATGAACCTGCTCGTGCTCCTCGATGTCCTGCTGGAGGAGCACCACGTCGGGCGCGCGGCCGAGCGCGTTGGTCTGTCGCAGCCGGCAATGTCTGCAGCGCTCCAGCGATGCCGCCACCTTTTTCGCGACCAGCTTCTGGAGCGAAGCCGTGGAACGATGCGCCCCACACCAAAAGCCGACAGTCTGCGGCAGCCGCTGAAGGAACTGCTCGCGGCAGCGACAACGATCATCGCACCTCCTGTAGTGCCGATTGACGAGCTCAAGGCTACACTCAGACTGACGATGGCCGATCTTTCCGCATTGCTTGTCCTTGAGCCCCTGCTCGCCGATCTCGCCCTGTCCGCCCCCGGCATAGACATCGTCCTGCAGCCGTGGACGGGGGCGGCGCACGCCAGACGTGCACTGAAGGACGGCTCAACCGACATTGCCGTCTCGGTGTTCGAGACCGGCGACGACGATCTCTTCTGCGCGCCTGTGACGGAAGAGGCCTATGTGGTCGCCATGCGCGATGATCATCCTGCGGCGCACGGTTTCACGCTCGAGAAGTGGATGTCGTTTCCCCACATCGTCGTCTCGGGCCGGGGCGATGCGCGCACATCACTCGACAGCGAACTTGCCGCGCGTGGGCTCAGGCGGCGCATTGGCGTGGTGGTTCCGACCTTTGGCATGGTGATACCGCTCCTGCGGTGCACGCCCATGATCGCCATGGCGCCGGAAAAACTGGTGAGCCGCACACCCGGTCTCTCGGTCTTCAGGCCACCTGTTGCTGTCCCGAATATCAGCCTTTCACTGGCATGGCTCCGGCGCCGCGAGAGCGATCCCGCGCTGCGCCATGTGGCCGACCGGCTCGCTGCCCATCTCCATTGATCGACCCGATCTGTGCCCGGAATCGACCACCCGCCCCGCATTCCCCCATGTCGTCGCAAAACCTGCAGTACGCAATGTTCACGCAATCTGCGCCTCTCAGTTGAGCCCGAACCGCATCTCGCGACTGTCGTCCGACCGCCGCGACAAGGATGCGTCAATTGAAAGGATCAATGATGCCCCCCTATCTGTACGAGAATATCCTGCGACCTGCCCGTAGCCTGGGCCTGGCTGCCTTGCTGGGCGCCTCTCTGGCTGCCTGCAACGCCAATGGCGGTGATCTGAGGAGTGCCGCGAGAGCCAACCTTGCCAGCGAGACGGCTCTCAACGCCCAGATCATTTCCGACCGGGCGCGGGCCCAGCGCTGCGACCGCGACCCGAGCCGACGGGAGTGCCCCCGCTTTGATCGGGAGCAGGCGGAGCGCGACCGTGCCTGGCGCTGCGACCGTGACCCGAGCCACCGCGAATGTCGTCGCCGCTAAGGGCAGACATCTCGGCTGTTGTGCAAGCCAGGGCCAGTGAATTCGCTCATCGCGCACACCGGTGCGAGGCCGGAGGGGGCGGTTTGCCCCGTTCCCTCCGGTTCACTCCGCCGGTGCGCGCAACGTTTGACCGGTACTAAAGACGTCTCGCAGGCCATTTATTTCGCGGCGGAGCGAGGCGGATTGGATCCTGGTCCAAATGGTCTACAACAGGCTGCACCGCGCGGGCTCCACAATTTCCTGACTTCAGCCGCGCCACTAGGCATTTCCAAAGAGGCAAGGCCTAAGCCCTGCCTTTGGCCTCGGGCGAATCTTGCCCTGAGTGTCTGCCACGCAGTTCAACCCTCACGATCGCGCCGCCTCCTGGCGCATCGAGGATGTCCACCCGGCCGTCATGGCGAGCGATCACCTCTTTCACGAGACTGAGACCCAGCCCGCTGCCGGCAGCAGAGGGCCGCAGCCGGTAGAACGGTTCGAAGATGCGTTCGCGCTCGTCCGGCGGGATCCCGGGGCCGTCATCCTCGACTTCGAACCCGACGTCCCGCACACGAACGATGATATGCTGTCCGCCATGCTGCGCCGCGTTCTGTACGAGGTTCATCACCACACGCTCAATTGCCGCAGGATCCCCCAGCACCGGTTGGTTTGCGGCGACCTCCACCGCGACCGTCTTACCTCTGGCGATCATGAGCGGAGCGAGGTCCGCAACCGTGTTGCGTATGAGGGCTGCGATATCGATACGATCGCAGCGCTCGTCATTCTCCATGCGCTGAAGGTCCAGCAACTGCTCCGCCAGAGTCGCGAGGCGCTGGATATCGCCCGCGAGCGAACGCGTCTCGGAGTTCTCGGAGCTTTCCACCTTGCTGCGCAACACTGCGACCGGCGTGCGCAGTTCATGCGCTGCCAGGCCCAAAAAGCGCCGTTGGCGCTCATGATCCTCGTCAAGCCGTCGCAAGGCCGCGTTGAATGCACTCACCAATGGCGCAACTTCACGAGGGGCCTCATCTTCGCTCAGAGAACGCCCGCGCGCATGCGCATCAATCGCCTCCGCCTCGCGGGCGATGCGATGAACCCCTGCAAGTGACCGCCGCACTATCCATGGCGTCACCAGAAGCGAGGTCAGCGCCAGCACCACGAAAATCGGCAGGACAATGACGTTTGAAGCGAGGATCACTGTCAGGTTCAGATCCGAAAGGGCACCGTGCCCAAGGATCGTGAGCACTCCGATATCGGTCGTCTGCCTTCTGACAACGGCAGCAAGTTTGTAGGGCGGGTTTCGATCGCGCAACTGAGCGAAGGACAGATCGCTCAGTCGTCCGATGAGGGAATCATAATGCCGCGGAACGGGTCCGAAGCTGACACTGCGACCGGTATCGTCCTCCGCCAGGAACCATAACTGTGGCGTCTCGGCGCGCAGTTGGGCCAGTTCAGGGGTCATTTCAACCGTAAGCTGCCCGTTTTCATCGCGCTCGATCGCGCGGGCTATGACCGGGATGATCTGCTCGTCCGTGTAGGGGCCGCCGCTGTCGAAGCGGATCGCTATCGCAATGATGATGGCGAAAGAGATAGTGAGGATCGCAAAGTTGACGGCGAGGGGGTAAATGATCAGTGGGTGCCTGAGAGATGAAGGCCGTGTCATGCTGCCTCCCGAAGCAAATAGCCGACACCTCTGATCGCGTGGATTTCGACTTCCGCTCCCGATTTCGTCAATTTCTTCCGCAGTCGCGAGATATGCGAGTCCAACGTGTTGGACTGGACCTCGTCATCAAACCCGAACACGGCCTGCTCGAGCGTTTCGCGCAGCACTGTCCTGCCGCGCCGTTTCATCAGTGCGGCAAGGACGCGCAGTTCGCGGCGAGGAAGGTCGAGGCGCCCCCCTTTTACCTCGACCTCCTCGTTCGCGAGATCGAAGACCACGGACCCCGCCCGGATCTCGGCACCCTCCAGCTCTGCCGGGCGCCGGCGAACAGCCCGGATGCGCGCAAGCATCTCGTCCATCGCGAACGGCTTGACCAGATAGTCGTCCGCTCCCTCGTCAAGCCCGGCCACACGGTCAGCAATCTCGCCGCACGCGCTCAAAACGATGATGCGGATACCGGGATTGCGGGCCCGCAAGGCAGGGACGAGCGACAATCCCTCACCATCCGGCAGTTTTCTGTCCAGCAATGCCAGATCAAATCCGGCGATCTGACTGGCCTCTTTGGCGGTCGACAACCGATCGACATGATCGACGACAAATCGCTCCTTTCTGAGGACCGCACATACCGATTCGGCAAGTCGCGGCTCGTCCTCGATCAGCAAGATTCTCACAGCGTTTCCCATTGCATCAACGAGCGGCAAATGCGCTCAACGAATTGCGTTCAACAGTCGGTTCGGGTCATGCACTCGAGCGGACCTTGCCGCGCGCAGACCTGTGTTGGCTCTGATCAGCGGAGTGGTCTCGCCGTCATACGCGGCCATCTGGCGATCCCGATCTGGCCAGAGCCTGAATGACGGGTGAGCACGCTTTATCCGGTGCAGGAAAATGGCTCGCCAGCGTCCCGGCAAGCACTCGGAACGAGCCTCCCGGCACAAGAGAGTGTTCCGGTGCCGAAACAAGCGGTCGCGATCGGCTCCAGACTCGGTGGACCAGAGAGCATACAGATCGTATATGATTCGTATGTGAATGGAGACAAGCATGGGTATAGTAAAAATCGATGACGCACTGCACGAAGAGGTGCGGCGGGCCAGCGCCGTGATGTGCCGGTCGATCAACGCGCAAGCCGAATTCTGGATGAAGATCGGCAGGCTCGCCGAAGCCAACCCAGCACTTTCCTTCAATGATATCATCAGTCGTGAGCTGGCGAGCGTTCAGGTGTCCGAATTAGACGAGCGCGCGGCGGCCTGACATGGTCAAGACACCTGACGAACTTGCGCTGATGCGTATTTCAGGGCGCTTGCTGGCGTCAGTGTTCGAGATGCTCGACGGTCTCGATCTGACGGGCATGTCCACACTCGAAGTCAATGATCTGGTCGAGCGATATATCACTGTCGACCTCGCCTCCCGCCCGGCCAGCAAGGGCCAGTACGGTTTTGCTTTCGTGCTGAACTGCTCGCTCAACGATGTCGTCTGTCATGGCGTGCCCGATGCGAATGAGATCATTCGTGACGGCGACATCATCAACCTGGACATCACGCTGGAAAAGAACGGCTATATTGCCGATTCAAGCAAGACTTGGGTCGTCGGAAATGCCTCGGGGGCTGCCAGACGACTCGTCCGCATAGCCAATGAGGCCATGTGGGCGGGCATCCGTCAGGTGCGCCCCGGCGCCAGCCTCGGCGACATTGGCTTCGCTATCGAAAGACATGCGAAGCGAAACAGATGTTCGGTTGTCAGGGATTATTGCGGGCACGGAATTGGCCGCGAGATGCACGAGGAACCGCAAGTGCTCAATTTCGGCCGCCCAAACAGCGGGCTCAGGCTGCGCGAAGGCATGGTGTTCACAATAGAGCCCATGATCAATGCCGGGCGGCGGCAGGTGGTCACCGACAGCGATGGCTGGACTGTCAGAACAAGTGACGGTCGCCTCTCTGCCCAGTTCGAACACACCGTGGCAGTAACGGCGGACGGGGTCGAGGTGCTCACGCTGAGGGAAGGTGAAGCCGCTCTGATGTGAGCAACACACCGCACGGCAGATTGGTGGTGACTGCCCTCTGCCCGCAAACAGGCCCTGTCGCACCGCGGCGCCGTACAGGTGCCGATACCGTGGTCGCAAGGCGATCTGACAATGTCCGACACGCCGTGATGGCTTTTCCCGAGGCGCCATGTTCACGCAACATTGAGGATGCACGAACAGCCATTGAGAAATGACCCAGGCGTCTTCCGGTTTGCCGATCAGGCCTGTCGCCTCGACGGGCGTAAACTGGTCGCGAGCGCACGCAAACTTTTCGGCAGACTGCCGGTCGTTGTTTCGATGACCCTGGCGGAGGGTCGGAAAGCGACGCTGCGGTAGCGCATGGCGTCGCTTGGTAGCTGCGTCGGATGCATGAAAGGGAACGAGAAAATGTCCGGACGAGGTGAGAGCTGGCTAACGCGACCCGATAAGGCCGTCGAAGCGAGCGGAGTGCCTGAGGGCGTTGAGTACCATCGTATCTACGCAGGTGAAGGACGACGCCTTATCCGCGGAGTTGCCGCGATCGTCCTGCTCCTGGCAGGCCTGATCATCTTTGCGCAGGCGTGCCTCGCAATGGCTGCTGCAATCGACACTCACATCCTTGGACGCACAGGCTTTACCCCTGTGCAGTTCGCTGCCGGGGCGATCTCGCTCGCCCTTCTCATTCCGTACAGCATGCTGCTCCAGCGCTGGCTCTATGGAGTCCCCGCGCGCTCATTGCACTCGGTGGCAGGCTGCTTCCGGTTCGGCGTGTTTGGTCGCGCGTTGCTCGTCTTTGGTCCTCTTGTTCTCGTCGCCATGTCTGTCGGGCCAATGGTTCCTGACGACAGGATCCCGTGGAGCACAGGCGACCTCGTCGCATTCTTCGTCATCGGCATGACGCTTATCCCACTCGCCGCCGCTGGCGAGGAATACGGGGTGCGCGGCCTGATGTTTCGCGTTATCGGTAGCTGGACACGACGCTCCCTGCCTGGTGCAATCCTCGGCATCGCGCTTACGACCGTTCTTTTCTCCCTCTTTCACGGCACGCTCGACCCTTACATCCTGGGCTCCTACCTTGTGTTGTTCGGGGCAATGGCGACCATAACGTGGAGGACGGGAGGCCTTGAGGTGGCCGTCGTGCTGCACGCTGTCTACAACGTCAGCGCCCTCGTCCTGGCAACAACGCTCCACCTCGACGTTGGAGGCGATCTCGGCAGCCGCGGCGAGATTGTCGGCACGCCCGCCAACCTGGTGCCAAGCGTAGCGCTCGCCATCATTACCGCAGGTATCTGGTGGACGACACGCAAGTCGGGCCCCGCGTGCACGCCAGAGATTTCGAGTGAACAATCTGAATAATCGGGTTTTGCAGTTGTCTGACGCCCCCAAAGATTACCGGTTGCGGTGACTGACGATCGGACCGTCCCGCAAACATTTGGAGCATATGATGTCAAAAAGCCGAAATGCCGCCGAACAGCCAGGTGTGAAGGTCGGGGAGCGCATTATCCCCGTGCCCGCTTCCATCAGTCCCGAAGCGCAAGAGCGGCTGCGCGCCGCTGTCGGACCGGATGGCACTCCGCTTAACGCTCTGTATGCCATGCCGAGCGCAAATGATCCCGAAGCCTGGCGCCGCATGAAACATGCTGCTGACTCCCATTATGCCGCTGCGATCAGGGATCGCGGCCAATCAGGAGCGGTCGAGGTCGAAACAACCCAGATCGGGTGTGCGACGGTGCATATCGCGACACCGTCCGAGGAAGCCTTCGACAATTGCGTCTACCTTGACCTGCATGGCGGTGCCTTTGTGTTCGGCAGCGGAGAAGCCTGCCGCGAGAGCGCACGCAGCCAGGCAATCGCGCACGGGATATGCTGCTACGGTATCGACTATCGCACACCGCCCGACCATCCTTTCCCGGCGGCCCTTGATGATTGTCTCGCAGTCTATGAAAGCGCAATCGCGCGGTATGGCGCGCATAGGGTCGTGATCGGCGGCCGATCCGCAGGTGGAAACCTGGCGCTGGCGACGGTTCTGCGTGCGCATGACGAGGGCAAGGCGATGCCTGCAGGGCTCGTGCTGCTTTCGCCGGAGATCGATCTGACGGAATCCGGCGACAGCTTCAACGTGAACAGCACCGTGGACGTCGTTCTGCCAAACCCTCTGATGCCGGCAAACCTGCTGTATGCGCATGGCGCGGATCTGGCCCACCCTTACCTTTCCCCGCTCTTTGCCGAGTTTTTTGATGGCTTCCCGACGACGTTCATCCAGAGCGGGACCCGCGACCTGTTTCTGTCGAACGCCGTGCGGTTGCACAGATCCTTGCGGCGCTCGGGCATATCCGCTGACCTGCATGTGTTCGAGGCTATGCCGCATGGCGGCTTTGGCGGGACGCCGGAGGATGCCGAACTGCTGGACGAGGTGGTGCGCTTTGTCCGACATTCCCTGCGTCGATAGAGCTCTTGCTGCAAGTCCTGCTTTCCGCGGCGGCATTGCGCCTGTTCAACGAGAGGCCGGTGGACACATCGCTGGCAAGCCGGAGGCAAGCCTTACAACCGGCTGCCGATACGCTGGCAGCGCCGCGCTTGGCCGCCTGGCAATCGATGGATGCCCTTGACCCGGCGTCTTGCAGCCGGTTGGCAATGGCACCCCATAGCGCCCTCATTCAAAGGCTGCCGGGGCAGTCGCAAACATCGCTCGGCTTGGGCCGGCCCGTTCAGCTTTGATCAGGAACACGGGCAACCATCTCGATCTCGATCCTGAGTTCGGGTGAGAACAGGGCGTTTACACCGATGCCGGTCATTGCCGGCATCGTATCGCCGAGAAAGGCAACAAGCGGCTCAAACACCTCTGCAGCCTTATCCGGTGTCCAGTCGACAATATAGGCGCGCAGGCTGACGATGTCGGAAGGCGATGCCCCAATGCTCTCAAGGCACAGCCTGAGGTTCCGGCAAACGATATCGGTCTGTTCTCTGAGCGAAGCAGGCACGTGATCAGTGCCTTTTTGTGCGGCGATCTGGCCCGAGAAGATGGCCAGCCGTCCGGTCTCGATCAGTGTCCCTTGCGAATGATGGTTTCCGGTGGCGTCCCAAAGCGCCGGCGGATTGAGGCGTACAAGAGGTCTGGTCATGTCGATTTGCTCCTCGTCAGGCCACATGGCCCATGCCATGTCACCCGCCCCGATTAGCTGCTCGCGCCGTGAACGGATGTCCGCTCAACTGTGACCGATCGGCACGGATCACCGCTGCTTTTGAGTTCCACATCAGTAGACACATGACAGCAGCAGCGGCAGGATCGCGAGAGGTGAAGGATGGATTGTGATGACCGATATCATTAGTGCGGAACGCGGATTGTGACCGCACGCAGCCTCAACGAGATCGTCATCTTCATGGCGGTGGCTGATGCGGGAAGCTTCGCCCGTGGCGGCCGGACGATGGGCCTCACCGGGTCGGCCGCCAGCAAGGCTGTCGCCCGTCTCGAGGCCCGGCTCGGTGTCAGACTGCTGCATCGTAACTCCCGCGCTGTAAGCCTCACATCAGAAGGCGAGCGATTCCGCGAGAGCGGAAGGGCCATCCTCGAAGCCATGGACGAGGCTGAAGCGAGCATCGCCGTTCCGGACGGCAAGCCGCGGGGACTGCTGCGCCTGAGTGTTCCGGACGCCTTTGGCCGGCGCGTGATCATGCCGCTGGTAAGCGAGTATCTTGAACGCTGGCCCGATGTCCGCATCGATATCGATTTCTCCGACCGTCCCGTCGATCTCGTGGAAGAAGGCTTCGATCTTGCCATTCGGATAGGAGGAGAAAGCGCGCCGGACGGTATCGTTTCGCGGGTCGTTGCCGAATATCCGGTGTGGATCTGTGCCGCCCCATCCTATCTCGAGCGCCGGGGCCATCCTCCACACGTGGAAGCTCTGAGCGGGCATGATTGCATCCTGTTTCGTTCCCGCACACGAACGCAGGAATGGTTTGACCATCCGGGCGGCGAACACGCCGACAAGGTGCTGGCCCACGGGCGGTTGCGCATGAACAGCGCAGAAGCAATCCGCATGGCTGCCCTTTCGGGCCTCGGGATCGCGCTGCTTCCGGCCTTCCTTGTCGATGACGATCTTTCAGCCGGGCACCTTGTCCGGCTTTTCCCTGAGCTCGGCGTCCAAACCGTGCGCATCCTTTGTCTCTATCCCAGCAGACGCCTCGTCGACCCGCGGGTCCGCACCTTCATCGACAATGTGAGTGCGGCCCTGACGCGTGTAACCTGAATCGGGGCATGCCGTGGTGCGGGAGAAAGGAGCGGGCTCATGTCAGTCCCTCAATCCGCGCTTGAAGAAATAATGAAAGACATAATGGGCGGGTGAGACGACCATGACAAGTTCCCAACCATCCGCACCGAATTCGTTCAGCTGATCGGCATTCAGGGTTTCGGTGACAAGTTTGTATTCCCATTGCACGGCGTAATCTCCACGTGTTGCGTTGACGGGATATGGTCTGCTGTCGGGGATGCGCATCGCTGCAAAACCCCAGCCGTGCCGGTTTTGCGCCGAACCGCGATCCGCGTCTGGCCGTACGCCAGAAACGATATGCCATGCTCTGGTGGCTCCGATTTCAGGCCCTTGCTAGGCACGCCCTCGCCTCTGGACCGACCGAGCGATATTTCCATTACGACCGCGCGAACGGTGAGAGGCCGCTGGTTCGGGGCGAGCGAGGAGAATGGCTTCCGATTGTCGTCAATCGCGAGAGATATGCCGCGGAACACAGCGCGAGACGACTGAAGGCCCTGGCTAGCCTCGGTCATTGTGCAGCAGCCCGGAACGGGGCACTTCGCCAATCACAGGATGGAAAAATGAAGAGATCACCGAAATCACGGCTCGGCGAGATCCTATCTGGATGCCTGGTCGCCGTCCTCATCGGGCTCGGCACCGTTGCCCTGACGAATGCCGATGCAATCGTTGCGAGCGGGGACTGAACATGGGGGATAACCCGGTCGGTTCTGGCGGTTCATGTCGTTCTGGTGGCCTTGCCCTTCATTGCCATTTCGATATTGCCAAACGCAGGCAGGGCTGCATGGCTGATAGCCGGCGTCCTCACCGCAATCGTGTGGAGCCTGCCAAGTCTGGACCAGCTTGTGCGGAAGGGCGAAGGCGGGGCCAATATAGGGCTTGGAATCTTCATGCTGATTTCGCCCCTCCTCATACTCGGGGGCGCGCTGGCGGCCCGGGCTGCGGCAAGACGGCGCGGGCGGGCGAGCGGATAGCAGATGCCGCGGCCGCGCCTGTCCCAGGTTTTTTCAGTCCAAAGCGCTTTGACCCTTCAGAAAGCTTGCAAGACTATTCGCTGGCCGCCCCGTTATCCGCTCCACCTCCAGAGTGATCCGGTCCTCGGACCCTTGCGCGATTGCCTCGTCCATGCCGGCAAGCGTGAGGGCATAGGTTCGGGGGATACCAGATCCGGCGTACCGGTCCGCCAACGCGTCCACCGTCAGACGGCAATGACGGACAGGTCTGCCGATTCTTGCGCTGATCGCATCTGCCGCTTCGGCGTAGGTTAGGGCTTCCGGACCTGTCAACACATGCTCGCTGGAAGGAAGCGCGGAACTGGTCAGGGCCTCTACTGCAACGGCAGCGATATCGGCGGCATCGATGAACGGCACGCGTCCGTCCCCCGTCGCGGAGTACACGCACCCCTCATGAAGGATCGAATGCAAATGCTGGGTCGTGAAGTTCTGCATGAACCAGCTTGGGCGCAAGACCGTCCAGAGCGGCGCATGGGCGTCCAGCCAGGCATGAACCTCACCCATCATCGGCCCACCTGCCTCGAGCGAAGAAGCGCTCAGCAGCACCAGTCGTCCCGGGACCTGCAATACCGCCCGCTTGAGGAAGGGATGCATAGCGGACAGCTGTTCCGTCTGATCGGTCGGCGCAACGAGGTAGACCGCGCCAACGCCCTCGAGCGCAGGACCGTATGTCGTCGCGTCACCCCAATCGAACCGGACCTGGTTCGCTGACGATGGGTCGCGCGTGGCGACGCGCGCTTCGATCCCGCGCAGCGCAAGCTGGCTGGCGACCTGCTGACCTGTCTTCCCCGTGCCGCCGGTTACGAGAACCCGCTCATTCATGGCCGGCGCCTCCCCCCACAAGGGCATCGACGAACGCCGCGCCCTTTGTTGCACGGAGCACGGCGATCGGGTTCCAGTAATCGCGATAGAGAACAATGCGCCCGTTCTCGGTGCGGATCACTGAGATATAGCGCTGATCATAGGGCGCGCCTGTCGCCACCCCGCGACCGAAGCCCTCGAACTCGATGATGACCACGGCGGGATCGGTCGTGGGATGCACGGTCGGTTCGCCCATCCTGTCGAACGCGATGAGGCCGCCCAGCCCTTCAAGGTGGCGGGCGACGGCCTCTCGGCCATCGAGCCGATCAGGCAGGTCGGGCAGCGCATAGGGAAACTCCATCACGGCGTGTTCGTCCATCATGTCCGGGAACGACCTGGCGTCCCGGTCGATCCGGTCCCCGAGCGCCTTGCGAAGCATGGCCGAAAAGCTTTCAATATCTTCACTCATGATCTATCTCCAGTTGGTCGGAACGATTGCGTTCCGACCATATTTAGGGATCTGTGGATGGAACGCAACCGTTCCGACGATGTCGGAATCAGAATCCGCACTCTGAGCGGCGCAGCAGTCATGCGTGCTGACGTCACGGACGCGCTGACCCGCGCCTTCTTCCAGGAATGGGCCCGCGCTGGCTATTCAGGGCTAAGCCTCGAGCGTGTCGCCCGCTCCGCTGGCGTCGGCAAGGCCGCACTCTATCGGCGCTGGCCCGAAAAATCGGTGATGGCAGGCGACCTTCTGTCGCGTGTCGGGTTGACGATCACCGATGTTGGCGATCAGGGGTCTCTCGAAGCCGATCTGAAGGCGTTGCTCTTCGCGCTTCGCCGGGTGCTCCGACACCCAAAGATGCGGCGGATCATTACGGACCTCCATGCCGAGATCGAGCGAACTCCAGCGCTCGAAACGGCCATACGGCCATTCCAGCGCGCACGACGCGAACGAATCAACGGATTGCTCGATCGAGCCATCGAGAGAGGCGAGCTCTCGCCATCCGTAGACCGCGAAACCGCGGCGGACCTTATCGCAGCTCCGCTATACTGGCGTTTGTCGGTCGTGGGTGGGCGATCTGACAAGGATCACATTGCACGCCTTGCCCGAATGCTCGCCTCTGCCCTGCGCGCAGACGATTGACGTGCCTCGACCAGCAGGGCTCCGCGCATGCCGGCATTGAGCTTCAACGGCGGTGGAACCCTTGGATGCGGATGTCGTTCCGCCGAAGTGAGGCTATCGACCTCTTTCCGTCACCGCCACCACATTGTCGCTGACGTTGCGGTCGACAAACGTGAGGTACGGATCGATACCGGCATAGGCTGGCTTGCTCGTCGTGATCATGCGGATGGTCTGTTCGCCCGAGCGGATCGGCAGCCGCTGCAATGATATCACCTTCTCGCGGGTGAATCCCCGATCGTCGGGATTGGCGCGGAATACGCCGATATCGAGTTGCTCGTTGAACGTTGCTTCACGCTCATTGCCCTTGCCATCGGCATAGGACTTTCCTGCTGCCACCGTGATGAGAGTTTCATAGCGGCCGTCCGGCATCTTTCGGACCGTCGCCTGGCTGACCCTGAGGTCATAGAGGGTGATACGGTAGAACAGGTCCCGGACAAGTTCGCGCTCGGCAGGCGTGCGGGCAATCGCAAGCAACCCATCCACCAGGTCGCTCGAACTGGCAAAAGGCGCAGGTTTGGACCGATACCGCTCTATCAGACTGCGCAACACCCCATTGACCCGGTCCTCGCCCAGACGATCCTGCAGAAGATACATGACCAGCGAGCCCTTATTGTAGTGAATGTATCCCTGCCTGTAGACTTTGGCGAGCGGCTGCTCCTCGGCTGCTTCCAGCCGGCGGCCCTGCAGATAGATATCCTGCTCGTATTTCAGGAACTGGCGGATCTGATCGGCCCCCAAGTTCTTCTTCATCACCATCAGCGCCGAATACTGCGCCAATGTCTCGGTAAGAACCTCGGCTCCCTGCATGTCCGCGGGCATCACCTGGTGGAACCAGTACTGGTGCGCCAGTTCGTGCGCGGTGAGGTAGGCGAGGAAATCGAGCCGATTTGGATCGCGGAAATCCATGATGAAGCCGACTTTTTCGGAGTAGCCCACCGTCCCGGGTGCAGAGTTCGCGCCACCACCATAATCGGGCCGTTCGATGATGCGCGCGTAGCCATATTGGTAGGGACCGAAATTATCGCGATAGTAATTGAGAGAGTCGACCATCGCGTTCAGCATCCGGTCAATGTTCATCGCATGTTCGGGGTGATAATAAACGCTGGCACGGACGCCGCGACCGGCATCGACAGATTTCTGCGCGTAGCGACCGGCCTGGATCGTGATGAAGTTCAGCGATGGGATAGGAGATACGAACCTCGCCGTCCGACGGCCGTTGGCGACAGTCTCGGATACCCGCGCCCCTGTCACCACCAGTGTCTGGTCTGCATCCGTTGTGACCGTAATGTCCGTGTTCACGCGATCGACGCTCGCGAAGTTCCTGTTGCGGGCCGCTGGATCGCCGAGCCTGGGCGCTGTCTTTCCGGCTGGCAGGCCGTATTTGCGCCGCTGCTTGTTGCCTTGCAGGAAATTGGCACCGCTCATCCCGAGCGCCGGTGCGAAGGCGAAATTGGTCAGATACGCCCCGTTGGCCGCAGGCTGCGCATCGAATTCATACGCCTGAAGGTTTGAAGGCAGCGCATACAGCCCGCGCTTCTCCTGCACGGTTCTGAAGGTCAGCGTCCCCTGGTCGCCCGGCTGCAAAGGCTTGGCAAATCGGTAGATGCGGTGGAGATTTTCCTTGTCGTCGCTCACCAGCGTTGCGCCGGGCACGTCTATCGCCTCGACACGCAAGGTCGGGGCGGGGATGCGAACGTGGAGCAGTTCGATCGGTCTGGTTGTCGCGTTGCTGAAACGATAGCGTCCGTCAAACTGTGCCCATCGCCGGGAAGGCCTCAATTCCACATCGAGCCTGACATCCGTGAGCGTCGGCTCCGGTCGCCCCAGATAGCGCGCATACGCCTTCTCATACCGCGCCGTGCGCATGTCTTCGGCATCGCCGCCTGCCCAATAATGGTTGGCGATGTTCATGTTGTAATAGAGATAGCTGCCCATCCCCGCGGTTATCGCCAGCGCGAGGGCCATGATTGCGAGGGGCATGCCGCGCAATCTCGCGGGCAGCGTGCGCCACTGCCCGGCAAGCGTCACGGCGGTACCACGACGCCACATCAGATGACCGATGATGACGAGAATTGCGGCAAAGGCGGTCCAATAGAACCGCAGCGCCCAGGCAGTGGCGCCGCCGTAGTCATCGCCATTCATGTCCGATAGCGGGTTTGAGGCTTCGGCGTAATTGAGCAGTGGGTGGCTGAGGCCCAGACCGGCGAAAACGATCGTCGATACGAGGTACAGCAGCATGATGCCCCAGCCGACGAACTTGTTCGGGCTGACAGCCTGGGCCACGATCGACAGAACAGACAGATGGATGACATAGAAGATGTTGGGCGCGGCGAACCACGCCAACCACTGGCCAAGTTCGATATCGGCGACCCCGCGCACCAGCTGAAACGCTATCGATTGGACGAGCACCACCCCGACGCTGAGCGCGATCAGGACACCTGCCACCCCGCAAAGCTTGGAGACCAGAAAAACCCAATTGGGGACCGCTGTCGCGTCGATGATCTCGTTGATCCGGCGCTCGCGTTCACGCCATACGACTTCCCCTGCAAAATAGATCGCCATCAGAACCGTGATCAGGGCCGAAGCACCCCGAACCGTTTCGACCAGCACAAACGTCCGCGGCCAGGGAGGCACATCGTAGAAGCGGCCGGCAAGCGTCAGCGTGAGCAGCAGGTTGATTGATCCGACCAGTGCAAGCACCCAGAAGGCCGGGCTTTTGAAGACGAGCTTCATTTCCAGCAGGGTGCGCGTGCGCAGCTGATGCCATACTCCGCGCTCGGGCATGCTGTCCGGAAGCTGCCGGAAGACCAGGGGACTGACGGCGGCCAGCTTCGCCTCGCGCGCCGCCTGACGCCGGGCGGCGCGCGGCGACGTGCCGCGTTCGGCGAAGCGGAAGTGCCAGACGGCGATGATGACCAGCGCAATCGACAAGGCCATCCACACCAGGCGGTGGCTGAGCAGCATCCAGGTCAGTTCCAGTGACTGCGTGTTCGCCTGGATCGGGGTCAGGTAGCGGATGCCCAGGCCATATGCGATCGTGCCGAATGGTTCAAAATAGGCCGCAAGCGACACATCGGGCCATTTCCGCAGCATGGCCGTGAGTGCAAAATAGGCAAACATGCACACGATCACCGCGAGATAGCTGTAGGTGACCGAACGGGTCCAGATCGCGACCGCAAAGAAGATCGCCGAGGTGATCAGCAGGTTGGGCAGAGCAATGACGAGGAAGGCAAACGCATAATCCTGCAGCCGGTTGGGGCCGATCAACTCCGGATCAACCCATGGCATCCAAGTGCCAATCCAGATCGCTGCCGGCACCGCCAGAAACGCCACCGCAGCGCCGAGAAACGCGCCGCTGAACCGACCCAGCATATAGGAAAGCTTGTTGACTTTGGTTGAGCGGATGATCCCGCCAAAGCCGGTCTCGTCGTCGCGCACGACCACGTTGGCGACGAAGGCGGTGGTCACGAACATGAAGAACAGCGACATTGTCAGCATGATCTGGGCGATCGCGGTCGGCGCATTGGTGAAGATATTGCCGCCGCTGCCGAGGCGGATCGATTCAACCGTCGTTGCGCCGAAGGTCAGCAGGAAGAACAGGACGGTGGCAACCCAGAACACCGGGTTGCGGAACTGGTAACGCAGCTCGAAGCGCGCGATCGTACCGAACATCAACGTGCCCCTCAAACGGCTGGTTGCGCGGAGGCGCGGCGGATTTGCGTCAAGGTCGACAGGTAAACATCTTCCAGCCCGCCCTCGACAGGCGCAAAGCCGTTGCCGGGGTCCGTTTCAGACAGAATGTGGATAATGGTTCGGCCTGCAAACAGCCGGGTCGAGATGACCTCATAGCCAAGCTTGACGTCGTCGAGCCTGTCGCGCTCGATCGTCTTGGCCCAGATGGTGCCGCGGCTGCGCGCGATCAGATCACCGGGCGCGCCCTGAAGCTGGATGCGCCCCGCCGCAAGCACCGCCATGCGCGGGCACAGATCGGCGACATCCTCGACAATGTGAGTGGACAGGATGATCACGACGTTCTCGCCGATTTCCACCAGCAGATTATAGAAGCGGTTGCGCTCTTCCGGATCGAGACCAGCGGTCGGCTCGTCGACAATGATCAGTTCGGGGTTGCCGATCAACGCCTGCGCGATCCCGAAGCGCTGGCGCATTCCGCCTGAAAATCCCGCGATCGCCTTGGTGCGGACACCCCATAAGTTGGTCTGGACCAGCAAGGATTCCACCGTCGCGCGCCGGTCAGCGGCAGAGATGACGCCCTTGAGCGATGCCATGTGATCGAGCATGTCGTAAGCGGAAACGCGGGGATACACCCCGAAATCCTGCGGCAGATAGCCCAAAGTCGCCCTGAGACGGCCTGGCTCGGCCAGCACGTCGATATCGCCGAACCTGATCGCGCCGGCGGTCGGTGTCTGCAGCGTCGCGATGGTCCGCATCAGCGAGGATTTTCCAGCACCATTTGGTCCCAGTAGCCCGAACATTCCCTTGCCGATCGAGATTGTGACCCCATCGAGTGCACGCATTCCGTTTGGATAAACATGCTCAACGCCATTCAAATGCAGCAATATTGCCTCCTGGAAATTCTCTTTGCTGCCCATCGTCATGGATGACGCCGCAATATGCCCGCAGCACATCGCGAAGAAGCTGCGTTTCGCCCGCACACAATTCACAGGACCAGCCTTTGCCAGCGGACCTGGCGCCTTCCTCAGCGCCAGAGAGGTCGCTCCGCCGGTCAACCACGGCCCCGGGCTAGGTTGGGCTGAGCGCGTCTAACCAGCGTTTCTGTTTTGCCATCGCGACAGAGTTTCGGAGAAAGCCAGCAACGACGCAAATCACTAATCTTATCGCTCAAGGGTAGTTATTCTCATGCTGGAACGGCGGGCTGGCTGAAATCGGTCAGCGGCATGATCGACCTGAGCCGTCGAAATCTCTGCTGTCGATGTCATCGCGCGGCCAGGCCTATAGAAAAGCTCAGGCTTAGCCTGAGACATTCAGGTTTGTATTGGCCGCCCGATCATCCGAAACCAGGTGCCCATTGCTGTGTTTCCAAGGGGCTTCCTATGACCTTCGATGACTTCAACTGCCTCAACCGTCGCGACCTGATCCAAACCGGCGCACTGCTGGGCGCCGGCATTGCCCTGGCTCAACCGCTACCCCTTCTGGCGCAATCGGGCGCATTATCGGATGTGCGCGCTGCGGCGCTGGCAGGCAAGGATACGGCCATCAAGCGCATCCGCGACTGGATAGCACTGCCATCGATCGCTGCCGAAAACCTGAACATGCCCGAGGGCGCGGCCTATTTCGCCGGACTGGCGAGGGATGCAGGATTCACCGATGTCGAGATCATCCCGACAGACGGGCATCCGGGCGTGTTTGGCAAGATCGACGTGGGGGCGCCACGCACCTTGGGTCTCTATTTCATGTATGACGTCAAGCAATTCACTCCCGCCGAATGGTCCTCTCCCCCGCTTGAGGGCAGGCTTGTCGAGCGAAAGGGGCTTGGCACCACGATGGTCGGCAGGGGGTCGGCCAATCACAAGGGCCCCGAGGCGACGTTTCTCTCCGCTCTGCATGCCATCCGGGCGGCTGGGCGCACCTTGCCGGTCAATCTCGTCCTCATTTGCGAAGGCGAGGAGGAGATCGGCTCTCCCAATTTCCGCCAGCTCGTCACAACGCCCCGTGTGCTCGCCGCGCTGCGGTCGTGCGACGGCGTCTTCATGCCCACCACCATGCAGGGGCTGGAGGGAAATGCCGCAGTCGAACTGGGCGCGAAGGGTATCATCGAGCTGGAGTTGATCGCCAGTGGCAACAAATGGGGCCGAGGACCGAAGAACGACATTCACTCCAGCCTGAAGGCCATAGTCGATTCTCCGGTATGGCGACTGGTGCAGGCCCTGCAGACACTGGTTACGCCTGACGGCAATACCCCTGCGATCGAAGGCTGGTTCGAGAATGTCCGCCCGCTAACCGAGCGCGAGAAATCCCTGATCACACAAGCGATATCGCCCGTGACCGAAGGGCAGATGAAAGATGCCTTTGGTATCACCCATTGGATCGACGACCTCCCCTTCCCGGATGCGCTTATCCGGCTGGCCCAGGCGCCGACCGTCAATATCGAAGGGCTGGTCGCGGGCCACACCGGTCCCGGCGGCATGACCATCCTGCCCAACCGTGCGGTTGCCAAGCTCGATTTCCGGCTGGTGCCCAATCAGACGCGCGCCGAGGCCGTTCAGAAGCTGCGCGCGCATCTCGACAAGCAAGGCTTTGCCGATGTCGAGATGAAGGTGAGTGGCGGTTACGATCCCACCGAAACCGACGAGAACAGCCGCCTCATCCGCACTGCGATGGCAACGTACAGGAAGCTGGGCATCAGACCGGATCTCACCGTGAGGCTTGCGGGGAGCTGGCCTGGCGGGACATTCACCCAGCCACCCGTATCCGTTCCGGTGGGGCGGTTCGGGCTGGGTACTGGCGGCTATGCCCATGCGCCCGATGAATATCTCTTGATCGAGTCCACCAACCCCAAGGTGGCAGGCCTCGTCGACTCGGTCATGGCCTATGCCGAGTTCCTCTACACTCTGGCAGCGATCGACTAGCACAAGCGGAGTCTGCGCCCGGGGCAGTGTTCACGCGGGTTGCTGCCGTGGTGGACACCAGCCCCGGGTGTCCCGGCTTTGCATCGCCGAGACCTAGGCAGGTCGCCAGACGTCGCGGGCCACGCGCATGAAGTTGCCGCCCAGAATCCCGCCAATGGCGGCTTCGGGGTATCCCCGTTTCACGAGAGCTTCGACGATGTCCGACAGCCGCTCGGGCTCGATCATCTTCATACCGGCCTGATAGCTGAAGCCTTCGGGAAAAGTGGAGGCCATGCTGACGAGATAATCATCCAGTTCAGCGGCATCGAAGACATAGTCCAGCCCCAGCCCAACATGCTCGGCACCGATCAACTGAACCGCATAATCGACGTGGCGCACGAAGGTTTCGGTCGAATTGTCGTTCTGGCCGAGGAAGATGCCGATGCCGTTGATCCCGACCACGCCTCCGGTCGCAGCGCAGGCCCGCATGGCTTCATCACGGATGTTGCGGGGGTGGTCGTGCAGCGCGCGCGGGTTGGAGTGCGAGAAGATGACCGGTCGCGACGCGTAATGCATCACGTCCATCGTCGTACGATGGCCAGTGTGCGAACAGCAGGCCACCATGCCGACACGGGCCATCTCGTCCAACACGATACGCCCGAACGCGGTCAACCCGCGGTCCTCGTCCTCATGGCAACCGCTGCCGACCCGGTTGGCGCGGTTGTAGGCCATAAGCATCCATCGGACGCCAAGATCATAATACAGGCTGATCAGGC
This sequence comes from Blastomonas fulva, assembly GCF_003431825.1. GTDB lineage: Bacteria > Pseudomonadota > Alphaproteobacteria > Sphingomonadales > Sphingomonadaceae > Blastomonas > Blastomonas fulva. The sequence continues at coordinate 1,709,370 of NZ_CP020083.1, read as the reverse complement.
TGGGCTGATCGGCCACACCGTTGGCGCCTTCCATGTTGAACGCGATCGCCAGCTTACCCTCGCGCCGGGCCCGTTCGATATCGTCCACCGTCGCGATCAGCACATAGCTTTCGGGATGTTGCTTGAGCCAGTGACGAAAATTGGCGATCATCCGGATGTGGTCTTCGATACCATGGTCGCCAAAGCCGATATTGACGATGGCGACATCGACCCCCGCCTGCCGATAGCGGGCAAGTTGCGGAAGGAAAACGGTATCGAACGGCCGCAAAGGCAAGCAACCGTGATTGTCCCAGACCAGCCAGTCCTTCAGATTGACCGGGGGCTGCGTGACCATCATGAAACGCTCGTTCTGTGGCCGCGACCAAGACGGGCTTGTGCCATCTTCAATCCTTCAGGCAGATATTGCTTCCCACGGCGGCGACCATTCCGACCAGCCTGACCGTTCGATTGCGAGACAATCACTGAGTGTCGCTGATCGTCCAGGCCGTGCGGAACCGCATCGCGCCAGGATCGGCTCAAAACCGGTAGCTCGCGGTGACCCCGAATGTCCGCGGCCGATAGACCTGCCGCAGCAGCCGCTGGCCGGGACCTATCCCCAGCCTCGACAATTCGTCGCGTGAATTCAGGACATTATTGATGAACAGCGAGATATCCGTATTGCCGGCACGCCCTCCCAGTCTTGCGGCCACAAAGTTTCGGGTGAATACGCGCGCATACAGCGGATCGAAACCGAGATTGCCCGATGGGTTGTCCAGGCCGCTGCGATAATCCCATTGCACACGGCCATAGCCCGTCAACCCGCTGGCCCCCAGGCTGGTCTCGTAATTGCCCGCGAGCGAAACGATCCAGGGTGGCGCGAAACGATCCCCCTTGGTGACGATGTTAGCCGCCGGGCTCGCCACCGACCCGTCAGGATTGAGGATAGCGGGACGGATGAGGGTCTCCTGCACGGTCGCCCGGGTGTAGCTGAAGTTCACATCGAGCGAGAGACCGGTGACAGGCGTGATCGTGAACTGCGCCTCCACGCCCCGGGCGCGCGATTTGCCGAGGTTGTCGATAAACGGCGAAGCACAATTGACCACGGTCCGGCTTCGCTGAACATCGGTCCAGTCGATCTGGAACGCGTTCGCCGCAAAGGTCAGCCAGCGACCAGCGCGCCCCTTCGCACCGACTTCATAGCTCCACGTGCTGTCCGAACGGTACTGCCTTGGTACATCTTCATAACCCAGATTTCTGAGCTGGGCGGTGCATGCGGGATCGGGAAGCGTTGGAACGACGTTGGAGCCGCCCGGACGAAACCCTTTGCCTGCGCTGGCATAGATCATCAGATCGTCGGTGGCCTGATACTCGATCCCGAACTTGGGCGTAATCGGGCTTTCTGCCGTGCTTCCGCTGGTGACCACATCGGTGGGCACATTGTTGCCCGTTACACCGCGAAAATCGAATTCGATGTACGAATAGCGCGCACCGGCGCTGACACTGAGCTTGTCGGTCAGCTTGTAGTCGACCTGCCCGAAAACGGCAAACTGGCGGTCCAGCGCTCTGTCATTGCCAAAATTGACGTTGCCGTTGATGGAGGGGATGTAGAAAATATCGGGCCTGGCAGCCCTGTTGAATTCGACCGCGCTCTGACGCGCGTTCTGGTAGAACAGGCCGAACGAATAGCTGATCGGGCTCGCGCTGGGGTTGGACACCAGGCGCAGCTCCTGGGTCAACGTCCGCTGCCTTATGGTGACGTCGACCGACAGACGTTCATCAATGATGCCCGGCAAGCCGAATCCCGCGGCGGGTAGACCGAGTATATCGAGCAGAAGACCGGTGCCATCGTCGCTGTTCACGACCTTGCGATCGAGGTATGAGGTATTGCTGATCAGCCTTGCCGGCCCAAGATCGGCTTCCGCCTTGACCGCATAAAGGACGGCGCGGTCCCGGCCAAAGGAGGGAATGCTTTCGCCGCTGGTGAATGCCGGAAATGGTGGCAGATCGACATTGGGTCGCCATTCCCAGAATTGGTCGCTCTCGTTCCGGTTGGCTTTCTGGTAGAAGACAGATGGCGTGATCGTCAGATCTTCGGTCGGCTTGAGCAACAACGCGAAGTTGCCGACATAGGTATCGCGCGAGTTGGCGTTTTGCTTGGGTGTGCCCCCATTCTGGATGTAAGGGACGCGATCGATATAGCCGCCGTCGCGGCGATAATAGCCACTTGCCCGAAATCCGATCTTGTTCTCGACAAGGGGCCCGCCAACGGCAGCCCCCGCCTCGTAACTCAGCGCGCCGCCTTCGGTCGTCGCCAGCTCGGCGCGCCCATAGCCGGAATATTCGCTGACGCTCGGCTTTGCAGTGATGAAGCGGATGGCACCGCCCATGGCGCCAGCGCCGAACAAGGTGCCCTGGGGGCCACGCAGCACTTCGATGCGCTCAAGGTCGAACATGGCGGGGTAGAAGTTGGATGTCGTGCTCAATGAGCGAACCTGGACAGGCGTGTCGTCGATATAGACGCCGTTCATCGTCGCGCCGATCACGGAGGTGAGCCCGCGGATCACAAGATAGCTGGCGCCGAATGCCCCCTGGTTGAGCGAAAGCCCCGGAGTCATGCGCGCGAGGTCCTCAATGTTGCGCACGCCCCTCACATCGAGATCTTCCTGGGAGTAGGCACTGACGCTGACCGGCGTGCGCAAGATCGTAGTGTCGCGGCGCGTCGCCGTCACGACGATCTCGCTTGGATTGCGCGTTCTCGCGTCGCCCTGCTCCGGCACTTGGTCATTGGCGAGTGCCGCAGTCGAACACATAAATGCGCCCATCGATATGGTAGCCAAAAGCCTGTTACTTGCTTTGGTCTTTATCATGGTCCCAATCCCCTTAATTTTTATTTATTCATTCAGCTTCTTAGGTTCTATCAAATTATGATATAGGCGCCGTTGCTGTCAGTGCCCTGCTTAAACAACAGAACAGCCTGCCTCGATGCAATCGGTGAGCGAGATTTTGCTACATAATTCGAAATTTAGTCTGACCTTTATTATTATAAAGTCAGTAATTCTGGCTCTTTGCGCCAGATAATCTACGCCGCCTGTACAGGCCCGCCGCAAGACACATTTCGCGCGATGATCGCGGTGAAACTCCCCAGCGCCAAACGGCGTCCGTTGCTCGCAGCATCTTCATACTTGATCGTGACGAGGCTCCGATCCGGTTCGTCCAGGCAATGGATCGTCAAGCGATCGGCGTTGTATCGACGGACCCAGAGCGAGCGAGCGGTCAGTCCCAGGCGCACGGCAAACGCAGACGGGGTGTCTTGCGCTTTGGTCCGCAGATCCGCTTACCTGGCACCAGGGAGAGGGACCTCTTCATGGGCCGGAACATAGATGCGGCCGTCCTGCAACATGAGGCGACCGTTGACAAAGGCCGTGGTCACCTTTCGCAAAGCTGCGAAATCCTCGTCGGGATTGCCATCGATGACGATGATATCCGCGAGCATTCCAGCTCTGATCGTCCCAATCCGGTCTCCCATGTGCATGATCTCGGCACTTGTCCTGGTCGCCGCAACCAGCGCCTCTGGCTTGGTAAATCCTAGATCGACGAAGCTCTCCAGCTCGTTGATATAGGCGCCGGGCAGATGAGCCGGAGCATCCAGGATCAGGTCCAGTCCGATCCCCATCTTGACACCGCCGCGGTGCATTTTCTTGGCCATCTCCATGATGGTGGTCTCATTCAACTCGAACCGGCGCGAAGGCGTGCCATAATAGCCGCCCGATCTGCGCGAAATCAGGCGATAGGGGATCAGCGTCGGCACCGAAGCGATCCCGCGCCTCGCCATCAGCGCGACCGCAGCGTCGCTGCGCGGCAAAGGATGCTCGATCGAATCAACCCCAGCCTTGATCGCCATGTCGATATACTGGGTCTCGGCATCGACCGTCACGGGCAGGCCCAGCGAATGAGCCTCGTCTACTGCGGCCGTAACTTCTTCCTGGGTATACTCGCTTGCGAGCTTGATGAGGTCGGCGCCCTTGGCGAACTGGATGCGCACCGCCTCGCGCCATTGGTCAGGGCCGGTTGCAATTCGCGCCATAGAGTTCGGGTTGCCGTTGGTCACCTCGGGCGATCCCGGCGCAAACGCATGTATCGCACCATGCCCACCGGTCTGGGTGATCAGTTGCCCGGCGGCAAAGATGCGGGGGCCGGCGATCGAACCCTCCGCCTGGCGGCGCTTGAGCACGAACGGCACATCGCCATGCGAGCCCACGTCGCGCACGCTGGTTATGCCGGCCTGGAGATAGATCGCCATGCGCTGCACGGCCCGCATGGCGGATTCCGCGCTGCTGAGATTCGCCGCCGAAAAAACGCTGCTGGCGCTCGCAGTATCGAGAAAGGTGAGATGGGTATGCAAGTCGATCAGGCCCGGCATCACTGTCTTGCCGGCAACATCGAAGACAACGGCGCCTTCGGGCCAGTTACGATCACCGGGGTTGAGGACCGCAGTGATCGTCTTGCCCTCCACCACGATGGTCGCCGGCCGCGCTGGTGCCCCGGTGCCGTCAAACAACCGCCCGCCAACGAGCACGAACGACCCCTTGGGCGCGTTGAAATCAGCCGGAACTGGGATGCGCAGGCCATCGTCCGAGGTGGGCACCGATTTCGGAAGCCACTGGTCGCGTTTGTAGATGGGTCTGGCTTCGGGAGCATTGTGTTGCGCCACGGCAGGCGCAGTCGCCATCAGAGCGACGAGCGCCAATCGAGAAACCCATGCGATCATCATCTTGGCCCCTTTCTTCAGGAATATCTGTCGCAAATGGTCAGGGCCGCGGGTTGCCGCCATCAAGGCTTGCAGGGCCTCTGGCCTGACGTAGCGCTTCTGGATCAACGCGACTGTTGCGCCGCAATCCAATCGTCGATCCGGCGCTCCAGGATATCGAGCGGCATCTGCCCTGCCCCCAGCACCGTGTCGTGAAAGCCCTTGATATCGAATTTCTTGCCCAGCGCGGCTTCTGCCTTCCTGCGCAGCTCCAGCATCTTGATCATGCCGATCTTGTAGCCCGTCGCTTGGCCGGGCATCACGATGTAACGCTGCACTTCGGATTGGATCTGGCCCTCGGCAGCTGGCGAGTTCTCGCTGAAATACGCGACCGCCTGTTGCTCGGTCCACCCCTTGGAGTGCAGCCCGGTGTCGACCACCAGCCGAATGGCGCGCCAGATTTCCGTCGTCAGACGCCCGAAGTCGGAAAAGGGATCCTTATATCCGCCCATCTCCTTGGCCAGATATTCCGAATAGAGCCCCCACCCTTCCTGAAGCGCGTTGTAATAGAGCATCGTCCGGAACTTGGGGACATTGGTCAGTTCTTGCGCGATCGAAAACTGCATGTGATGCCCGGGATTTCCTTCATGATAGGCGATCACCTCCAGTTGCGGGATCGGCATCGCTTTCATGTCGATAAGGTGAGCATAATACACCCCCGGTCGCGACCCATCGGGCGAAGCCAACTGGTAATGTTGCGCTGCGCCAGCGGTCTCGCGGAATGGCTCGACCCGTTTGACCACGACTTCGGCCTTGGGCAGAATTCCAAAATACTGCGGTAACTTGGCTGTCATGTAGCTGAGATGCTTGGTTGCGGCATCGATATAGGCTTGCCGCCCCTCATCTGTGTTGGGATAGTAGAATTGATCATCGTCGCGGACGAAGGCGAAGAATTCCTGCAGTGATCCCTTGAAACCGACCTGCTCCTTGATGGCCTCCATCTCATTCTTGATCCGCGCCACCTCGGAGATGCCGATCTCGTGGATCTGGTCTGCGTTCAGATCCGTCGTGGTCGAAATCACGAGCTGGGCTTCGTAATATTCCTTGCCACCGGGGTTCTTGCCCACACCTGTTGCAATGGTATCCGCGTTCGACCGGTCAGCCTCCAGCCATGCTATGATCTCGCGATACGAAGGTGCCAGTTCCTTGATCAGCGCTTCGCGCACCGCCGCGGAATAGCGCTCGGCCCCTTTGCGATCCAGCTTCCCATTTTTTACCAGCGCATCGATTTTGGCCTGGGCATCGGTCAATAGAGCGCTGCTGCCCTCCCCGCCGAACGGCGCTCCGGAAATCAGGTCTCGACACTGGTCGAGCACCAGATCGTAGGAAAATCGGGGAGGGCGTGAGCCCGCTGCGGCGTTCAGCTTTGCGCGCTCGAGACTTTGCTTGAGACCCCGTGAAATCCCGCCAATACGCGCGACATACGCATCCATGTCCGACAGCTCATCAACCCTGTGGATTGCTATCAGGAACTGGGGGAGCCACGCATGCGGGCTGTTCATCTGATTGAACACATATTCATTTCTGCGGAATTTATAAGCGAGCGCCGCATGCTCGTACTGATTGATCCATAGATCATACGAGACCTGTGCGTCTTTGGTTAGCTTGGCCCGGTCGAATTTCGCCTTCATCTCTTCGACGGACTTGCGGCGCCACTCGACGGGCGCGAGCATTCCGGCCTCCGAAAGATCGTCGATCTTGTCATAGGCCGTCTTCTCGCCCCGATAGGAATACCACATCGGACTGAAGGCCATCTGCTCCTCGAACTTCGCATCGAACCATTGATTGAGCCGCGCCGTCTCGCTTTCGGCCTGCGCCGAGGGCGCTTCGGTCTGAGCAGTTTCAGCATGAGCAGGCAGAACCGCCGCTCCGCACAGCAGAAGTGCCCCCATTGAGGCCATGCGCCGCAGCGTTGCAACGGACCGGGTGCGTCTCCCGGACAATCCAGCCGCAGCAACATCCCAAGGCATCGAACTCGTCATCCTCATTCCTTTGCACAGTTCGTTCGCGGGCAGGCTCCATTGACGCATTCAGGCCAAAGCCCGGCAAGCCGCCGCCCCTTATGGTAACCTTCCGAAACATCCTGCAGCCTGAGGCGGCACGAGCTGGCCTGCCGTTCAAGGGGACATTTCGTGGGTCAATCAAAGTCGAAGCCCCGGCAACCCGCAAACCATTAAACTTGGCTCAAAGCCTCAGAAAATCTCTCGCTGGGTCAGTTGCCGCAGGTTCAACCTGTTGAAGGCGACGCCAGCGGCGCTCCAGTCCGTCCTTCAGCCCAGCCATTGTGCGCATGGCATCATGCGCATGCTATTGGGCTATCGGCATGTGCCAACCGTCCTGTTCGGCGAGCCAAAGCCCGGCGCTGCCTTTCCCTCCGATATGGTGAACGCAGCGGCCTCAGTTCCTGCCGCGATCGAAGCATCATAAAGTCTAATCCTAGGGACCAGTATTACTGGCTTGATGACATGCGCCGATACGCCGAAGTGCGATGAGAATTAACCGCAGGCTGGATTACCCTCTGGCGCACCGGTCAGTGAAACAGAACGTGCCTATAAAGGAGCAGGACATGTATCTTTCGCAGGAGCAACTTGAGGAGTTCAACAATAACGGATTTCTCGTGATCCCCAATCTGTTCTCGGCCGAAGAGGTTGCCGAGATTCGCAGTGCGATGGACCGGGTATTCGATGAAGATCATCCGGGGAACATCCGGGAGAAGAAAAGCGGTGTAGTGCGGACTGCAATGGGCCTGCATCTGCGCGATGAAACCTTCGCGCGGCTTGTCCGGCACCCCCGCCTGGTCTCGCCGGCACAGCAGATTGCCGGAAAGGACCTGTACGTTCAGCAGGTCAAAATCAACGTGAAGGCCGCGTTCGACGGCGAGCTCTGGCAGTGGCACCAGGATTTTTCGACCCATCATGAAGATGATGGCTGTCCGGAACCTCTCGCCTTGAACCTGCACATCTTTCTGGATGACGTGACCGAATTCAACGGCCCGCTCTATTTTTTCAAGGGGTCGCAGAAATTCGGCAGCGTCGCCACCCGGCACGACACGGTCTCCACGAGCTACCCGCTGTGGGTCGTCGAGGAAGACAAGGTCCGGGAAATCTCCAAATCCTGCTCGCTGGTTTCGGCCACGGGCGAAGCGGGAACAGCTCTGATCTTCGGCGACTGCCTCGTCCACGGTTCGCCCGCCAATATCTCGCCGTCCAACCGCAGCATATTCTCGCTGATCCTCAACCCGCTGAGCAATGCCTACACCAAGACCAACCGGGAAGACTTCCGTCATCACCGCGACCTGTCCGCTGTCGAGCCGCTTGCGGACGACTGTCTGCTCGCACCGACTGATTGAGGCGCCCCCCTCCCACAGCATGCGTCGGTCAACGCCGCCTGACGGTGTCAGAGTGGACAATTCGCACGAAAGAGAGAAGATATGGCTATGTTGGTGAGACGGTCCTGGGTCGGGGCCGCCAGCGAAGACTTGGTGCAGAAGGTCGCGTCCAAGGTGTTTGAAAGCACGGCGGACACGATCGATGGACGGCTGTTCGAACTGATCGCCGAAAACAGGCAGATCCATGATGTCAGCTGCATAAACCTCAATCCCGCAACGAACGTCATGAACCCCCGGGCGGAGCAGGTCCTGTCCAGCGGTCTTGGGAGTCGCCCGTCGCTCGGCTATCCGGGTGCCAAATACGAAATGGGCCTTGAGGCCATCGAGCAGATAGAGATTATCGCAGCCGAACTGGCGGCCGAAGTGTTCGGCGCACGCTATGCCGAATTCCGGCTCGCTTCGGGCGCGATGGCGAACCTCTACGCGTTCATGGCCACGTGCAGACCGGGCGACAAGATCATTGTGCCGCCCGATACCATCGGCGGCCATGTCACCCACCACATCGCAGGAGCAGCCGGCCTCTACGGGCTTCAGGTTCATTCCGCGCCGATCGATGCAGATGCCTATACGATCGATGTCGATGGCCTTGCCAGTCTCGCCCGGGAAATCCGGCCCAAGCTCATCACCATCGGTGGCAGCCTGAATCTGTGGAAGCACCCCGTACGTGAAATTCGGGCGATTGCAGACGAGGTCGGGGCTTATGTGCTGTTCGACGCGGCGCATTTGTGCGGGATCATCGCAGGTGGCGAATGGCAGCAGCCGCTCGAGGAGGGCGCCCATTTGATGGGCTGCAGCACTTACAAGAGCCTGGGGGGCCCGCCATCCGGTCTGCTGATGACCAACGATGCCGAGCTGGCCGCTCGGATCGATCGGATCGCGTATCCTGGCCTGACGGCCAATTTCGATGTGGCGAAGACTGCCTCGCTGGCCCTGTCGCTGCTCGACTGGAAAGAGTTTGGTCCGGGCTATGCCAGGCAGATGCGGGCGACCGCGCGGAAACTCGCCAAGGAACTCGACGCCAAGGGCATTCCGGTGTTCGGGGGCGCGCGCAACTTTACGGACTCGCACCAGCTGGCTGTGTGCGCCGAACGTTTCGGGGGCGGCCATAAGGCAGCCCAGCGCCTGCGTCTGGCGAATGTGCTTGCGTCCGGAATCGGTTTGCCGATAGCGCCCGTTGCAGGCGATTTCAACGGCTTGCGGTTCGGAACGCCCGAAATCGTCCGATGGGGCATGACGGAAGCCGACATGCCCGAACTCGCGGATATCGTGACGGAGGCTCTCACCTGCAGCGACCCGTCCTCGGTGGCCGAGCGGACAAGCCTGTTCAGGCAAGGGTTCCAGACCTTGCATTTCATGCGTCATTGAAAGGCGCGATCGTCCGCGCTGCCCCATGTCTGCGTCGCGTCGTGGCCAGGCAGCGCGCGTTTTCAAACCCGGATGATCACGACGCGAGAACCGCACGAGCCAGGCTCGGTGCGCCCATGACATTCGGCGCCATCTGCGGATGCACACAAGGAAGGAAGCAACATGCTGGTTGGCGTACCCCGTGAGATCAAGGCGAATGAGTATCGCGTAGGACTGACGCCCGGGTCCGCTCGCGAGTATGTCGCCAACGGTCATCAGCTGGTGGTGGAGACCGGTGCCGGTGCCGGCATCGGGGCTGGGGACGATGCCTACGCGGCAGTGGGCGCGACGATCGTCGCCAGCGCAGGCGAAGTGTTCCAGAGGGCTCAGATGATCGTCAAGGTCAAGGAGCCGCAGCCGTCTGAGTGGGTTCAGCTGCGCGCAGGCCAGATTCTCTTCACCTATCTGCATCTTGCTCCCGATCCCGCACAGGCCAAGGGTTTGCTCGATTCGGGCTGCACGGCAATCGCCTATGAGACAGTCACGGATCGCTCCGGTGCCCTGCCCTTGCTGGCACCCATGAGTGAGGTCGCTGGCCGCCTCTCGATCGAGGCTGCAGGCTCAGCGCTTCGGCGGCATTCCGGCGGCCGCGGCCTGCTGCTCGGCGGCGTGCCAGGCGTAAAGGCGGCCCGCGTGATGATCATTGGCGGTGGCGTCGTGGGAACCCATGCAGCGCGCATGGCAGTCGGGCTGGGCGCAGAGGTTACGATCATCGATCGCTCGGTTGCACGGCTGCGCCAGCTGGACGAACTCTTCAGCGGGCGGGTCCGGACACGGATGTCGACGATTGGCAACATAGAGGAAGAACTTGCCGAGGCAGATGCCACGGTCGGTGCTGTGCTGGTGCCGGGGGCCAGTGCGCCCAGACTGGTCAGCCGCGCAAGTCTCAGCAAAATGAAGCCAGGGGCCGTGCTGATAGACGTCGCCATAGATCAGGGCGGGTGCTTTGAAACCTCAAGGCCGACGACGTATGAAAATCCAACCTACGAAGTCGATGGCATCATTCATTACTGCGTTGCCAACATGCCCGGTGCCGTCCCGATGACCTCGAGCGAAGCGCTGAACAATGCGACACTGCCTTTCGGACTCGCACTGGCCGCCAGGGGTCTCGAAGCGCTCAGCCACGATCCTCATTTGCTCGAGGGCCTGAACATTCACGCAGGGCAGGTCACCAACCTTGCCGTAGCACGGGCGCTGAACCGGCCTTATGTGCCAGCGCTGCAATCGCTCGGCCAGATCGCGGTCTGAAAGGCTTCACGAACCCGCCGGGACCAGCCCATTGCGGCGGTACTGCCGGGATTGCGATCCGGCGGCTGGACGGCCAGGACTGTCAGTTCCCGGCTTCGGCGACATCAGCAGCCCCATCACTCTCCAGACCTGCAACGCCCGGCGATGGCTGGGCCTCCCCAGCTCTGGCCTGCTCCACTACCCAGGTGACGAAGGTTTCGGCCGCCTCGGACAACGGCGCGCCTGATTTCGTCAGCAGATAGAACTGATTGTTGGAAGGAACACGCAGTTGGGAAAGCTGTTGCAGCTTGCCCTCTTCCAGCAGCCCGCCAATCAGTGCGGTGTGGCCGATCATGAAACCGCTTCCCTGGACGGCCGCATCGACCGTCATGGAATACAAAGAAAAGGTCTGCGTGCTCAGCTTTTCGGGTCGGATCTGGCTGGTCCGATTGAGCCAATCGGTAAAATCATGCTCCCAATAAATATCCAGCATCAGGGGCGCTCCAATCGGGAGGCCCAGATGGTCGGCATCGGTTGCCATCATCAGCTTCGGGCTGGCTACGGGAACAAGCTCGTCGAACAGCAACGCGCGATACTCGCAACCGGGAAAGGGCGGCTGGCCATAGCGAATTGCGATGTCGAAATTGGATGTGCGCATATCGATCACAGTCGCATCGGCCCAAATCTCGACATTCATGTTCGCATGGAGCGAATAAAAGTTATCCATCCTGGGGCCGAGCCAGAGCTGGGCCAGCGCTGGCAGGATCGACATGCGGATCGTCTTGGGGCCTCCGGTCGAAGCGATTTCTCGGGTGGCGGACACCAGAAGGTCGAGCGCCGGAGAGATACGCTGGGCATAACGCCTTCCCGCCTCTGTCAGCTTTACTCCTTGCGGATAACGCTGAAACAGCTCGACCCGCAGAAAGGCCTCGAGCGCCTTGATCCGCTGGCTGACCGCGCCAGGCGTTACGCTCAGCCTCGCCGCTGCCAGGACGAAGCTCTCGGTTGCCGCCGTTTCGGCGAACACGCGCAGCCAGTCCAGATTGGGTGTTTCCCTGAGCATTAGACCTTGTCCCTCGGCCAACATTTGGCTGAATTGCAACAGCCTGCGCGTCTCGGCATCCCCCGAGATGCGAATTGATTTTATAGGGAAATATCGGTTGGCAGCAAGGTCATTAGCCTGTCGGGATATCGAGATCGCGCTGCTCTATGTGCCCCGCGCCAATCTAGAAATACCAGGCGCAAGAAACCGCTGATGGATCGGCCGAGAGCTGTTGCTGCGTTACGCCGGCAAGCTGCATGGCAGGCCGGGCGCCATCGTGCGTGCCCAAGATGCTACCGTCGGCTCCCCTCGCTCCGCGTGGGAAGTTGATCAGCCTTGGTGGCGGTCCGACCTCAGGCATTTGTCGCAAGCGGCAGGACCAGCCAGCGCACTTGCCTCAGCCGATGACGTCTCCAATCACCCGCATCCAGTTGCCGCCGAGAATCTTGACGATATCTGTGTCCTTATATCCCCGCTTCATCAGCCCCGCAGTTGCATATTTCCATTTGTGGGCATCGTTCATTCCCTCGGTCCCGAAGGGATAGCGGAAACGATAGCTCGCCTTGAAATGTGGTTCGCCATACGCCTTAAGGAACTCGTCCTTGAGCTTGGGGTCGGTCGGCCAGCCGCGCACCAGCGTGTCGGTGCCAAAGCCGACATGATCCACGCCGACAAGCCTTACGACGTGGTCGACATGATTCAGCCAGTCCTCCATCGTCACTGGGAAATCGCGCTTCACCATGGTGTTGACCGTTGTCAGGCCCATGACCCCGCCCTTCTTGGCAAGCGCCTTGATAATCTCATCGGACTTGTTGCGCGGATGCTCATTCAGTGCGGCGCAGTTTGCGTGCGAGATGATTGGCGTGCGCTTGGAAAAGGTGATCGTATCCATCGTGGTCTGAGGTCCAGAGTGCGATGAATCCACGAGGATGCCGACTTCGTTCATCCGTTGCACGGCGGCGATACCGAAATCGCTAAGTCCGGCATTTGTTCGTTCGGTCGCGCCGTCGCCGAGAAGGTTGCGCTCGTTGTATGTGACCTGCATCGCGCGGATGCCGAGGCTGTGGAACATGTCGATATTGTCCAGCTCGCCTTCGATCGGGCAGTTCTGGAAATTGAGCATGACTGCTGTCTTCCCTTCCTGCTTTGCGCGCAAAATGTCTGCCGCAGATCTCGCCGGTGCTAGCAGGGTGCTGTTATCCTTGATGAACTTGTTGCACTCGACGCAATCCTCGACTGCGCTGTCGAGCTCGAAGCCATTGCTCATATAGCTACCGCGAGGCTTTTCGGGTCGGCGTACACCCAGGGTAGTGCTCATGACTGTCAGGCCCGCCTGCTTGATCTGCTCGAGCCCGCTGGCGTCCCGATACTCGTCGCACAGCATGTCGATGACGACCGATTCCCTGTAAAGCGCTTCCGCATCCTTGAGGAGCGCCGGGACGTCACCCGCTTTTCCCAACGCGGGAAGCGCCCAGGCCAAGACTGCGGTTGCGCTGGTCCCCTGAATGATCTCTCTTCTGTTGAGCATAACCTCGTCCTTCTCCTTACAGAAAACCAAGCCCAGCGCACCGCAGATAGCGCGTCGGTGTTCGCTTGCGGTCACCGGCAGGATGGTGGCGTTCCTGTTGCGATCGGCGAATGTCGGGTCCGGATCGGACCCGACATCAAGTGGTTGGCGCCATGTGATGGAGCAGAAGGTCCGTCACCCCCACCAACCGCCAAGCCTTGCATCGAGCGGAGTTTGCTCACGGGCATACCGACGTCGCCAGGACTGACCGCAAACCCCCTGTCGTTGGCGCAGGAGAGGACATTTCCCCTCTGCTGAGGGTTGTGTCGGAAATGTGCCCGTCTGCGCAAACCACTAATTTTGGGGCTCGACGCCAGATAATCTAACGCTGGGTTCTTAGCTGCCTAATGGGGCTGTCACCTTCGCCCCGCCTGATCGAAGAGGAATGTGGGCCGGGTATCGGACCAGGCGTTTCCAAGCCAGCAACCGATCATATCCTGGCGCCCGCGTCCATGCGCCAGCGGACCTTGCCGCGGGGAACACTGCTTGCCAGATCCGGCCTTATCCTTGTGGGCCGAGGCTTTCCGTTGCGATGCTTTCATCATCCTTCGGCGATCCGCCGCTGACCCCGATTCCGCCCACAATCCTGTCGGCCCGCACGATGGGCACACCGCCACCGATCATCGCAGATCCGGGCACGGACAGCAAAGAGGGCTTGCCCTGGTTCACGGCATCCTCCAGCAACGACGTCTGCACGCCGGCAGCGGCAGCAGTCGCTGCTTTGGCTTCGGCCAGCGCCATGTTCATGAACGAGGCATCGTCCATGCGTTGAGCCAAAATGACCCGGCCCTCGCGGTTCACGATCACAATCGCCACATTCATCTGCTTTTCGGTTGCAGCCTGCAGCGCGCGGGTTGCGATGGATTGTGCATCGGCAAGGCGCAACATGGCCTGGTCGGACGGCTCGGCAGGCGCAGCGGCTGCTGGCACAATACCCAGTCCAGCTGCTGCTCCGGCGACCAGCAATATTCGCATCATGACACGTTTCCCTTCACGGTTTCTTCAACCAGCGATGCGCCCCCGACGACGTCGGGAACTCAGCGCTGCGACGCCCGATCAGCCCGCTTCGGTCCGCGCAACCTGAAACCCGGCGAACGACTGGCTCACGGGCATAAGCTCAAGGCGATTGATGTTCAGATGCGGCGGCAACTGTGCGACCCACAACAGGGTGTTAGCTATATCCTGGCCCGTCATGGGGTTTGCACCCTGGTACAAGGCGCTGGACGAGGCATCATTCCCCCCGGTGCGGACGAGCGTGAATTCCGTCTCCACCATACCCGGTTCGATCGACGTGACCCGAACGCCCTTGCCATGCAGGTCGGAGCGAAGCGCCAGCGAGAACTGCGTGACAAAGGCCTTGGTGCCACAATAAACATTGCCGCCGCCATAGGGGTAGCTTCCGGCAACCGAGGACAGGTTGATGATAGCGCCGCGCCGCCCGATCAGGCCGGGCAGCAGTCTGTGCGTCAGCGATACGAGAGCCGTAACATTGGTATCGATCATCGTCTTCCACTGGTCGACATCCGATTGATCGGCGCTATTGGTGCCGAGCGCCAGACCGGCGTTGTTGATCAGCAGATCGATTTCGCCGAACGCGGGTGGCAATGCCGCCAGTGCCGCATCGCGCCCGGCTTCATCTCGCACATCGAATACGCAGCCATGCATCTGCGCACCGATCTCCTGACGCAAAGCGTGCAACCGATCGGATCGGCGGCCTGTGCCGATAACGTTCCAGCCGGCCCGCGCGAACGTCCTAAGCGCTGCTTCACCGATGCCGGATGTCGCGCCTGTAATGAATGCTGTTCTCGCCATTTTTTCCCGTCACCCAAATCCGGGCAGTCAGAACGACTGCCTTGAAAGTCACCCAAAGGTCTGGTCGATTTCGTGCCGCGAGACAATCACACGCGAGCCAGGCCATGCAGAGAAAACGTCATGCACCACCGGAGTATATCCGGGGGACGCTGAGCGACATGCGCGCCATCAGCTCGATCATCGGCATGCCATAGAATTGAACCGCCTGTGCTGCGGTGATCCGGTCGCCGCCCTGGACGCCGACCAGCACGACCTCATCACCCGGGACGACATCGGGAATGTCCGTCACGTCGAGAATGGTGTGCTCTGTCGCGCGCCCTGCAATGATGCGGGCGCGCTGCCCGCGCACCAGCACGGTGCCCCCGTCCGGCTGCGCAGGCAGGCCATCCTTGAAACCGAAGGCAATCACCGCTGTTTTAAGCCTGCCCGGATCAGCCGTGTGCCGGGCATCATCGACCTCGAAGTCCGCAGGCAGTGTCTTGACCTGCAAGACCCGCGACTTGATGGACCGGATCACGGGGTCGAACGTCAGACCGTCAAGCCAGGGCTGCTCCATCATCCCGTAGAGCGCACGCCCGGGATTGACCGCTGTCCAGGTGAGCTCGGGATAGCCCAGCAGAACGCGGCTGCTTGCGGCCATTGTCTCGAGGTCCTGAAAGCCGGCCGCATGCGCAGCTGAGATGGCCTGCTTCAATCGTCGGACCTGCCTATCGATCGCCAGCCTGTCTTCGGCCCTGACCAGATGCGTGTACAGGCCAATGACCTCAAGGTGACGTGCTTGCTTCAACCGTTCAAACACGGCGGGCCATTCTTCCGGGACAAATCCAAGGCGGCCATAGCCACAATCCACTTCCACATGGACTTGAACCGAACGCTGCAGCTGCTCGAATGCCTCAAGCCCGTGTCGGTCGTGGATAGTGACGATCAAGCCGAGGTCAGCAATCGCCTCGGCCTGATCGGGTGTCGTCGCGCCGTACAGCAGGATCGGAGCATTTATGCCGGCATCGCGGATACGCTCTGCATCCTCAGGGTCAGAGACCGCGAAAGCGTCAACACCCGCGTTACGCATCGTGGCTGCGCATTCGCCAGCGCCGCATCCATAAGCGTTGTTCTTGCAGACCGCATAGAACCTGACATCGGGCCCGATCAGGCTTCTGATCTTGCGCACATTGCTTGCAAGTGCATCGAGATCAATTTCGGCCCAGGCTGGCCGCTTCGACAAAGGCAAGGGCATGGCAATGTGTCCTGTTGGCTCGATGTTCAAATCAGGCGGGGTGACCGGCTTCAGGCGAAAACCAAGCTGCTCATCGACGCCGCGCGGTCCGCAGTGCCCTATTGCGGTTTTGCGCGTGCCATATCCTTGGCAGTTGCCCCCTTGCCGGGTGCTGTCTTCGCTTCCTTCTGAAGTTCGAGCGCCAGATCGCCGACATAAGCCCGGATTGCTTCGACCTGCGCCTGCGACATCAGCTTTGAAAAGCCGATCATACCGGTGTCGGTCAGCACGCCATCGTAAACGACGGCCTTCCACGTTTCCGCATCGGACAGCGCGTTGGAGCGACGCAGATCAGGCGCCGCGACCCCCTCATGGCACCGCGCGCACTTATCGCCATACAGCCGCCCGCCCAAGGCGACAGTGGCCGGGGAGAATGTCTGCCCGGGCGGATTGGCTGGCGGAAGATCGAGATCGACCCGGGGCAGCACGGCCTTTCCGCCCAGCTTGAACACCAGCATCCGGCCGTTAAGCCTCGGAATCCGGGGACGATTGACATCCGGCAGGCCCATGGCACCACCGCCCTTTCCGACCAACACCGCAATATATTGAACGCCATCGATGCTGTAGCTGGCTGGCGCTGCGAGGATGCCCGATGGCTGCTTGAACGACCACAGCCTCTTGCCGTCCCTTGCTCCAAATGCGCTGAACGTGCCATGCGCATCGCCGGCAAACACCAGATCGCCTGCCGTCGCGATCGTGCCGCCGTTGATCATCTCGGGTTGTGGGACCCGCCAGACTTCGCGCTGTCTGAGCGGATCCCAGGCAATCAATGCGCCGGTGCCCCAAGGTGCAGCAGGATCGAGGCTGATCGCTGCCCCTTGGTTCAGTTCAGCGCCGGGACGGAACTTGAACGCAGGGTCCTGGTCATATCGCATGCTCCAGCGGACGGTGGGAATGTACACCAGCCCGGTGCGGGGGCTGTAGGACATGGGCTGCCAGTTGTGGCCGCCGACCGAAGCCGGGGACATGACTTTCGCGCCATTCTGGTAATAGGCATTCTCGCTCATGACCGGACGCCCAGTTGCCAAATCGATATGGTCGGCCCAGGTCTGCGGGACGAATGCCTTGGCAGAGAGCAGCTTGCCGGTCTTTCGATCGAGAACATAGAAGAAGCCGTTTTTCGGCGCCTGCATCAGCACCCTGCGCGGTTTTCCGCCGATCGAAAGCGTGGCCAGCATCATCGGCTGGGTCGCGGTGAAGTCCCAGCTTTCACCAGGTATCTGCTGATAATGCCATTTGTACTTGCCGGTGTCCGCATCGACCGCGACGATCGAGGACAGGAACAGGTTATCACCCTTGCCGTCCGAGCGGACCTGCCGGTTCCACGGTGCACCGTTGCCCACGCCGATATAGACCTGGTCGAATTCGGGATCATAAACGATCGAGTCCCAGGCGGTGCCGCCGCCCCCCATCGTGTACCACTTGCCCGCCCAGGTTCTGGTCGCCATTGGCATCACCGAATCTGATGCGGCACCGTCGGGCCCTTTCGACGGATCGCCTGGCACAGTGTAGAAACGCCATAACTGCGCACCGGTTTGGGTATCATAAGCAGTGACATACCCGCGGACGCCGAATTCGGCACCGCCATTGCCAATGATGACCTTGTCCTTGAAGACCCGGGGGGCGCCGGTAATCGCGTAGGGATGGGAGCGGTCGAAGGTCTGTACGGACCAAAGCTGATCGCCGGTCCTCGCATCGATCGCGATCAGCCGCCCATCGATCGTACCGACAAAAACCTTCCCCCTCCAGACAGCCACGCCGCGATTCACCACATCGCAGCAGGTGCTGTAGGCTGCATCACCGGGAACCTGTGGATCGAACTGCCACAGCTGCTTGCCCGTACGTGCATCGATAGCATAGACCTTCGACCAAGCCGTTGACGTGTACATGACGCCGTCAATGACCAAAGGGGTCGCTTCCTGTCCTCGATTGGTATCGACTTCAAACGACCATGCGAGACCCAATCGTGCAACATTCTGTGCGTTGATCTGGTCGAGCGCACTGTAATGCTGCTCATCGAACCCGCCGCCACCTGCGAGCCAGTTGTCCGGCTCGGATGAAGCATTGAGAAGTCTCGCCTGATCAACGGCACCTGGGGCTGCGGATTTGGGCGATGAACACGCCTGCAAGCTCAACAGCAAGAACGCGGCACAAATGAATGCCGCCTGCGTGTATTTCCGGATTTCCGACAGAGAATGCATCCAGTTGCCCCAACGCTTGAAGTCGATGCCTGAGCAAGCCGCCCCGCCCGGGGGCGCTTCGGGTAATGATAAAGCTCAGCCTGTTTTAGACGCGGGCCGCTTGCTGTCCGCAAACCAAAAATCTTGTTTCAGAGCCGCAGGAATTCTCTGGCTGGCCTGGTCCGTCACAGTCCCTGCTGGCCTCGAACTGCGCGTCTGGCATGCAGCATCGGTTGGCCGCCCGAAACCGGCCGATGGATGTTCCATCGGTTGCTCCCTGGCGGACGTACTTCATCCGGCACAGACCTTTACGGAACACGCGGGCTCGTCGTATCAGTGTCTCGATGATCCGACCGCACTATTTGGAGGCTCTGGACAGATTGGGGGTTTTGCCTGAGCTGGCTGCCTTCGATCCGCATGTCGTGGGAACGCCGCCATTGGGCTTGGACCTTCCAGCGAGCGATATAGATATTGTCTGCTTCGCCCCCGATCCGGATGGCTTCACGCGCGCGGTGTGGAACGCTTTTGGCACGCACGCCGAGTTCCGCATGTGGCAGAGGATCGCGCATGATCGGCCCGTCGTCGCCAGTTTTGCCGGCGCTGGCTGGACGATCGAACTGTTTGGTCAGGCGTCTCCGGTATCCGAGCAATATGGATGGCGGCATTTCCTTGTGGAGCAGAGGTTGCTTGCGCTTGGCACAGGCGTTTTTCGCGACGCGGTCATGGCGCAGCGAAGCAATGGCATGAAGACCGAGCCCGCATTTGCGGCCTTGCTTGGCCTTGTCGGCGATCCATATCAGGCGCTGCTCAGCCTTGAGGCCTACTCGGACACCGATCTTACCGCGCTGCTGGTAGATAAAGGTTTCAAATAACGCCGGTTCTTCAAGGCAAATTCCTTGCGCCACCGACCTCAAGCAGGAGGCATTTTCCGCCTGCTCGCATCTCATGACAACGAACAGCGAACGTGCTTCGTTGATGCCTATAAGTGGTGAAACCGGAAGCGCGCCTGAAGGCCGACACCCTTGCCCGCCCCATGCAGCCATATCCCCATCGGCAATGGTGAGCGAAACGCGGCGACAGCCAGCGCGGCATTTGACGGGTGCATTGCAGCCTAGCGGCGATTGTATTGATACCCACTCGCGAACTATCGCCGCTGGCTTGGCAAGCATTGGATACGAATGGATACGCGAGTGCCACCTTGGTGCGCTCGTATCCCACCTCAGGCCTGATCGCCTGAGGCCAAAACGTCAAAAATTTAGGAAGAAAACTGGAGCGGGCGAAGGGATTCGAACCCTCGACCCCAACCTTGGCAAGGTTGTGCTCTACCCCTGAGCTACGCCCGCTCGGCGGCTGGTTCGACGTGCGATCCAGCAGGTGAGGCGCGCAGTTAGCATCGGGTTTTGGGTCCGGCAAGCCCCAAATTTGCATTTGGCGACGATTCATTGTTTCACCCTTGGCAGAAGCGGCTTGCGCACCATCTTGGTGTTTCGGATAAGGTGCCAGGACAAAGCGGGGCACAACCCGCGACGGGGCGGTGAACCGCCCGGCACGCGCAACAGCAGGAGCAGTTCACTTGGCAAGCATGGGTTTGACGACCGAAGAGCACAAGGCCGTCGAGGCATTCCGCACCAGCGTGGTCGAACCATCGATGACGAAGCTGGTCATCCTCGATTTCTGGGCGGAATGGTGCGGGCCGTGCAAGGCGCTGACCCCGGTGCTGGAGAAGGTCGCGGCCGATTATGCCGACAAGGGCGTGATGCTGGTCAAGGTCAATGTCGATGAGGAACGCTTCGTCGCTTCGCAGTTCCAGATTCAGTCGATCCCAACCGTCTATGCGATGTTCCAGGGCCAGCCGGTCGCCAACCTCACCAACGCGCGCACCGAGGCGCAGCTTGGCGGCATCCTTGACCAGCTGCTCGAGAAGCTGCCCGTCCAGGCGGGTGATGGCGACGATGCCGGCGCGCCCGATATCACGCCGCTGATCGCGATGGCCGAAGACGTGCTGGCCGAGGGCGACACCGAGCAGGCCATGGGCATGTTCGCGCAGATCCTGGACATGGTGCCGGACAGCGTTGCGGCCATTTCCGGCCTGCTGCGCGCAATGGTCGCCGCCGACAAGGTGGAGGAGGCACAGGCGCTGCTCGCCGATCTGCCCCCCGAAATCACCGCCGACCCCGCGCTCGATCGCGCCAAGGCCGCCATCGCGCTGGTCGCCGACAAGGCCGATGACAGCGAAATCGCAGGGCTGCGTGCAGCCGCCAATGCCACGCCGGACGATCACGCCGCGCGCTTCGATCTGGCGGTCGCGCTGTTTGCCGGCGGCGAACGCGACGAGGCGGCGGAGCATCTGCTGGCCATCGTGAAGGCCGACAAGGAATGGAACGAGGGCGCGGCCCGCGCGCGGCTGCTGCAGATCTTCGAGGCGGTCGGGCTCGAGGATCCCTGGGTATCAGCGACGCGGCGCAAGCTTTCCGCCGCGTTGTTCGGATGACCGACAAGCCCGTCATGGTCGCCCAGCGCATCTCGATCTTTCCGCTCACCGGGGTGATCCTGTTTCCCGGCCTGCAGGTGCCGCTGCACATCTTCGAGCCGCGCTATCGCGCCCTCGTGAGCGATGCGATGGCGCGCGACCGGCAGATCGGGATGATCCAGCCGCGCGGCCCCGGCGATCCGCCCGCGCTGTTCGACATGGGCTGTGTGGGCCGCATCGTCGATGTCGAAGCGCTCGATGATGGCCGCTACAATCTTGTGCTCGAGGGCTTTGCCCGGTTCCGCGTGCTGCGCGAGCTGGACGTGACGACGCCGTTCCGCCAGATCGAGGCGGAGCTGATCAACGAAAACGAGGATGACCAGGCGCTCTCCAGCATCGAGCGTGCGAGCCTGGAACGCGAATCGCAGCGGTTCGCCAATGCGCAGGGCTATAGCGTCGACTGGGATTCGGTGGCGCGGCTCGACGACCGCTCGCTGGTCAACGGCATCGCGCAGATCGCCCCGTTCGATGCAGCCGCCAAACAGGCGCTGCTCGAAGCCGAAGGCCTCACCACCCGCGCCGATCTGCTGGTCCAGCTGATGCAGTTCTTCGGCCGCCGCGACAGCGATGATCCACGGGTGACGCTGCAGTAGTCTTCTTTCCCTCCTCCCGCCTGCGGGAGGGGTGGCAAGTCACCGCGCGCCCTGCAGCTTCTTCTGGCGGCGGCGCTGGACCGATGAGCCAAGGCCGAGCGCCTCGCGGTACTTCGCCACCGTCCGCCGCGCAATGTCGAACCCGCGTTCCTTCAGCAGATCGACCAGCTGGTCGTCGGAGAGGATGTTCTTGGCGTCCTCCTCGTCGATCAGCGTCTTGATGTGGCTCTTCACCGCCGAGGCCGACACCGCATCGCCGCCATCGGTCGCCTGAATCGCGCTGGTGAAGAAGTATTTGAGTTCGAACAGACCGCGTGCGCAGCTCAGATATTTGTGACTGGTCACCCGGCTGACGGTCGATTCGTGCATCTCGATCGCATCGGCGACGCTGCGCAGGGTGAGCGGGCGCAATTGCGTGACGCCGTTGCGGAAGAAGCCTTCCTGCTGCTTGACGATCTCGCTCGCCACCTTGATGATCGTGCGCTGGCGTTGGTCGAGAGCCTTGAGCAGCCAGTTGGCCTCGGCAAGGCATTCGCTGAGCCAAGCCTTGGATTTGGCATCGTGCCGCCCGCCAGACAGCGAGACATGATAGCTGCGGTTGACCAGCAGCCGCGGCAGCGTCCCGCTGTTGATCTCGATCATCCATTTGCCCTCGCGCTCGAGCACGAACAGATCGGGCACCACCGCCTCGACGCTCGCCCCGCCAAAGCGGCTGCCCGGCTTGGGATCATATTGACGCAGCTCGGCGATCATGTCGGCAAGGTCCTCGTCGTCGACCCGGCACAACCGCTTCAACTGCGGCAGCGCGCCGCGTGCAAGCAGCTCGAGATTGTCGATCAGCCGCGCCATGCACGGGTCGTAGCGGTCGGCTTCCTTTGCCTGCAGCGCGAGGCACTCGGCCAGATCGCGCGCGCCGACGCCGGTAGGCTCGAGCGTGTGGATCGCCGCCAGCGCGGTCTCGACCTCGCCCAGAGGCACGCCCAATTGGTGCGACACCTGCAGCAGGTCGCCGCGCAGATAGCCGTTCTCGTCGATCAGCTCGATCAGGTGCCGGCCGATGAACAATGTGACGCCGGACATCGCCATCCCCGCCTGGGCGTGCAGATGCTCGCGCAGCGTGAGATCGTATTCGAGCGAATCTTCCCAGCCGTCGCTGTCGGCACCGCCGCCGGTGGAAATATCGTTGAGCGAAAGCGCCCCGTCGAGCCCGCCGCTGGCCTCACCCGCCACCCGGTCGGGGCCGTCGCTGGCGCAGTCGTGATGAAACACCTCGCCGCCCAGGTCGATATCGAGCGGACGATCGATCTCGCCCATGCCTGCGCCGATCAGCTCGTCGCTGCCCGCCGGATCGCCATCGGCAGGAGCAGCGGGCGCGTCGAACGTAGCATCCACCCCGCTCGAGGCGACATCGCCGCCGGTGTCCTCGCCGCCCAGCTCGAGCAGCGGGTTGCGCTCGAGTTCCTCGCCGATGAACGCTTCGATCTCGATATTCGACAGCGCGAGCAGCCGGATCGCCTGCTGCAACTGCGGCGTCATCACCAGCGACTGGCTCTGCCTCAGGTCAAGGCGCGGGCCGAGCGCCATCAGGTCAGTCCTTCGTCACCTGCGACGGATGCGATCACAGCGCAAAGCCCTCGCCCAGATACAGCCTGCGGACGTTTTCATCGGCCACCAGCGCCTCTGGCGTGCCGGCAAACAGCACCTTGCCATCATAGATGATGCAGGCGCGGTCGACGATGTCGAGCGTCTCGCGGACGTTGTGATCGGTGATCAGCACGCCGATGCCGCGCGACTTGAGCTCGATGATGAGGTCACGGATGTCGGCGATCGAAAGCGGATCGATGCCTGCGAACGGTTCATCGAGCAGGATGATGGAGGGGCTGGCGGCGAGCGCGCGGGCGATCTCGCAGCGGCGGCGTTCGCCACCCGACAGCGCCATCGCGGGGGATTCGCGCAACCTCGTCAGCCCGAATTCCTCGAGCAATGTCTCCAGCCGCGCCGCGCGCGCCTCTACCTCGGGCTCGACCAGTTCAAGCACCGCCTTGATATTCTGCTCGACCGTCATGCCACGAAAGATCGAGGTTTCCTGCGGCAGATAGCCAAGACCCAGGATCGCGCGGCGGTACATCGGCAGCGGGGTGATATCGACGCCATCTAGCATGATGCGGCCCGAATTGGGTTTCACCAACCCCATGATCGAATAGAAGCAGGTGGTCTTGCCCGCGCCATTGGGGCCGAGCAGGCCCAGCACCTCGCCCTTGGCGACCTGCAGCGAGACATCGGAGAGCACGACCTTCTTGTCATAGCTCTTGGCGATCGACACGACGTTAAGGCCATCGGTGGACACGGCAGGGTCCGCCGCGGTGCCGCTGAGCAGGCCAAGGGGGGCTACATCGTTCATTGCAACATTCCTGCAAACATAAACCGCAGCTTGGGGCGCCGCTTTGTCTTTGTTCTCCCATAGCATGGAACAATGCGATGAAAACCGACGATATTCACGTGTTGGCAGGATTTATGCATGGGCAGGCGTGGGGAGCAGTTCAAATCCTCCCCGAGCTTGGCTCGGGGAGGGGGACCGCTGACCGAAGGTCAGTGGTGGGGGGGAAGCGGGATGGCACGGCATCTATAGGCTGGGCTCGAACTGGCCGCCCCTCCACCACCCGCTGCGCGGGCGGTCCCCCTCCCCCAGCAAGCTGTGGGAGGATTTACGATCAATCCCGCTTGGGTACCGAGAACGTGCCCGAGACACGGCCGCCTGCCGAGCCCGTCTGGCCCGGAGCGCCGCCGGCCGAGCGGCCGTCGACGGTCGAGCGGCCGGTGGTCAGGTCGATTACCATCCGCCCGCCGTTGAGCGTGTTGCCGCCTTGGCGCAGCGCGACATTGCCGATCAGCGTGATGATCCGTTTGTTGAAATCATAGATGCCGACATTGCCGCTGGCGCGTTCCTCGCCCTTGGTGACGACCACGCCGCCATTGGCGTCGATCCGCTCGATCTCGATGCTGCCCGCGTTGCGATAGGCCACGGTCATCCGCGCCGCCTGCAGGCGAAGACCCGCCTGGGTGATATCGACATTGCCCGAAAGCAGCACGCGATTGGCGCGGTCCTGCAGTTCGATGCGATCGGCAGCATAATCGACCGGCGCGTTGCTGTTGTGGTTCATCAGCGACTGCGCAGTGACGCTGCCGGGCACCAGCGCCAGCGCGGCGAGGCAAAACGCACCGGCAGCCGCACCTGGCAACCGGCGACGGGCCAGCATCGAAACCCTGGCTGAAAACCGCTTGGTCAATCCCGTATCTCCGCTCGTCACTCGATTTTGGTTCGTCACCGGGGCAATCCGCCCTGAGTCATCCGCAGCCGTGCGCGGCCTTCGAGCGTGACCGTGCGATTGGCAAGATCGGCCTTTAGCCGGTCGGCGCGGAAAGTGCCAGCGGGCAAGCGACCCGTCACCTCGCCGCGGCTGACCATGCTGCGCTTGGGCAGATCGATGTCCACATCGCGGGTGACCATGCGATAGCCATTGGCGGAGCTGAACTGCACCGGGCCGATGATCGACACCTGTTCGCTGTCCATGTTGTAGGTCCCCTGCCCGGCCTCGAGCACGCCCGGGCCTTCGGTCAGCAGGATGCGCGCGGCCAGATCGCTCATCTCCACCACCGGATTGCGCGAGGTCTTCTGCACCGCGGAGCCCGCCTGCAGCGAAAAGGGCCGTCCTTCGCTGTCCTGCCCGCGATACAGCGCCTGCGTCACCCGCATGCGTTCGCGCGCGATATCGACCTGGTTCTTGTCGAGCAGGAAGCTGACCTCTGTGTTGCGCAGCAGCGGCGCAAGCGCCAGGAACGCCACCAGCACGCCGATCGCCGAGGGCAGGATGATGCCCAGCAACCGCACCATCCGGTCATGGCTGCTGCCGGGGGTCGCAAACAGCTGGCGGCGGCTGCGCATGATATCAGCGCGTTCGGTCATGTCGCCTTAGGGGCCTTTCGGTGTCGCGCCGGTTACGCGGTCGGAGGGGGTGTTGCCCCGCGATATATTAAGCGTGCGCGAAAATATCAATTTCCGGCCAGCCCGCCAGATCGAGCTGCGCGCGCGCGGGCAGGAAATCGAAACAGGCCTGCGCGATCTCGCGCCGTCCCTCGCGCACCAGCCGTGCGTCCATCGCGGTGTGCAGGGCATGCAGGAAGCGCACGTCGCTGGCCGCATAGTCGCGCTGCGCATCGTTGATCTCGGGCGCGCCCCAGTCGCTCGACTGCTGCACCTTGCTGAGCTCCTTGCCCAGTACCTCGCGCACCAGTTCCTTCAGGCCATGCCGGTCAGTATAGGTACGGATCAGCCGCGATGCGATTTTGGTGCAGAACACCGGCGCTGCCATCACGCCCAGATAATGCTGGATCGCCGCCAGATCGAACCGGGCAAAATGATAGAGCTTGAGCCGCTCGGGATCGGCGAGCACGGCGCGAAGATTTGGCGCGGCATAATCGCTGCCGGGCATGAAGCGCACGAGATGCTCGTCGCCTCTGCCATCGGAGATCTGCACCAGGCACAACCGGTCGCGCGGCGTCACCAGCCCCATGGTTTCGGTATCCACCGCCACAGGGCCGGGGGCCAGCACATCGGCAGGCAGATCGCTTTCATGGAAATATACGGTCATGCACTCTCGCCGTTGGTAGCTGCCGGCGAAATGCCGCGTCGTTTCTCGCGCCCGTTGCGGGCCCAGATGTTGAGGGATTCGACCATCGCAGAAAAAGCCATGGCGGCATAGATATATCCCTTGGGCACATGGACGCCGAAGCCATCGGCGATCAGCACAGAGCCGATCATCAGCAGGAAGCCCAGCGCCAGCATCACCACCGTGGGGTTGCGATTGATGAAATTGGCCAGCGGATCGGCAGCGACCAGCATGACGAGAACGGTGATGATCACCGCGGCCATCATGATCGGAACATGGTCGGTCATGCCGACTGCGGTCAGGATCGAATCGATCGAGAACACCATGTCGAGCGCGATGATCTGGACGATGGCCGCGCCAAAGCCGAGCGCGGCCTTGCCCTTCTTGTCCAGCGCCTCGCCCGAGGGGTCGTCATCGACGCTGTGGTGGATTTCCTTGGTCGCCTTCCACACCAGGAAGAGACCGCCTGCAATCAGGATCAGGTCGCGCCACGAGAACTGCGTCTCGAAGGTCGGCTCGCCATATTCGCCCAGCGGGCCCGAAATGCCGAGGTCGAACACCGGCGTGGTCAGTGACACGATGAACGCGATCATCGACAGCAGCGCGAGCCGCATGATCAGTGCAAGACCGATGCCGATCCGCCGCGCAAGCTGCCGCTGATGTTCGGGCAGCTTGTTCGAGAGGATCGAGATGAAGATCAGGTTGTCGATGCCAAGCACGACCTCCAGGATCACAAGGGTGACAAGTGCAGCCCATGCTGCGGGGTCGCTCAACAGCGGAATGATGCTATCCATCGGCCCCAATTGCCGCAGCGCCAGAGGCATGGCAAGGCCCGCAAACGCTGGCGCGCGCGAATTTTGCCGCCGTTCGTCGCACCGCCTGTGCGGTCGCTGGTCGCCACTGCCTGCCGGACCGCCGCAATTGCGCGGCAACGCCTTGGCCAGCCCCATTTATTATTCGCCATGCCGCCGGATTTGCGTTAAGAGAATCACCTTGGAAGTACGCGATTGCCGCGCATGTTTTGCCGTGTGTCACGCAACATCTGTGTGCTATCCACAGGTTTTTGATTGGTTGATGGCAGTTCGATTGTCGAAAGGTCGCTGGCGGATGCTGATGAAGGTTAAGGTAAGCTAAGGTTTTTGGTGCGTATTTGTGGCGGATTGATCCATGCTGAAAGGGTCCGCACGAAGAGTTCCATCAGTTGAGCGACAGGGTTCACGTCCGCCTTGTTCTTGAGCACATGATCCAGGACGACATTGAAAGTGAATAATTCGGCATGAGTTTTGACAGGGGTCGGCGCGGCAGGGGCCGGGACAAACGCGACAGATTTGGCGAGGATGATTTCGACGCATTTTCGCCTCCGCCTGCATATGGTGATCGTGACCGCTTCGGCGGCGGCGGTGGCGGCGGCGGATATGGCGCTCCTGCAGGTGGCGGCGGCTTCGGTGCCCCGCGCGGTCCGGGCGGCGGTGCCGGCGGCGGCGCTCCGCGCAGCGGCGGCTTTGGCGGCATGCCCACCCAAGTGGTGGGCGAAGCCAAGGGCAAGGTCAAATTCTTCAACGCGCAAAAGGGCTTCGGCTTCATCCAGCGTGACGATGGCGGCGAAGACGTGTTCGTCCACATCAGCGCGGTGGAACGTGCGGGTCTTTCCAACCTCGCCGAAGGCCAGGGCCTGGAATTCACATTGGTCGATCGCGGCGGCAAGGTGTCTGCCAGCGACCTCAAGGTCGATGGCGAACTGATCCCCGTATCCGATAGCGGCGGCGGCGGTGACCGCGGCGAGCGTGCACCGCGCGGCGAAGCGCCCCGCCGGGAACTCACTGGCGAGCGTGCGACCGGAACCGTCAAGTTCTTCAACTCCATGAAGGGCTTCGGCTTCATCACCCGCGACGACGGCCAGCCCGATGCGTTCGTTCACATCAGCGCGGTCGAACGCGCCGGCATGAACGGCCTCAACCAGGGCGACCGCCTCGAGTTCGACCTTGAAGTCGACCGTCGCGGAAAGCACTCCGCCGTCAATCTGGTCGCGCACCACGATTGATCGGCTGCTCGGCCTGACAGGGCCGGGACGAGAGACATGAAGACCCCGCCTGCGCTTTCGGCGCGGCGGGGTTTTATTGTGGTAGCCTGATTGCGGATTTGGCGTCTACACGCCCAGCCATTTGAGGCCGTGCGGCAGCTCTTCGGCAGCAAAGTCAACTTGTAGCACCCTTCTGTTTTTCGGGGCGGAGGCTGCTTCGGATGCGTGAAGAATCGGCGTCGCATACAGCCAGACATCGCCAGCGTCGGCCAGACAGGTCGCCGTTCCGCAACGGATTACGACTTCCTGTATATGGTTGACGGCAATCCTGCCAAAGGCGTGGGAGCCGGGCGCAATGAGCAACGGCGCGTTAGTCTCCGGCACATCATCAATATGTGCCCGCAATGTCACCATTCGCGCGAGCAAATCAAACGGTGGCGCGACATGATTCATCCCGCTTTTGATAGTCCAAGGACCGAAGCCGGGTGCCGCCCGCCTTTCCTTGACGCAGATTGTCCGGTCTTGATGCCAAGCAAGCGACCAGTTCGTATCCGCTGACTTGTTGAACAGAATTGCCCTGACCGGCCGTGCAGATTTGCCCAAGGCCTTATCAGCTATAGCTCCAATCGCACCGTCACTGGCAAGCAATGGCCCAAGTGATCGAATGCCATGCAGACGGACACCAGCCTGGTCTTCTGGCAGCCCGGCAATCGCTGACTTCAACTCGTCGATGTGAGGTAGGATAGCGCCCTTAAGGAGAACGGCACCATTGGTCGCGAAGTCATTCGCCACGAAGCTAATAATCATGTGCCGAGTTAAGCATGACCGCGTCAAGTCCGCAACATCGCCCGAACATCACCGCTTTCCAGCGAAAGCCGGAATCCAGGGCGGCGGCAGATCAACACCGCCACTAGACTCCCGCTTTCGCCGGAGAACACAACATCAAGGCTCGACGCCCGAAACCAGTCTACAGTTGATATATGCGAGCATTTCAGCATTGTAACGACCGATGATCATCACGTTCCTGATCGGCACCATGTGCCTTGTTATCTGGCTGTATTTTACCGATGCCGATAAGACAGCCATGCGACTGCTGTGGGTTTGCCTGCTGTGTATGCTTGCTGCTGAACTAATGACGACAATCTTGTCATTCGGCATAAAAGTGATCTTTTCACCCAGCGCATTGACCCTGTTTGGAATACAGATCGTGCTTCTGGCACCCATTTTCGAAGAGCTTGCGAAACTTCAGGCCTGCCAGTCACTAACGAGGCCCTGCACCGATTTGCGCTGGTTAGTCTTTTCGGCATCTACGAACTCATGATCTCAAAGCCATTCGCCATGGAGCAACCATTCTCGATCCAGGGTTTCTTCGAGGCCTTTGCAGCGATACCGGCCCTGTTCCTGCACATCCTGACAGCGGTGGTGTATGCGTTTTATCTTCATGGCGCGCGATGGCACCAGTTAGTGATCGGGACGGCTATCCACGCCACCTACAATGCACTGGTGTATTTTGTCGGTCTGGAAGCTGGTCAGGTCTGTGCTGCTATCTTCATCGTAAGTGCCCTTGCGCTGTTTCCATGGAAGGACGAGGACAGAAAAGGCCACTGGTCATAAACCGCCCCCTCTCCCGCCAACGCAGAAGGCCATCTCGTGTATTGGCGTCCAGCTCAACGGTCGGGAGATAGACCCCTGCCTGCGGAGGGGACCGACCGTTCGTTCATCGGTCATGCGATTCCGTTACGTTTACCCTGCTCCTGCAATTTAATCAGTTGATTAACGCTCCAGCTTTGATACCCGGCTTGCGCACACGCCACGCATCCGGGAGACCGTCACCATGTCCCATCTGTCCGCCGCCGAAGTCGATGCCATTGCCGCGAAGGTTGAGCGTTTCGTCCGCGAGGTCATCGCACCCTATGAGCAGGACCCGCGCTGTGGGTCGCATGGACCGTCCGAAGAATTGGTCCATGAAATGCGCCGGCTCGCCCGGGCAGCAGGCGTTATGACGCCGCATATCCTGCCCGATGGCCGCCACCTGACCCAGGCACAGACCGCGATTGTGCTGCAAAAATCCGGCCTGTCGCCGCTCGGGCCGGTCGCGTGCAACACCGCCGCGCCCGATGAGGGTAACATGTATCTGCTGGGCAAGGTCGGCAGCCCTGAACAGAAGGCACGGTTCCTGAACCAGCTGGTCAGCGGCGAATCGCGCTCGGCCTTCTTCATGACCGAACCATCCGAGGAAGGCGGCGCAGGCTCTGACCCTTCGATGATGCGGACCACCGCGAAGCTCGACGGCAACCATTGGGTGATCAACGGCCGCAAGGCTTTCATCACCGGGGCCGAAGGCGCGAAGGTCGGCATCGTGATGGCCAAGTCCGAGGACGGCGCGTGCATGTTCCTGGTCGATCTTCCCGATCCGGCGATCCGCATCGAGCGCGTGCTCGACACCATCGACAGCTCTATGCCCGGTGGCCATGCGATCATCGCCATCGATAACTTGCGCGTCCCCGCCGACCAGATGCTGGGACAGAGCGGCGAAGGCTTCAAATACGCGCAGGTACGCCTGTCCCCTGCCCGGCTGTCGCACTGTATGCGCTGGTGGGGTGCAGCATCACGCGCGCATGAAATCGCCAGCGATTACGCCTGCCGCCGTCACGCCTTTGGCAAGCCTTTGGTCGATCACGAAGGCGTCGGCTTCATGCTGGCGGAAAACCTTATCGACCTGAAACAGGCCGAGCTGATGATCGCCTGGTGCGCGGGCGTGCTCGACACCGGTGAACTGGGCACGGTCGAAAGCTCGATGACCAAGGTCGCGGTGTCCGAAGCCTTGATGCGCGTTGCCGACCGCTGTGTCCAAGTGATGGGCGGCAAGGGGGTCAGCGGCGACACCATCGTCGAGCAGGTATTCCGCGAAATCCGCGCCTTCCGCATTTATGATGGCCCGACCGAAGTGCACAAATGGTCGCTCGCCAAAAAGATCAAGCGCGATCATAAGCACGCAACCGAGGGAGCCGCCGCATGACCCTGACCGCAGATCTGACCGGCCAGCGCATCCTTGTCACCGGGGCGTCGAGCGAGGGCTTTGGCGCGCATTTCGCCCGTGTCCTCGCCCGCTGCGGCGCGTATGTCGTGGTCGCCGCACGGCGGCTGGAGGCGCTGGAGGCGCTGGTCACCGAGATCACCGATGCTGGCGGCAGCGCGAGCGCGGTGCGGATGGATGTCGCCGACCTCGCCTCGGTGCGCGATGGCGTCAAAGCGGCTGGCGCGATCACCACCTGCATCAACAACGCAGGCGTCGCGGTGACCAAGCGCGCGCTTGACCAGACCGAGGCCGATTACGACTTCGTGATGGACACCAACCTGAAAGGCGCGTGGAACGTCGCCACGGAAGCCGCGAAGGTGATGCGCGATTCAGGCGGCGGCAACATCATCAACACCGCATCGATCACCGGCTTCCAGACCGCTGCGGGCACAGGACCCTATGCGATGTCCAAGGCGGGCGTGCTACACATGACGCGGCAACTGGCGATGGAGCTTGCGCGCTTCAACATCCGCGTCAACGCGATCGCACCGGGCTATTTCCTCACCGACATCAACCGCGACCAGCTGGCTGGCGACGCGGGTGAACCCCTGCGCAAGCGCATCGCGATGCGGCGTTACGGCGAGCTGCCGGATCTCGATGGCCCGCTGCTGCTTCTGGTGTCTGACGCCAGCCGGTTCATGACCGGCAGCATCCTCACCGTCGATGGCGGGCATCTGGTAGGATCGCTTTAGCGCTGCCGCCTCAGCATTGGGTGAGGCTCAGCACATTGCCGTCTGGGTCGTTGAACCAGGCGACCTTGGCGATGCCGTCGGGCGCGGTCCAGATGCCCAGCGCATCCTGGCCGAAGCCCTCGTAGATCGTCGGGGTCACACCGCGCTCAATCAGCGCCTGCATGGTCGCAGCGATGTCATCCACCATCCACCCCAAAGCGGGATGGGGTGCGGGCTGATAATCCTGCAACTCGGTAATACGCAGCACCGCGCCCGGCAGATCGAACACCGCGGCAAAGCCATCGTCCGCCACGAATGGCAGGCCAAGGACATCACGATAGAAAGGCTCGCTCGCCGCGCGGCTGGCGGTGTTGATGAAGGTGACGGGCTTGGCACTGGACAGCGGCATGGTCATGACCCCCTCAAATGGTGTGGTGACGCGACTCGTATTGCTTTGGCCAAGGTTATCATCGCGCCGGGTCAAAATCCATGCAGCGGCTTGACCGGGCGTGGCCGGGGCGGGCATCAGGCACCCCATGACCACCCCTGCCCCCGTAGTTCCGCAGATCCGTCCCGCCTGGCGCGACGCGCTGGCCGACGAATTTGCCGCGCCCTACATGGCCGAGCTGAAAGCCTTCCTGCTAGAGCGCAAGGCGGCAGGCGCCAGGATCTTTCCGCCGGGCAGCCAGTGGTTTCGCGCGCTCGACCTGACCCCGCCTGACAGCGTTCGCGTGGTCATTCTGGGGCAGGATCCGTATCACGGCCCCGGACAGGCGCATGGGCTATGCTTCAGCGTCCAACCAGGGGTGCGGCCGCCGCCTTCTTTGATCAACATCTACAAGGAGCTGGAGCGTGACCTTGCGATCATGCCCCCCGCGCACGGGTTTCTAGAGCCCTGGGCGCGCCAGGGCGTGCTGTTGCTCAACGCGGTGCTGACGGTGGAAATGGGCGAGGCAGGCTCGCATCAGGGACGCGGCTGGGAGCGCTTCACCGATGCGGTGATCGCGCGCGTCAATGCGCAGCAGCAGCCGGTGGTGTTCCTGCTGTGGGGCAGCCATGCGCAGAAAAAGGCTGGGAATGTCGATGCGCGGCATCTGGTGCTGAAAGCCCCGCACCCCTCGCCTCTCTCGGCGCATCGCGGCTTTCTGGGCTGCGGTCATTTCGGCAAGGCCAACGCGTTTCTGGAAGCAGCCGGGCGCAACCCGATCGACTGGCAGCTACCGCACCAGCCCGTGCCCAGCTAAAGCGCTCGCGATCAGGCCGCGGTGCGCACCCGAAGCGTCGCGACCGCGCCGAACAGCATCAGCACGCCCGCCAGCAGGATGGCGTTGCGCGGATCGGACCCCAGCAGCGGCGCATAGATCAGCGGCATGGTCATCGTCTCGATCAGCATCGGCACCACAATGAACATGTTGAAGATGCCCATGTACACGCCGGTCCGCTCGGGCGGGATGCAATCGGCCAGCATCACATAGGTGTTGCCCATCATCCCGGCCCAGCCCAGGCCGATGCCGATCATCGGCACGAACATCGCGGCGCGGCTGTCGAGCATCGGCAGCGACATCATCGCGATTCCCGACGCGACGAGGCACGCGGCGTGCACCGGCTTGGCGCCCAGCCGCCGGACGACAGGGATCAGCGCCAGCGCGCCGATAAAGGCGACGGCGTTATAGGCCACGCCCATCTGCTGCGCGGTGAGCGAGGCGGAGATGAAATCCGCATTCGCGCCGGCCGATCCGCGTTCCCCCCCCGGAAACAGCGTGCGCGACACCGAGAGCGAGATGAACTGCCAGTAGACGAACATCGCATACCATTGGCACAGCATCGCCCAGGCCAGCTGGCGCATCGGCCTGGGCATGGCGATGAAGGCATCGCGGATCTCTGCCAGCGCGGCGCCTGCCCCCATCGGCTTGGCGGCCATCTCGGCGAGCTCCGCCTCGGTCAGCTTGAGTTCGGGCACGCGCACTACTGACCAGACGATGGTGGAAATCGACAGGATCGCGCCGAACACGAAGGCGATCCGGACGATCACCGGGATGCCGTTGATGTCTACGAGGTTCTGGCTGATGCCGAACCCGACCAGCAGGCTGGGGGTGGCATAGGACAGGCACTGGGCAAGGCCCGTAAACGCGCTCTGGATCAGAAAGCCCGCGGGCCGCTGCCCCGGTTCGAGCCGGTCGGCGATATAGGCGCGATAAGGCTCCATGGTGATATTGTTGCCCGCATCGAGCAGCCACAGCAGGCTCGCGGCCATCCACAATGCGCTCGAATAGGGCATCAGGAACAGGCACAGCGAACAGATCACCGCACCGATCAGAAAATACGGCGTGCGCCGCCCCAGCCTGGAATTGGTGCGATCGGACAGCGCGCCGACGATCGGCTGGATCAGCAGCCCGGTCATCGGTCCTGCCAGCCACAGCAGCGGCATGGTCGCCTCGTCAGCGCCCAGAAAGGTGTAGATCGGCGTCATGTTGGCCTGTTGCAGGCCGAAGCTGAACTGCAGCCCGAAAAAGCCGAGGTTCATCTCGACGATCCGCGGCAGCGACAGCCGAGGCGCCCGGAAGGGTGCAGCGTCATGGCTGGCGGATGGTGCTTGCACGGCGCTGGTCATGACGTGGTCCTCGATCCTGGGGGCGTCTTTGCCTTGCGCCTTGGGCGTTATGCTAATAGGCGCGCTGGCACTTTGGCAAGCTTTTTTGCAATCGTTTGCAACTAACTGTTGCAAACGATTGCAGGTGTGCATAGCATAGATAGCTGCAGCCGGAGTACCGGCCAGTTCAGGAGAGGTATCATGTCGATTTTGAAAGCCCTGCGCGTTCGCAGCGCCTATGCGGCACTGGCCGTTGCCACCGCCACTGCAATCACCCCCACAGCCTTTGCCCAGGACGCTTCGTCAGCCGATGATGCCGATTCGGGTGACGTGATCGTCGTCACTGCGGTGGCGCGCGGCGCCAATGTGCTCGACAGCTCGATCTCGGTGAGCTCGCTCAGCGCCGAACAGATCGCCACGACTGCACCGCGCAGCGCGGCGGAAATCTTCCGCAACATCCCGGGCATCCGCTCGGAAGCATCGGGCGGCGAAGGCAATGCCAACATCGCGGTGCGCGGCCTGCCGATCGCATCGGGCGGCGCCAAGTTCCTGCAGCTGCAGGAGGACGGCCTGCCGATCCTCGAATTTGGCGACATCACCTTCGGCAACTCGGACATCTTCCTGCGCGCCGATCTCAACATCGCGCGTGTCGAGGCGATCCGCGGCGGCAGCGCCTCGACCTTCGCCTCCAACTCGCCCGGCGGCGTGATCAACATGATCTCCAAAACCGGCAAGGACCAGAATGGCGGCACCATCCAGGCGACGCTGGGCCTCGACTATGACGAGAAGCGCTTCGATTTCGATTATGGCGGCAGCCTGGGGCAGGACCTGTATTTCCACATGGGCGGCTTTGTGCGCCAGGGCGAAGGCCCGCGCGATATCGGCTATGACGGCAACCGCGGTGGCCAGATCAAGGCCAACATCACCAAGGAGTTCACCGGCGGCTATATCCGCGTCTATGCCAAGTATCTGGACGACCGCGCCGTCGGCTATCTGCCCAATCCGGTGCGGGTGACCGGAACCAACGGCAACCCCAATTATTCCAACGTCCCCGGCTTCGACATCAGCTCGGACAGCCTGCACTCGCGCTTCTTCCAGTCGGCGCTGACGCTCGACGGCAACAACCAGCCGCGCCGGTACGACATCACCAACGGCCAGCGCCCCCTGGTCAAGGCATTCGGCTTTGAAGGCGAGTTCGAGATTGCCGATGGCTGGAAGGTCACCAACCGCTTCCGCTTCTCCGATGTCTCGGGCGGCTTCACCTCGCCCTTCCCCGGATCGTTCGATACCGCCGCCAACACCGCGGCTGCCCTTGGCGGCGCGGGCGCGCGGCTGGTGTTCGCCAATGGAACGCAGGCAGGGCAGAACGTGCCCGGCGGCTCGCTGGTCGCCAGCGTCGTGCTGTTCAACACCCGGCTGAACAGCCTCGACAACATCACCAACGATCTGCGCGTGACCGGTGATTTCGATCTGGGCGGCGGCACCGCCACGCTGACCGCGGGCTTCTACAAGTCGCGCCAGGACATCAACACCGACTGGCTGTGGACCTCGCATCTACTCGAGGTGCGCGGTGGCGGCGATGCGGCGCTGATCGACGTGGTCAACGCCGCTGGCACCCGGCTGTCCGACCGCGGCACGGTGGCCTATGGCGCGAGCTTCTTCGGCGGATGCTGCCGGCGCAGCTATGATCTGCAATATGATACCAACGCGCCGTTCGCATCGCTCTCGCTCGAGTTCGACCGGCTGACGCTCGATGGCAGCATCCGCTATGACTTTGGCGATGCTTCGGGCCGCACCTTCGGCGCGGACCTGGGCGGTGGCCGCGTCGGCACGACCGCGTTCGATTTCAACCGCAATGGCGTGATCAGCGCTGCCGAGGCGCAGACATCGACCATCCCGCTCGGCGCGCCCGCGCTGGTCGATTACAGCTATGACTATTTCAGCTATTCGTTCGGCGCGAACTATCGCTTCTCCGACGATCTGGCGGCGTTCGCGCGCTACAGCAAGGGCGGCCGTGCCAACGCCGACCGTCTGCTGTTCAACAACGACAACGTCAACTTCGTCACCGGCGATATCCGCAACGAAGGGATCGCGGTCGACTTCGTCAAGCAGGCCGAAGCCGGGATCAAGTACCGTGCGGGCGGGCTCGCGGTCTATGCCACGGCTTTCTACGCCGAAACCGAGGAAACCAACTTCGAGGCAACCACCCGCCAGACCTTCGACCGCGTGTTCAGGGCCAAGGGTCTCGAGGTCGAGGCATCGTACCGCACCGGTGGCTTCACGATGAGCGCCAGCGGCACCTATACCGATGCCGAGATCAACCGCGACCGCATCAACCCCGCCAACGAAGGCAACACCCCGCGTCGCCAGGCCGATTTCATCTATCAGCTGAGCGGCCAGTACGAACAGGATATGTTCTCGCTCGGCGCCAATCTGGTGGGCACCACCGACAGCTTTGCACAGGACAACAACCTGCTGGTGCTGCCGGGCTTCACGCAGGTGAACGCGTTCGTCGCGGTGCGCCCGATCGAGCGGGTGCAGCTGTCGATCAACGCCAACAACCTGTTCGACACGCGCGGCTTCACCGAGGCCGAGGAAGGTGCGATCCCGGCCAACGGCTTCGTCCGCGCGCGTTCGATCAACGGCCGCACCATCTCCGCCACGCTGCGTTACGACTTCTGACTCAACGCATGACGACCGCCTGGACCGCCGCGCATGTCACCGCCATCGCCGATCAGCCCCTGCCCGCGCTAGGGTTGATCGGCGAGGCCGAGGCGGCGCGGATCCTGCCCGACCTGCTGCTGTGGGACATGTGGCCGCTGCAGCAGGCAGACGGGTCGATGGCGCAGGTCAACGGCGGCACTGTGTGGATGGTGCTGGCTGCACCCGACCGGAGCGATCCAGCGCTGCGCCATTTCGAGGCGAAAATCCGGCTGCTTCACCTGGACTCAGCGGGCTGGCATGATCTGGGCGACCTGCTACCGCCGGGGCTTGGCGATCACGAGCGGGAATGGTCGGGCTCTGCTGTGCTCGAGGGCGACCGGGTCACGCTGTACTTCACCGCAGCAGGGCTGGCGAAACGCCCCGGCGGCTATCAGCAGCGGCTTGTCGAAACGACCGGCACGCTGCAAAGTGATGGCCGCATCACCGGATGGACCCCGGTACGCGAGATCTTCGCCGCCGATGGCGCGATGTATCTGGTCGCCGACCGGCACGACGGCGCCCCCGGCACGGTCAAGGCCTTCCGCGACCCTGCCTTCTTCATCGATCCGGCCGATGGTGCGCGCTACATCGTTTTCACCGCGACGCTTGCGACATCGAGCGCCGCATATAACGGTGCGATCGGGCTGGCACGGCAGGATGCCGAGGGCGGCTGGCAGCTTCTGCCCCCGATCATGCACGCCGACACGCTGAACAACGAGCTTGAACGCGCCCAGATCGTCGCGCATCAGGGGCTGTATTATGTCTTCTGGTCCACCCAGCGCAGCGTGTTCGCTCCCGATGGCCCCAGCGGCCCCACCGGCTTTTACGGCATGGTGGCAGAGCAGCTTTGCGGCCCCTGGCGCCCGCTCAACGGCACCGGGCTGGTGATCGCGAACCCCGATGCCGAGCCCATGCAGGCGTTCAGCTGGTTCGCCAGCGCCGAACTGCTGGTGTGCAGCTTTGTCGATCACTGGGGCCTGAAGGGCCGCAACCCGGCAGAAAACGCCTTTGTCGCCGCCGAGACCTTTGGCGCGACGCCTGCGCCTATGGTGCGCATCGCGCTCGACGGCGACACCAGCCGGATCGTCGAAAGCTTTGCCATGGACCAGTTGCATGCCCGCTGACCGGCCGCTGCTGGGCGCGATCGAGGCCGGCGGCACCAAGTTCGTGCTCGGCGTAGGCCATGGGCCCGATGCTGTGATCGACCAGCTGCAGATCGCGACACGCGATCCTGAGACCACGCTTGCCGAAACCAACGCCTTTTTCGAACGGCATGCAGGGCTGGCCGCGATCGGCATCGGCTCGTTCGGGCCGCTCGAGCGCGATACCCGCTCGCCGAAATGGGGCCATATCCTCGCCACGCCCAAGCTGGGCTGGAGCGGGTTCGACCTTGCCGGAACCGTGGCGCGCGCCAATGGCGTTCCGATCGCATTCGATACCGATGTCAACGCCGCCGCGCTGGCCGAAGCACGGCTGGGCGCAGCGCGCGATACCGGGGTCAGCGTCTATGTCACCATCGGCACCGGAATCGGCGGCGGTGTGATCGCCGATGGGCAGATCGTCGGCGGAACGGGCCATCCCGAGCTTGGCCATATGCGCCCGCGGCGCAATGCCGACGACCATGGGTTTGATGGGATATGCCCGTTCCACGGCGACTGCCTGGAAGGGCTGGCGAGCGGCCCTGCAATTCTGGCGCGCTGGGGCGAGACCCTGTCGCACCTTCCACCCGATCATGCCGCGCACGGCATCATCGCGGGCTACCTTGCCGAGATGTGCAACACGCTGCGCGCCGCGCTCGCGCCCGATGCCATCGTGCTGGGCGGCGGAGTGATGGCAACGCCCGGGCTGTTCGAGCGCGTGGTGGCCGCTGCGCATGCCAGCGACGGCGGCTATTTTGCGCTGCCGGCAGCCGAGGTGATCCGCCGCCCTGCCCTGGCCCCGACATCGGGGCTGGCAGGCGCATTTCTGCTGGCGGCGGATCTCCTGTAAGCGAATTCAGTCAGTTTCGGCGGGAGCAAGCTTGTCCTGCGTCCGCAGTTCGAAGTCGCTGGCATCGTGCCGTTCGCGCAGCTGCTCGCTCAGATCATCGCCCCATGTCCGGTTGACGATCTTGCCGCGCTTCACCGCGGGCCGCTCGCCGATCTGGTCGGCCCAGCGCAGCAGATGCGGATAGTCCTGCGCCTGCAGGAACTCGGCCGCGTTGTACACCGCGCCGCTCGCCACGCCGCCATACCAGGGCCAGATGGCGATATCTGCGATCGAATACTCGCTGCCTGCCAGATATTCGTTATCCGCCAGATGCCGGTTGAGCACGTCGAGCTGGCGCTTGGTCTCCATGGTGAAGCGATCGATGCAATATTCGATCTTGATCGGCGCATAGGCATAGAAATGGCCGAAGCCGCCGCCGAGATAGGGCGCGCTGCCCATCTGCCAGAACAGCCAGTTCAGCGCCTCGGTCCGCCTGGCCGGGTCGGTGGGCAGCAAAGCACCGAACTTTTCCGCAAGATACAGCAGGATCGATCCCGATTCGAACAGCCGGACGGGTTCGGGCGCGCTGTGGTCCATCAGCGCGGGGATCTTGCTGTTGGGGTTGATCGCGACGAAATCGCTGCCGAACTGGTCGCCGCTGCGGATATCGATCATCCACGCATCATATTCGGCGCCCGAATGGCCCGCTGCGAGCAGCTCCTCGAGCATCACCGTGACCTTGACGCCGTTGGGCGTCGCCATCGAATAGAGCTGCAGCGGATGCTTGCCGACCGGCAGCGTCTTGTCGTGAGTCGCGCCCGCGATCGGCCGGTTGATGTTGGCAAAGGCGCCGCCATTGTCCTTGTCCCAGGTCCACACGGCAGGCGGGGTATAGTCGGCAGGGAAATTGGTCATGGGCTGGGCTCCGCAGCTGAGAGTGAGCGAGGAAGTGAGTCCCGACCCATATCAGCCCGGATCGGCCCGCAATCAACCGGAGCGCAACAAAAAAGGGCGACCATTGCTGGCCGCCCTTTTCCGAATCAGTACCTGATCTCTTCCGAAGAAGGGCTCAGGGGCTGTTGGGCTCATCATCATCAGCGATGATGATGATGCCGCCGATCACGGCGGCAGCGGCCACGACACCAATGATGATGCCGGTGCTGCCCTCTGCGTCGCTCTCTTCGCTCGAAGCGCTGACGCGGGCTGCGGAAGTCGCAGCCTGTGCCAGAACCGGAGCGCCGACCATCGTGGTCAGAGCAAGCGCAGCCAGTGCGGTCTTTGCAAGTTTCATAAATAGTCCCTTCAGACGTGCTGCTAGCAATCGCCGTATTCCACAGGATGTTAGCAAATGCAACATGCGTTGAGCGCAATTTGGACCAATTTCATCGCTCTTTTCAGGCGCTTCCCCGCAAGCCGGGGGCACGGAATTCCGCAATTAACGGCATTTGTAACCGTATTGCAGGGCCCATATCACGGCATCAATCGCCACAAGGCAATCGCCGCCTGCGATTCGCACAGCGCGAATCACCCGTATCGCGCAAGTGGACCGGAAGTGACGCGGTTGACGGGCATCATGGCCTCGTCTCACCGCGAGGTCTAGACCGACGCTTCCGCAAGCGCCGCAAGCTGGTCCGCGACCGCCGACCAGCCTGGCTCGAACCCCATGTCGCGGTGACGCTCCATTGCTTCCCGCGTCCAGTGCTGCGCGCTGGCGGTATAGCGGGTGTCCTCGCCTTCGGGGGCAATCGCGATGGTGCCGACCATGAAGGCCTCCTGCGGCACCCATCCTGCGCGGAAGGCATCGGTGAAAACGAATCGCACCTGCGGAACAACCTCCAGAAACACTCCTTCACTTTCATGCCGCTCGCCATCCGGGCCGTGCATGATCGTCGCCATGCGGCCGCCCGATCGCCAGTCATATTCGACGACCTCGGTTCGCCAGGGAACCGGGCACCACCACTCTTCCAGCCTCTGCGTGATGATGTCCCACACTGTTGCGGGCGGCGCGGCGATGAAACGGGTAACGCTGAGGGCGTGAGCATCGGTCATGAACGGGTTTCTCCAGCAGAAAGGCTCAGTCGCGCTCGGGCGCACCGAGCGGAAACAGCGGTCGATACGGCCGCGCTTCGTCCACCGCGCGGGCAAACGAGGGCCGCGCCAGCAGCCGCGCCCGATAGGCATGCAGCGCCTGCAGCCCGGCGGGGATCTGGTGCGACCAGTCAGCATAGAACAGGGCCGGCGCCGCGCCGCAATCGGCAAGGGTAAAGGCATCACCGGCAGCCCAGACCCGGTCCTGCATTCTGGCGTCGAGCCAGCGATATATTTCATCGAGCATCGCCCTGGCATCGGCCAGCCCGGCAGGATCGCGGGCATCGGCAGCGCGCATCGCATCGGAGACAACCTTCTGCTGCGGGGTCATGACATAATTGTCGAAGATGCGGTCCATCATCCGCACCTGCAGCGCCGCAGCCGGATCGGCGGGGATCAGCGGGGTGGTGCCGGGGTGGGCGATGCCGAGATATTCGATGATCGTGCTCGCTTCCATCACGACGCGATCGCCCTCGCGCAGCAACGGAAACTTGCCCAGCGGCCAGAGCGCAGCCAGCGCAGCACCATTGTCGGGATGGACCGGGCCGAGCATCCGCAAGGTGAATGGCGTCGCGTTCTCGTAAAGGGCCACCAGCACCTTCTGGCAATAGGACGAGAACGGGTGCGCAAAAAGCTCGATGGTCACGCTGCGGTCGCCTGGTTGCGCTGCCCCACGAGCGAGAAGGGCGCACCTTGCGGATCGATCCCGGTGATGATGAAATCGCCGCCGGGCACTTCCGAGGGGCCGAAAAGCACGTGCCCTCCTTTCGCGCTGGCGGTCGCCGCAGCAGCGTCGATATCGGCGACCCGGAAGTAACAGGACCAGCAGGCGAAAGGCATTTCGGGTGGCTTGGTCATCATCGCGCCGATGACGCTGCCGTGGCGGATAAATTCATACGACCCCATCGCGCCCATATCCATCTCGCCGTCCTTCACCCAGCCAAAGGTCTGCGTGTAGAACGCCATCGCGCCCGCCTGATCGGTGGTAGCGAGCTCGTTCCACGCGCAATGGCCGACGCGCGGCATGTCAGCGGCGAAGGCCTGGCTGGTTTCGCCCGATGTGTCCTGCATGATGTAGAACACGACGCCCTGAGGATCGGCGACCAGCGCGAAGCGCCCGGTGCCGGGAATGTGCTGCGGGCCCATGTGCAACGCGCCGCCCGTTGCCGTGATCGCGCCGATCGCCGCATCGATGTCGTCGACCGCGATGTAACCGAGCCAGCCGGGCTGCGCTCCGCCCTGCTGCATTGCGGGCGTCAGCGCCAGAAAGCCGCCAATCTGCTCGCTGCCGGCGGAAAAGAAGCGGTAGTCCATATCGGGCTGGCTCGACGCTGCGAAGGTCCACCCCAGAAGCGCGCCATAAAAGGCGCTCGCCCCCTCGATGTCGGGGGTCATCAGCTCGTACCAGACGAACTCTCCATGCGGATTGGTCATGGCTGGGCTCCTTCAGGCGGTCATGTCGACGACGGGGACGAAACCGCCGAAGATCAGGCGCTTGCCATCGAACGGCATCGGGTTCTTGGCCGGGTCCATGCGCGGGTCGGCCTTGGCGGGATCGGTCATCATCTCGGTCATCCGCGCCATGGCAGCGTCGCGCGTCGCCTTGTCGGGCCATTCGATCCAGCTGAACAGCACGCTCTCGTCGCTCTCGGCCTTTACCGCACGGCGGAA
The DNA here is from genome assembly GCF_003431825.1 of Blastomonas fulva. Taxonomy (GTDB): domain Bacteria; phylum Pseudomonadota; class Alphaproteobacteria; order Sphingomonadales; family Sphingomonadaceae; genus Blastomonas; species Blastomonas fulva. The sequence goes on along the minus strand of NZ_CP020083.1, from coordinate 1,666,111 downwards.
GTCGGTGGTGTGACCGTCGGGAACGTCGTCGCCCCAGCATTCGACCACGCGCAGTGCGCCCAGCTCGATAAACACCGCATCGCCCATGCGCGCGTGCGCGATGAACGCATCGCGGTTAGCGGTGGGGCAAGCGATCACAAAGCCATCGATATAGGTCATGGGGTCTCTCCGTGCTGTGTTGGCGATGGGGGTCCGTCGCCGAAGGCGGCCAATTGCGCCGCGAGCGCGCGGCCAAAGGCTGGGCGCGCTGTGGCGCGCGCCAGATAGGCGGCGAGCACCGGACGTTCGGTCAGCAGGTCGGTATCCTGCGCCTCGCGCAGTACCGTCACCATCGCGATATCGGCGATACTGAACTGGCCCGTCAGCCATTCTCGGTCCCCCAGAGCGGTGGCCAGCCTGTCGAGCCGACCGCCGATAAACGCCATCAGCGATGGTCGCCTGAGCTCGGCCCAAGGCTCACCTGCGGCGAACAGGGTGACGGTGCCGAGCTCGAACATCATCGGCTCTACGCTGTTGAACGCCGCAAACAGCCAGGACAGGGTATCGGCGCGCAGCTGCGGATCGACCGGCAGCAGATCGGGGTGCCTCTCTCCCAGATGCAGCAGGATCGCACCCGATTCGAACAGCCGGATGCCTGCGTCGTCGATCACCGGCACCTGCCCCCATGGCTGGTCACGAAAATGCTCGGCGGGCCGTTTGACCGCGCTGATCAGCCGTTCGGCATAAGCGAGGCCGATCTCTTCACACGCCCAGCGGGGGCGCAGATCGCGGACGAAACCGCGCGCGAAATCGGGCACCCAGTCGAACGCGGTGATCACCAGGCTGGCTTGCGGATCGACAGCCATGATCAGGCGCCCCGCCCTTCGGCTGCCGCCTCGATCGCGGCGATGTCGATCTTGACCATCGCCGACATCGCTGCGAACGCGCGTGCGGCCCGGCCGGGGTCAGGATCGGCCAGCAGCTGCATCATCCGCCTGGGCACGATCTGCCAGCGCACGCCCCAGCGGTCGCGGCACCAACTGCAGGCGATCTCCGCCCCGCCGTCTGCGATCATGGCTGCCCAGATGCGGTCTGTTTCAGCCTGGTCGTCGGTATAGATCTGGAACGAAATTGCGTCGGTGTGCGGGTTGCCGGGGCCACCGTTGAGCGCGACAAAGCCCTGCCCCGCCAAGGTGAACTCGACCAGCAGCACCGCTCCCTCGGCGGTCGAGGGATTGTCCGCCGGTGCATGCACGATCCGGTCGATGCGGCTGTCCGGCACCACCGCCACATAATGCCGCGCCGCAAGCTCAGACACTCCATCGAACCACAGACACGGTGCAATCTTGCTCATCGGTTCACCCTCTCGCAGCCCGCCGCTTGCTGTGCGACTCGGACCTGTTGTTGCCGAGTGTCGCCAGCCATGTTATCAAAAGCAACTGTTTAGTTATTATTTATAACTTCGAAGGAGCATTTTTTGGCCAGACGGCTATACGACGATGCCTGTGGAACGGCGCATGGGCTTGAATTGATTGGAGAACGCTGGGCTCTGCTGGTGATGCGCGAACTGATGCTCGGCCCGCGACGGTTCAGCGAACTGCGCGCAGACCTGCCCGGGATCAGCGCCAATGTGCTGACCCAGCGGCTCGAGGGGCTTGAAGCCAAATTGCTGGTCGCCCGCCGCCGCCTGCCGCCGCCGGCCTCCGCACAGGTCTATGAACTGACCCCCTGGGGCTATGAGGCCGAGCCGCTGGTCCAGATGCTGGGCCGCTGGGCGGCGCGATCGCCCTGGCACGATCCGACGCTGCCGATCAGCGGGGTGTCGATCATGCTCTCGTTCCGCACGATGCTGGACAGTGCCCGCGTCGGCGATCTCGACCTGCGCGTCGGCTTCGTCTTCGGCGACATGGCCTATGTCGGCCACCTGACCGCGCGCGGGATCGCGATTGCGCGCGGCGAGCCCGAGCGGTGCGACATCGTCTTTGCCGGAACCCCCCATGCGCTGGCCGGCGCGGTCTATGGCGGGGTGCCGCTGGAGGCGCTGGCTAAGCAGGGGCTGCTGACCGCGCAGGGCGACCCCGCATTAATCGCGCGCTTCTGCACGCTGTTTCCGCTGCCCGAGCGGGTGCAATTGCCTCCAGAATGACGCAAACTCGCGAATTGCCCTCGACTCATCAGGTCGGACGCGTCAGTCTCTGCGCGGAACAAACAGGGGGCAGGGATGGTCGCCATCGTCCAGACCGTTGCGTATCTGGGGCTCGAGGCGCGCAGCGTCGAGGCGCAGGTGCAGATTTCGCCCGGCGTGCAAAAGGGCATCGCTGTGGTCGGCCTGCCCGACAAGGCGGTGGGCGAAAGCCGCGAACGGGTGCGCGCGGCGATCGCCTCGCTGGGTCTGTCGCTTCCGCCCAAGCGCATCACCGTCAACCTCTCGCCGGCTGATCTTCCCAAGGAAGGTTCGCATTACGACCTGCCGATCGCGCTGGCGCTGCTCGCGGCGATGGGGATCATCGATGCCGAACTGGCGAGCGAGTATGTCGCGGTGGGCGAACTCGCGCTCGACGGGCGGATCGCCGCCTCGCCCGGCGTGCTGCTCGCAGCCTTGCATGCGTCGGCAACCGGAAGAGGGCTGATCTGCCCGGCTGCGCAGGGCGCGGAGGCCGCCTGGGCGGGCGGCATCGATGTCATTGCCGCACCCGACCTGCTCACTTTGCTCAACCATCTGAAGGGCAATGGACGATTGAGCCCGCCCCGGCCCGGGATCGCCGAGGAGCCGGTGCGCGGCGCCGATCTCAAGCAGGTCAAGGGCCAGGAGACCGCCAAGCGTGCGCTCGAGATCGCGGCTGCCGGGGGGCACAACATGGTGATGACCGGGCCGCCGGGCGCGGGCAAGTCGCTGATGGCTTCGTGCCTTCCGGGCATATTGCCGCCGCTGACGCCGGAGGAGGCGCTCGAAGTCTCGATGGTGGCGAGCGTCGCGGGCACGCTCACCGATGGCCGGATCAGCCGCGCGCGTCCGTTCCGCGCACCCCACCATAGCGCCTCGATGGCGGCGCTCGTCGGCGGCGGGCTGAAAGTGCGCCCGGGCGAGGTGAGCATGGCGCATCTGGGCGTATTGTTCCTCGACGAACTGCCCGAATTCCAGCGCACTGTGCTCGATTCGCTGCGCCAGCCGCTCGAGACCGGCGAGGTCAGCGTCGCGCGCGCCAATGCGCATGTGACCTTTCCGGCGCGGGTGCAGATGATCGCGGCGATGAACCCGTGCCGCTGCGGGCATCTGGGCGACCCCGCGCTCGGCTGCTCGCGCGCGCCCAGATGCGCGGCGGACTATCAGGCCAAGGTATCCGGCCCGCTGCTCGACCGTATCGACCTGCATGTCGAGGTCGAGGCCGTCACCGCCGCCGACCTGACCCTGCCCCCGCCCGCCGAAGGCTCGGCCGAGGTCGCCGCCAGAGTCGCCGCCGCCCGCGCCCTCCAGACCGCGCGCTACGCCGACATCAAGGCCCGCACCAACGCCGAGATCGACGGAGAAGCGCTGGAACGCTTCGCCACGCCGGATGAGCCGGCAAGGCAGCTGCTGGCAAGAGCGGCAGAGGCGATGCGTCTATCTGCGCGCGGCTATACACGAGTTTTGAGGGTCGCCCGCACGATCGCGGATCTGAGCGGCGCACAGACAGTGGGCCGGGTGCATGTCGCAGAGGCACTGAGCTACCGCAGACGGGCACCGGTGGGTTGAGAATTTATCAGACATGCAAACAACGAGCGATTTAGCATACAGACTGTCAGTGCCATACAATTTCATCATGCGCTTACTGCTTCTGGTCACATTGACCGCGATGTCCGGCGCGTGTGGCCCAGATCAAAAGCCATTTCCTGAAATCGACAGGAGCAAGCTCCAAATCACTTTGTCGCGGTCGGGGTGTTTCGGTTCGTGCCCGGCCTACGAAGTGAGGATCGACGGCGGTGGCAATGTTGTTTTCGATACTGGTCCCAACTCAGCAGAAATGGGTCTCGGGGAAGGGAAGGACTATTCGACCCAGACCGGCGTTAGGGTAGCGGGCCGTTACCGCACCAGCTTAGCAGCAGAACAGGTCGATGCCCTTATTGACCAATTCAAAGGCGCAGACTTCTTCAACCTGAAGGACGAATACCAGTCCGAAATCACAGACAATCCGACCTACATCGTCTCGATCGACACCGGAAACGGCAAAAAAACGGTCGTGGATTATGCTGTCGAAAGTGTCGGCATGCCGGCAAGCGTTACCCGGATCGAAGATGCCATCGACACTGCGGCCGGAACAGAACGCTGGATCAAAGGCACGCCTGAGGTTGTAACAATGCTGGAAGCTAAAGGCACTGACTTTACGGGGACGATCGGGTTGGAACTCATGGATGCAGCCGCCGAGCGAGACGATGTCACCACAATGGCTAGGCTCAAAGCACTGGGTGCGCCCGTAAATATAGAAAATGGTCCAAGCCCTTTCAGGTCTGCAACCTACGCAGGTAGCAAGAAAGCAGCCTCATGGTTGCTGGAAAACGGTGCCGCCGGGTCCAACGAGGCATATGCTGACGCCGTGTTTGCGGCTGTCACAGTCGGTCACCACAGCGCGTTCCGGTTGTTGGCTCGTGATCCGAGGCTTAAGGAGCTTGGCCAGCGCAAAGCCACCGAGTTGCTGGCCATCGCCGCGGCAAACGCAGATGTCAGACTTGTAAGGCAGTTGCTGGCAGTTGGAGCAGATCCGCGTGGCTTGGCCGAAGCTTCCAGCCGCCCCGATCCCCCATTGTTTGAGGCCGCTAATGGAGGGCTGGTCAATGATCACGATTTCGGGGCCGAAAAGCGCAGGACGGTTGTAGGTCTGCTCTTGAACGCCGGAGCAAGTATAACGCACTCTCGATACGGTTATCCTCAAAGCATATTGTGGGCGGTCGATGACCCTGTGATCGCGCAGATGCTGATAAGCGCCGGAGCCGACCCCAATTTCAAAGACAATGAGGGCGAGCATATCCTGTTCAGTGTATCTGAGGACACGGTAGCGATGGTCCTGATTGCTCACGGCGCGGACCTAACCGCGGTCCGGCCAGGCGATGGGATGACCTTGAGCCGCTGGGCCAGAAAGCAAGGGTGGCCCAGGGTTGTCGACCTGCTGAACCGCAAAGGACTCTAACAGTGGAGCTATCGCCCCGCCGTTTCGATTTTCCGATATTTTAACAGCAGCGGAGCCCCCCGCCCCGCTGCCGTCATCGCATTACTGCGCGGTCCAGCCGCCATCCACGGGGATCGCGGTGCCGGTGATTTGCGCTGCTGCCTCGCTCGAGAGGAACGCGGCGAGTTCGCCCATCTGTTCGGGGGTGGCGAACTGCTTGCTGGGCTGCTTTTCGATCAGCAGCTTTTCGGTTGCGGCTTCCACGCTGATGCCCTGATCGGCGGCCATCGCCTCGATCTGCTTCTGCACCAAAGGCGTGTGGACCCAGCCGGGGCAGATGGTGTTCGACGTGATACCGGTGCCGGCGTTCTCGAGCGCAACGACCTTGCTTAGGCCGACCACGCCGTGCTTGGCAGCGACATAGGCCGCCTTGTGCTTGCTGGCGATCAGGCCGTGGACCGATCCGATGTTGATGATCCTGCCGAAGCCCTTTGCCTTCATGTGCGGCAGCGCGGCCTGGATGGCGAAGAAGATACCCGACAGGTTGATCGCGATCACTTGATGCCACTTGTCCGCCGGAAAGTCCTCGACCGCGTCGGTGTGCTGGATGCCGGCGTTGTTGACCAGGATGTCGACCGAGCCGAGCTTTTCGACGCACAGTTCGACCATCGCCTTGACATCATCGGGCTTGGACATGTCGGCATTGCTGTAGACGACCTCGACGCCGTATTTGGCGGCCAGGCCTGCGCGTTCCTTCTCGATCGCATCGGCATCGCCGAAACCGGTGATGACCAGATTGGCGCCCTTGGACGCCAGAACATTGGCAATGCCCAGCCCGATTCCGCTGGTCGAGCCGGTGACGATGGCATTCAGTCCCTTAAGCATTTCAGATCCCCTTCAGAGCAGTTGCACAACGCGGCCCGGAGCTTTGTTCGCAGGTGCAGCGAATCACTCTTGCCGACTCGTCTAACGTGAGTTACCCCTACGTTCCAACGGAAAAAGACGGGTTTCGCATCAGTTTCTGGGGGAAATGCGATGGCCAAGGCTAGCCCGTCGTCTGCGGCCGATGCTGCGGATGCGAAATCCGAAAATGTCAAATATGTTGCAGCCGCTAACAGCAAGCCGGTCAATCTGGCGTTGCAGGGCGGCGGTGCGCACGGGGCCTTTGCCTGGGGCGTGCTCGACCGGCTGCTCGAGGATGGCCGGCTGAAATTCGATGCGGTGAGCGCGACCAGCGCGGGCGCGATGAACGCCACGGTGCTGGGCTATGGCCTTACCATCGGCGGGGCCGACGGGGCGCGCGAAGAGCTCGAGAAATTCTGGAAGAAAATCAGCGACGAAGGCGCCAAGGGGCCGCTGCAGCCTTCGTGGATCGACAAGGCGATGGGCAACCACAGCCTCGATTTCAGCCCCGCCTTCCTGATGATGGACATCCTCTCGCGGGTGATGTCGCCTTATGAGCTCAACCCATTCAACTTCAATCCGCTGCGCCAGGTGCTGGAGTCCAGCATCGATTTTGGCGTGCTGCGCGAGGGCTGCCCGATCAAGCTTTTCCTGTCGGCCACCAATGTACGCACCGGCAAGGTCCGCATGTTCGAGAACCATGAGATCGGCCCCGATCAGGTGCTGGCATCGGGCTGCCTGCCGTTCATGTTCCAGACCATCGAGATCGATGGCGAGGCCTATTGGGACGGCGGATACATGGGCAATCCGGCAATCTTCCCGCTGATCTATGGCAGCGAGACCAACGATGTCGTGATCGTCCACATCAACCCGCTCAACCGCGAGGAAATCCCCAAGACCGCCAAGGACATCCTCAACCGGATCAACGAGATCAGCTTCAATTCCAGCCTGATGCGCGAGATGCGCGCGATCGCCTTCGTCACCCATCTGATCGACGATGGCCAGCTCAACGACGACAAGCACCGCCGGATGCTGATCCACTCGATCCAGGACGAGGTGTTCATGGAAAGCCTGGGCGTCACCAGCAAGCTCAACCCCGACTGGGGCTTCATGAAGAAGCTGCGCGATGTCGGCCGCGAATGCGCCACCCAGTGGCTGGACAATCATTTCGACGATGTCGGGGTGACATCGTCGACGGACATCAAATCCTTTTTTCTCTGATCCTTTGGTCAAAAACGGGGGTTCCTGACCATGACGCCTGAAGACATCCTGAAACTGCCTTCCATGCCCGCCGCAGCGCCCAGCTATCCGCTCGGCCCGTACCGCTTCATAAACCGCGAATTCATGATCGTGACCTACGAGACCGACCCGGTTGCACTGCGCGCCGCGGTGCCCGAGCCGCTCGAGCCCAATGCCGACAATCTGGTGCTCTACGAATGGATCCGCATGCCCGACAGCTCGGGGTTCGGCGACTATACCGAAAGCGGTATCGTCATCCCCTGCACCTATCAGGGGGAGCCGATCAACTACACTGCGCAGATGTATCTCGACGACGAGCCGCCGATCAGCGCAGGCCGCGAGATATGGGGCTTTCCCAAGAAATACGCTCTCCCAAAGCTGATCGTCGCGTCGGACACGCTGACCGGCACGCTCTCTTATGCGGGCCAAACGGTGGCGATGGGAACGATGGCGTACAAGTGGCAGGAGAGCCCCGGCGGCTGCGAGGCGCAGGCCAAATCGATGACCAAGACATCGTGCAACCTCAAGATCATCCCCGATGTCGATGGCAGCCCCAAGATCTGCCAGCTGGTCGCCTATAATCTGGAGGACGTCACGGTGAAGGGCAGCTGGGTCAGCCCAGCGCGGCTGCAGCTGATCCCGCATGTCAACGCGCCGGTGGCGGACCTGCCGATCCTGCGCATCGTCGGCGGAAAGCACTTCATCAGCGATCTCACTCTGCCGCACGGCCGGGTGCTGTTCGATTACATCAAAGACGCCGAAGGCTGAGGGGGGACAGGACATGAACAAGCAGGATGTGCTGAAGCTCAGCTCCATGCCGCTGCAGAGCCCGACCTATCCGGTGGGCCCGTACAAGTTCTTCGAACGCCAGTACATGATCATCAACTACCGGACCGATCCGGCGATGATCCGCCAGATGCTGCCCGAGCCACTCGAACCCGATGGCGATGTCGTCTCGGTGCAATGGCTCGACCTGCCCGATGGCGAGGGCTTCGGCGCCTATTCGGCGGTGGCGCAGGCGATCCCCTGCGCGCTGGGCGGCGAGAGGTGCACCTTCCTCACCCAGATGTACGTCGACAACTGCCCGCCGCTCGCGGGCGGTCGCGAGATCTGGGGCTATCCGATGAAGTACGGCATCGCCAAGCTGGATACCGTGGGCGACACGCTGACCGGAGTGCTGACCTATGCCGGGCAGACCGTCGCCAGCGGGACGATGGTGTACAAGCACGGCAGCCCGACCGATCCGGCAGCAATCGAGGCGCTGCTCAAGCGCACGCAGGTGACGCTCAAGCTGATCCCCGACATCGACGGATCGCCCGCAATCGCGCAGCTTGTCGGCATCACCTTTGCCGATGTGGTGGTGAATGGCGCGTGGACCGGGCGGGCGCGGGTCGAGCTGATCGATTCGGTCAACTGCCCGCTCGCCGACCTGCCGGTGCTCGAACACACCGGCGGCCTGCATCTGGTGACCGACATGACGCTGCCTTATGGTCGCGTGCTGCACGATTATTTGACCTGACGGGCGCCCAAACGAACACTCCTGACCCCGGCGCGGCTTGAGCCCGCCGGGGTTTTCGCGCTCAGAGCAGCTCGGCCACCGTCTCGCTGGGCCGGCAGAGCTTGACTGCATTAGGTGTCACCACGATCGGGCGGTTGATCAGGATCGGGTGCGCCATCATCGCATCGACAATCTGCGCGTCGGTAACGCCGGCATCATCGAGTCCCAGCTCCTTGGCCAGTGGCTCCTTGGCGCGCAGCAGGCCACGCGCGCCCTCACCCGCCTGCGCGATCAGGCTTTCCAGCGTATCGCGCGAAGGCGGGGTCTTGAGATATTCGACAACCTGCGGCTCGTGCCCCGCCTCGCGGATGGCCGCCAGAACGTTGCGCGAGGTGCCGCATTTCGGGTTGTGATAGACGGTGAACTGCATCGCCTGTTTCCGCAGGATCAGAACGGCACGTCGTCGTTGAGATCGTCGTCGAAGCCGCCGCCGCCCCAGCCGCTCGAAGAACCGCCATCGTTGAAGCCGCGCGCCCCACCCGAGCCACCGCCCGACGAGCCGCCGCCGCTGCTGCGAGCGCCGCCACCGCCGCCGTAATCACCGCCGCCGCCACCCATGCCGCCACCGCCGCCGCCGGGCTTGCCGTCGAGCATGGTCATCACAGCGCCAGGGCCCTGCAGCACGACTTCGGTGGTGTAGCGGTCGTTGCCGTCCTTGTCGGCCCATTTGCGGGTGCGCAGCTGGCCTTCGACATAGATCTTGCTTCCCTTGCGCAGGAAGCGTTCGGCGACGCCGACCAGGCCTTCGCCGAAGATCGCGACAGTGTGCCAGTCGGTCCGCTCCTGCTTTTCGCCGGTGTTGCGGTCCTTCCAGTTTTCGGTGGTGGCCAGCCGCAGATTGGCGACCTTGCCACCATTCTGGAAGCTGCGGACTTCCGGATCGGCACCCAGATTGCCGATCAGAATGACCTTGTTGACGCTGCCCGACATATGCTTTCCCCGGATATTGTGTGCTGTGGTGGATGACCGGGCAGAAATTCGCTCCGGTCTGTTGTCGCGTTTATAGCCCTAAAGCCGTCGCGGTCCAGAAGGTAATCCCTGCCGCGACCCATGCCAGGCCGAACAGATAGGCGAGCATGAACATCGGCCATTTCCAGCCATTGGTCTCGCGCTTGGTCACCGCGATGGTTGATATGCACTGCGGCGCGAACACGAACCAGGCGAGGAACGCGAGCGCGGTGGGCAAAGACCAGCGTCCCGCGAGCCGCTCGCCCAGCGCGAGCGCTGCGGTTTCCTCGTCGGGCGCGTCGATCGCATAGGTCGTCGCCAGCGCCGAGACGGCAACCTCGCGCGCCGCCATCGCCGGGATCAGCGCCAGCGCGATGTCGCGGCTGAACCCGATCGGCGCGACCACCGGCTCGAGCAGGCCTGCAATCCGTCCCGCAGCCGAATATTCAGATTGGCTCATACTGCTGCCTTCGGGCACCTGCGGATAGGTGAGCAGCAGCCACAGGCCGATGGTCACCGCAAAGATGATCGTGCCTGCCCGCCGCAGGAACAGCGCAGCGCGCTGCCACAGCCCCAATGCCAGATCGCGCAGCCGCGGCAGCTGGTATTTGGGCATCTCCATCAGGAAGCCGCTCGCCCCGCCCTTGGCGACGGTCGAGCGCAGCACCAGAGCGACCACCATCGCGCCGATGATGCCGAAGACATAGAGCCCGAACAGCACCAGCCCCTGCATCCCTATCCCCGGGCCGATCGCGGTGGAGGGGATGAACGCGGCGATGATCACGGTATAGACCGGCAGCCGCGCCGAGCAGGTCATCAGCGGCGCGATCAGGATGGTGGTCAGCCGGTCCTTCTCGTCCGAGATGCTGCGCGTCGCCATGATGCCCGGAATCGCGCAGGCGAACGATGATAGCAGCGGAATGAACGAGCGTCCCGACAGGCCGACCCCCGCCATCATCCGGTCCATGATGAACGCAGCGCGCGCCATGTATCCGGTCGCCTCCATCAGCAGGATGAAAAAGAACAGGATGATGATCTGCGGTAGGAAGACGACCACCGAGCCGACGCCCGCGATGACGCCATCGACCACCATCGAGCGGAAGAAGCCTTCCGGGATCGTCGCGGTCGCGAGTTCGCCCAGCGCCGCAGCACCCGCCTCCAGCGCATCGGCGAACGGCGTTGCCCAGCTGAACACCGCCTGGAAGATGATGAACAGCAGCGCAAACAGGATGATCGGCCCGGCAAAAGGGTGGAGCAGCACGCCATCGGCGCGGTCGGTCCAGCGGCGGCTGTCGGTCTGCGAAACGATCGCGCTGTTGGCGATGTGCTCGGCTCGCCTGCGCCGCGCGCGCATGTCCGGCTCGCCCAGCGGCGCGTGCGGCCCCTGCTTGGCGAGGATCACGGCATCGAGCGCGGCGGCGAGTTCTGCCAGCCCCCTGCGCCGCACCGCGACCGTGGGGATCACCGGCACGCCGAGGTCCGCAGCCAGCCGCGCGGCATCGAGCGTCAGCCCGTCACGTTCGGCAAGATCCACCATGTTCAGCGCGACCACCGTGGGCAGGCCCAAAGCCAGCAACTCGAGCGCGAACACCAGATGCTGGTCGAGATTGGCCGAATCGAGCACGATGATCAGCGCCTCAGGCCGACGCTCGCCCGTCTGGCGGCCCATCACCACATCGCGGGTCACCGCCTCGTCGGGGCTGGTCGGATCGAGGCTGTAGCTGCCGGGAAGATCGATGAGCTCACCCGGACGGCCATCGGCAAAAGTAAAGCGGCCCGATTTGCGCTCGACGGTGACGCCAGGATAGTTCGCGATCTTCTGCCGCGCGCCGGTTAGCGCATTGAACAGCGCGCTCTTGCCTGCATTGGGGTTGCCGACCAGCGCGATCAGCGGCTGATGCACGGTCATGCGATGGTCTCTGGCGCGGCGTCGGGCGCGCGCAGCGTGATGGCGCGGGCATGGACGCGGCGGATCGCCACCGTCATCCGGCCGATGCTGAGCGCGATCGGATCGCGCCCGAAGAAGATGCCGCGATGGCGGATGGTGACGCTCGCGCCTTCGTCGACGCCCAGCGCGCGCAGCCGCTTGCCTTCGTCTGCAGGCAGGACGCTCCAGTCGATCGCGGAAATTTCCGCACGCTGGCCGGTGGGGAGCTGGTCAAGAAGCATGGTCTGGTGTTGCGAACCGCTATCAATATCCGCGCGTGCGCGCCAGCGATTTCTTGTGACAGCGTCACCCGCCCCGGTGCACCCGTGCGGGCTTGGCGCGGCGGGGGTGCTGGGCTAGTCCAGCAGCATGGGCAGGGCGCACGCATCACCGGACGCGATCATCATCGGCGGTGGCCATAACGGCCTGACCTGCGCCTTCTATCTGGCGCGCGCAGGCCTGTCCGTGCGGATCGTCGAAGCGCGCAATGTGATCGGCGGCGCGGCGGTGACCGAGGAATTTCACCCCGGATTCCGCAATTCGGTGGCCAGCTACACGGTGAGCCTGCTCCAGCCCAAGGTCATCGCCGACATGGGTCTGGTCGGACGCGGGTATCGCGTCATCGAGCGCCCGGTGTCGAACTTCCTGCCGCTTGCGCAGGGCGATCATCTGATCCTCGGCGGCGGGCTGGAGCGCACGCAAGCCGCGTTCGCGCGCTTCTCGCGCAAGGACGCCGAGGCGCTACCGGGCTATTACGCGATGCTCGAACGCGTCGCCGATGTGCTGCGCGAGCTTGCGCTGCGTCCGCCGCCCAATGTCGGCGGCGGCGTCGCCTGGCTGGTCGATGCGCTGACCACCGGGCGGCTGCTTTCCCGGCTGCCGCGCGAGGTCCAGCGTGACGTGCTCGACCTGTTCACCAAGTCCGCGCGCGAGTTCCTCACCCCCTGGTTCGAGAGCGCGGCTGTACAGGCGGCGTTCGGCTTCGACGCGGTTGTCGGCAACTATGCCAGCCCCGACACGCCGGGCTCTGCCTATGTATTGCTCCACCACGTGTTCGGCGAGGTCAACGGCCACAAGGGCAGCTGGGGGCATGTCATCGGCGGGATGGGCAGCATTACCCGGATGATGGCCGAGGCCTGCGCCGAGCAAGGCGTCGAGATCAGCTTGAACAGCCCGGTCGAAAAGGTGCTGGTCGAGGGCGATCGCGCCACCGGAGTGCGGCTGGCAAGCGGCGAGGAACTGCGGAGCCAACGCATCATCGCCAATGTCGGGCCGAAACTGCTCTATGGGAAGATGGTGCCGCGCGCCGCACTTCCGCAAGATTTCGCGCGGCGGATCGATGGCTACGTTTGCGGATCGGGCAGCTTCCGGATGAACGTCGCGCTCGACCGGCTGCCCGATTTCACATGTCTGCCCGGGGCCGAAAACCCTTGGGGCGAGCATCTGCGCGCAGGCATCGTCATCGCGCCCAGCCTCGATTACATGGACCGCGCGTTCAGCGATGCCAAGGCGCACGGCTGGTCGCGCGAACCGATCGTCGAGATGCTGATCCCCTCGCTCGTCGACGACAGTCTAGCGCCCGCGGGGCATCATGTCGCGAGCCTGTTCTGCCAGCAATTCGACCCCAAGCTCGACTGGACGCCCGAGCAGGAAGCGGCGGCTGCGGGCACGATCATCGATACGGTCGAGGCGCACGCGCCTGGCTTTCGCGCTTCGATCCTGGGCAAGCAGGTGCTCAGCCCCAAAGGTCTGGAGCGCACCTTCGGCCTGATCGGCGGCGACATCTTCCATGGCCGGATGAGCCTCGACCAACTCTGGGCCGCGCGCCCGGTGCTGGGCCATGCTGATTATCGCGGGCCATTGAAGGGGCTGTACATGTGCGGATCGGGCACGCACCCCGGCGGCGGCGTCACCGGCGCGCCGGGGCACAATGCGGCAAAGGTGGTGCTGGCGGACAAGAGATGGCGGCGGGGGTGACCCTCTCCCCTCCCGCCCGCGGGAGGGGAGAGGCCTGTGTTACCCCTTCGCCAGCCGCGCCGCAGAGGCCAATTTGATGAATGCCCACACCTCGCTATCGAAGCCGGGATCGGCCTGAACCGGCCAGTTGGGCATGTCGTCGTACATCTTCATCGTGCCCTGCATCATCGCCGGGCTCGCAACCTGGGTGAAGGGTTTGAGCAATTCGAACCAGCGCGCGACAAAGCCCGCTGCGGCCTCGCTGGCAGGGTCCATCGGCAGCGCGGCCTTGATCGCGTCGCCCAGATCCTTCCATTGCGCGGCATAGGCCTCGTTATCGAAACCGGGCGTCATTGCGCCCATCTTCTCGGCCCATTCGGCCTGCTCTTCGGGGGTGAAATAGCGGTCGGTCACCGCCTTCCATTGGTCTTGTGACATGGTTGTCGTGTCCTGTTGTTCGTGTCGGATCAGCGAGCAGAAGGTCTCTGCATCGATGGGCTCGCCGCGATCGATGCGTGACTTGACGGAAACGAGAAGTGCCTGCGCATCGGATATGCGCCGCGCCTGCGCCTCGAGATGGTCGAGCTGTGCGGTGATCAGCCCGTGAAGATCGATCCGCCGGTTGGCGGTCAGCCGCTGGATCTGCGCCAGAGTCAGCCCCGCCTTCTTGAGCGACAGGATGAGGTTCAGCCGCTCCAGCGCCGCCGCATCATAATGCCGCCGCCCAGACGCAGTGCGCAACGGCTCCACCAACCCCCGCGCCTCGTAAAAACGCAGCGCGCGGGCGGTGAGACCGGTGAGCCGGGTGACGGCGGCAATGTCGAGCGAATCAGTCATAAGCGGCTTATGCCACTTGACGTTACGTCAGCTTCAAGGGGAATTTTTCAGTCCTCCCCCCTACCGCTTGCGGGAGGGGAGAGGGGTTGGCTATCCTGCCCCAACCGAGCGCTCGAACGCCACCGTCTCGCGCAGCGCAAAGGGAGGTTGCAGAACCTCTGCGAACCAGTCCGACCGAAAGCCCCGCAGGCCGCCCAGATGGGCGATCAGCTCGCCCCAGTCCGGCATTTCCTCGTGAAAGTTCCAGAGCCTTTTGCCGGTCACCACCTCGCAGCAGATGAGGTCGGTTGCGACCTCGTCGCGCTTGTAGAAGGTGACCTTGTCGATGCTGGACAGCGGAAGTGCTGGCAATATCTGCGTTATCGCACGCGCACCCACCTCAATCGCCTGCCTTCCCCAGATATCTGGCGATCAAGGTGATATGCAAATGATGAATGCCGATCGCTACCAGCGCCATGACCAGCATGGCCGGGATGACCATGTTTTCCTGACCGGGGCGTGGATCGACGAAGATAGAGGACAAGCTGGCCGCACATAATACCAGCGTTCCCAAGACCGGCATGACAGCCAACGCGGCGACGCGGGGCGCAGTCCAGTTCACTTCGCCCCGATTGGACCACTGCATCGGCAACCGATCAACGGCACGAAACTTTCTGTTCGCAAGCATCGACATCGAAACCAATACAATCACGACGACGAGAGTTAACATAACAGGCAGCATTATGTGTCTCCAAATCTGGCGGTACTTTACCATTCGCAGTGACCCCCTGCAAAGGATTCACACGACGCTCGTAGTGTAGAAGGCACCTCCTCCCGACTTTCCGCATGACGTGCCCCGCCCCATGAGTCATGATCGCGCCCGACATAGCGAGGTAAACCATGCGGAAACTTGCGTCGTTCCTGTTCATCTCGCTCGACGGCGTGGTCGAGGCGCCCGACACTTTTGTCCGGCCCGAGCTGTATCAGGACTTTTCGCCGCTGATCGCGCAGTCGATCGCCGGGCAGGACCTGGTGCTGATGGGCCGAAAGATGTACGAGGAATGGTTCGCGTTCTGGCCGGCCTCCGACATCCAGCCGTTTTCGGGCTTCATCAACACGGTGCCCAAGCTGGTGGTGTCCGGCACACTGACATCGACCGAATGGCAGGGCTCGTCGCTGCTGGCAGGCGACGTGGCAACCGAGGTCGCCTCCCTCAAGGCCACCGATGGCGGTACCATCGGGGTACATGGCATCGCGCTGATCGAGTCGCTGATCCATGCACGACTGATGGACGAGCTGCATTTCGTGCTCGTTCCTGCGATGGCAGGTTGCGGACGGCGACTGGTGTCCACGGCTGCCGAGGCGATCCAGCTCGACCTGATTTCTGCGCAGACGACCCCCACAGGATTGCAGCACCTTGTCTACACGCTGCGGTCAGGCTGACGCCGCTTCCACGCACCCGGTTCGCCCCATTTTCCGCATGACGCCGCGCAGCCGATCCGCCATTGTCGCACCCGATGCGTGCCTTGATCCTTCGTCGGCTGTTGACCGCAATCCCCACTTTGCTGCTGGTCCTCATCGCGTCGTTCACGCTGATGCGGTTTGCGCCGGGGGGGCCGTTCGATGGCGAGCGGCCGCTGGCGCCCGAGACGCGCGCGGCGCTGGAGGCGGCTTATGGGCTGAACCTGCCGATGGGCGAGCAGTTCGCGCTGTACCTGAAGCGCACGCTCACCGGCGATTACGGGCCGAGCCTGGTCTATCGCGATTTCTCCGTGACCCAGTTGATCGCCGACAGCCTGCCGGTGTCGCTCACCCTGGGCGGTCTTGCGATCATCCTCGCGCTGGCGCTCGGGCTGGCCGCAGGGACGGTCGCCGCGCTGCAGCCCGGTGGCTGGGCGGATGAGGCGCTGATGCTCGCTGCCACGATCGTCACCGCCCTGCCCAGCTTCGTCACGGGGCCGTTGCTGGCGCTGATCTTCGGGCTGTGGCTGGGGCTGCTGCCGGTCGGCGGGCTGGGCGACAGTCTGCTGAGCGCGCCGCAATTCTGGGTGATGCCGGTGATCGCGCTGGCGCTGCCGGTCGCAGGAGCGATCGCCAAGCTGGCGCGTGCAGGCCTCGCGGCGGCACTGGCCGATGCCACGCCGATGGCGCTCTCGGGCGGTCAGGCGCAGCGGGTCGCGATCGCCCGCGCGCTGGTGGCAGAGCCGCAGATGCTGGTGCTGGACGAGGCGACGAGCGCGCTCGACCCGCTGGTGGGCGCGCAGATCGTCAAGCTGCTCAAGCGGCTGCAGCGCGAGCAGCACATCGCGATGCTGGTGATCACCCATGATCTCGCGCTGGCGGCGCAGTTCTGCCACCGTGCGCTGGTGCTCGATGCCGGGCGGATCGTGGAGGCGAGCCCGATTGTGGAGCTGATCGCTGCCCCGCAGGCGGCGATGACCCAAAGGCTGGTGGCCGCAAGCTGACGCCTGCGACCACCACCCCCCTTGCAAAGGGTCAGCGGGTCAGAACTTGACCGTGCCGGTGACGAATACCTGGCGCGGGTTGCCGTAGAAGGCCGTCGCAACGCCCTCGGTGCCCAGCGTCGGGATGAAATTGCCCGCCGCATTACGCGTCGGCGTACCGTCGGGCGCGGTCGCGAGGAACTGGTAGCCCGAGGTGATGTACTGCTTGTTCAGGATGTTCTTGGCGTTGAGGCCGAAGCTGAACCGGTCGGCATCATCGCGCCAGATCAGCGCGGCATCCCAAAGCGCATAGCCCTTCTGGTCGAGGAACGGGCTGGGCGTCTCGAACTGGAAGGTCTTGCTGCGATAGCTGACCGTGGTCGACGCGGTGATCATCCCCGAGAAGGCCGGAAAGGCGCCGGTGAAGGTGCCCGATGCGGTCCATTTGGGGGTGTTCTGGATGCGGCGCAAATTGGCGACGTCGATGTTGCGCGCATCAATGAAGCGCTTGTATTCGCCATCGATGTAACCCAGCGTGCCATTGAAGCTCAGGAACGAACCGTCGCCGGCAAAGTCGCGGGCGAACACGGCGTTGCTCTCGAATTCCAGGCCCTTGAACTCGGCCTTGCCGGCGTTGGTGGTGACACCGATGAAGGTGTCGTTGGTGCCGTCGCCGTTCGAATCGAAGCCTGCGGACCCGGGCACCTGCACATTGGTATAGTCGGCGTAGAAGCCGGTCAGCGCGATGTTGATCGCATTGTCGGCAAAGCTACCCTTCCAGCCAAGTTCATAGCTGTCCACCGTCTCAGGCTCGAAGCTCAGGAAGTCGAAGATTTCCTGCTGGCTGCGCACGCCATCGCGGTTGGTGTCTGGCGCGGCGGTCGAAAGGCCGCGCGGATCGAAGCCGCCGCCCTTGAAGCCCTGCGAGTAACTGGCGAACAGCAGATGATCGCTGTTGGGCTTGAAGCTCAACGACGCGCGCGGGTTGAAATCGGTAAAGCGCGCCTGGCCGTTGAAGTTCGAGGTGGTGGCGAGCACCAGCGGGGTGCCGCCGAACTCGGCAGAGCGGCCCAACTTGGTCTGACGCAGGATGGTCGAGTTGCGCTTGTCGACGGTGTAGCGGCCGCCCAGGGACAGCGACAATTGATCGGTGAAATCATAGGTGAAATCGCCGAACACCGACCAGGTATCGGTGCGCACGTCGCCGGCGGTGAAGGCGTTGAGGTTGGCGACCGTGGTGAACAGCAGCACATCGAACGCGGTCGAAGCCTTGGCATCGAGATAATAGAAGCCGACCAGGCCCTTGAGGCGGCTGCCTTCATACAGCAGCTGGAATTCCTGGCTGATCTGCTCGTTGCGATACAGCGCAGGCACATCGACATCGATCGCGGGCAGCGCGTCGAAATCGATCGGGGTGAAGCTGTCATCCTTGCGCCAGGCGCTGATCGACCGGAAGGTCAGCGTGTTGGTCAGTTCTGCGGAGATGTTCATCGCCAGGCCGTAAGCCTCGATGTCCTGCTTGGGCGCGTTGAGGCCGGCGCGGGTGTCGTAGACATCGCGCAGCACCGGGGTTCCGCTGCGGATGCCGGGGATGAGGCGGTGGCCGTTGCGCGGATCGGACTTGTCGCGGGTATAGTCGCCCGAGATGCGGATCATGATCGGCGCGCCATAACCGCCGATTTCCAGCGTGCCGCGGCCTGCATAGACATCGCGGTTGTAGTTCTCGAGCCCGCGGATGTTGAGGTTGTCGCCAAAGCCGCCGCGCGACAGCCGCGCGAAGGTGCCGCCGACGCGGACGATATCGCCGATCGGAGCCGACACGGTGACCACGCCATCGGCCTGGTCATAGGTGCCGTAGGTGCCGCGCACCTTAAGGCTGAACTCCTGCGGCAGCATCTTGGTGACGTACTTGACCGCGCCGCCGATGGTGTTGCGACCATAAAGCGTGCCCTGCGGTCCGCGCAGGACTTCGATCCGCTCTACCTCGTAGATATCGAGCACCGCAGCCTGCGGGCGGTTGAGATAGACATCATCGAGATAGATGCCGACGCCCGCCTCGAAACCGGGCACCGGATCCTGCTGGCCCACGCCGCGGATGAACGCGGTGAGGGTCGAGTTGGTGCCGCGCGAGTTTTCCAGCGTGGTGTTGGGGGTGATCTGCGAAATGTCGGTGATGTCGAGCGCGCCCTGGTTTTCCAGCCGCTCGGCGGAAAAGGCGCTGATCGCGATCGGCACATCCTGCAGGTTTTCTGCACGGCGCCGCGCGGTCACGACGATCACGGAGCCATCGGCCGAGGTCGTGGCGGCCTCTTCCTGCGCGTCCTGCGCCTGGGCCATGGCGGGAAGCGCGGTCAGCGCGGCTGCTGCAACACCCAGCGTCAGCGAGGCGCGCGCGGCGGCAAAGCGGGTGAACCGAAACGATGACATTATATTCCCTCCATCATCCAAACCTGAAGTCCCGCGGTGCGCCGGTTCATCTGTTGACCGGCCTTGCGCAAGGCGTGAATGTTCATTAGTGAAAGTTGAACCAGCTTTCAACTCTTATCCGTTTGGGGGAGACAAAGCCGGAGAGATCGGCCAGAAGTGTTGCATCAGTGCATCATGTGCGGCGGTGGGAGTGGATTATGGCGGCACAGGCACCTGACCCAATCGGGGACGAGGCGGGCGACCCGTCCGAAAGGCCGGGCAAGACACCCCGCACTGCGCGTGGCCGGGCGACCCTGCGCAAGCTGCTCGACGCAGCCGCGATCGAATTTGGCGAGCGCGGTTTCCACGAGGCCTCGATCAGCGGCATCACCCGCCGCGCGGGCACGGCGCTGGGCAGTTTCTACACCTATTTCGATTCCAAGGACGAAATCTTCCGCGCGCTGGTGCAGGACATGTCGGCACAGGTCGGCGTGCACGCTGCCGCCGCGATGCAGGAGGCCAAGAGCGCGCTGGATCGCGAACGCGCCGCGCTCAAGGGCTTTCTGGAATTCGCGCGCGAACACAAGGAAATCTACCGTATCATCGACGAGGCCGAATTCGTCGATTCAGACAGCTACCGCGCGCACTATCAGGTCACCGCATCGCGCATTCTGGCAAGGCTGAAGGCTGGCGCCGAGACCGGCGAACTGCGCGACGATGTCAGCGAGCTCCACGCCTGGGCGGTGATGGGGATGAACGTGTTCCTTGGCCTGCGCTACGGCATCTGGAGCGAGGACCTCGCCCCCGACGCGATCGCCAGCGCGGCGAACGACTTCATAGCGCGCGGGCTGAAGCCTTGAAGGTCATCAAGGTGGTTGCGTCCTGACCCGGCATTCCCGCGAAAGCGACAATGACGGTGCCGACGCTCGCCTCAGTCGCTCGCCATCAGCAGTTCGGGCAGATCGCCGCTTGATCCCCGCGCCTCGTCGATGATGAACCGGCGGATCAGGCCGGTGCGCCCAACAATCTGCATGCCCAGACGCCGCACCAGCGAAGGCGCGCTGCCCGGCAGGCCATAGAGCCGGTTGAGCACATCGGTGGCGCCCGCCATCATCGCGTTGTCAAGCATCCGCCAGTCCTGGTAGCGCTTGAGCTGCGCCAGATCGCCCGGATCGAGCCCCAGCCGCGCGCCCTCCCCCAGCACCTGCGCGAGCGCCGCGACGTCACGAAGCCCAAGGTTCAGCCCCTGCCCTGCGATCGGATGGATGATGTGCGCGCTGTCGCCGACCAGCGCGATGCGCGGCGCGACCATGGCACTGGCCTGGCACAAGGTCAGCGGCCAGCTGCTGCGCGGCGTCACGGGGGTGATTTCGCCCAGAAAACCGCCGCTCATCTTGGTGAGCGCGGCACCGAACGCGCGGTCGGACAGCGACACCCATGCATCGGCCTTGCCCTCGGGCACCGTCCAGACAATCGAGGCCATCGCGCGGCCGTCGTCATCGTCGTTGAGCGGCAGGATCGCGACCGGACCATCGGGATAGAAGATCTCGAACGCGGTGTTCTGGTGCGATTTCTCCAGCGTCACCGCGGTCACGATGCCGCGCTGGCGATAGGACCACTGGACCAGCGTGATCCCGGCGAGGTCGCGCGTCGGCGACATCCGGCCCTCTGCCCCCACCAGCAGCGATGCCGAAAACGCCCGGCCATCGGCGAGCGTGATTGTCGCACGATGCGCATCGACCGCGCGGATCGCGACCTCTGCGCCCATCACCAGATCGATATCGTCATCGGCGCTGGCCGCCTCGAACAGCGCTCCGCGCAACAGGCTGTTGGGAAGCATCACCCCCATGCCCTCTGCGCCCGCATCGAAATCGAGCCCGCCCTTGCGCAGACCGTCGCTCACCGCGATGCGATCGATCGGGCATGCATCGCGCCACAGGCCATCGGCCAGTCCGAGATTCTGCAGCATCTGCCAGCTGGTGCTGGCGAGCGCCGAGGCCCGGCCGTCAAAGCCCGGATCGGCCAGCGTCTGCGGGCTGATCCGGTCGATCACCCTGACGGAAAGGCCGCTGCGCACCAGCGCCAGGGCAAGCGCAAGGCCAGCAGGCCCCGCGCCCATGATCAGGATGTCGCTATGCTGCGCTGAAATGTTGGTATCGGTCATGGTGCCAATGTAGGGCGCAACATCCGCTCTGAACAGGGGCTTTGCCGTCCGGAGTCCGGCTCAAGTCCTTGCTTGACGCGGAGTCCGTCCTCTGCGCAAAATGCACGACATTTACCATATTGCCGGAGTTGAACAGGATATGGCCAGCCGCGCCGCCACCAGAAACGCGCCCGATTGGCGCGACCTGATGCGTCAGAGCCTGTTGCGCAGCGGCAGTCTGATCCTGTCGCTGACCTTGTTTGCGCTCACCGCATTCGTCGCCGTCTCGCTGATCACCTATCAACAGACTGATCCGTCGTTCAACACCGCCGCCGGGGGTCCGGTGGACAACTGGATGGGGATGACAGGCGCCTGGATCGCCGATTTCATGCTGTTTCTCGCCGGCCCTGCCAGCGCGCTCGCCCTGCCGATCACCGCCATCCAGGCGCATCGGATGTGGATCAACCGCCCGCTGGGCCATTGGCGGCGCGCAGTGCTGGCCACGCTGGTCAGCATCGTGATGCTAGCGGTCGCATCGGCGGTGTTCTTCGGAGAGGCCGCGCAGCATTTCCCCGCCGGGCCTGGCGGCCTGACCGGTCTGGTCGGCGCGCGCGGGATTCAGGCTTTGGGTGGATTGCTGCCGCCTGCAGCCGTCGCCTGGGCGGTCTATGGCACCGCGGGCCTGCTGGCGTTTGCCGGCACCTTGCTGGGCTGGAAGGCGCTGGGGCTCGAGCGCGGGCTGCTGCGCATGCCGCCGATCAAGGTGAGCGTGCCCGAAGCGCTGTTCCGCAAGCCGATCGGCCCGGTGATCGAGGAAGGCGACGAGGACGCAGCCGACGATGCCATGGAAACCCCACGCCCGGCGCTCGCCGCCCCGCGCAAGGAGGCCGTGCCCGACAACCGTCCACCGCCGGAGATCACCGAGCCCTCGCTTCGGCCCGCCAAGGCGCAGCTTGGCCCCAAGAGCAAGCAGGGCGACTTTTTCGGACCTTATGACCTGCCCTCTGTCGACCTGCTCGACCCGCCACCGACCAGCACCGGCCCCGCACTCGACAAGATCGCGCTCGAACGCAATGCCCGCTTGCTCGAGACGGTGCTCAGCGACTTCAACGTCAAGGGCGAGATCACTGCGGTGCGCCCCGGCCCGGTCGTCACCCGCTACGAACTGCTCCCTGCGCCGGGCATCAAGGCCAACCGCGTCATCCAGCTTGCCGACGATATCGCGCGCAACATGTCCGCGCGCTCGGCGCGTGTGGCGGCGATCCCCTGCCGCAAGGAGCTGGGCATCGAGCTTCCCAACCAGCACCGCGATGCCGTGGTGCTGCACGAGATGATCGGCTCCAGCCATTTTGCCGAGAACACCGGCCAGCTTCCGGTGATCCTGGGCAAGAACATCTCGGGCGATCCCGTCATCGCCGATCTCGCACCGATGCCGCATCTGCTGATCGCCGGCACCACCGGATCGGGCAAGTCGGTCGGGCTCAATGCGATGATCCTGTCGCTGCTTTACCGGATGACCCCCGAGACGCTGCGGCTGATCATGATCGATCCCAAGATGCTCGAGCTGTCGATCTATGACGGCATCCCGCATCTGCTCTCGCCGGTGGTGACCGAACCGCAAAAGGCGATCCGCGCGCTCAAATGGGCGGTCGAGCAGATGGAAGAGCGCTACCGGATGATGAGCGAGCTCAAGGTCCGCAGCCTGGTCAACTTCAACGACAAGATCCGCGTCGCCAAGGCCAAGGGCATCCCGCTGGGCGAGGAAGTTCAGACCGGCTGGGACCCCGTTAGCGGCCAGCCGCAATACGAGAAGAAGCAGCTCGACTACGAGCCGATGCCGCAGATCGTGGTGATCGTCGACGAGCTTGCCGACCTGATGATGACCGCGGGCAAGGAAGTCGAGTTCCTGATCCAGCGGCTCGCGCAGAAGGCGCGTGCGGCGGGGATCCATCTGATCATGGCGACCCAGCGACCCTCGGTCGACGTGATCACCGGCGTCATCAAGGCCAACCTGCCCACCCGGATCAGCTTCCACGTCACCAGCAAGATCGATTCGCGCACCATCCTGGGTGAACAGGGCGCCGAACAGCTGCTGGGCAAGGGCGACATGCTGTACATGTCGGGCGGAAAACAGGTCGAGCGCGTCCATGGTCCGTTCGTGTCCGACGAGGAAGTGCGCCGCGTCGCCGATCACTGGCGCTCGCAGGGTGCGCCGGACTACATCCAGGCGGTGACCGAAGAGCCCGAGGACGGCGGCTTCGCGCTCGATGGTGCGAGCCTCGACGATACCCCCGAAGAACAGATGTACCGCAGCGCCTGCCAGATCGTGTTCGAAAGCCAGAAGGCATCGACCAGCTGGCTGCAGCGCCAGTTGCGCATCGGCTACAACAGCGCCGCGCGGCTGGTCGAGCGGATGGAAGAAGACGGTTTCATTAGCGCGCCCAACCACGTTGGGCGCCGCGAAGTCTTCCGCGACAAGGACGGCAACCCGCTCTGACTGTGCAGAGCGGGTCGACCGCGATCAGTCGCGCCCGGCGATCTTGATCGGCTTGCCGAGCAGCGTCTTCACGTAGATGCGCTGGACCATCACATAGACCACAACGGTCAGCGGCGCGGATAGCAGCACGCCCAGAAAGCCGAAGATCAGCCCTGCGGCGACCACTGCGAACAGCAGCACGGCGGGCGGAACATCGACCGCGTGCTTCTGGATCATCGGCTGGAGGAAGTTGCCCTGCAGCTGCTGGACCACCAAGAACAAGCCGATCGTCCAGAGCGCAGCCGTCGGCGAGACGGTGAACGCCAGCAGCACCGCGGGAACCCCCGCAATGATCGGTCCGACCATCGGAATGATGTCGAGCAGGCCCGCGATCACGCCGAGACCGCCCGAAGCCGGAACGCCCAGCACCCACAGCCCCACGCCAGTCAGGACAGCCACGACCAGCGACGACACCGCCTGTCCGACCATCCAGCCGCGCAGACCGCGCGATGCATCATCCAACGCCGCGGCAACCGGCTCTTCCGCCCGAGCGGGCATCAACAGCAACAGGCCGCGCCGGTACACCATCGGATCGCTGGCGATGAAGATCGCGCCTACGAGCACGAGTACGAAGTTCGCGATCCCATTGGTCGCGGTCATGGCAAATCCGCCCAGACGCGCGGCCATGCTGGAGATGTCTCCGGTTCCCTGGCGGATCATGTCGCGGGTGGAATTGCCCAGGCCGAACTGGTCGAGCTGTGCCTCGACGCGATCGATCGCAGGCGGGATGCTCTGCTGGATGGTGTCGAACTCGTTGGTCAACTGCGATCCGAACAGTGTGAAGACCCCGGCAAACACGCCGATCGTCAGAAGCACCGAAATGGCTAGCGCGGGCCCTCGGCTCATCTTGGTATATCGGCACACCCGGCTCGCCATCGACGAGAACACCGCGGCCAGCACCAATGCCGCAAACACCATCATGAGGAAGCCAGCGAGTTCGATGATCAGCCAGGCGACCCCGAGAATGGCGACGACGACCATCGTTATGGCAGCGACCCGGCCCGCTCCCCACACGCCATCCCGGCCGTCACGATCTGCAGGCTCCATTAAATCAGTCTTTCACAACAGTGGAACGCCACCGGCCTGAGGCCAGTGGCGCATTTGGTGGGTGTCGAGAGGGATATCACCGGTGATGAACTTGGAAAAGCTAAGACGCGCGGTGGGCACCCCCGCATTGACGAACAGCCGCCGTGCGACTGCTCAGGTAACCTTCTTGTAGACGAAGGTACCCAGGACGAACAGCGCGACCGCGATCACGACAGCGATCCAGAACAGGATTTTGGCAAGGTCCCAGGCAAAGCCGGCAAGCCCGCCGAACCCAAGGACGCCCAGCACAAGGGCGATGATGGCAAAAATCAGGGCGGCTCTCAGCATGGCGTGGTCCTTGTCGCGGGTCTGGCAGTAACGCTTGTCATAACGTTACGCGAAGGCGCGCCAAAAGGTTCCGCAACAGCGGCAGTCCGAGCAGACCGTACCGTCAGGCTAGAGGGTCAGATCGAGAAGCTGGAGCCGCAGCCGCAGCCGGAGGCCGCGTTGGGATTGGTGACCTGGAAGGCCGATCCACCGAGCGATTCAACGAAATCGACCGCACTGCCGCGCACCAGGTCGAGGCTCATCTCGTCAACGACCAATGCGACGCCGTCACGCAGTGCAACCGTATCGCCGTCCTCGGGAGCATCGGCGAGCCCGAAGCGGTACTGGAAACCTGAGCAGCCGCCGCCTTCAACCGAAAGCCGCAGCACCGCAGGCTTGCCTTGCTTGGCCGCGATCGCGGCAACGCGGCTTGCCGCACTGGGGGTGAGGATGATGTCGGCGGTGGCTGTGGTGTCCATGGGCTCGATATAAGCCTTTCGGTCGGGCGCCACAAGCGGTCAGCACGCAGACACCAGGAACGCACGGCCTGCGCGCACAAAAAAGGGGCCGGTCTAAAGACCGACCCCGATTTTTTGCTGCCTGATCTTGCGATCGGGCGAGTGGCTTACATGCCCGAACCCGGACCGTAGGTGATTTCCACGCGACGGTTCTGCAGTTCGCGAACGCCATCGGCGGTCTGCACGCGGTTCTTGGTTTCGCCAAAAGCCTGGGTGCTGATCGCGCTTGCCGGGATGTTCCGCGAGACCAGATAGGCCTTGACGGATTCGGCGCGGCGCTGGGACAGACCGACGTTGTAGGTTGCTGCACCCGAACGGTCGGCGTGACCTGCGAGCATGACCGGGACCGAACCACAGCTGCCATAGGCTGCCACGGCGTTGTCCAGAATGGTCGCTGCTTCCGGCGTGATGTTCGACTTGTCGAAGTCGAAGAACACGATGTACGGACCCTTCTCGCAAACCGGCGGAGGCGGCGGCGGAGGAGGCGGCGGGGGCGGCGGAGGCGGCGGGGGCGGCGGCGGCGGGGGAGGCGGCGGAGCCGCTTCTTCACCACCGAAGTTGTAGATGATGCTGCCCAGGATCGAGTGGCTGCGGAAGCGGCCATCGAAATCACGGCCACCGGCGTCGATCAGGCTGACCGAGTCGCTGTTGAAGAAGCGATACTTCAGACCCACGTCCCAGCTGTCGCTGAGCGGAGCGCGAACGCCTGCCAGGATCTGCCACGCAAAGCCGGTGTCAGAATCGTTCAGGAATGCAGCGCGGCCGGGGTTGGTGGCAGCTGCAGTGATGTCCGTACGGGCAACACCGACACCGCCGCCGACAAAGCCCTGAAGGCCATCATCGGGACCGAAGTCGACCAAGCCGTTCAGCATGAACGCGAGCACGTTGGCCGAGCCAACTGCGTTCGAACGACCAACCAGAGCGGGGAGGGGCGCACCACGTGCGATGGCCACAGTGCTCTGAACGTCGGTCACATCGGCTTCGCGATAGCTGACTTCAGCTTCGAGACGGAACGGGCCGAAATCGTAGCCGACAATGCCGCCGACATCATAGCCGGTGTCGGTGTCGAGGGTGACACCGTTGTTGACCGCACCGACGTCGAACTGGATGTCCTCGACGAGCATGGCGCCGCCTTCGACGCCAACATACCACTGGCCATCACGGGCAAGCGCCGGTGTGGTCAGGGCGGTAGATGCCAACGCCAGTCCTATGACTAACTTTCGCATAGATATTCCCCTTATAATTAGGATTTGAAACGACAACTCGGCAACGTTACTAACGCCAACCCGGTTGCCACGCAAGCGCGGTTTTAATGATAGTGTTGCCGAAATGTCGCCATTTCAGGGGGTGCCGGACAAAAAGTGGCGCTCGCCAGAGGGTCGATGCAGGATCGGGGCAGACGCGACTGGCGATATGCGAATCATAAGCGCAGAATGCCCATGAGATCAATCATGTAGCGGCAACAAGGCCAAATTCGCGCAACGCTGCCAGGAGCGCGGTGAGCGCAATGCGCGCTTCTGCATCCACCACCGCCCCGCCCGCAGGGTCCGCGATCGCCTCGGCACCGAGCCATTCACTGCCATCAAAGCGGCGCATCCCGCCGTCGGCACGGTCGTAAATCCGCATGCTCTCAAGCGGCGGCGCAAATCGCCAGCCGCCTGCCGTGGAGATGGCGATATGCGATTCCCGGTCCGCCCAAATGCCGGACGGAGACGGCCCGACAACCCACGCCCTACCCTGTTCGGCAGCGACAGTACCCGGGTCGGAGGCGACGCCCTCGATACATCCGCCAAGCAGAGCATCGATCACCACCAGCGCCTCGTTGTGCGTCAGTTCCTTTTGCGCCTGCGCGGCGAGCATGGCTGTGCTCGGGCCCCCGCAGGCCTTCGGGCTCTGCGGCCGAAAACAGCGTCGCCTGCGCCCCGTCTGGCCAGCGCAACCGGCGCAGCGAAGGCTCCCAGTGTGGCCGCATGGCATCAGGCGCGATGGCCAGAAGACCACTTTGCCCCTCGACCATCACGCTGCGCGCCTCGGCCAGGTTCGCCGCGACCAGCGCGATCCGCGCATCGGGATCAGCTTCGGCAATGCTGCGCACCCATTCGGCCCCCGCCCGCGTCTTGCCGAAGCCGCGCCCGGCCATGATCAGCCAGATGCGCCAGACGCCATCCGGTGCCAGCTGTTCGGGCCGCGCCCAGAACTGCCAGTGATGCGCCAGGCCTTGCACAGCAGGATCGCTGAGCCCGTCGATATAGCGCCGCGCCGCAGCCGCCGGCATCGCCGCCAGCCGTTCGGCCAGCGAGCGTCCGTTCATGTCTGCGACGCCGCGTCTGGATCATCTGTGCTGCCCGCGCCGGCCGAGGCATCGAGCCGCTGGCGGATCTGCTCGAGCGTGGCGGCGAGCTGATCGCGCGCCGCGCGGGCGGACGCCGCATCGCCGGCGCCTTCGCCCCGCCCCTTGTCGGCGCCCGCCTTTTCGAGATTGGCCTTGTACGCCATCAGCAGCTTGAGGCCCTGGGCATCGTCATATTCGGTGGCGCGGCCGATGCTGCCATCGGGACGCTTCACCGGCTTCAACGTGCCGAAGCGCGCGGTCTTGAGCATCCGGAACTCGAGCTCGTCATACCCGGTGGCAATCGCCGACTGCCAGCCCGCGCGAAAGGCGGGGCTGCTCGCGCGCAACCGGTACACCGCCGAGCGCGACACCCCGGCACGCTTCGCCGCCACCGAAACGTTCGACGTCTCAGCCAGATGATCGAGAAACGCCCACAGGCATTCCTCCGACACGGTATCGGACAAACAGGCATCTCCGCGCAGAACAGCGACAAGCATGAAGAAGGGACACCGCAGGAGCCGCCCGTCAGGCCATCTGCCCGACTCGCTCCATCTCGATGTTCAGGTTTTGTGCCATATCAGCGTTACGATGTCAAGTATTAATAACCTATCTGGTTATCAGTAGGGTTCGCCCGGGGCTGCCGGATCGTGCAGCAGGTTGAGCCGTCGCAGCGCAAGGCAGGCCAGCCGCGCGGTCTCGCTCTTGCGGCGTGCGGGCGCCAGCGGGCGGGTTGCAGCGGGGCGAACGATCTCGGCATCGTAAGCATCGGCAATGATCAGCCCGGTCGTGTCCGGCAGAAACGCAGGCGACTGGACCAGGGCGGCATCGAGCGACGGCGGCAGGCCCCAGTAGAAGCGGTCGCAATGGTCGAGATATTCGGGCCATTTGGCATCACCCAGCAGATCGGCGCGCGACACCTTGATCTCGACGATCACGATGGCGCCGCGCGAATCGAGCCCCATCAGGTCGGCACGGCGTCCATTGGGCAGTGCGATTTCCGGCGCCACCCAGATCTGGTTGCGGCGGAACAACCTGGCGATGCCGCGCGCAACCGCTGCTGCACCCTGAGGCAGGCCGCAGATGTCGGTCGGAGCGGGAGGGAGCGGGTCGTCCGCCACGATGGAGGCAGCATGGAAACGGGTATCGGTCATGCCGCCTTGCTAATACAAAACGGGAACAAAGGAAAGCCGGTCGCGCAGGACCGCGCTCAATGGTGTCCGCTACGGCCGAGGTCGTGGAGAATGTCGCGATACAGACCGGAGGCTTCGGCGTGGAGCAGCAGCGCGGCGGCGCGGTTGAACCGTCCTGTGGTCCGCGCATTCTCGAGCGCGATCAGCCCTGCCTGCAACACCATGCCCAATGTCTCCAGCTGCTCCGCGGCAAACCGCATCCGTTCGGGCGGCAGCGATGCGAGGACAGCCGACAGGTCTGCACTCTGTTCAAGCAGCCCTGCGCGAGCCTGGGGCGCGACCCCGGCAAGCCGGGCGATCACCGCGAGCACCGGCGTCATCGATTCGAACTGGCCCAGCACGACCTGCGCCTGGGCATCGGCGCCATCATCAGCCGCCAGAATCGGGGAGAGCGGAGCAAACATAGCCTAAGGCAATAAGGCGCCCCGGTTAACACCGCTCTAATTCGCAAGGATACTGCGCACACGCGCGATCGCGGTGATAAAGCACAGCTCTGTATAGGTCCGATATGGTCTGTTCAGCGTGACGCGAAAGACACATTCTTTCAACCAATGTCATAATTTTGGCATTTTTCTCTTGTGCAGCGCAGCATGACACGGCAGCATTGCTGTCGCTGATTATGAGCACCCCATCACGGCGCACAGGGACGCCGCAAGAACAGAGGGTCGCCATCGCAGCGCAGGCGGGACGAAACGCATCCAGTTGAAAGGAAAAACATGCGTACGTCCAAATTCCACCGGGGCCTTGCTGGCCTCGCCGTTCTCGTATCGTCGGCTGTTGCCACCCCTGCGTTCGCGCAGGAAGAAGAGGCCTCGCCGCCGGTGACCATCTCCGGCTCTGTCGGCCTTGTCTCTGACTACCGCTTCCGCGGCGTTTCGCAGTCCGATGAAGGCGTCGCGCTTCAGGGCGGCTTTACTGTCAGCCACGAATCGGGCTTCTACGCCGGCACCTGGGGTTCCAACCTTGCCGGTTGGGGTACCTTTGGCGGTCCGAACCTCGAGGTCGACCTGTTCGCAGGCTATGCCACCACGATCGGTTCGGCCGGCATCGATGTCGGCGTGACGTGGTACATGTACCCCGACGGCTTCGACAACACCGACTTCTTCGAAGGCTATGCCAAGCTGAAGGGCACCGCAGGGCCGGTCTCGCTGACCGCCGCTGTCTATTACGCCCCCAAGCAGGAAGCGCTGGGCAACTTCTCGAACACGCCGTTCAGCCGCGGTCAGAAAGAGGACAACCTGTATCTCTCCGGTGACGCGAGCTTCGCCATCCCCGACACTCCGGTCAGCCTGACCGCGCATATCGGCTATTCGGAAGGCAATCCGGGCCTTGGCCCCAACGGCACCAGCGTGACGCCGACCGGCGAATACTGGGACTATTCGGTTGGCGCCTCGGTCAATGTCTACGGACCGCTGACGCTGAGCGTGAGCTATGTCGATACCGACATCGGACGCGCCGAATCGGCCTATCTGCTGCCGAACTTCCAGAAGTTCCGCACCGGCGGCGGCCAGATCGCCGATTCGACGATCGTGTTCGGGGTCACCGCGGCCTTCTGATCGGGGTCTGTTCACTCCTGACTTTGCCATTGGGGGGTGTGGCCGCATCTGTCTGTGACAGGTGCGGCCACTTTTTTTGGCAGGCGGAAGATTTTTCGCTAAGGGCCGGGAGCCATGACCAGCCTGCGCCTTGCCACTGTCCATCCCGGAGAACCCGAGATATTCCATTCGCTGCAGGGCGAAGGGATCTCGCTGGGCAGACCATCGGTGTTTGTGCGGTTGTCGGGGTGCAACCTGGCCTGTCTGTGGTGCGACACGCCCTATACCTGGTATTTCACCGGGCATAACGCCAGGCATCGCGGATGCGAGACCTTTGTCCGGCGCGAGAACAGCCTGACACTGGACATTGCCGAGGTGGCCCGGCGCATCGCAGAATTCGGGTGTCGCCACATCGTCTTCACCGGAGGCGAGCCACTGCTGCAGCAGCCCGCGCTGGCTGCCCTGTGCGCCCTTTTGGGGCCGGACTATCATATCGAGATCGAGAGCAACGGCACGGTCGCGCTGACGGCTGCCTTCGATGCGCATGTCGATCAGCTGAACCTGTCACCCAAGCTCGCGCATTCGGGCAATGCCGCAGACCTCAGGGTGAACGAGACGAGCCTGGCGGGCTATGCCCGCGACCCGCGCGCATGGTTCAAGTTCGTGGTGGCGAGCCCGGAAGATGCCGACGAGATTGACGCACTGGCCAGCCAATATGCTATCGCGGCCGAACGCATCCTGCTGATGCCCGAGGGCACCAGCCCTGCCGTACTGCAGCAGCGCGCGCACTGGCTTGCGCCTTTGTGCCTCGATCGTGGATGGCGGTTCACCGACCGGCTGCACATCCACCTGTACGGCGATACGCGCGGAACCTGATCAGCGCTGGCCGGACTGGTTGCCCTGGTTGCGCCAGCGACTGACGACCCGCGACACCATTTCCATCTCGCCGCCGCGCTCGCACCACAGGCTGCTGAACAGCGGATCGTCCGATGCCGGACGCCGCGCCTCGGCCAGATCGTCGAACGCCACGCGGATCGGGATCGACACGCCCTCGCCGCAGATGATGCACTCGCGGTTGCGCAGCGCGGGAATCGAATCGAGGAACCCGCGCGCGCCTTCGGGCATCGCCGATCGGACATGCGCCTGGTCGCGGTCGTTGTTGAGGCGCATTGCGATGATGGTCCCGCATTGCGACAGCACGCCTTCGGACAGATCGGACGGGCGCTGGGTGATCAGGCCCAGCGAGACGCCGTATTTGCGGCCTTCCTTGGCAATGCGGCTGAGCACGTTGCGCACCGCGCTGTGCTCGAGCACGCGGTCGGACGGGATGTAGCGGTGCGCTTCCTCGCACACCAGCAGCACCGGGGTGATCTTGTCCTTGCGACTCCAGATCGCGAAGTCGAACACCATGCGGCTGAGCACCGCCACAACGGTAGAGGTGATGTCGGACGGCACGCCCGACACGTCGATGATCGAGATCGGCTTGCCCTCGGCTGGCATGCGGAAAATCCGCGCGATAAAGTCGACCATATTGTCGCCCACCAGCATGCCTGAGAACATGAAGGTATAGCGCGGGTCGGCCTTCATCTCCTCGATCTTGCCCTTGATCCGCAGGAACGGCGCACTCGATGTCGCCTTGTCCAGCTTGCCCATCTCGTTCTGGATGTTGGCAACCAGATCAGACAGCATATAGGGGATCGGGGTGTCGACGGTCACTCGCGAGGCGTTGATCGCCGCCTTGCTCTTCATCCGGGCGGACAGCAGGCACTTGGCGAGAATCTCGGCATCGGTCTGCCGGTCCGCGCCCGACGAAGTGAGGAACACCTCGCAATGCTCTTCGAAGTTCATCAGCCAGTACGGCATCGCCAGATTGCCGACATCGAACAGCGCGCCATTCTCGCTGAAGGCGGTGGAATATTCGCCATGCGGATCGATCATGACGATATGGCCATCGGGCATCATGTCGCAGATCCGGTGCAGGATCAGCGCTGCGGCGGTGGACTTGCCGGTACCGGTCGAACCCAGCAGCGCGAAGTGCTTGCCCAGCAGCGCATCGACATACAGCGCGCCGCGGGTGTCGGCGGTGGGGTATACCGTGCCGATCTCGATATGCGGACGCGAATCGGCGGCATAGACCTGCTTGAGGTCGGCGCTCGTCATCGCGAACAAGGGCGTGCCGGGGACCGGATAGCGCGTCACCCCGCGGCGGAAATTGAAGATCCGGCCGGTGAGCTTTTCCTCTTCGCCCTCGCCCAGAAAGTCGATCTGGCAGACGATCAGCCCGGCCTCGCGCTGATGCATGCGCTGGGTGCGGACATTGGCGACCAGCCAGCGCGACCCCATGCGGATCTTGACCTGGCTGCCCACCTGGCCTGCCATCGACACGCTGGGATCGTTATGGTCGGTCAGCGTGGCCAGACGGCTGGCATCGAGCAGCACCTGCGAGCTCGACCCGGCGATCTCGACGACCTCGCCGATCTTGAGGTGCTCTGCGGGGCGCGGTGCCATCCGGGGCATGGCGGGAAGATCAGCAGGAGCGGCTGGCGCGCGGTCCTGGAAATTGCGGGGATTCAGCTCAACCATCGCGCCGTCCGGTGCCTTTCTGAAGCAGGTACAGCTCGCTCCTAGCCCGGTTGGGTAAATTTTCCCTCTATGCCGAAGGGTTTGGCGCTTGCCACGAGGGCCGTCTCAGATCTTGCGGAACACCACGCCGCCGATCCAGCCGAGCAGCAGCGAGACCAGAACCGCGCTGACGCCATAAAAGAACGGCTGATATTCGGCCATTGTCGCGACAAACCGCTCGAACCCGAACTTGCGCACCTCGATCTCGCGCACCGCAGCAGCGAGCACCTGACCGTCGCGCACCAGGAAGGTCTCAGCAGTGTACATTCCGGTGGGCACGCTGGCGGGGATCGACAGCCGCGCCTGATACAGCACGTCCTCCAGAATCTCGACGCTGCCTTCCTGCTGCTTGTACAGCCCTTCGCGACGGTTGAGATCGACCAGCCCGGACAGGAAGCGCCGCTGCTCCTTGGGGTCGATCGACCCTGCGGGCGAGAGTTGCAGATTGCCGAGGCCGAATTCGTAGATCGCAGCGGTGCGCTTATCGACGATCTTCTCTATCGGGCGCGAAGAGGCGAGCGCGTAATAGGCCGGGGCCGAGCGGAACTCGGTGCTGGCAGCGTTGATCCAGATGCCAGCAATCTGCTGCTTTTCGCGCAGGATGATCGATTGCGGCGGGCCCTTGAGGATCACTACGATATCGCTGTCACCCGATGGCGGGGTGCCGCCGGGATAGACGATCGCGCCGAACAGCAGCAGCTCTGCACCGGTAAACCCGTATTTGATCTGGATGTCGCGCTGCGACACTTCGGGCACCAGCACCGGCTCGCTCGCTGCAGTCAGCAGCCATGCGCCCAGAAGCGCCGCCAGGAGCCGCGCCAGCCTCATTGCAGCAGCTCGACCGAATAGATTTCCGCCGGGCGAAAGCCGAGGCCAATCCCCAGCCGCAGCGCGACCAGCAGCACCAGCACCGAGAGCAGCAGCCGCAGATATTCGGGTGGCAACTTCTGTGCAAACCGCGCGCCGATCTGCGCGCCGGTCACGCTGCCGATCAGCAGCAGCACCGCCAGCACGATGTCCACCGCCTTGGTGGTCAGGCTGTGCACCATGGTGGATGCAAGCGTGACGAACAGGATCTGGAACAATGAGGTGCCAACCACCACCTGTGCGCCCATGCCCAGCAGGTACAGCATCGCAGGCACCATCACGAAGCCGCCGCCGACGCCCAGCAGGATGGTCAGGATGCCGGTGGCAAAGCCCAGGATCAGCGGTGCAAGCGGAGAGATATAGAGGCCCGAGCGGTAGAACCGCCAGCGCAGCGGCAGATTGGCAACCAGCGGATGGTGCCGCCGCTTCTTGGCCGGCAGCCGCTCGCCGCGCCGCATCGCCAGCACGCTCGCCAGGCTCTCGCGCGCCATCAGCCCGCCGATCGACCCCAGCAGCAGCACATAGACTATGTTGATCACGGTATCGATCTGGCCCAGCTGCTGGAGCACGCGGAACAGCGCGGCACCGGCAAATGTACCCATGATGCCGCCAACCACCAGCACACCGCCCATCTGATAATCCACCCCCTTGCGGCGGCTATAGGCGATCACCCCCGACACGCTCGATCCAGTGACCTGGGTGGAAGCGGAAGCCGCAGCGACCGTCGGCGGGATGCCGTAGAAGATCAGCAGGGGCGTGGTGAGAAACCCGCCACCCACCCCGAACATCCCCGACAGGATACCCACAAGTCCGCCCAGCCCGATGATGACGAGCGCGTTGACCGACAGATTCGCAATGGGAAGATAGACGTCCATGATATGCGCGCGACGCTAGACGCTTTACGCTGTCAGCAGAAGGGGGCACGCGACCTTGCTGGTACGTTCCGCCGCTAAAAACCGGTGGACAGGGTAAGCGCCGCGCCCGACGTGGGCTGGGCATTGCCATCGATCCGCTGGCGCCAGTCCAGCGCGAACGTCATCTGGCTGTCCCCCACCGGCAGCGCGAGCGAGGCGCGCGGGCCCAGATCGACGCGGTGGACCCAGCGTTTGTCGCCCGAGGCATCCAGTTCCTGCTGCCCGCCCGCCCACAGCCCGCCGCCCAGCGACAGGCTGTGCCGGTCCTGCACCGCCACCTGCCGCGTCGCGAGCAGCTGCAGGTCGAAAAAGCCCTGACGGTCCTGCAACCCGACCACGCCCGCCTGCGCAAAGGAATCCAGCCAGATGCTGCTGCGCTCGAGCGCGGCGCCCCCGCCCGCCACCAACATCGCGGCAAACCTGTCGCGCTGGCCCTGACCAAGCCCGAAGCGCCGCTCCAGCGCCAGATCGACCGGGACCGCTCCCCAGGGCCGCGTCATCATGCCAAGCGCCAGGCTGCGGTCGTCGCCGCTTTCCAGCGCGGTCGCCGCGCGCGCATACAGCACCGGTGCCAAGGGACCCTGGCCCGGCGCATAGCGCACGATCAGCCCCGCCTGGCTGCCGCCATACTGCGCGCCCGGCGCCAGCGTCCGATCGCTCCCGCCCTGCCGCAGCAGCGACCAGCCATAGACCGACCAGCGTTTCTCGCGCGACAGGCCGACAGCGCTCGCCCCCGTTCCAGCGGGCGGCTGCGCGGCGCGCTCGGGCTCGATCAGCAAGGGTGCGTCGATCAACGGCGAACGCAGCCGACCCGAGGGCCCGGTAGAGGCGGTCAGGCTTTCCACCCACGCCAGGTGATGGGCCATCGCCACATCGAAATCGAGGCTTGCAGCAGCATCTCTGCCCCGAAGCTGCGGGGGTCCGAGCGCCCCCAGCCCCGCCATCGTTCGGGGAGCAGGACCAGGCAGGCCGATCATGGCCAGCGCGCCCGCCAACACCGGCTGCGCATGCGTCTGCTGCACAGCGGCAGGTTGCCACGAGTTCGCGAATTCGAGCGCAGACGGCGCGGCGCGCTGCGCAGGGTTTTCCGGCAGATGATGGATTACCCGCGCCGCGCACCACAACAGCACGACGGTGCCCAGAAACAGCAACGGCTGGCCGCGCATCGCGCGCCGCGGCCGATGCTGCGGCCCGGCGCTATTCACTGCCAGCCTCTGGCCGATCGCCCACCAGCCGCAAGACCGGCCCGGGGATCTCGCACGGCCCGGGTGCCGCGGGAATGTGGTGGCGCGTCTTGTCCCAGGGGAGCGGCGTTCCGCCAAGGCTGGCAGCATAGGCCAGCAGCGCGCGGCGTGCGGCCATCACCGCGATGATATTGCCCACCAGCGCGCGCGGAATTGACCACAGCGCCTGACGCGCGCCATATTGCCATCCGGTGCACAGCGCCCGCACCAGCACCCGCCACGCCAGCGCCAGCCCGTTGACGATCAGCAGCAGGCGAAAAGCCGGATCCAGCGGTGGCGGGGCATACCAGCCCAGAATTCCGCCTGCGCCGACGATCAGCCAGCACAGCAGCCCCAGATACGCGCTCACCAGCACCAGCGCGGACAGCACCGATCGCCGGTCGCGCGCGCGCATCCAGATGTCCGCAACCCCGCCGCTCCAGCCGGTGCGATCCCAGCCGCTGAGCGCGATGCCGATCGTCCAGCGCGTCTTCTGCCGCACCGAGGCGGTCAGATCACCGGGAAAGAAGGCCCGCGTGGCGATCAGCTCACCCTTGTCGTCGCGCGCGCGGACAAACACGCCGCGCCCGCCCGCCTCGTGGATGCGGATGCCCAGCTCGTAATCCTCGGTCAGGCTGTCGGTGGCGAACGGTCCCTGCTCGGCCGATGCATCGGCCAGCGCCTGCAGCGTGTCGCGCGCAAACCCGCAGCCCACGCCCGCGCACGGCATCGCGACCCCCAGGCGGCTGCGCACCGGCATCGCGCGGACATGCGCTTCGGTAAACTCGTCGGCATAATGACCGCTGACCAGCGGCGCTGCCGGATCGATCAGCGGATTGACCGGAAGCTGGACAAAGGCGTGACCGCCCAGCAGCCGGTCGTACACCCGCAACTCGTCGGGATGGACGACATCCTCGGCATCGTGCAGCACCACCGAGGCAAAGGCGAAGCCCTGCTCGCGCTCGTCCGCGCGCATCGCAAGCCAGATGCGATTGAGGCAATCGGCCTTGGAGCTGGGTCCGGTGATCCCCAGCGGCACGATGCGCACCCGGCCATCCCCCCGCGCGCCGCGCAAGGCGGCAAAGCCGGTGGCGGGATCATTGGCATAGACGCCGATATAGAGGCGGTAATTCTCCTGCCGCCAGCGATGCAGGCAGTGGCCGACCATGTCGCCGATCACATCGGCTTCATCCCAGGCGGGAACGAACACCGCATGGCGGGGGGACGGGTCAGGCGCCGCATCGCGCGGCGTGCTCTCGAAGGTCAGCGGGGCATCCCGGCCATCACGCCTGCCGAAAAGCCGCTGCCACAGCCAGACGCCGTCGAGCGCAAGATCATCCACCGCGCCGATGAAGAACCAGATCCCGGCGAACAGAAGAAGTTCGGTTGCCAGCAAGTCGGTCCAGGCCAAAAGGTGACAGGCCAGCGTCGAACACTGTGCGTCGCCCCATACCTGTTCGATCGGTCCCAAGCAGTGCCCCCCGGCGGGCCGGTCACGACCCTGTCAAAGCGCCCAATCCACCGGAATGGATCCGTCAGAATTGCGCGATCCGTTGCTCTGTACTTTAATGCCTGCTTCGCGCAACTTCGTCAAAACATAATCGGCAGCTGCGCCCTCGCCGCCGACGTTCACCGACAGTCCGGTGCGCCGCGCCGCCCAGATCGCCAGCGCAAGGTCGGTTGCGCCGGCGGAACTGGGCTCGTCACCTTCGAACCGGATCGACGGCAACGCCAGCGGCGGCGGGATCAGCTGCATCTGCCATTGCGGCTCGGCCTGCGCCATGCGCTGTTCCAGCGCGCGGTAGGTGGCAAGGCTTGCTCCCGGCAGAGGCGTTGCACGCACCTGCGCCAGCCTCTTGTCTCGGTCGACCAGCACTGCATCGGGGGAAACCCCCGCGAGGATCGCCATCTCGCGCCCGACCATCGCCACCGCCGCGCGTTCCTTGCTGGCCTTTTCGCGCGCCGATGCCGATGCCAGTTGCGCCGCTTCCGCATCGCCCGCCGCCGTGCCGACGCGGAACTGGTCAAGGCTGAGCTTGACCGGTCGCCCCAGTGCCTTTTGCAGCGCGCCCTCGCCCAGCCGGGCAGCGTTGGTGCGATATTCCGGGGTCAGGATCGTTGCGCGGACGATCAGCGGGTCGCTCGAAAAATCGATATCGAGCTGGTCGATCTTGGCCTGGCCGGGAAATTGCTCGGCCAGCACATCGCGTGCCTGGCGCTGCGCACGCGCTTCCCATGCGATCTGGCTGAGCGAATAGCCCAGCGGGATCGCCAGCGCCAGGAACGCTGCGGTGATGATCGCCGCCTGCACCCCGCTCTGTCGGCTGGTCAGCTTGGGGCCGAAGCCGTAGAGCCGCGCCATCACCGCGGCAGCAATGGCGATGGTCATCAGGTTGGTGACGAACAGCAGCAGCGCGCCGAAGAATACGGTCCCGTTGAGTGTCGCCAGGCCGAAGCCGACCGTGGCCAGCGGCGGCATCAAGGCGGTGGCGATCGCCACTCCGACGATGGTGCCTTCGCGCCCGCGGATCATCGCATAGGCTCCGGCGAGCGCGGAGAACAGCGCCACCAGCAGATCGAACAGGTTGGGGCGGGTGCGCGCCGCGATCTCGGGCGTTATGTCCTTGATCGGCGAGAAGAACACCACCAGCGCGGTGAACAGCACCGCCAGCAGCACCCCGCCGGCCAGCGTCATCGCGGTCCGGCGGATCTCGTTGCCATCTACCAGCGCCATGCCGAAGCCCAGGCCGATGATCGGCCCCATCAGCGGCGAGATCAGCATCGCGCCGATGACGACCGCAGGCGAGGACAGAAGCAGCCCCAGCACCGCGATGCCCGCCGACATCAGGATCATGAACGCATAACGCGGGGTCAGGCTGGATTCGTCATCGACCTTGGCGATCACCGCGCGGTGCTCGATCGAGGGGATCACCGTGCCACGCCACCAGCTGCCCAGCGGCCCTGCAACTCGCGTTGCCAACTCGCCCATGGTCGACGACAGACGCCTGGCCCTCGGGGTTTCAGCGCTGGGCGCGGGTTGGTCGGTCATGTCATCTCACCATAAGCGTCTCGGCCAAGGGTGGACCGGCCTTGCCATTGGCGATAGACGGATATCCGCAGCCGTGCCAGACCCGCCGGACCCGGCAAGGGCGCGATCGGGCTTAGGCCGCCTGCGCCGCAAGCGGAATCACGGCCCTGCAGACCAACGAAAGGTGACATGCGCAGATGATCAGGATCAACCGTTTCGGCCTGTTGGCGCTGTTGCTGCTGGTGGCTGCCTGCGCCCCCAAGCCCGCGCCGCAGACCGCAGCACCCGCCGATCCGCTCAATGCCATCGCCCGGCAATATGTCATGCTGTCGCTGGAAATCGGCACGCATGAGGACGGCTATATCGATGCCTATTATGGCCCTCCCGAATGGAAGCGCGCCGCCGAGGCCGCGCCGCGTGCCCTGCCGGCGCTCGCGCAGGCGGTCGATGGCCTGGATCAGACCCTCGCCGCTGTCGATGTCTCCGCCCGCGAGCCTCTGGTCCGGCGCCGCGCGACCTTCCTGCGCGCGCAGCTTAACGCCGCGCGCACCCGTCTGCGCATGCTGCGCGGCGAGAAGCTGAGCTTCCGCGAGGAATCGCTCGGGCTGTTCGGTGCCACTCCCGACATCCGCCCGCTGGAAAGCTATGATCCGGTGCTGGCCGAGATCGA
The DNA here is from genome assembly GCF_003431825.1 of Blastomonas fulva. Taxonomy (GTDB): domain Bacteria; phylum Pseudomonadota; class Alphaproteobacteria; order Sphingomonadales; family Sphingomonadaceae; genus Blastomonas; species Blastomonas fulva. The sequence goes on along the minus strand of NZ_CP020083.1, from coordinate 1,625,863 downwards.
GACGCTGCTCCCGGGCCCCGGCACGCTCGCCGAGCGGGTCGATGCGTTTCAGGAGCGCTTCGTCATCCCCGCCGACCGGCTCAAGCCCGTGTTCGACCGCGCCATCGCCGAATGCCGCGCGCGCACCGCCGCGCACATCCCGCTACCCAAAGGCGAGAGCTTCCGGATGGAGTTCGTCACCGGCAAGCCGTGGAGCGGCTACAATTATTATCAGGGTAACCTTGCCAGCGTGATCCAGATCAACACCGATCTGCCCATCCGCATCAGCCGCGCGGTCGATCTGGGCTGCCACGAGGGCTATCCCGGACACCACGCGCTCAACTATCTGCTCGAACAGCGGCTGATGCGCGCGCGTGGCTGGATGGAATACAGCGTCTATCCGCTCTACAGCCCGCAAAGCCTGATCGCCGAGGGATCGGCCAATTACGGCATAGACCTCGCCTTCCCGGGCAATGAAAAGCTCGCCTTCGAGATGCGCGAGCTCTATCCGCTGGCGGGTCTTGCGACCACCGATGCCGCGCGGCTCGCCCGGCTGCAAACGGCGCTGACGGGTTTGCGCGGAGCGCGCTTCACCATCGCGCAGCTGTATCTCGACGGCCAGATCGATCGCGCCCAGGCAATCGCGTTGACGCAGAAGTATCAGTTGATGAGCGAGGCGCGGGCCAAGCAGTCGATCGGTTTTACCGACGCCTATCGCAGCTATGTGATCAATTATGGCCTGGGGCAGGACATGGTGCAGGAGTTCGTCGAGGCCGCCGGGTCCGACGCCAAGGCACGCTGGGCGGCTATGGAGCGGGTGATCAGCGAACCGACGCTGCCCGCCGATCTGGCGGTGCGCTAAGCACCACTTTGGTCATTCCCGCGAACGCGGGAATCCCGCTTTCGCGCAAAGCTTAGCGCACTAGCGGGACCCTCGCCTGCGCAGGGGTGACGGGGTGAGATAGTTGAATTTCGAGACTATTGTTCGCAGGCAGCGCCGACTCAGCTCGCAAACAGCATCGCGTCGTCGGCAAAGGCCTTGAACTCCAGCGCATTGCCCGCTGGATCGTGGAAGAACATCGTCGCCTGCTCGCCCACCTGCCCGGCAAAGCGGATATGCGGCTCGATGACGAAGCGCGTGCCGGCAGCGCGCAACCGCTCGGCCAGCGCCTGCCAGTCGGGCATGGTCAGCACTACCCCGAAATGCGGCACCGGCACATCATGCCCGTCGACCGGATTGTGGTGCGCGTCGGCCCTGCTGGCGGCAGGATCGAGATGCGCGACGATCTGGTGACCGAACAGGTCGAAATCGATCCACTGATCGGAAGACCGCCCCTCGCCGCAACCCAGAACGTCGCGATAGAAGCTACGCGCGGCCGCCAGATCGTCGACCGGAAACGCGAGGTGAAAGGGTCTGATGGCCATGATCGGCGTGCTTGTCAGAAGGTCGCCAGCGCTGCACCCAGCCCGGTCGCGACAACGCTGATCACGATCGGCTTGCCTTCCAGATCGAGGAAGACCAACTCGAGCTTCTGGGCCTTCTTGAGGTGATCGATATCGGCCGGTGCCAGCGGCTTCTCGCCGATGCAGCCTTCGGGCAGGCAGCGGCTGAACACGATCTTGTCGATGCCCTTGGCCTGATCGCCATCGATCTGCATCAAAGCGCCGGTATCCAGACGGACGCCCAGCGGAACCTTGACCAGCAGCCCGGTCTTGCCCGAGGATTTCTGCTTGGCGATGGCCACACGGATCACTTCCTTGCCATTGGCCTCATCGATCAGCGACTGGACGGTATCGCAGATTTCCGCTTCGCCCGTGCCCTTGCACCCGGTGGTCCATGGCTTGGCACCATCGGCGACCTTCTTGGGCGTGATCGGCTGAGTGGCCGGAGCAGCAGGCGCCGCGGTCTGGGCGGCCAGCGGCGCGCAGATCAGCAGGGCGGGTGCAACAGCGGCAAGGGTGCGAAGCATGACGTGCATCGGATCAATCTTTCTTCATTGGGCTGGCTGGAAGGTCCAAAGGGGCGTCGGCGCAGCAGAGCACAGGCTGATATACGTACAGCCGGTGCGCTGTCCACCGTCGCGCGACGGGGTGCCAGGCGCTGCTGCGTCCACCGGACGGGTTTGGGGCGCCATCAGCACCGGCAGCGTTGCAGCCAGCCCCTGCAGGACCTGCAGCGGCGCGGTGCTGTCAGGCGGAACCGGGACGCTGACGCTGCCCTGGCCGGGCATGGTGATGACGGCAATCGGCGCCGCGACAGGCGTTGCCGATGGCGGCTGAGAGGGAGCGGCCGTGCCGACCGGGGCCACGGCCACCGGATCAGCGACGCTCGTGCCCCCGCCGGGCGGCGGCGGCGTCACCGGCGCCGATGTGCCCGGCGGATCGGTGACGGGCGGAGTGCCTGCAGGCGGTGCACCCGCTGGCGGGGTGCCCGCTGGCGGGGTACCGGCAGGGGGATTGGCAGCCGGAGGATTGGCGGCTGGCGGATTGGGGCCGCCACCGGTGCCCGGCGGGTCCTGCGCAGGCGGCACGATCGGCGGCAGCACGGTCATCACCCCGGGGCGATAGGTGATCTGGTAGTTGCGCGCGGTCCCGCGCGAGGCGTTGATGACATACTGCCCGGGGGCTGCGGTGCCACCGCCGGTGGAGCGCAGCACCAGGCCGGTGACGACGTCCCCGGTATCCCCGTTGCGCAGCCCCGAATAGCTCACGGTCAGCACCGGATCACCATTGCCCTGATGCATCACCACATTGTTGGCGGTGATCAGCAGCCGTGCCTGATCGATGGTCAGCCGCCCCGGCGTATAGACAAAGTCGTAATTGAGCGCCGATGCTCCCGATGCGGTGATGGCATAGGAGCCGATATCGGAGCCGATCGTGGCGGGGGTGCCGAACACCAGCCCGCTCACCACATTGGCGCGGTCGCCGTTGCGGAAGCCCGTGATCGACGCGCTGAATTCGGGGTTGGCGAGACCGTATTCACGGCTGGCATTGTTGACGCGGACCTGCAGCAGCGCCTTGGTGATCGTCAGCGTGCCGGGCACGTAATCGAACCGGTAGTTGGCGGCGACCGCCCCGGAACCGGTGATCAGATAGTCGCCGACATCGCTGCGAGCAATCGCGCCGGTGCGCAACCTGAGGCCGGAGACAACCGCATCGGTATCGCCATTGCGCAGCCCCGAGATGCTGGCGGTCAGCACCGGATTGGCCGTGCCATAGACCCGGGTCTTGCTGTCGATGGTCACGCTCAGCGGCGCGGGCGTGATCGTCAGGCTGCCGGGGACATAGGCAAAGTCATAATTGAGCGCGCTGCCCCCCGAAATACCGATGGCATAGCTGCCGACGCCCGATCCCAGGGTGGCGCCGGTCGCCAGCAACAGTCCGCTGACAACCGATGCGGTATCGCCATTGCGCAAGCCGACAATCGTGCTGGTCAGCGCCGGATTGGCCAGGCCATATTCGCGGCTCTTGTGGTCCGCGCTGATGGTCAGCAGCGCTCTGGTGATCGTCAGCGTGCCGGGAACATAGGCAAAGTCGTAATTGGTCGCGGTGGCACCGGAACCCGTGATCGCGAAGGTGCCGACGTTCGATGCGACTGTCGCCGCGCTGCCATAGACGAGGCCGCTGACCACGCCTGCGGTATCGCCCGCACGCAGGCCGCTGATCGATCCGGTGAAGGCCGGGTTGGCCAGGCCATATTCGCGCGTCGCGTCATTGGCGGTGACTGTGAGCAGCGCGCGCGTGATCGTCAGCGTTCCCGGAACATAGGCGAAGTCATAATTGATCGCGGTGGCGCCACTGCCGGTGATTGCATAGCTGCCGACGTCGGAGCCGGTCGTGGCGACGGAACCGAAAACAAGGCCCGCTGCAACGCTCGCGCTGTCGCCGCTGCGCAGGCCCGAGATGCTGCCGGTGAACGCCGGGTTGGCAAGCCCGTACGCGCGCGTGGCATTGTTGGCCGTCACGGTGAGCAGCGCCCTGGTGATCGTGAGCGTGCCGGGGACATAGGCAAAGTCGTAGTTCGTCGCACTCGCACCCGATCCGGTGATCGCATAAGCCCCGGCATCGCTGCCGATTGCGGCGACCGAGCCATAGACCAGCCCGCTGATGACGCTGGCGGTGTCCGAATTGCGGAAACCTGTGACCGATCCGGTAAAGGCCGGGTTCGCGAGGCCATATTCGCGCGTGGCGTCGTTCGCGGTGACTGTCAGCAGCGCGCGGGTGATCGTCAGCGTGCCCGGAACGTACGAGAAGTCGTAATTGGTCGCGGTGGCACCCGAGCCGGTAATCGCGAACGTTCCGACGTTCGAGGCGATCGTCGCTGCGCTGCCGTAGACGAGGCCGGATACGACGCTGGCGGTGTCGGAGTTGCGGAAGCCGGTGATGTTGCCGGTGAACGTGGGGTTGGCGAGGCCGTACTCGCGCGTCGCATCATTCGCGGTGACGGTGAGCAGGGCGCGCGTGATCGTGAGCGTGCCCGGCACGTAGCTGAAGTCATAGTTCGCCGCAGCGCCGCCCGAGGCCGTGATCGCGAACGTTCCGACGTTGGAGGCGGTTGTCGCCGTAGTGCCGTAAACGAGCCCGCTGACCACGCTCGCGGTATCGCCAGCGCGCAGGCCGCTGATCGAGCCGGTGAACGTCGGGTTGGCGAGCCCATACTCGCGGCTTGCATCATTGGCCGTAACGGTGAGCAAGGCCCGCGTAATCGTCAGCGTGCCGGGCACATAGCTGAAATCGTAATTGGTCGATGTCGCGCCCGAGCCAATGATGCTGTACGTGCCGATACCCGAGTTGAGCACAGCCGTGCTCCCAAAGGTCAGGCCGCTGACGACGCTGGCCGTGTCGCCGTTGCGGAACCCGGTGATGCTGCCGGTGAACGTCGGGTTCGCGAGACCATATTCGCGTGCTGCGTCGTTGGCGGTTACGGTCAGCAGCGCGCGGGTAATGGTGAGGGTGCCCGGAACATAGCTGAAGTCGTAGTTCGTCGCGCTCGCACCCGATCCGGTGATCGCGAAGCTTCCGACGTTCGACGTGATCGTGGCGGCGCTTCCGTATACCAGCCCCGAGATCACGCTGTCGTCGTCGCTGTTGCGGAAGCCGGTAATGCTGCCCGTGAACGCGGGGTTGGCGAGGCCGTACTCGCGCGTCGCATCATTTGCGGTGACGGTGAGCAGGGCGCGGGTAATCGTGAGCGTACCCGGAACATACGAGAAGTCGTAGTTGCTCGCTGCGCCGCCCGAGGCCGTGATCGCGAACGTGCCAACATTGGAGGCGGTTGTTGCCGTGGTGCCATAGACGAGCCCACTGACGACGCTCGCGGTATCGCCAGCGCGCAGGCCGCTGATCGATCCGGTGAACGTCGGGTTGGCGAGCCCATACTCGCGGCTTGCATCATTGGCCGTAACGGTGAGCAAGGCCCGCGTGATGGTCAGCGTGCCGGGCACATAGCTGAAATCGTAATTGGTCGATGTCGCGCCTGAACCAGCGATGCTGTACGTGCCGATCCCCGAGTTCAGCACGGCCGTGCTGCCATAGGTCAGGCCCGAGATCACGCTGGCCGTGTCGCCATTGCGGAAGCCGGTTATGCTGCCGGTAAAGGCAGGATCAGCCAGGCCATACTCGCGGGTCGCATCATTCGCGGTGACGGTGAGCAAGGCGCGCGTGATCGTCAGCGTGCCGGGTACGTAGGAGAAGTCGTAGTTCGTCGCGGTGGCGCCACTGCCGGTGATCGCGAACGTTCCGACGTTCGACGCGATCGTGGCGGCGCTGCCGTAGACGAGGCCGGATACGACGCTGGCGGTGTCGGAGTTGCGGAAGCCGGTGATGTTGCCGGTGAACGTGGGGTTGGCGAGGCCGTACTCGCGCGTCGCATCATTTGCGGCGACGGTGAGCAGGGCGCGGGTAATCGTGAGCGTACCCGGAACATACGAGAAGTCGTAGTTGCTCGCTGCGCCGCCCGAGGCCGTGATCGCGAACGTTCCGACGTTGGAGGCGGTTGTCGCCGTAGTGCCGTAAACGAGCCCGCTGACAACGCTCGCGGTATCCCCCGCGCGCAGGCCGCTGATCGATCCGGTGAACGTCGGGTTGGCGAGCCCATACTCGCGGCTTGCATCATTGGCCGTAACGGTGAGCAAGGCCCGCGTGATGGTCAGCGTGCCGGGCACATAGCTGAAATCGTAATTGGTCGATGTCGCGCCTGAACCAGCGATGCTGTACGTGCCGATCCCCGAGTTCAGCACGGCCGTGCTGCCATAGGTCAGGCCCGAGATCACGCTGGCCGTGTCGCCATTGCGGAAGCCGGTTATGCTGCCGGTAAAGGCAGGATCAGCCAGGCCATACTCGCGGGTCGCATCATTCGCGGTGACGGTGAGCAAGGCGCGCGTGATCGTCAGCGTGCCGGGTACGTAGGAGAAGTCGTAGTTCGTCGCGGTGGCGCCACTGCCGGTGATCGCGAACGTTCCGACGTTCGACGCGATCGTGGCGGCGCTGCCGTAGACGAGACCGGATACGACGCTGGCGGTGTCGGAGTTGCGGAAGCCGGTGATGTTGCCGGTAAACGTTGGGTTCGCGAGGCCGTATTCGCGGGTCGCGTCATTGGCAGTGACAGTGAGCAGCGCACGCGTGATGGTCAGCGTGCCCGGCACATAACTGAAATCGTAGTTCGCCGCAGCGCCGCCCGAGGCGGTGATCGCGAACGTGCCGACATTGGAGGCGACGGTTGCGGTGGTGCCGTAAACGAGCCCGCTAACCACGCTCGCGGTATCGCCTGCGCGCAAGCCGCTGATCGAGCCGGTAAACGTGGGATTGGCCAGGCCATACTCGCGCGTCGCGTCGTTGGCGGTGACCGTGAGCAGGGCGCGCGTGATGGTCAGCGTGCCGGGCACGTAGCTGAAGTTGTAATTGGTCGATGTCGCGCCTGAACCAGCGATGCTGTACGTGCCGATCCCCGAGTTGAGCACCGCGGTGCTGCCATAGGTCAGGCCCGAGATCACGCTGGCAGTATCGCCGTTGCGGAAGCCAGAGATGCTGCCGGTAAAGGCCGGGTTCGCGAGACCATATTCGCGCGTCGCGTCGTTGGCGGTGACTGTCAGCAGCGCGCGGGTGATCGTCAGCGTGCCCGGAACGTACGAGAAGTCGTAATTGGTCGCGGTGGCACCCGAGCCGGTAATCGCGAACGTCCCGACGTTGGAGGCGATCGTCGCTGCGCTGCCGTAGACGAGGCCGGATACGACGCTGGCGGTGTCGGAGTTGCGGAAGCCGGTGATGTTGCCGGTGAACGTGGGGTTCGCGAGGCCGTATTCGCGGGTCGCATCATTGGCCGTGACGGTGAGCAGGGCGCGGGTGATCGTGAGCGTTCCCGGAACATACGAGAAGTCGTAGTTCGCCGCAGCGCCGCCCGAGGCGGTGATCGCGAACGTGCCGACATTGGAGGCGACGGTTGCGGTGGTGCCGTAAACGAGCCCGCTAACCACGCTCGCGGTGTCGCCAGCGCGCAGGCCGCTGATCGAGCCGGTAAACGTGGGATTGGCCAGGCCATACTCGCGCGTCGCGTCGTTGGCGGTGACCGTGAGCAGGGCGCGCGTGATGGTCAGCGTGCCGGGCACGTAGCTGAAGTTGTAATTGGTCGATGTCGCGCCTGAACCAGCGATGCTGTACGTGCCGATCCCCGAGTTGAGCACCGCGGTGCTGCCATAGGTCAGGCCCGAGATCACGCTGGCAGTATCGCCGTTGCGGAAGCCAGAGATGCTGCCGGTAAAGGCCGGGTTCGCGAGGCCATACTCCCGCGTTGCGTCGTTGGCGGTGACTGTCAGCAGCGCGCGGGTGATCGTCAGCGTGCCCGGAACGTACGAGAAGTCGTAATTGGTCGCGGTGGCACCCGAGCCGGTAATCGCGAACGTTCCCACGTTGGAGGCGATCGTGGCGGCGCTGCCGTAAACGAGGCCGGATACGACGCTGGCGGTGTCGGAGTTGCGGAAGCCGATGATGTTGCCGGTGAACGTGGGGTTCGCGAGGCCGTACTCGCGGGTCGCATCATTCGCGGTGACAGTGAGCAGCGCACGCGTGATGGTCAGCGTGCCCGGAACGTAAGAGAAATCGTAGTTCGCCGCAGCTCCGCCCGAGGCCGTGATTGCGAACGTTCCGACGTTCGAGGCGACCGTTGCCGTTGTCCCGTAGACCAGCCCACTCACCACGCTCGCTGTATCCCCCGCGTGCAGGCCGCTGATCGAGCCGGTGAACGTCGGATTGGCCAGCCCATACTCGCGGGTCGCGTCGTTGGCGGTGACCGTGAGCAGGGCGCGCGTGATGGTCAGGGTACCGGGCACGTAGCTGAAGTTGTAATTGGTCGATGTCGCGCCCGAGCCAATGATGCTGTACGTGCCGATGCCCGAGTTGAGCACCGCGGTGCTGCCATAGGTCAGGCCCGAGATCACGCTGGCCGTATCGCCGTTGCGGAAGCCTGTGATCGATCCCGTGAACGCAGGATCGGCCAGGCCGTACTCGCGCGTTGCGTCGTTGGCGGTGACTGTCAGCAGTGCGCGCGTGATCGTCAGCGTGCCGGGCACATAGGCGAAGTCATAGTTCGTCGCGCTCGCACCGGATCCGGTGATCGCGAACGTTCCGACGTTCGAGGCGATCGTCGCTGCGCTGCCGTAGACGAGGCCCGAAACCACGCTGGCGGTGTCGGAGTTGCGAAAGCCGGTGATGTTGCCGGTGAACGTGGGGTTCGCGAGGCCGTACTCGCGGGTCGCGTCATTGGCAGTGACAGTGAGCAGCGCACGCGTGATGGTCAGCGTGCCCGGAACGTAAGAGAAATCGTAGTTCGCCGCAGCTCCGCCCGAGGCCGTGATCGCGAACGTTCCGACGTTCGAGGCGACCGTTGCCGTTGTCCCGTAGACGAGCCCGCTGACCACGCTCGCGGTATCGCCAGCGCGCAGGCCGCTGATCGATCCGGTGAACGTCGGGTTGGCGAGCCCATACTCGCGGCTTGCATCATTGGCCGTAACGGTGAGCAAGGCCCGCGTGATGGTCAGCGTGCCGGGCACATAGCTGAAGTTGTAATTGGTCGATGTCGCGCCCGAGCCAATGATGCTGTACGTGCCGATACCCGAGTTGAGCACAGCCGTGCTCCCAAAGGTCAGGCCGCTGACGACGCTGGCTGTGTCGCTATTGCGGAACCCGGTGATGCTGCCGGTGAACGTCGGATTCGCGAGACCATATTCGCGCGTGGCGTTGTCCGCGGTCACCGTCAGCAGGGCGCGGGTAATGGTGAGGGTGCCCGGAACATAGCTGAAGTCGTAGTTCGTCGCGCTCGCACCCGATCCGGTGATCGCGAAGCTTCCGACGTTCGACGTGATCGTGGCGGCGCTTCCGTATACCAGCCCCGAGATCACGCTGTCGTCGTCGCTGTTGCGGAAGCCGGTAATGCTGCCCGTGAACGCGGGGTTGGCGAGGCCATATCCGCGGGTGGCGCTGTCCGCCGTCACGGTGAGCAGCGCCTTGGTGATCGTCAGCGTACCGGGGATGTAATCGAAATCGTAATTGGCAGCAAAGGCCTCGAACGGCGAAATGCTGTAGGTGCCGACGTCGGAGAATTCGTCCGCCAGGGTGGTGAAGTTCAGCCCGGAAACCACCGAGGCATCGTCGCCGTTGACGAAGCCCGAGAAGCTCGCGGTGAACATGGGGTTGGAATCGCCATAGGTGCGGGTGGCGTCGTTGGCGGTCACGGTCAGCAGCGCGCGCAGCGTGGTCAGCGCGCCGTTGACGAAGTCGAAGTCGTAGCCGACATCGGACAACAATGTGCCCTGATCGATGAAGATCGTGTCGATCCCGGCGCCGCTGCCCGCAGAAAGGGTGTCGAAAAGGTTCGGCGCACCTGAAAACGCATAGGTATCGCTGTCGCCGTTCACCAGCCCGCTGAAACTGAAGGAGTAACCGGGAGGCGCCTGGCCGTATGTGCGCGTGGCATCGTCGGCGGTGAAGGTCAGCACCGGCTGGCGCGCGAAGATGAACAGGTTGCCCGCGAAACCGCTCGGCGAGACGTTGTTGTAGAGGTTGTTCCCGACAAGCCCGCCGCGGTCGATGACATCATAATCGTTGGAATAGATCAGGAAACGACCGCCGCCGGTCAGGTTGAAGACCCCCGCGCCTGCGCTGTTGGTAAAGATGTCGCTCTCGATCAGCACCGCATCACCAGTGGCGCTAGCGGTGAGCAGGGCGTCTGCATCCAGGGTGACCGCGCGATTGCCGGTGACGCCCAGGTTCTGCAGGACGATGCTGCTCGCGGTAATCGACCCGATGGTCATCGCGCCGCTGTCGAAGAACGACTTGTCGTCACCGGCAACAATCCGGAGGCTCGCAAAACCCGAGCCTGCATCGATGAATGCGCCCGGGCCGAAGGTGATGACTGCATCGCCTGGATCGCGGAAGCCATCGACCACGCCGCCCGAGAGGAATTCATTGGCGACGGCGGTGAAATTGCCGCCATCGGTGGTGATCCCGGCATTGATCAGGATCGAGCGGCCTGCGCGGAAGGTCAGGTTGCCCCCCGCCCCGCCTGCGCTGACCAGGATCGCGCTGCCGACGGTGATGTCGTTGTTGGCCTGCAGCTCGACTGCGGTGCCGCCCGCCAGGATGTCGACCAGCGCGGTGGGGGTGATCGTGACATCCGCGCCCGGCGTATCGCCGAACCCGAGGCCGAGTGCATCGGGCGAGACCCCGTCGAGGTCGAAGAAATAGACCGCGCCGGAATTGATGATCTGATTTTCCGGGCCATCATCCCCCGACGCGCCAACCACCAGCCGCCCGGCATTCATCGATACGCCGTTGCCGAAAAGGTCGTTGGCATCCAGACCCGCAACCGCAACGTTGCTGCCCCCGGTATAGCCCCGCCCGAAGATGGCCGACAGCGACGGATTGGCAAAAGCCGCATCGGCAAAGCTGATCAGATACACCGCGCCGGCTTGAGGTCGATCGTCCGCAAACCCTGAGTCCCCATAAGCGCCGATCGCCAGCACGTTGCCCTCGAGCGAGAGCGCGCTTCCCAGAAGTTCATTGGCGGTCGAGGTGGGAAGGGTCAGGTCATAGCCAACACCGATCGTGCCTGCCAGCGTACCGCCGTCAAAGGCCGTATCGGCAAAAGTGAACAGATAGACTGCGCCTGCCATATTGGCAGAATCTCCGGAACCGTCTTCGAAGAAGGCACCGACCGCCAGCCGGGTGCCATTGAGCGCGACCGCACTGCCGAGGGAATCACCCACGCCAGCAAAGGCACTGGTATCGACGTTCGCGCCGAGGGTATATCCGCGTCCGATAGTCCCGATGAGACCGGGCACACCGGCCGCCACATCGAACAGATAGACCGCACCTGTTTCCTGCGTGCCGTTGGCGTCCCCGTCATCGCCGGTCGCGCCGACGGCCAGCCGGTCGCTGTCGAGCGATACCGACCAGCCGAAAAGGTCGTCATTGTCGAGCGCGAGGTTGAAATTCGCCCCGAGAGCATAGTCCTTGCCGATGATCGCGAGCTGGGAGGGGGCATTGAAGGTGTCGTCGTCGAAGCCGAACAGGTAGACCGCGCCTGCGCCAGGGGCATCGTCGTCGAAGCCGCGGTCGCCGGTGGCGCCGACAGCCAGCGTGAGGTTCGACAGCGAAACAGAGCTGCCAAACCGCGCCCCGGCACGCAATTCCGGAACCGAAAGGTTCTTGCCGCCGGTATAGTCGCTGCCGATGACACCTTCGAGGATGGGGAACTCGAAATCTGTTGTCACGAACGTGAAGAGGTAGACCGCGCCCGATTCGGTCAGGCTGTTGCCAAAACCGGCATCGCCCGGAACGCCGATGGCCAGCCGCTGGCCGTCGAGCGAAACCGAGGTGCCGAATGCGTCGAACTCCCCGACCCCTGCAACCGGCGTGCCCAGACCGCGGGTATAGCCCGCGCCGATGGTACCGCGCAGCTGCGCACCGCTGAAATCGGTATCGGCAAAGGTGAACAGATAGACCGCGCCAGAATCGGTCGACGCTGCGCCGTTGCCGAAGCCATCGTCGCCCCTGGCGCCAACAACCAGCCGGTTGCCGTCCAGTGACACCGAAGTGCCGAACGCATCGGCATCCTCCAGCTCGACATCGAAATCGAGGTTCGCGCCGAAATTATCCGCCCCCCTGGCAAGGATTTCGGCAATACTTCCGCCACCGAAAATGCTGTCGGTGAAAGTCAGCAGATAGACCGCGCCAGAATTGGGAGGGCTGCTTGCGCCGCTGTTTATTCCAGGCCCGCCGATGGCCAGCCGGTTGCCATCGAGCGACACCGACGTGCCGAAGAAGCTGCCACTCGCAAAACCGAACGGCGTCAGCACCGTATCGACATCGCCCGGCCCGCTATAGCTTGCGCCCACGATGCCGCGCTGCAGGCCACCATTGAAATCCAGATCATCGAACGTGAAAAGATAGACAGCGCCAGAATCGGACAGGCCGTTTGAGTTACCATCATCACCCCTCGCGCCGACAGCCAGTCGGGTGCCATCCAGCGAGACGGACCAGCCGAATGCGTCTCCGTCGTCCAGCAGAATATCGCGATCGTTGACGACGCCCTCAAAGCCTAGGCCAAAAATGGCCTGCAGGGAGCCAGACTGGAACTCGGCCCCGGCGAACGAAAACAGATACACCGCCCCGATTTCACGCCCGGAGGTCGGGGGGTTGAGCGAACCATCGTCACCGATCGCTCCGACCGCCATCCGGTTGCCATCCAGCGACACCGAGCTACCGAAACGGTCGTCAGCCTCCAGATCGGCGACGGACAGGTTCTTGCCGCCCGTGTAGCCTATACCCGCAATTCCCTCCAGTAACCCACCGCCGAACTGCGGATCGGTAAAACTGAACAGATAGACCGCGCCCGCATTCGACTGGGCATCAGAGGCACCATCATCGCGCGGGGCTCCCACTGCGAGCCGGTTGCCATCGAGCGACACCGCAAAGCCGAACTGGTCGCCCGCGCCGATTTCGGTCGGCCACAGGTTCTTGCCGCCGACATAGCCATGGCCGATGGTGGCCTGCAGCGTGGCGCCGCCAAAATTGGCATCGGCAAAGGTGAACAGATAGACCGCACCGGAATCGCCTAGCCCATCGATCGATCCGTCATCATCCGGCGCGCCGATCGCCAGCCGGTTGCCGTCGAGCGACACGGCTGTGCCGAAACTATCGCCGCTGCCGACCTGCACGACCGTGGGCGTAACGGACGCTGCCAGATCCAGCCCGACGGACGAGCGATAGCCTGCACCGATGGAGCCCTTCAGCAGGCCACCGCCAAATTGCGCGTCATCGAACGTGAACAGATACACCGCGCCGGTATCGGTCTGCGTGTTGCCCGGCCCGTCATCCTGACGCGTGCCCACGGCCATCCGGTTGCCGTCCAGCGAGACCGAGGTGCCGAACAGATCGAATGCATCCAACGGGACAGCGATGGTCTTGCCACCGGTGTAGCCGGAGCCGATCGTCGCCTCGCGCACAGCTCCGCCGAACGACCCATCGGCAAAGCTGAACAGATACACCGCCCCCGGATCGGGCAGACCATTGGTGAAGCCGTCATCGCCCCGCGCGCCGACGGCCAGTCGATTGCCGTCGAGCGACAATGCGCCGCCGAACCCGTCGAAGGTGTCCAGCGTCGCGATGTTGAATGCGCTTCCCGGCGTATCATAGTCCCGGCCGATGATGCCTCGAAGATTGACCCCGCCAAAATCGGCATCGGCGAATGTCAGCAGATATACCGCGCCGCTGTCTGCAGCGGCGTTGCCTAAACCATTGTTGCCCGCAGCGCCGCCGGCCAACCGCAGGCCGCTCAAGCCGACGGCGGAACCGAAATTGTCGCCAGGCCTCAACCCCTGGTCGCCACCCGAGATATCGACATCCAGGCCAGTGCTGTACCGGCCGATCCGCACCGCAACGGCGGGCGCGTTGAACAGATCATCGACGAAACTGAACACATAGATCGCGCCGATATCTGCACGATCATCGATTTGGCCGTCATCGTTCGGTGCCCCGACGGCAAGCCGGAAACGTCCGAGCTGCTGGTCGAGCGACAGCGATGAACCAAAGCCGTCACCCGCCGCAAGTCCTGCCACGCCCAGATTGCTGCCGCCGGCATAACCCTGACCCAGGATGGAGCGTTGCTCGGCACCGCCAAAGGCGAGGTCGGCAAACGAGAACAGATACACCGCGCCGGCATCGGCTGCGCTGTTGGCAGCGCCATCGTCACCGCTTGCGCCCACGGCCAGCTGCGTGCCCCGCAACGATACCGCGCTGCCGAAAAAGTCGCTGGCGTCAAGGCCTGCGACAGAGAGGTTCTTGCCGCCGCCATAGCCGCTGCCGATGACCGCTTCGAGCACAGGCGCACCGAACGCGAGATCGGCGAAGCTGAGCAGATAGACCGCGCCCGAGAGTGGCTTGAGGCTGGAGGCTCCATTATCATCGGACGCGCCGATCGCCAGCCGCAGCCCGTCGAGCGAGACTGCCGCGCCGAACCGCTCCTCGGGTCCGATGCCCTGCGCGGCGAGCGAAGCGGGCCGCCCCATGGCGTAGCCTGAGCCCAGGGTGCCGGCCTGGACAAGGTCGTTGTACACATCGTCGCTGAAGGTAAACAGATAGACCGCCCCAGCCGACGGGGTACTGATATTGCCAGCGTTGCCGGCAGCGCCGAGCACCATCCGGTTGCCGTCGAGCGCAACGCTGCTGCCCAGACGGTTTCCATCGGTGTTCAGCCCGTCGATCAACAGGTTGCTGGCATCGATCGATCCGGCGGTAATCCTCCCCGAAAGGCTTGCGCCATCCAGGTCGGGGGTGGTGAAGGTGAAGAGATAGGCGGCACCCACATCGACGCCCCCGCCCGACACCCCGAAATCGCCTGGCGTTCCGACCACCAGCTTGCTGCCGGACACGGCGAGAGCCGCTCCGAAATTGGCGTTGGTTCCCAGCGTCGCGATGGAAAGGTCGTTGGGGCCGCTGTATCCGGAGCCGATCGTGGCCAGCTGCAATGCACTGGAGAAAACCGTGTCGGCAAAGTCGAACAGATAGACTGCGCCGGAATTGCCATTGCTGTCGCCGTCGCCATCGTCCTGAGAGGCGCCGATCGCCAGCCCCTCGCCTGAATCGGTGAAGGCCAGAGCGCTGCCGAAAAAGTCTCCCGCGGCAAGCCCGGCCACCGAGAAATTCTTGCCGCCCGTATATCCGACGCCGCCGATGCCCTCGAGCGTGCCGTTGTTGAAAATCGACGAGGTGAAGGTGAAGAGATAGGCCGCGCCGGAATCACTGGCGAGGTTGTTGAAGCCATCGTCCGCCTGCGCGCCGACGGCAAGCTGGTTGCCCCGCAGGGTGACGCTCGAGCCGAACTGGTCGCCGGCTTCAAGGCCGGCAACATCGACGTTCTTGAACCCGGTATAGCCCGCGCCCATGCGCGCTTCGAGCACAGGCGAGCCGAACGCGGTGTTGGCGAAGGTGAACAGATAGACCGCACCTGAATCGGTGGTGGCGTTGTTGAAGCCATCGTCGAGTGGCGCGCCGATGGCCAGGCGAAGGCCATCGATGGCCAGCGCGCTGCCGAAGGAATCTTCCATGTCCAGCACGCTGACGTCGAAGTTGCCCGCGCCGGTATAGCCCTCGCCAATGATCCCGCGCAGCTGCGGTGCCGAGAAGAATTCATCGTTGAAGGTGACCAGGAATACCGCCCCCAGACCCAGCGAATCGCCGCTGAAGCCGCGATCGAAGGGCGAGCCGATCGCCAGCCGGGTGCCCGATAGCGCAACGGCACTGCCAAATTCGGCATCAGTGGCCTGGCCTACGGACAGGTTCTGCTGCGGGCCGTACCCGACACCCACCGTGCCTGCGAGCGCCAGATTGTTGAAGGCATCGTCCGAGAAGGTGAAGAGATACACCGCGCCCAGTCCGCCGGAGGTATTGAACACCCCGGAATCTTCGGGTGCGCCCACCACCAGGCGATTGCCGCTGAGCGCTACGCCGCTGCCGAACCGGTCCTCGCCATCCAGCCCGCCCAGCGACAGATTGCCCGCCCCGGTGTATCCCGCGCCGATCCGCTGCGCGAGGGTGTA
The DNA here is from genome assembly GCF_003431825.1 of Blastomonas fulva. GTDB lineage: Bacteria > Pseudomonadota > Alphaproteobacteria > Sphingomonadales > Sphingomonadaceae > Blastomonas > Blastomonas fulva. The sequence goes on along the minus strand of NZ_CP020083.1, from coordinate 1,609,793 downwards.
AGTCCCCGCGATATCGGTGAACAGATAGGCCGCGCCGCTGAGCGGCACTGCGCCGCCTGCGCCATTGTCCAGAACGGCGCCCACGGCGATCTTCTGGCCATCGATGGCGACCGAACTGCCGAAGCGGTCACCCAGGGACAGTGCGGTGACATCGACATTGGTACCGCCGGTATAGCCGCTGCCTATCAGCGCGGATACCGTCCCGCCGGTGAATGCCGTGGTGGCGAAATCGATGACATAGACCGCGCCTGAATCGCCCAGCGAATTGGCGTTGCCATCATCGCCGGGGGTGCCGACAAGCAACCGCGTGCCCTGCAGGGCCACGCCGCTGCCAAAGCGATCCTGGTTTCCGCCGGCAAGCGCGCCGATCGACAGATTGTTGCCGCCCCCATAGCCCGATCCGACAATCGCCGCGAGCGCGCCGCCGGTGAACTGGGTGTCGGCAAAGGTGAACAGATAGACCGCACCGACATTGGTAAACGGATCGTCGTCGCCGCCATCCTGGGGAGCGCCGACCGCCAGCCGCGTGCCGTCGAGCGAAACCGACGCGCCAAAACTGTCGCCGGTGTTGATATTGGCGGGGCTGAGGTTGTTGCCGCCGACATAGTCGGCGCCGATGGTGGCCTGCAGGGTGCCACCGCTGAAAAGGGCATCGGCAAAGGTGAACAGATAGACCGCACCGGCATCGGTCACGGTGTTGCTGACTCCATCGTCGAGCGAGGCCCCGACCGCGAGCCGATTGCCGCGCAGCGAGACTGCTTCACCAAAGCGGTCGCCAGAATCGAGCGTGGCGACAGACACGTTCTTGCCGCCGCTATAGCCCAGCCCGATGATTCCTTCGAGCAAGGGTGCGCCGAATGCGTCATCGGCAAAGCTGAAAAGATAGACGGCGCCGGTATTGAGCCCCCCTGTGGTGTCGGGAGTTTCTGCCGAGCCCACCGCGAGCCGCAGGCCATCCAGCGCGACCGATGTGCCGAACTGATGGATAGTGCCATCGCTGAGCCCGGGGACCGTGTAATTGCTGAACCCCTGATAGCCCGAGCCCAGGACGTCGACTAGCCGGGCGTCGAAGAAACTGGCCGGGTCGCCGAACGTGAACAGATAGACGGCGCCGGAACCGGCCGCGCTGCTGTTGCGCCCGCTGCTGGTGGCCGCCCCCACGACCAGACGCCCGCTATCGAGCGAAACCGCGCTGCCGAAGAAGAAGCCGCCATCGGAATCGCTCAGGTTGAGCGAATAATCCTTGGACCCGAGATAGCCCGCACCGATCCGACCCTCCTCGACCGGATTGGTAAAGGCGCTGTCGGCAAAGCTGAACAGATACACCGCGCCGCTGCCCGGCTCCAGGCCGCTTGCGCCCGCATCGCCGATTGCCCCGACCGCCAACTGCAGCCCCTGCAGCGCGACCGACTGTCCGAAGAATTCAAGCGGACCGCTGCCGGTATCGAAGTTGTTGCCACCGGTGTAGCCGGTGCCCAGCGTGGCTGCGAGCGTCGCGTCGCTATAGTCGCTCAACGTGAAGGTGAAGAGATAGACCGCACCGGCGTTGGTGATCGGGGTCAAGGCGCCAGCGTCGTTTGGCGCACCCACCGCCAGCCGCAATCCATCGAGCGACACCGCCGTGCCGAACCGGTCGCCGGCCTCAAGACCGACGACACTGACCCCGGCACCCGAGCTGTAGGATTGCCCGAGCGTTGTCAGCAGCTGCGGTGTGGCGGCAAACATCGGGTCGCCCAGATCGAAGATATGGACAGCGCCCGCTTCGAAATCAAAGCCGCCAAAGCCGGGGTCGCCCTGCGCGCCCACCGCGATGACATTGCCGTCGAGCGCTACCGCGCTGCCAAAAAACGAGCTGGAGGCGTTGATGCCGCCGCCCGAGAAACTTTCGAAGTTGAGCAGCCGCGCCAATCCGCCGCCGGTGAACGATGCATCCTCGAAGGTGAACAGATAGACCGCGCCGGCATCGCCCTGAAAGATCGTGGTGCCATCATCGCCGATCGCGCCGACTGCAAGACGCAAGCCATCGAGCGAGACCGAGCTGCCGAACAGGTCGTCGGCTTCGAGCCTCCCGACCGAGATGTTCTTGCCGCCGGAATAGCCCGATCCGATGATCGACTGCAGCACCGGCGCGCTGAACTGCGCATCGCCGAAGGTGAAGAGATAGACCGCACCGGAATCGATCCTGGCGTTGCCCGCGCCATCATCGAACCGCGCACCCACCGCCAGCCGGCTGCCGTCGAGCGACACCGCGGTGCCGAAATTGTCCTGCTCTTCCAGCCCGGTGCCGAGCAGCGAGAGGCCGCTGAAATCGAAATAGCCTGCGCCGAGAATTCCGACCTGACGGCCGGTGTTGAACGCATCGTCCTCGAAGGTGAAAAGATATGCCGCGCCTGCATTGCCGAGATTGTTGTTGCGTCCCTCGTCCCTGGGCGCACCGACAACGAGGCGATTGCCATCCAGCGAAACCTTGCCGAAGTTGTCGTTGAAGCTCAGCTGGGGAATGCTGAGGTTTCGGCCACCCAGACTGCCATGGTCCCCGCCGATGATGGCCGCAAGGCCTGGGCTCGAAAAACTGGTATCGGCAAAGGTGAACAGATAGACCGCGCCGTTGTTGAACAGTCCGGCGGAGACCCCATCGTTAAAGGGTGCGCCTACCGCAAGGCGATTGCCGTTGAGCGAGACCGAATCGCCCAGACGGTCCTCCGAAAAGCCGGGGACGTTGAAATCCTTGCTCCCCAGATAGCCTGAGCCGATGATGCCCTCGACCAGGGGAGAGTTGAACGCCGCATCGGCAAAGCTGACGAGATACACCGCACCGGCATCGGTTGCGCTGCCGCTGTCGCCATCATCGCCCGGCGCACCAATCGCCAGCTGCGTGCCTTCAAGCGACACCGAATAGCCGAACAGGTCGTCCGTCACGAGTTGCCCGACCGACAGGTTCTTGCCGCCCGAATAGTTGAAGCCGATGATCGATTCGACCGCCGGGTCGCTGAACTGGGCATCGGTGAAGCTGAACAGATAGACCGCGCCCGAATCCGTCGCCGTGTTCGAACCGCCATCATCATGGCTGGCCCCCACCGCCAGCCGATTACCGACGCGATCAAGCGAAACGCTCGTTCCGAAACGGTCGCCCGCCTCCACATTGACAACATCGAGGCTTGCAGTGCCGCCATAGCCAGCGCCCAGCACGCCGAGCGTACTGCTCGCGTTGAAGGCAAGGTCGAGGAAGCTGAAGAGGTAGACAGCGCCCGAATCCGGCGCGGCGTTGTTCAAACCATCATCGAACGGCGCACCTACTGCGAGACGCGTACCAGTCAGCGAAACCGAAAAGCCGAACTGGTCGCCGGCTTCAAGCCCGCCTACCGAGAGGTTCCTGCCGCCCGTATAGCCCGAACCGACCACAGCGCTCAGCACCGGCGCAGCAAAGCTGGTATCGGCAAAGGTGAACAGATACACCGCGCCGACATTGGTGAGACTGCCATCGGCGCCATCATCGCCCGGTGCGCCGACCGCCAGCCGGTCACCATCCAGCGAAACGCCAAAACCGAACAGATCGCCGAAATCAACCCCCGGCAAGGGCGCGACCGGACCCGGGAAGCTGCTGGCAAACGCCTGCAGCACCAGCCCGTACTGGCTGGGCGCATTGCTGCCATCGGCGATGATGATGTTCTTGGGATCGAGCAGCAGCTTGCCGCCGCGCTGGCCATCCCGCGCGGTTTCCACCGTGCCGCGATAGACGAGCGTCTCCTTGCCGGAGATCTCGATCTGCCCGCCCACGCCGCCGACCATGCCGCCGCGTGCGATCGCCGAGCCGAGGAAGGTGGTCTTTTCGTCCGACCAGACAACGATCTCGCCCGCATTGCCGCGCATGCCGATCGCCGACACGTCGATGGTCACCGCATCTGTTGCCACCAGCGTGCGCGCGTTGGGAAGCTCGTCGGCGCTCAGGCCCTTGCCGCCCTGGAACTCGCCGCCCAGCCGCACTCGGCCGCCGCGGATGCCGCCCTGCGCGTAGAATTGCGCCGAGAACAGATCGAGCCGGGGCGCACTGACATCGATCGATCCGCCAAAACCATGGCTGCCCGAGGCGCGGAACTTGCCCGAGGAGATGATCTGCTGGTCCGATGTGTAGCGGATGGTGCCGCCGTGCAGGCCGCTGGCATCGATGAAGGCATCGCCGGTGTCAATCGCGCGACGGGTGGTGTGGATATCGACATTGCCGCCCTTGCCGAGCCCGGCATTGACCGTGATCCGCCCGGCGAGCGAGAAACCGCCGGCATCGAGGTGGATGTTGCCGCCCGCTTCGGCGCCGCTGGCCGACAGGATCGAGCCGAACGACAGGAATTCGCTGCCGGTGATGTGCGCGGTGCCGCCGGCCTTGCCGCCATCCAGGTTGATCGTGCCATCGAGGATGGTGCGCGCGGCGGTGATCGTCAGCGTGCCGCCGGTTCCGCTCGCGGCCATCGCCGTGCCGGGCGCAGCGCTCGCGTCGCCATCGATCACATTGGCCCAGCCGATATTGCTGGTTGCGCTGCCCTTGGCCGGGCGAGCGCCTGTGACCACCGCATTGGTGGCGGATGACAGGTCCATGGCGACATTCCTGCCGACCTGCACATCGCCCGGCGCGGTGATCGTCATCTTTGCTGCGACCAGCGAAACCTTGCCGTCGGCGCCGACCTCCATGCTCGCGGCCTGCGGCGTTCCGATACGCACCGACTGGTTGACCAGATCGCGGGCCGCGGATGCGGTGATCAGCAACGATCCGCCACGGGCATCGACCACGCCGCCGATATCGACCAGCGCGCCCTTGTCGTCGAGACGGGTGACTGCATCGCCGACCTGGAAGCGGATCAGGTTGTCGCCGTGCAGATCGAGCGTGAACGCCTGCGCGCCGCCAAAGGCGATCTTGCCCATGTGCGCGGTGATGATGCCATGATTGGCGACCTGGGGGGCTACGAACGCGGCAACCCCGGCATCGCGCACGGTGATTGTGCCATGGTTGATGACCCTTGCGCCCAAGCGGCCCGGGGTCCCGAAACGCAGCGTACCGCCCGCCATGAAGGCAGCGTTGCCGATGTCCGCACTGGTCGCGACCAGCCCTGCGACATCGACCCTGGCATCCTTGCCGAAGACGATGCCGTTGCCGTTGATCAGATAGACCTGACCGTTGGCGGTGAGCTCGCCCATGATCTGGCTGATCTCGGGCCCGGTGACGCGGTTCAACGCAATCGAGCGCGCGCCCGGCTGGCGGAAATCGACGCCTTGGCCGCTGCCGATCGAGAAATTGTCCCAGTTGATGATGACCCGGTCGCTCGACTGGTCGATCCGCACCCGGTCGGTGCCCTGGCCATTGATCGTGGCATTGCCCGCCACGACATTGCCACCGCTGGGGTTGGCAAGCGCAGTCTGTGTGGTGACGATGGCAAGCCCCGCGACCCCGGTGCGCAGCGCGATCTGCCAGTTGGCCCAATGGCGTGCGCGTTGTTCGGGGGTGCGGATGATAGTCATCGTGTGGCCCCGATCGAGAAGAAGATGCGTGGATCGCTGCTGCCATCGGGCGTGAAGCGTGACTTGCCCGGCCAGGCCGAATAGACCTCGCCGAACAGTCCGTAAGGCAGCGCGATGCGCGCCCCGCCGCCTGCCGACCACAATTCGGTGACTCGCAGCTCGGCAAAATCGAGACGTCCGCGCTGCCGCAAGATGCCGGCATCGACGAACACGAAGGGCTGCACCGTCACCGGCCCGAGCGTCAGCCGGTCGTTGAGCTCCATCGCGACATTGACGCAATGGTCGCCGCCGGCTGCGCCATAATCATAGGCGCGGCCGAACCTGTCGCCGCCATAATTGCACTCGCGTGAAGCTGCGGCACCACCGTGCAGCGCCATCTGCGCCTCTGCTGTCACCCGAACGCGGGCAGTCCCGACCAGCGGCGCGTTCCACACCAAAGATGCGGTCGCAGCGGTGAATTCCGGATCGCCCTGGGTACGGCTGCGCAGGGGGTTGAACCGGCCGGTGGCGCCAAGCCCGTCGATCCCTTGGCTCAGCCCCAGACGTACCAGCCCGGTGGTGCCGTCGGTGCCCGCCCAGTCATAGCTGCCATACAGCTCGTAGAAGCGGCTGCGGTCGTCGATCAACGTGATGCCGAAGATGCCGCTGTCGGAGTTGATCGCGGTGCCTTCCAGCCCGACGATCAGGCTGGAGTTGCGCGTGCGGCGCAGCGGATAGCTGAGCCCGGCGCGGAACACCTCTTCCTCGCCCTCGAACTGGAGGATCGACAGGAAGCCGCGCACCGCGCGCGACCGGGCGCGCGAATAGGACAGGGTCCCGGTCAGCCCGTCATCGGTGATAGGCGCGCTGTACTGGGCAAAGCCGGAGATGAAGCCGTCGGTCGGCAGCGTCGCGCGTGCATCGAGCAGCAGCTGGTCGCCGGGGACCAGCAGCGAATTGGCGGTGATCCCCGCGCGATAGCGCCGCTCGCCCAGATTGTCGCGGATGCGGTTGTCGAACTGCGCCTCGAGCACCACCGGATCGAGATCGACCACCACCAGCAGGTTGGCCGCGCCGGGCGTGGTTTCGGACGGGCGCACCACCACCGACACATCCATGCCGCCCAGATCGCCGCTGGTCAGGATCGCGCGTTCCAGCTCGTCCACCATCACCGGGCCGCGCTTGATCAGCGGCGTGAAGCGGCGGCGGATCATGTCGGTCAGCCGCGTCTGGCCAACCAGACCCGCGCCCGATTTCAGCTGGATTTCGATGGCATCGACGCTGCCCTCGACCACCTGCAGCACCACGACGCCATCGGCCACGTCCTGCGCGGGCACCAATGCGAACGACAACGCATAGCCTGCCTCGGCATAGACCCGGGTGAGCAGGTCCGCCGCGCGATAGATGTCGGCGAGCGTCAGTTCCTGGCCCAGGAACGGCGCGAGCGGCGCCTGCAGCCGGTCTTCGGAGATGGCATCGAAGCCGATGATGCGGAAGCGGTTGACCCGGACCTTGGCGCTATCGTCCACCGCGCTGGGATCGGTGCGCGGACGATCGATGGTGAACGGGGTGCGGGGCGTCGAGAGCGGCACGTCGGCGGCGCGGTTCTCGCGCTCGAACGTACCGGCAGGCGGCCGCACCGATCCCGGCAAGGTCTGGCCGGCAGCCAGTGTCGGCCACATCAACGCGACTGCCAGTGCACCGGCGGTGCAGCTGTGCGATACCGCCTTGCGGCTGGAGGCCAGAATCCCGGCCCATGTCAAAATCCGCTGAAAATCCATGCGGGGTGCAACGTCCAACTCCCCGAAGGGAAATGAGAGGGTGCGACCCCATCTCGGAAAGTCGGATTGAAGCCCCTGCTATCCGCTTCCACGTTGTCATGAACCGGCAACCCAGCCGATCACGACGCCATGGATATCGGACGATCGTACAACCATGCATGTTTCCGGTCCGGATTCTACGCAGCTGGCCGATGTCGGGAACCCCCGCTTCCTGCGCGAGACTAAGCAGCAAGGCGCGGGAAACGCAAGTAGAACCACCTTCTCGCAAGCCGATTGCCACCAGCGTCAAGGCTGCGGCCAGAGTGGCTGCAGGGTCAGGCCTGGCCCGCCATTGCTGCAGCGTTGCGCAATACCAACGTGCCCGCGCTGCGGCTCTCGCTCCAACCGCCACAGCGCCGGAACTGGCCGACGCAATTGGGTTCGAGATAGATGATCGTCACCGGCTGGGTGAGCAAGGACAGCCGGTTGGCAACGGGCGCCATCACCGCATCGTCGAACGGATCGTAGAAATAGCAGACCAGCGGCGCATCGACAGGAGGGACAAACTGCGCCGCGTCCATGCACGCCACATCGACCGGCGCTGCCAGTGCGCCCTTGGCCTGCATGATGTCGCGGTTGCGCAGCGCGATGGCGACCAGTTCGGGCGCGAACTCCACCCCGATGACCCGTGCAAAGCCGAAACGCGCGGCCTGGAGCAGCGCCCTGCCCTTGCCGCAGCCGAAATCGATGAACACGGTGCGCGCAAAATCGACGTCCAGATCCGCGAACCACACCGGCATGTCGGTGCCGTTGCTGGCCTGGTAGCGCCGCGCATGCGCCGCGATCGCAGGATCGACGTCGAGCGTGTGCAACTCGCGGATGGCGAAGGTGTCGGTGCCCCAGGTTTCGTCGAACGCCTGGAACTGGCGGTTGCGCGCGCGCGCCTGCGGCGTCATCTCCCTGGCATAATAGGCGATATTGTGCCCGATCAGCCGGATGATTTCGGCTGGAGAGCGGCCCTTGAGGCGGCGGACGAGCGATGACATCATGAAACAGGGGGCCTTTGCGGGTGGACAGCGGTGCGCCGGAGCCAAAAACGGACTGCGCCGATTACGCGATGGCACCCGGCGTTTGAACCTGCTTAACCAACATTCGCGGACGCCCGATGTAAAATGAGAACGCAGATCCGCCCAGATTAAGGATGGAGAACATGGCCGACCCAATTCGGATCACTTCGCGCGGAGAGGTTGAGATGCTGACGCTCTGCCGTCCCGAGGCGCTCAATGCGATGGACGAGCCGATGATCCTGGCGCTGCAGCACTATTTCCGGTCGCTGGCAGACCGGCCCGAGGTTCGGGTGGTGATCTTCAACGCCGATGGCCGTGCGTTCTGCGCCGGGCTGGACCTCAAGGGCTGGCCCCCGCGCGAGGGAGACGGCGCGGTGCACGGCGGCTGGCGCACCCAGCGCGCGATCGCGACGGTGATGCAGCTGATGCGCAATTGCCCGCAGCCGATCATTGCCTGCGCGCAAGGCGCGGCCTGTGGCGGCGGCATGTCGCTGCTGCTCGCCAGCGACGTGCGATACTGCACCCCCGATTTCCGGATGAACGCGGCGTATATCCGCATCGGTCTGGGCGGATGCGACATGGGGTCGAGCTATTTCCTGCCACGGCTGGTAGGCAGTTCGCTGGCCAGCGAGATGATCCTGTCGGGCCGCTTTGTCGGTGCCGAGCGCGCGCTGGCGGCGGGCTTCGTCAGCGAGATCGCAGGGCCTGACGAGATCTTGGGGCGAGCCGAGGCACTGGCCGCCGACATGCTGCTCGCCAGCCCGATGGGCCTCAGGCTCAGCAAGGACGTGCTCAACCGCAACATCGATGCCAACGGCTTCGAGGCCGCGCTGGCGCTCGAGGACCGCCAGCAGATCATGCTCAGCATGACCGAGGATTATGCCGAGGCGAGACGAGCATTCACCGAAAAACGCGCGCCCGTTTTCAGGGACAGGTGACACTCTTAGATCCTCCCCCCAGCTTGCTGGGAGAGGATTTAAAAAGGTCACCCCATCTCCGCGATCTTCTGGCGTTCGATGAAGCCGTGCACCGCCTGCACCACCACCGAGCCTTCCCCGACGCCAGAGGCGACGCGCTTGACCGAGCCGGAGCGCACATCGCCCACCGCGAACAGGCCAGGACGGCTGGTCTCGAACGGCGTGCAGCCGTCTCCGGTGAGGATGAAGCCGTTTTCGTCGAGCGCAGCACACCCTTCAAGCCAGTCCGAACAGGGCTGCGCGCCGATCATCACGAACAGCGCGCCGACCTCGACCTGTGTCGTCTCGCCGGTGTTGCGGTCGCGCCAGACCAGGCTTTCGAGATGCGGCTCGCCTTCAAGCGCGGTGATCTCGGTGAACGGATGGAGCGTGATAGCCTCAGAGGCTTCAATACGGTCGATCAGATAGCTCGACATCGTCGCGGCCAGCCCCTGGCTGCGCACCAGGATATGCACATGCGCGGCATGGCGCGAGAGGAACACGGCTGCCTGCCCCGCCGAATTACCGCCGCCGACCACCACCACCGGGCGGCCGGAACACAATTGCGCCTCCATCGCGGTCGCCGCGTAATAGATCCCTGCGCCTTCCAGTCGCGCATAGTTCGGCAGATCGAGCTTGCGATAGCGTGCCCCGGTCGCCGCGACCACGGCGCGCGCCTTGGCCCGTGTGCCGTCCTCAAGCGCGATGCTGAAATGATCGCCGCCGCACTCCAGCCCGGTCGCGGCGCGGGAAACCGCCAGCCGCGCGCCGAACTTCTGCGCCTGCACCTGCGCGCGCCCGGCCAGCGCCTGACCGGATATGCCGGTGGGAAAGCCGAGATAATTCTCGATCTTGCTGCTGGTTCCCGCCTGACCGCCCGGCGCGGTCGATTCCACGATCAGCGTGTCGAGCCCTTCGGACGCGGCATAGACCGCGGCTGCCAGGCCCGCAGGCCCTGCCCCCACCACGATGACATCGTGCAGCCGGTCGTGATCGATCGAGACCGCCACGCCCAGCGCATCGGCCAGTTCGTGGGTGCTGGGGTTGCGCAAGATCTGGTCTTCGGAAATCACCACCGGCAGATCGCCGCCATCGAGACCAAAGCCCTGCAGAAATGCCGCTGCATCGGGATCGGACGACGAATCGATCGTGCGGTGCGGATAGCCGTTGCGCGTGAGAAACGCGTTGATGCGCACGGTATCGGCACTGCGCGCCGGGCCGACCAGGGTCACCCCGCCCTGCTGATGCTGCATCAAGGCCACCCTGCGCAGGATGAAGGCGCGCATGATGATCTCGCCGATATCGGGTTCGGCGGCGATCATCGCGCGGAAATCCGCGCGCGGCACGCGCACCACCTCGGCTGGGCCCACCGCGCGCCCGCTGACCAGGATCTTGCGGTCGTTGAACAGATCGAGCTCGCCGGTGAACTGGCGCTCTCGGTGGCTGTGGACGATGCTCTCCTCGCCATGATCATGATGGTCGATGATCGCGATTTCGCCTGAACAGATCAGGAAGAAATCGACGGTGCGCTCGCCGCGGCGGAAGATATAGGCGCCGTCGGCCACCGATTCGCGAGTGCCGAACCGGGCGAGTCGCGCAGCCATCTCTTCGTCCAGAACCGGGAAGGTCTGTTCGGGCCGGGCATAGGGATCGCTGCCATCGCCGCGCAATCCGGTGGTGTCTGGATTTCCCATCGCAGCTGTCTCCCCGCAAGGATGTCCCCGCGCCGTAGCGTCATGCCTCGGCACGCCTTGCAAGACTAGGAGAATAGCGCAGAAATGCGTAGCTTTTTTGGCAGTTACGCTTTGCTTTTGCGCAGTTCCGGTGCAAATTGCCGCCAACGCCTGACACAGGCATATGAGGTGAGGACGATGACCGAAGACGAAGATCTGGAAAGCTTCCGCGCGGAAGTCCGCGCATTCCTGGATGCAGAGCTGCCGCCCGAAAAGCGCTTTGCCGCAGACGGCTTTGCCAACTCCAGCAAGGAACTGACCGCCTGGTGGCAGGGCGTGCGCGCCAAGCGCGGCTGGGGCGCTCCGGGCTGGCCCAAGCAGTATGGCGGCTGCGAATGGTCGCTCGCCCAAAAGCGCATCTTCGCCGATGAATCGACCAAGGCCGGCGCTCCATCGTACAGCCCGTTCGGCATCACCATGGTCGCGCCTGTCATCTACACCTTCGGCACCGAAGAGCAGAAGGCCGAGCATCTGCCGCATATCCTCGATGGCACCCGCTTCTGGTGCCAGGGCTATTCCGAGCCTGGCGCAGGATCCGACCTTGCCAGTCTGAAGACCCGTGCGGTGCGCGACGGCGACGATTATGTCGTCAACGGCCAGAAGACCTGGACGACGCAGGGCCACTGGGCCGACTGGATCTTCTGCCTGGTGCGCACCAACACCGAGGTGAAGCAGCAGAACGGCATCTCGTTCCTGCTGATCGACATGAACACGCCGGGCATCGAAGTCCGCCCCATCCGCACCATCGACGGCATGCACCACCTCAATGAGGTGTTCTTTACCGATGTCCGCGTGCCGGTGAAGAACCTGGTGGGCAACGAGAACGATGGCTGGACCTATGCCAAGTTCCTGCTGGGCAACGAGCGCGCGGGGATTGCCGGGGTTACTCGCACCAGCGGCGACATCGCGCGGTTGCGCGCATGGGCAGCTTCCACCGCGCACTTCGTCGACCCGCCGATCAACGATCCCCGGATCGCGCAGCGGCTCGACGATCTCGAACAGCGGCTCGCCAAGCTGGCGGCGCTCGAGGCGCGCGCGCTCGAATCGCCCAGCCAGTCGATGGAAGCGATGCGGCTGGTTGCACCGCTCAAGCTGCTGGGAACCGAACTGTCGCAGGACGTGTCCGAGCTGGCGCTGGACATCGCGGGGCCTGCTGCCTTGCCGCGGCCGGCGGAGAACCCCGCCCACCCCTATGGCCAGGAAGGCGAGCACGCGATGTCTGTTTTCCTCTTCGGCCGCGCGCAGTCGATCTATGGCGGCACCAACGAGGTGCAGAAGAACATTCTCGCCAAGATGATGGCCGCCGGGCTCTAAAAGCCAGCATTTCCAAATCCGTTTGTGTCGAGCGAAGTCGAGACACGTGAGCGCACATCCCTCGACTGCGCTCGGGACAAACGGGATGAGTGACAGGATTACCTACCCATGTTCGCACCCAATGATGATCAGCAGCTGCTGACCGACAGCGCCCGCCGCTTCACCCAGAAACATTATGCCGACGACAAGCTCGGCCAGATGGGCGAGGCCCCGCTAAACACCGTATTGTGGTCCGAGATGGCCGAGGCCGGTTGGCTGATGCTGCCCTTTGCCGAGGCCGATGGCGGGCTGCAGGGCGAGGGCCAGTCGGGGCTTGGCGATTGCGTCAGCCTGTTCGAGGTGCTGGGCGAAGGCTTGGTGGTCGAGCCGGTGCTGGCGAGCACGATCCTGGCCGGTGGCCTGATCGCCGCGAGCGCTGAATCGCAGCAGCGCAGCGATCTGATCGAAGGCATCGTCTCGGGCGGCGCGCCGATCGGCGTGGCGCTGCACGAACCCCGCGCGCGGCACGACATCTGGTATTGCGAAGCGCGCGCGACCAGGAGCGGCGATGGCTGGACCCTTTCAGGCCACAAGTCGCTGGCGCATGGCGCGGCCGCGGCCGAACAGGTCATCGTCCTTGCCCGGATAGAAGGCGAACCCGGCAGCGGCAGGGCTGGCCTCGGCCTCTTCCTCGTTCCCGCCGACGCTGGCGGCGTCACCGTAACCCCCTATCGCCTGCGCGACGACCATTGGGCCGCCGATGTGGCGCTCGACAATGCCGCGCTCGGCGCTGATGCGATGCTGCTCGGTCCCGGGGCTGCGGCCGATGCGCTGCAGAAGGTCATCGACAAGGCGCGGCTGCTGCTCGCCGCCGAAGGCACCGGCATCATGCGCCGCGTGTGCCTCGCGACGCAGGCCTACACCATGGACCGCAAGCAGTTTGGCGTTCCGCTCGCCTCGTTCCAGGTGCTGCAGCATCGCATGGTCGACATGTCGGTGGCATTCGATCAGGCGCGCTCTCTGGTCTATGAGGCGGTAACGCACGATCTTGCCGGCGATGCCGAAGCCATGACCCGCTCGGCCCGCGCGGCCTATCGCGCGGTCAGCGAGGACGGGGTCGAGGTCGGCAAGCAGGCGATCCAGCTGCACGGCGGCATGGGCATGTCCGAGGAACTGCCGCTGGGCCGCGCGCTGCGCCGCCTGCTGGCGATCCGCCAGGCGTTTCCGCTCTGAACCGCCCGCTTTGGGACGACAGGCCGGAGCCAGCCAACCAGATTGCAGGGAAATTGCCCCGGATATCCGCGTTCGCGCGGATGTCCGGCCGTCAATCGGGCTCCTGGCCGTTCGCCTTGAGCACCTCGCCGGCCAGATAGAGCGAACCTGCGATCAGCACCAGCATCGGCTGCTGGTCAGAGAGGCGCTGGACCGCAGAGCGCACATCCGTCGCCGCCGTGACCTCGAGCCCCGACGTCAGGCACGCCTGAAACGCATCGGCATCGTGCCATTCGTGACCCGGCACCGGCAAAGCGGTGACGCTGGCGAGAAAAGGCTCGAGCGGGCCGAGCAACGCGCCCGGCTGCTTGTTCGAGAGCATGCCGATGATCAGGTGCACTTTGCCGCCCATGCCCTCGATATGCCGCGCCAGCGCCGCGCCCGCATTGGGATTGTGCCCGCCGTCGAGCCACACCGCCTCGCCCGTGCCAAGCAAGGCGGTCAGCGGGCCAACGCCCAGCCGCTGCAGCCGCGCGGGCCAGTCGGCCCAGCCCATCGCGGCGGACAGCGCGCTGTCGGGGATAGTGACCGCGCTCTGGTGGCGGATCATCGCCACGGCCAGCGCCGCATTGTCCGCCTGATGCTCGCCCGGCAACCTGGGCACTGGCAGGCTCAGCCGTCCGTCGACATCGCGATAGTGCAGCCGCCCCTGATACAGCGCTGCATCCCAGTCCTCGCCGCGCGCCTTCACATAAGCCCCGGCGCGCATCGCCTGCCCCGCGATCGCGCCCATCATGCCTGTGGCATAACGCTGGATCACCAGCGGCACATCGGCCTTGGCGATGCCTGCCTTCTCGAACGCGATCCGCTCCATGGGCAAGTCCGGCGTGCCCGCTTCGGGCGCGAGCAGGAAGGCTTCGTGGTCGATTCCCAGCGCGGCGATGCTGCACACCGCAGGCTGCGGCAGCACGTTGGTGGCATCGAGCCTGCCGCCAAGGCCAACCTCGATCACGCACGCATCGGCAGGCGTCTCGGCAAAGGCGAGGAACGCAGCAGCAGTCGTCACCTCGAAGAAGCTCGCGCCGGTGCCCTCGGCGATATCGAGTACCCGCGCGAGGTAAGCGGCGAGCATGTCGTCCTCGATCAGCCGCCCGGCGATGCGGATGCGTTCGTTGAACCGCACCAGATGGGGGCTGGTGTAGACATGGCAGGACAACCCCGAGGCCTCGATCGCGGCGCGCAGAAAGGCGCAGGTCGATCCCTTGCCGTTGGTGCCCGCAACATGGAACACCGGCGGCAGGCGGTGATGCGGGTCGCCCAGCCGGGCGAGCAGCGCGGTGATCCGCTCCAGCCCCAGCACATCGCGCCCCGGCGACAGCGCGGTGAGGCGATCGAGCTGGATCTGGACTGCAGGGTCGGATGAGACGGCGTGGTCGGGCATCACCTTCTCCCCTCCCGCGTGCGGGAGGGGCAGGTCCGGCTTGCCGGACCGGAATGGGCAGGGAGCACGACTGCCCGAAGGCTCGGCTGCGCCTCGCCCCCACCCCGCCCTTTGGGCAGCCCTCCCGCAGGCGGGAGGGGAGAGGGCGCGGCCAGCGAGTTACTGCTGCGCCCCGCCAGCCTCACGCCGCAGCCTTCGCCGCCATCAGATAATCGATCACGCTGCCAAGACGATCGCGCAGGTCCTTGCGCTCGACCACCATGTCGAGCATCCCGTGCTCGAGCAGATATTCGGAGCGCTGGAAGCCTTCGGGCAGCTTTTCGCGGATCGTCTGTTCGATCACTCGCTGCCCGGCAAAGCCGATCAGCGCGTTGGGTTCGGCCATCTGGACATCGCCCAGCATCGCATAGCTTGCGGTGACGCCGCCGGTGGTGGGGTCGGTCAGCACGACGATGTAGGGAAGTCCTGCCGCGTGCAGCCGCGTGATCGCGACGGTGCTGCGCGGCATCTGCATCAGCGAGAGAATACCTTCCTGCATCCGCGCACCGCCCGCGGCAGTGAAGATGACATACGGGCACTTTTCGGCGATCGCGCGCTCGGTCCCGGCGATGAACGCCGCGCCGACCGCCATGCCCATCGATCCGCCCATGAAGGCGAAATCCTGCACCCCGACCACCGCCTTGTGGCTCTTGATCCGGCCCAGGGCGTTGGTCAGCGCGTCGTTGCCGACATTGGCGGCACGCGCGGCCTTCAACCGGTCGGCGTATTTCTTGCTGTCGCGGAACTTGAGCGGGTCTTCCTTGACCACGGGCGAGGGCAGTTCTTCCCACAACTGGTCGTCGAACAGCATCGCAAAGCGCGCGGCAGAGCCGATGCGCTCGTGATGGCCGCATTTGGGGCAGACCGAGAGGTTGTCCTCGAACTCCTTGGCGAACACCATTTCGCCGCAGGCCTTGCACTTGTGCCACAGATTGTCGGGCGAATTGTCCTGACGGGCGATGAAGGGCATCGCGTTGCGGACTCGGCTGAACCAGTTCATCGGCTTAAGCTCCTCAGGCGGTTGCGGTCTGGCGGGCGGTGGCGATGGCGTCGGCCAGCGTGCGGACGTAATCGCGCACAGGGCCTGCGGCATCCGCGCCGTGCTGGCTGACAATCTCGACGATCGCGCTGCCCACGACAACCCCATCGGCGACGCGTCCGATCGCGGCGGCCTGTTCGGGCGTGCGCACGCCGAAGCCCACCGCGATCGGCAGATCGGTCGAGGCCTTGAGCCGCGCGACCGCTTCCTCGATGCTCGCCTGCACAGCCTGCTGCTTGCCGGTGATGCCTGCGACCGAAACGTAATACAAAAACCCGCCCGCGCCTTCGAGCACCGCGGGAAGCCGCGCGGCATCGGTGGTGGGCGTGGCAAGCCGAATCGGCGCGATACCCTTGGAGCGAAGAGCCGGGCCTAGCGACGCATCTTCCTCGACCGGAATGTCGACGCAGATCACGCCGTCGACCCCGGCAGACGCGCAGGCATCGGCAAACCATTCGGGCCCTCGCCGGGTCATCGGATTGGCATAGCCCATCAGCACGAGCGGCACGTTGGGGTGGCGGCGGCGGAAACCGGTGGCGATTGCCAAGATGTCGGCGGTCTTGGTGCCCGCCGCGAGGCTGCGCAGGTTCGCCGCCTGGATCGCGGGGCCATCGGCCATCGGATCGGTGAACGGCATGCCGAGTTCGATCACGTCCGCCCCGCCTTCGACCAGCGCGTCGAGGATGGCAGGGGTAGCGGCGGCGTCAGGATCGCCTGCGGTGACGAAGCACACCAGAGCCGCGCGATCGGCGGGGAAGGCGTTAGCGAGACGCGAACTCACATCTCCACTCCCAGCTTCTCAGCAACGGTGAAGATGTCCTTGTCGCCGCGGCCGCACAGGTTGGCGAGGATGATCGCATCGCGGTCCATCGTGGGAGCGACCTTGGCCACCGCCGCAATCGCATGCGCAGGCTCGAGCGCGGGGATGATGCCTTCGGTGCGGCAGAGCAACTGGAACGCGTCCAGCGCCTCGTCATCGGTGATCGCAGTGTACTCCACCCGGCCCATGTCCTTGAGCCATGCGTGTTCGGGGCCGATGCCCGGATAATCCAGCCCTGCGCTGATCGAGTGGCCCTCGGTAATCTGGCCGTCCTCGTCCTGCAGCAGATAGGTCTTGTTGCCGTGGAGGATGCCGGGGAAACCGCCCAAGAGGCTCGCGGCATGCTCGTTGCCATCGAGGCCGTAGCCTGCCGCTTCCACGCCGAGCATCTTCACATCGGGATCGTCGAGGAACGGGTGGAACAGGCCAAGCGCGTTCGATCCGCCGCCGATCGCCGCGACCAGCAGGTCGGGCAGGCGGTTGATGCGGGCAAGCATCTGCGCGCGCGCTTCCTTGCCGATCACGCTTTGAAAATCGCGGACCAGTTCGGGGTAAGGGTGCGGGCCGGCGGCGGTGCCGATGATGTAGAAGGTGTCGTGGACGTTGGCGACCCAGTCGCGCAGCCCCTCGTTCATCGCGTCCTTGAGCGTCGCTGCGCCACTCGTCACCGGAATGACCTCCGCGCCGAGCAGCTTCATCCGGAACACATTGGGCTGCTGCCGCGCGACATCGGTCGCGCCCATATAGATCACGCAGGGCAAGCCGAAGCGCGCGCACACGGTCGCGGTGGCGACGCCGTGCTGGCCTGCACCGGTCTCGGCGATGATCCGCGTCTTGCCCATCCGCATCGCGAGCAGGATCTGGCCGATGCAGTTGTTGATCTTGTGCGCGCCGGTGTGGTTGAGTTCGTCGCGCTTGAACCAGATTTGCGCGCCCATGCCCTCAGGCGCGTTCTTGCGCAGTTCTTCGGTCAGCCGCTCAGCGTAATAGAGCGGGCTGGGGCGCCCGACATAATGCTCGAGCAGATCATCGAACTGCGCCTTGAACGCGGGGTCTGCCTGCGCTGCGCGATAGTGCTTCTCGAGATCGAGCACCAAAGGCATCAGGGTTTCTGCAACATAGCGCCCGCCGAACTGGCCGAAATGGCCCTGTGCGTCGGGTTGATTGCGATAGCTGTTAGGCTTGGTGGCTGCGTTGGTCATGGTTGGCAACCGCTTGGCAAAAGCGCGCCATCTTGTCCATATCTTTGAGCCCGGGCGCGCTTTCGACCCCCGAGGAGACGTCTACCAGCGGCGCATGCGTCGCGGCCAGAGCCTCTTCGACATTGTCCGCATCCAGCCCGCCTGCAAGCCCCCAGGGCACCAGATGCCGATGCCCGGCGAGCAGCGACCAGTCGACCCTGGTCCCGTTGCCGCCCGGAAGCGCCTGTGCCGGGGCATCGAAGATCAGCCGGTCGGCGATGCCGTCGAAGCGGCGCGCGTTGGCGAGTGTCTCGGCGCTGCGCAGCCCCAGCGCCTTCCACACCTCGACCTTCATGTGCTTCTTCACCATCGTCAGCCATTCGGGCTTTTCCGACCCGTGGAACTGGATGACATCGGGCCGCACCGCCTTGTACGCCTGCTCGGTCAGCACCGGCGACGCGTTGACCAGCAGCAGCACGACCTTGAGGCTGGTCGGCGTGCGCGCGCGCAGCTTCGCGGCCTGATCGAGCGTGACGTGACGCGGGCTCTTTTCGAAATGCACCAGGCCGATGTGGCTCGCGCCGTTCGCAGCGGCAGCATCGATGGCGGCTTCGGTGGAAAGCCCGCAGATCTTGATGAGGGTGGTCATTATCTCTCAACCGGTTGTTTAGTCGTCATGCTGAACTTGTTTCAGCACCCATGGTACGTCTTGGCCAGCACCATGCGAGAGGAGAATTGGGCCCTGAAACAAGTTCAGGGTAACGGGAAGGAAAACAGGCCTCACAGCGTCGCCATGATATCCCGTGCCGCCTGATCGGGCTCTGCCGCACGCGCGATCGGGCGGCCGATGACCAGCACCGAAGCGCCGGCATCGCGCGCCTGGCGCGGGGTGACCGCGCGCTTCTGGTCGCCTGCAGTGGCGCTGGCGGGGCGGACGCCGGGCACGACGAAAAAGCCGTCGCGCCACTGGTGACGCACCGCACCGACCTCCTGGCCCGAACATACGATGCCGTCGAGGCCCGCCTGATGCGCAAGGTCCGCCAGCCGCAGCACGTTGTCGTGCGCGGTGCCGGCCATGCCGATCTGGCTCATGTCGTCATCGTCCAGGCTGGTCAGCATGGTGACGGCGACCACCTTGGTGTTGGCCCCCGCTGCGGCCTTTGCGTCCTCCATCATCGCGCGCCCGCCCGCAGCGTGGATGGTGACGATTGCCGGTTCGAGCACATGGATCGCCTGCATGGCAGCGGCGACGGTGTTGGGGATGTCGTGCAACTTGAGGTCGAGGAAGATCGGCAGGCCGAGCTTGGCGATCTCGTGGACGCCGTGATGGCCATGCGCGCAGAAGAATTCGAGCCCCAGCTTGACCCCGCCGATATGGGCGCGAACCGATTGCACCAACGCGCTGGCGCGCGCCAGATCGGGCAGGTCAACCGCAAGATAGATCGGATTGGACATGATGTGCGCGAGACCCCCTGTTGACCGTGTCATACCGAGCGCAAGGCGCTCTCCGGTTCTTGTTCGTTGATGATGCTGGCAGGCGGCTGCGGCGCGGCCTGCACCGGTGATGCGGCAGTAGCGGCAGCGCGCGTCTGATTGGCCTCCAGCGTCACGATCCGCCGCTTCATCCGCCAGCTGCTGGTGCGATGGTAGGCCCAAAGCGGCAGGAAGCCCGCCAGAAAAGTCAGCATCAGCAGCACCGGCAGTTTGGTGACCAGCTGCAGCCCGCCCCACAGATCGAGCGTGACGGCCTGCCAGTTGTTATAGGCAAACACGATGAACACCACGACCAGCATGATGATCACCAGTGTCTTCAGGAACTGCATGACCGCGGTGTCTCCTCAATAAGTGTCCGCGTCCCGGCGGTCGGCGGGAGCATAGGAGCATAATCGCGTCATGGCCAGTCGCTTGGGTTTCGGTGCCCAGATCAGCCGAAGACCCGCGCGAAAATCGTGTCGACATGCTTGAAGTGGTAATCGAGGTTGAACTTCTCCTCGATCTCCTGCGGCGTGAGCGCGGCGGTCACCTCGGCATCGGCCTTGAGCAGTTCGAGCAGCGACAGTTCGCCGTCCGATTCCCACACCTGCATCGCGTTGCGCTGGACCAGGCGATAGGCATCCTCGCGGCTCACGCCTGCCTGGGTCAGCGCCAGCAGCACCCGCTGCGAGTGGACAAGCCCGCCCATCTTGTCGAGGTTCTTCTGCATCCGCGCAGGGTAGACCAGCAGCTTGTCGATCACGCCGGTGAGCCGGGCGAGCGCGAAATCGAGCGTGATCGTCGCATCGGGGCCAAAGAAGCGCTCGACCGAGCTGTGCGAGATATCGCGCTCGTGCCAGAGCGCCACGTTCTCCATCGCGGGGATCGCGGCGGCTCGGACCACGCGGGCGAGCCCGGTGAGGTTTTCGGTCAGGACCGGGTTGCGCTTGTGCGGCATCGCCGACGAGCCCTTCTGCCCGGGAGAGAAATACTCCTCGGCCTCGAGCACTTCGGTGCGCTGCAGATGGCGCACTTCGGTCGCCAGCCGCTCGACCGACGAAGCGATCACGCCCAGCGTCGCGAAATACATCGCGTGGCGGTCGCGCGGGATGACCTGGGTCGAAACCGGCTCGAGCGCCAGGCCGAGCTTCTTGGCGACATGCGCCTCGACGCGCGGATCGATGTTGGCAAAGGTGCCGATCGCGCCCGAAATCGCGCAGGTGGCGATCTCGGCCTTCGCGGCCTTGAGGCGGGCGCGGCAACGGTCGAACTCGGCATAGGCCTGCGCGAGCTTGAGGCCGAAGGTGGTCGGCTCGCCATGGATACCATGGCTGCGGCCGATGGTCGGCGTATATTTGTGCTCCATCGCGCGGCGCTCGATCGCCTCGAGCAGCGCGTCGAGATCGGCAAGAAGAATGTCAGAGGCACGCGCCAGCTGCACCGCAAGGCAGGTGTCGAGCACGTCGGAGCTGGTCATGCCCTGGTGCATGAAGCGCGCTTCGTCGCCGACCTGCTCGGCCACCCAAGTGAGGAACGCGATGACATCGTGCTTGGTCACCGCCTCGATCGCATCGATCGCGGCAACGTCGATCACCGGATTGGTCGCCCACCACGCCCACAACGCCTTGGCGGCGGACTTGGGCACCACGCCCAATTCGGCCAGCGCATCGGTGGCGTGCGCCTCGATCTCGAACCAGATGCGGAACTTCGCCTCGGGCTCCCAGATGGCGGTCATGGCGGGGCGGGAATAACGGGGGACCATAAGATGTCCTTGCAGCTAAAGGCGGTGGACGAAGGAGCGCGATCCGCCCCGGCGGTTTCGCCCGCGCAGCTAGCAGCAAGCGGCGACGGGTTCAACCACGGGCGATGCCCTCACGCCGCTAGAGCGCGGTGAAGGTGAAGTTGCGGAACTTGGCCTCGCCCGGCCCTGCGGCGTACAGCCCGGGACGCAGCATCAGAAAGCCGCCGCGGACATTGTGATGATAGCCCGAGACTTCCATGCCGCGATCGAACTTGAGCCAGGTCCTGCCGCCATCGCCCGATGTGTGAAAGCTCACGATATGACGGCGGTTGGTGACCCTCAGACGCATCCGGCCCCCATGCGGATTGACCGGGCGCGCGCGCTCGATGCCGTATTGGTGGGTCACGAAGCGCACTGCATCGAAGCCCAGACCCGCGTAGAGCTTGTCGTCATAGAACAGCACCAGCCCCGCGGTACCGCCCGGCGCCAGCTCGATGTCGCATTCGAAGCGATAGGAGGTGTCGCCCGCGGTCAGCAGCAGCGGCGATCCGGTGGACGGCGCGAGCCCCTTGCCGCGCAGGAACAATGCGTTGTCCTGCACCCGCACGCGCGCGGCCTCGTCGGGCGCAGGACGGAAGAACGACCATTTGGTGCCCAGCTGCAGCGTCGCGAAATCATCGCTCAGCGCCATGCCGTGCGGCAGCGCCCTGCCCCCCTTGGGCCTGGGAATCGGCTGCGAAAGATCGCCCCCGGTCATGCGGAACCAGCCATCGGCGCCCCACTCCACCGGATCGAGCAGGCATTGCCGCCCGAGCGTCCAGAAGCCGTTCTCATAGCCGTGGTACAGGCTCCACCATGACCCATCGGGCGCCTCGACCAGGCTGGCATGGCCCCGCGACCACCACGCCTCGCGGATATCGGTGGTGCGCACCAGTGGATTGCCGGGATGCTGCTCCCACGGGCCGTGGATCGATCGCGAACGGGCAGCGATGACCATATGACCCGTGGGAGGCCCTGCCGTGCCCCCCACGGCGGTGAGCATGTAGAACCATTTGCCGATGCGGTGGATTTTGGGGCCCTCGGGCGCGAAGCCCTCGACATCCCATTCGCTGGGATAGCGCCACGGGTCGTAGACATGCTCGACCTCGCCGGTCGCGCGCATCCCGTCGTCGGACAGCCGCACGCGGTCTCCGCCCGACAGGAACAGCCAGCGCGACCCGTCCTCGCCGACCGCGTGGCAGGGGTCGATATGCTTGTGCAGCCCCAGCGGCACCGGATCGCTCCATGGGCCGTCGATATGGTCTGCCCAGATGACGAAGATGTCGTTCTGCGGCGACGCTTTCACCGGGATATACAGGAAATAGCGCCCCTCGTGCTTCTCCAGGCTGACCGCCCAGACCGATCCGATGTTGCGGGTGAGCGCTGGCTTGCGGGGCTGCCAGTTCACCAGATCACGCGAATGCCAGATCAGCAGCCCGGGATAGGATTCGAAGCTCGAGAAGGTGAGGTAATAGTCCTCGCCATCCTTGAGGATTGCGGGGTCGGGCCGGTCGCCCGAGAGCACCGGGTTGAGGAAGGTGCCATCGCCCAGATCGGCGATCCGCTGGTTGTCCAGACCCCGGCGCCAGTCTGGGGAGGGTATCGCCGCCGGGGCGGTGCTGGCGCGCGCAGGTGCGGCCAGCGCCAGAGCGGTCAAACCGGCCGAGGCCATCGCGCCGCGCCGGTCGAAGGTGGGGGGCGAACTCACAGCGC
The DNA here is from genome assembly GCF_003431825.1 of Blastomonas fulva. Lineage (GTDB taxonomy): Bacteria > Pseudomonadota > Alphaproteobacteria > Sphingomonadales > Sphingomonadaceae > Blastomonas > Blastomonas fulva. Next base: position 1,586,799 of record NZ_CP020083.1, on the reverse strand, counting down.
CAGCCCGGTTGTCCGCGCCCAGGCACGCCAGAGCTCGGGCCAGACCTCGACCGGCTTGCCGATCGCCTTGCGCAGGCCAAAGCCATGCCCGCCATGCTCGAACAGATGCGTCTCGACGCGGATCTGTTTCGCCTTGAGCGCAGCGCGCAGCAACAGCGTGTTGTTGACCGGCACCGCATCGTCATCCTCGGCGTGGAGCAGGAAGAACGGCGGCGCATCGGCGGGCACGTTCAGATGCGGCGAATGCGCGGCCTCGAGCGCCGGGCTCGCGCTTTTGCCGACGAGCAGTTCGCGCGATCCGGCATGCGCATCGGGCGCGGTCATCGAGATCACCGGATAGATCGGCGCTGCGCTGTGCGGCTTAGCGGAAAGCTTGTCCGCCTCGTCGACCGGCGCATACACCTTGGCATCGAACCGTGTGGCGAGATCGGCACACAGATGGCCGCCAGCGGAAAAGCCCATCGCCGACACGCGCTCTGGATCCAGCGCGAAGTCGCCGGAACGCGCGCGGATCAGCCGCATCGCGCGCTGCGCATCGGCGAGCGCCACATCCGGCCCTGCCGCCCAGCCCTCGCCCGGCAGCCGGTAGAACAGCACGAACGCAGTAAAGCCGCGCGCCGCCAGCCAGCGGCCCATTTCATAGCCTTCCTTGTCGACCACCACCCAGCGATAGCCGCCGCCCGGCGTGATCAGCACGCCAGCGCCATTGGGCCGGTCGGGTCTGAACACCGCCATCCGGGCCTTGGTTATGCCAAAGACCGCCCGATCGGTGACCAGCCGGTCGGTCGAGCGTTCCTGCACGGTCTCGGCAAGGGCTCGTGCGGGCATGCCAGGCGCGCCACCGGGCCACAGATCGATGGTTTCGGACGGTTGCGGCAGCCCGGGCGGGAGCGCGCCGCCCGGCACCTTCGGTACCGCGGTCTGCGCCCATGCACTGTGCGCCATCCCCAAAGCCAGAGGAGCCGCCATAAGGGATCGGCGATCGATCTTCATGGCGAGTCCTCCGGTTAATTCAGCAGGAACAGCGTCGAACCGCTGACCCGGTTGTCATCAGTATTTGAAGCGAGCACCGAGGAAGAAGGTGCGGCCGAAATGGTTGTTCTCGTAGTTCCGGTCCGCATCGAAATCGGTGAAGCGATAGCGATAGGTGTCGGTCAGGTTGTTGCCTTCCAGCGAAACCTCAAGCCATTCGGTCACCTTGTAGCGGATCGAGGCATCGAGGTTGAACTGGCTGCCAAAGCCTTCGAGGATGTTGCCGGTGCCGCTCGCACCTTCGTGCCACCGGCTGCGATAGGTGGCCATGACACGGGCGGAGAACTTGCCGTCGTCATAATAGAATGTGCCATTGTAGGAACGCTTCGACACGTTGGCGAGGGTGTTGGTGACATTGACGTTGGTGAGCGGCCCAAGATTGCCGTTGGGCTGGTTTGCAACCGTGATCGGTCCTTGCAGCTGATAATCGGCATCGGAGGAGATGAAGGTCGCGTTGGCCAGAATGCCGAAATTGCCCAGGAACCCGTCGGTAAAGGCGGAGAACGGAATCTGTGCCGCGATTTCCCATCCCTCGAGCGTCGCACCTTCGCCGTTCACAGTCGTGGACAGCACCCAGCGGGGTTCCAGAAGCTGCGACGGATTGATCGCTGCAGGAGAGCTGGGGTTGAGCGATGTCACCGGGGCGCCGGTTTGCGCATAGGTCAGCTCGGTTATCGAATCGCTGCGCGTGAAGGTGGCGATGTTCTTCTTGAACCAGGCGACCGACAGAACAGCCTGAGGTGCAAAATACCATTCCGCCGACATGTCATAATTGGTGGCGCGGAAGGGTTCGAGGAAGGGGTTGCCCGTGCTCACGCGGTAGTTGAAACCATCCGCCGTTCCACCTGGGGTCAAGGCGCCCAGCGTCGGGCGGGTGATGACGTCCGCTGCGGCGAACCGGAGGATGACGTTCTGCGTCGGGAAAATCGCCAGGTTGGCAGACGGCAGCCAGTCGTCATAGCTGCGCTCCACCGTCCGATCGACCGTGCCGACCAGACCATATGAGGACTGTTCGGTTTTCACGTAACGGATGCCAGCGTTCAGGGCATATTCCACGCCGAGCAGTTCGCCCTTCGCATCGAACTGCACATAACCGCCCTTGGTCGTTTCCTGCACCCCGCGATTGTTGCCTGCGTCCAGCGCGAGCGGACGGCTGTAGAGCTTGGTGAATTCGGCCGCGGTGTCGAGGTTCGGGACCAGCCAGGCGTTGGTATTGCCTGCCGGCTGACCTGCCTTGCCCAGCTCGAACAATTCGGAGATCTGCGCGGTGACGGGCAGGCCATAGATAGCGGCAGGGCCGAACGCGGCGGTTGGCGAACAGGTGACCGTGCCCAGCACGCGATCAAGGCCGCCATTGCCGCAAACCGCGGTGTCGCGCGTGAACGCCACGGTGTCGAATTCGAACCGGCGCCACATCACGCCCGCCTTGATGGTGAAACCCTCGGCCACATCCCATTCGGTGCGCAGCTGAGCGGTCTTGAACTGGTTGACGATTTCAGAGGGCCGATCGCGGATCTCGGCGAGCTGGAAGACCGCCGGATCGGTGACGCTGGTGCCGAAGGTCAGCTTCGGACGCTTCATGTCGGAATAGTCGTAGCTATAGCCCTGCGCGTCGCGGTCATCGAAAACGATGGTCGTTTCCACCGGAATGTCTGCGGTCGACTTGGAAATGCCCCCCAGCAGCGTGAAGCGGAAGCTGTCCGAAAGATCCTGGTCCCAGGTCCCGCCGACCTGGTAGAATTCGGTGGTGCTTTCGCGCAGGTAATGTTCGGTGCGGACCCAGGCATCGTTGAACGTGCCGCTGATCATGTTGTTGTTCGTGTCGTACACCGGATTGATGACGTCGATCGAGCGCTCGTTCGAACGGAACAGCACTTCACCCCAGCGCTCGCGGCGGTCGCTGTTGAAGCGCGAGAACAGGCCGTCGATCGAGAACTTGGTCATGTCGGTCGGTGCGAACTGGATCGATCCGGTGATGCCCAGTCGCTCGCGGTCGTGCTTCACTTCACCATAGCGCGGGATGCGCGGATGGAAGGACAGCGTGGCCTGGTCGCAGACTGCGCTGGGACGGTACACGCCCCCGCTGTTCGGACGCCCTGCCGTATTGGCCGCGCTCTGCTGGAAACAGGGGGTGCCATTGACCGAGTCAAAGCGGGCCTGCGCCCAGCGCACCGTGTTGTTGCCCAGCTCCAGCACCTGCGTCTTCTGATACGCGGCAGAGAGAGAAACGCCGAACGTGCCGGCATCGTTGCGCCAGCTCAGCAGCCCTGCAAGGCGCGGCCCTGCATATTCGGACAGGTCGTTATAGCTCACCACAGCCGATCCGACTGCGGTGAAGCCCGCCTTGGCGGCGAGCGGGTTGCCGGTGTTGAGGTCAACGACAGCACCCAGCGAACCTTCGTCGAGGCTGGCCTCGGCAGTCTTGTGGACGACGATCGAGCTGAACAGTTCGGAGGCGAAGACGTTGAAATCGAACGCGCGGTCGCGGTTGGCCGAAGCGCCGTCGGTGGAGGTGGCGACGGTTTCGAGCCCGTTGACGCGGACGCGGGTGAACTGGCTGCCCAGACCGCGCACGGTGATCGCACGGCCTTCGCCGGCATCGCGGGTGATCGAGATGCCGGGGATGCGCTGCAGCGATTCGGCGAGGTTCTGGTCGGGGAATTTGGCGATATCCTCGGCGACGATCGCATCGATCGCGCCCACCGAATTGCGCTTGAGGTTGATCGCGGCCTCGAGCGACTGGCGGAAACCGGTGACGACGATTTCGTCGGCGGCAACGGCGTCATTCTCGGCGGCCTGGTCCTGCGCGGTGGCGTCCTGCGCCTGCGCCGTGCCTGCCGCACCGAATGCGCAGCCTGCAAGCAGTGCCAGCTTGATGATAGAAACGCGCGATGCCCGCTGCGAAATCCGACTGCCCATGTTCAATCCCCTCCCAATTGCCCTTTTCGGGCCTATTGCTACCGGTGTCAAAGGAGAAGACGCGGACACGCTCTGACCCTCTTCGACACCCTGGCTCCCGTGCTCGTCCAGATCGGCTGGCGAGCACACACTGTCTTTTACTGTCTTTCCGGCGTGCGTCTCAGCAACAAATGCTAACACGGTAACCGGTGTCATTATGTATTGCCCTCAAGTCGGGCGTCTGTCAATAACCATGGCAACGGGAGAGAGACATGCTTGCAAGACTGGGAAAAACCCTGTGCATCGGCGCATTCGCGCTTGCCACCCTCACACCGGCGCTGGCCGAGCCGCATCCGGCCGACCCCACCCGGGGCGGCGCGGGCGGGCGAATCATCAAGGTGACGACGCTGGCCAAATCGGGTCCGGGATCGTTCGCCGAAGCGCTTGCCGCCAAGGGCCCGCGCATCATCGTGTTCGAGGTTGGCGGGGTGATCGATCTGGGGCGCAGTTCGCTCGACATCACCGAGCCGTTTGTCAGCATCGCCGGGCAGACCGCGCCGTCGCCGGGGATCACGCTGATCAAGGGCGGGATCGATGTGAAGACGCACGATGTCGTGGTCTCGCACCTGCGCGTCATGACCGGCGCGGATGGCCAGGCGCGCATGTCGGGCTGGGAGGCGGATTCGTTTTCCACCGTCGCGGCGCGCAACATCGTGGTCGAGCATTGCAGCTTTCTGTGGGGGGTGGACGAGAACATGTCCGCATCCGGCCCGCGCTTTACCGGCAAGACGCTTGCCGAGTGGCGCGCCGGGACCAGCCACCACATCGTCTTCCGCGACAACCTTGCCGCCGAAGGGCTTGCCAATTCGAGCCACCCCAAGGGCGAGCACTCCAAGGGATCGCTGATCCACGACAACGCCACCCACATCACCTTCTACCGCAATGTCTGGGCGCACAATGTCGAGCGTGCGCCTTTGGTCAAGGGCGGGGCGCAGGTCGCGATGATCAACAACCTGATCTACAATCCCGGCCACCGCGCGGTGCACTACAACCTGATGAATCTCGAATGGCTGGGGCAGGACTATGTCACCGGCGAGATCACCGCGGTCGGCAATGTCATGCGCGGCGGCAACGACACGAACGAAGGACTGCCCTTCCTGATGCTGGGCGGCGATGGCGACCTTGCCTATTTCGGCAAGGACAATCGCGCGGTCGACCGGCATGGCAATCCCCTCCCCCAGTTCGGCCGCTATGGCGAGACTCGCGCGAAACTGATCACCGCCAGGGCGCCGCTCGCCGACGTATCGCAATACCGCATCCTGCCTTCGGGCGAGGTCGAGACATCGTTGCTGCAGACCGCAGGCGCCCGCCCCTGGGACCGCGCGCCCGACGACATCCGCGTGCTGTTCTTCGTTGCCGAAGGGCGCGGCGACATCATCGACGACGAGAGCGAGGTCGGCGGCTACCCCAGGCCTGCCCCCACCGCAGCTCGCTTCGTCGAGGCCGAGTGGAACCTCGACACGATGACCCCGAAATCGGGGCGCTATCCCGGGCAGAAGGGGGCGAGCCAGGAATCGCTTTCCACCCGCGACCGCGAAATGCGCCAGCGCCAAGCTCGGCCCCAGCCATGAGCGGCCTTCTCGCGCTGCTCCTGCTCGCAGCCCCTCCTATGGCTGTGATCGACGAGGCCGACACCGTGCGCCGCGAGCCGCCGCCGCATGGCGCCATCGGGATGAGCACCGCGTGGCGGATCAGCGACCACGCACCGCAACCGCGCCGGATGGAATTCCGCCGCCGCACGCTCGATATCGGGTCCGCGATCGGCGAGCACGCAATCGCCCACGACGAGGTCTATTATGTGCTCGACGGCGAGGGCGAGGTTGTCTCCGATGGCCAGCGTGCCACTCTCAAGCCCGGCATGACGGCATATCTCTATGACGGCGCGGTGGTGGGGATCTGGCAGAAGGGGGACAAGCCGCTCGCGCTGATCATCGCCTATCCCGTGGCAGAACCCAGGGAAGCGCCGGTCAACTCCCCGGCTGAACGTAAGGAGCCTTAGCCCAGAGCTCGCGTTCCCAGCGGCGCGGGTCGTTGAGGGCGGTCGCGGTGCCGTCGCCGACGACCAAGGTTGCGCGGTCGGGCAGCCTGTAGGGCGACCACTCCGCGAGCCCTGGCACACCGGTCTTCGCCAGCCCCGCAAACGCCTGCATCATGATGTCGCGGGTCGCGCGCGCGCCTGCATCGGTGCCACTCATGCTTCCGGGGGCATCGAGCGTGCCGAACACGTAGGGAATGTCGTCGGTGTGCGCCGCGCCGCGCAAGGGGTCGATCGGAGAAGGACGGTCGAGCTGATACACCCAGGTCGCCGCTGCGCCCGCCTGCGCCCGCGCATCCGCCTCGATTACCTGCCCCGGCCACGACCGGCCCGCGGTGGTCGCCGAATAGAAGATCTGTTCGGGGCTCCAGTCGGGATATTGCGCGCGGTACTGCGCCACCACCCAATCGACATCGAGGTCGATCTTGATTTCGGGCAAAACGCGATCGGCCAGATTGTCCCACCCCAGACCCTTGAGCTTCGCGCCCCTGGGGTCGATGAACGCGCGCGTCTCCTCGCGCGTGTTGCCCAGGATCATAGGAATGTGGTTCGATTGCGGCGCGGCATCGGGCCAGAACGGGTGGCGCGGCAGGTTGGTCATGTCGAGCACCGGGCCGAAATAGACCGCCCCGCCCATGATCGGATCTGTCGCGGTGAGCGCTTCGACGATGCGCTCGCTGGGCATTGCCAGCAGCCCTTCTGCATCGCCGGGCTGGAGGCCCAGCGCCGCGATCAGCGCCTGGGTCCGCTTCCACGCGTTGCCCGGGCCGCTGGCGACGACCTGCTGGCCGCTCATCGTCGCGGCGCTGTGGAACAGACCATCTGCTGCGGGCATCGCCATCAAGGTCGCGATCTTCGCCCCGCCGCCCGACTGGCCGAACACCATCACCTTGCCCGGGTCGCCGCCAAAACCTGCGATATTGTCGCGCACCCATTCGAGCGCGAGGATCAGGTCGAGCTGGCCCAGATTGCCACTATTAGCAAAGCGGCCGCCCAGCGGCTTGAGCCAGGCATAGCCCAGCGCATTGAGCCGGTGGTTGACCGTGACCACCACCACATCGCCTGAAGCCGCGAGCCTGCCGCCATGGGTCAGCGGGTCGGTGACGGTGCCGTTGGAGTAAGCGCCGCCGTGGAAATACACCATCACCGCACGCTTCGCGGCAGGATTGGAGTCGGGCGTCCAGATGTTGAGGAACAGGCAATCCTCGGACTGGGGCAGGTCGGGATTGCCGCGCTGCGGCGCGATGGGGGCGAAGTCCTGCGCCTTGACCGCGCCATCTGCCACCATCGGAACCGCGCGCGCGAACCGTTGCGCGCGGCCATAGCGGATGCCCTTGAACGCGAGCACGCCCTGTTCGCGGAGCCCGGTAAAGCGACCGACCCTGGGGTCGGCGCCCTTTGCCAGCGCCGGAGTGGCCATCAGCGCCGCGCCGACGCCCAGCAGCGAACGCCGGGTGAGATCAGCGCCGGACATCGCCGCCGGCGGACGAGAATGCCGCCAGCTCGCCCGCACCGATCAGGCACATGTCGCCCGGCAGCGAATGCTTGAGCGCTGCGAGCGCCAGCCCGGTTTCGGCCATGGCCTGGGCATCGCCGCCTTGCAGATATTGGTGCAGCACGCCTGTGGCAAAGGCATCGCCGGTGCCGATCCGGTCGACGATACCGGTGACATCGATCTCGGCGGTCTGGTGCTTTGACGCACGGGTATCGACCCGCGCGGCGATGCGGTGGTGATCGCTGCTCACCACATGGCGCGCGGTCGAGGCGACCAGCTCGAGATTGGGGAAGGCTGCAAACGCCGCATCCACCGCCTCGCGCCTGCGCTCTGCGCCATCGCCCGAAAAGGCCTTGCCCAGCAGCAGCGAGATATCGCGGTGGTTGCCGATCAGCACCGTCGCAGCCCCCACCAGTTCGGTCAGGATCGCGCGCGGATCGCTGTCCCATGCGTCCCACAGCAGCGCTCGGTAGTTGCCATCGAAGCAGATCGGTACATCCGCCGCCTGCGCCGCAGCAACGGCAGCGCGGGCGAGTGCGACGCCATTGGGGCCCAATGCAGGGGTGATCCCCGACAGATGCAGCAGGGCGGCGCCTTCCAGCGCGCCTGCGAAATCGAATGCACCCGCGTCGCACTGCGCGAACGCCGATCCGGCGCGGTCATAGGTGATCGAGGAAGGGCGCAGCCCCGCGCCCGGCTCGAGAAAATACAGCCCCATGCGCCCCGGCCCGCGCGCGACGTAGCGGATGTCCACCCCCGCAGCGCCAAGCTCGGAACGCGCCTTGTCGCCCAGCGGGCTGGCGGGCAGCAGCGTCACCATCCGCGCCTCGTGCCCCAGCGAGGCGAGCCCGGCGGCGACATTGGCCTCCGCGCCGCCCACCCCCATCTCGAGCGCCTGGGCCTGCACGATCATCCGCACGCCGGGCGGCGAAAGCCGCAGCAGCATTTCCCCGAAACAGACGACCGCGCCCGCCTTGCTCATCGCGCGAGCCAGCCGCCATCGACCGCCAGTATATGGCCGGTGACGTAATCCGACGCAGGCGATGCCAGGAACAAAGCCGCGCCGGCAATATCCTGCGGCCGGCCCCAGCGCCCGGCGGGGATGCGTTCCATGATCTGGCGGTTGCGCGTCTCGTCAGCCTGCAGCGCGGCGGTGTTGTTGGTGGCGATATAGCCCGGTGCGATCGCGTTGACCTGGACGCCCTTGGGCGCGAGTTCGTTCGCCATCGCCTTGGTCACCCCGCCGACGCCCGATTTGGCTGCGGCATAGCTCGGCACCCGAACCCCGCCCTGGAAGGTCAGCAGCGAGGCGATGTTGATGATCTTGCCCGATCCGCGACTCGCCATATGCCGCGCTGCAGCCTGGCTGAGGAAGAACAGCGTCTTGAGGTTGGTGTCGATCACCGCGTCCCAGTCCGCCTCGCCGAAGTCGAGCAGATCGGCGCGGCGGATGATGCCGGCATTGTTGACCAGGATATCGAGCCGTCCAAGCCCCGCCAGCGCCTCGTCGACCACGCGCCCCACCGGCTCGATCGAGCCGAAGTCCGCGGCGATGTTCACCGCCTTGCGCCCGGTCGCCTGAATCGCGGCGAGCGTTTCAGTCGGCTCCGACCGGCCCGCGACCGCGACATCGACGCCGGCTTCAGCGAGCGCGACCGCAATCGCCTGGCCGATGCCGGTGTTCGCGCCGGTGACCAAAGCGGTCTTGCCTGCAAGATCGAAGGGGCTGGCTGTCATGTCCCGTGTCCCTTAGCAGGCCTCAGCCCGTGATGCCCTTCAGATACGCCGCCATCTCCTGATCGCTCGCGTTGGCGTAGAAATACTCGGCAAAGCGCTCGCCTGCAATCGCAGCCTTGAGCAGGTCCTGGTCGACGGTCTTCAGCACGGTTAGCATGTCTTGGCAGCTGGCAGCCTTGAGGTCCTTCAGAATACCGCGGTTGGTGCGCATGATTTCGGCGCGCTCCCTGGGATAGCCGAGCCCGCGTTCGCCATCGAACAATTTGCCGTAGACATCGCGCAGGTTGAGCTCTGCCGCCCAGCCGAAGCCCTTGGCATAGGGCATCGAGATCGCGTTGCCGTCGTTGATCTGGCCGAACAGGAACGCGTCAGTCGGGTCGATGACGAGTCCGCAGAACACGCCGGGCATGGCGTTGCACGCCAGCATCGATCCCATTCCGGTGCCGCAGCCGGTGACCACGAAATCCGCCGCGCCCGAATTGAGCAGGATGCCGGTGAGCAGCCCGTTCATGACATAGGTCAGCGAGGCTGCGTCCTCGGCGGAATACATGCCGTAGTTGAACACCTGATGGCCGAGCGGTTCGGCGACATCGGTCAGCGCTTCGTGGATGATAGCGTTCTTGGCAGCCTGGCTGTTCTCGGTGATCAGGGCGATCTTCATATCTGTCCTCTCGTGTGGACGCTGTCTCGCGTCCCGCATTGCTGTGGCTTGATGGCAAAGACGGTAACCGGTGTCATAGATCGGCGCAACCCCAAACTGGCCCTGCCCCGGCCCGCAGGGTCGTCAGGCGACCGAGGCACGCTCGATCAGGTCGGAGAGGAAATGCGAGGGGTGCTTGCGCGCTTCGGCCGGGTCGATCAGCTTGATCGCCGCCGCCTTGGCCATCGCCTCGATCGGCCAGCGCACGGTGGTAAGCGGCGGCCAGATATGCGCGGCGATCGCGGTATCGTCGAAACCGACGATCGACAGATCCTCGGGCACCGACAGCCCCTGGGTGCGCGCGGCATGGAGCACACCGGCGGCCATCTCGTCGTTGCTGGCAAAGATCGCGCTGGGCCGGGGTGTCGCGGCGAGCAGTTTTTCGCCCGCAGCGATTCCCGTCTCGAAGGTGTAGCTGCCCTCGGCCATGATCGCGGGGTCGAGCGCTATTCCGGCGGTTTCGAGCGCATCGCTATAACCCAGAGCGCGCTCTGCTGCGGAGCGGAAGCCTTCGGGCCCCGCGACGAAGCCGATGCGGCTGTGGCCGCGCCCGACCAGATAGGCGACCGCCTTGGCCACCGCCTCGCGGTCGTTGGAGGCGACCATGTGCGCGTCGTCGTCGAGCCGGACCGATCCCATGCGGACATAGGTCACGCCCAGTTCCTCGCACAGCGCCGCGAGCGCATCGTTCTCGGAAATCGGTGGCAGCAGCATCACGCCGAACAGCCGCTGCTGGTCGAGAAACGCGCGGACATCGTCTAGCATGTCGGGCGAGCGACGGTTGACCGGGCGGACCACCAGCGCGAACTCGGTATCGCGGATCGCCGACAAGATCCCCTGCTGCACCCCCAGCACCATCTGCGCATTGGGGTTGTCGTGGATCAGCCCGATCAGGAAATTGCGCCGCAGTGCCAGCGCGCGCGCCTGCGGGTTGGGGACATAGCCAAGCTCGGCGATCACCGCCTCGACCTTCTCGCGCGTCGCCTCGTTGAGCAGCGGCGAACGGTTGATCACCCGGCTGACCGTTTTCTTGGAAACGCCGGCGATCCGGGCGACGTCGTTGATGGTCGGCTTGCCGTCCTTTGCCTTCATCACGCGCGTTTCCATTCCATCGCCAGACTACACCGGTGTCAGTGCCCGGTTTCTCCTAGCCCCGCCAAGGTCATCATGGCAATGGGATGCGCATTGACACCGGTTACCATCGCGCTATCCATGCACACAACGCTCGGGCGAGACGCCGCCACTTGCGAATGACACCGGTTTCCTTTACGCAGCCGGTCATAGAGATGGACTTGGGATGGGGATCGAGTTGACGGTGAACGAACAGGCCGACGATGTTGCCATGGCCTTTGTCAGTGCCCGCCGCGAGGCGCGCGCGCTGCATAGCTATCCGGGCCTCAAGCCGCAGGAACTGCAGGCGGCCTACACGATCCAGGATCGCGCGATCGTCATCGACGGGCGCGCGGTGGTGGGCTGGAAGGTCGGACGGATCAACCCGCCGCTCGATGGCCAGCTGGGCGCCAACCGCCTGTCCGGACCGATTTTTGCCGATTCGATCGTCGATGCCGCCGATGGCCATGCGCCCGACATGCCGGTGTTCCACGGCGGCTTTGCCGCCGGCGAGGCCGAGATGCTGCTGCACGTGGCCCCCGGCTTTACCGGCCCGGTCCCCTGTGACGACGAAGGCACCAAGGCGCTGCTCGACGATGTCCGGCTGGGCATCGAGGTCGCCAGCTCGCCTTATCCCGGCATCAACACCGATGGCCCGCTGGTCACCGTCTCCGATTTCGGCAACAATGCCGGGCTGGTGCAGGGTCCGGCGCTGCAGGGCTGGCGCGATCTGGATCTGTGCGCCATCCCGGTGCGCAGCGAGATCGATGGCGAGGTCGTCGGCGCCGCTACCGCAGCGACCATGCTCGACGGCCCCTATGGCGCGGTGCGCTTTTTGCTGACCAACCTGATCGCGCGCGGCATGGATGTCTCGGCGGGGCTGTGGGTCTCGACCGGCGCGATCACCGGGGTGCATGAAATCGCCATCGGACAGGCGTTTACCGCGATTTTCGAAGGCTGCGGTGCCGTGCACTGCCGGGTGGTGGCTGCCACGCCGCGCTAGCAGATCGTTGTGGCGGACCGGCAAAAGCCTGGCCGCCACCCACAGGGCCAAATGGCCAAGGGAGAGTGAAGATGGTTGATGCCCCAGCGACGATCGGCACCCAGGCCGGGCCCGCGCCCGTGACCGCTGCCGCCGCCAATGCCGGCCGCTATCGCTGGGTGATCGTCGCCTTGCTGTTCGCGGCCACCGCCATCAACTATATCGACCGGCAGATGATCGGCGTGCTCAAGCCCACGCTGGTCGCGGAATTCGGCTGGACCGAGAGCGACTTTGCCAACATCGTCTTCTGGTTCCAGGTCGCCTATGCCATCGGCTATGTCGGCTTTGGCCGCATCGTCGATGTCGTCGGCGCGCGGCTGGGCTATTCGGTCGCGATCGTCATCTGGACCATCGGCCATATGGCGCACGGCTTTGCCACGGGCGTCGCCAGCTTTGCCGCAGCGCGCTTCGGCCTCGGCATCGGCGAAAGCGGCAACTTCCCCGCAGGCATCCGCGCGGTCACCGACTGGTTCCCGCAGCGTGAGCGCGCCTTTGCCATCGGGCTGTTCAATGCCGGGGCCAATGTCGGCGCGATCATCACGCCTTTGCTGGTGCCGGTGCTGGTGCTGTATTTCGGCTGGCGCTCGGCGTTTTTCATCACCGGCATCTTCGGCGTCGTCTGGCTTGCCGCCTGGTGGTTCATCTATCGCCACCCGGCCGAGCACAAGCGCGTCACCCCGGGCGAGCTCGCCTGGATCCAGCAGGACCCCGCCGACCCAGTCGAGCAGATCGGCTGGAGCCGCCTGCTCAGCGTTCGCGAGACCTGGGCATATGCTTTGGGCAAGTTCCTGATCGATCCGATCTGGTGGTTCTTCCTGTTCTGGCTGCCGGGCTATCTGTTCGAGCGCTATGACATGGATCTGAAGACCTTCGGCCTGCCGCTGGCGGCGATCTACCTGATCTCCGACTTCGGATCGATCTTCGGCGGCTGGATGTCGTCGCGGCTGATCAAGGCCGGGCGCACCCCCAATTTCGCGCGCAAGTCGACGATGCTGTTGTGCGCGCTGGCGGTCACGCCGATCTGGTTTGCGCAAAGCATCGACAGCGTATGGGCCGCGGTGCTCATCATCGGACTGGCGACGGCAGCTCATCAGGCGTTCTCCGCCAATCTCTACACCTTGCCCTCGGACGTGTTCCCGCGCGGCGCAGTGGGTTCGGTGATCGGCATCGGCGGCACCGTGGGGGCGCTCGGCGGCATGGGCATGGCGCTGTTCACCGGCTACATCCTCGACAGCACGGGCAGCTATGAAATCCTGTTCGCGATCTGCGCCAGCGCCTATCTGCTAGCGCTGGCGGTGGTGCATCTGCTGAGCCCCAGGCTGGCACCCGCCAACGTCTAGGGCGCGCAGGGGCCTCCCAGGCTGCGCAACGTCCGTCCGGCTTTCGCGTATGTGCAACAGGCAATCTTGTCGCACAAAGGACGCGCAGCATGGCAGACACCCGGGATACCAACAGCAACGGCACCACCAACCAGTCGCAGCAGGAGGCTCCGCAGGCGCAGGACATCGCTGAGGAGGCGCTGCACCGCAACGACGACCCCAGCGAGGACAGCGAGCAGGGCGGTTCGGACGGAATTTCGGTGGTGCCGCAGGACGAGCAGGATCTGGTCGATCACATGAACCAGATGGTGCAATCGGGCCATATCGACCGCAGCGCCTTTGACGGCGAACGCAACGACGATGACGAGGAAAGCCCGCTGGGCACGCTCGACGACGCAGAGAGCGACAGCCCCGGCGATGGCGACGTGATCAGCTTCGGCAATTCGGGCTGAGCCGCAAAAGTCTACCCTCAAGCTTCCCCGTGATCGGCAGGTTACGGGGAGGCGAAAAGGCTCAGGTGTCTCGGCATTGTTTTGGGCTTCTTGCCGCGGATCAACCGGTCCACCGCATCGATCGCGCCGACCAGTTCGGCGGCGCTGTAGGGCTTGTTGAGGCAGCCGATCGCATATTGCTGCGCCCCGCCCGGGCAGGTTCCCGTGGCGAACAGCACGGGAATGTCGCGCTCGCTGGCCACCCGCGCGACCTCTATCCCGCTGCCCCCGCGCGACAGGTTGACGTCGGCCAGAACCAGATCGATCGCCTCGCGCTCGAGCACCGCGATCGCCTCGTCCTGCGTATCGACCGTTGCCACCACGCGATAACCCGCGTCGACGACGCGCAATTCGTTGTCGAACGCCACCAATGGCTCGTCCTCGACGATCAGAATGGTCTTGATCGACCGGGTGAACCGCGAAAACAGCATCTGATGACTTTCGGACAGGGGCTTGGGCGTCTCATGGAAATACGCGGCAGACAAATCTTGCGTTCCCGCGCGAGGCCTTCCTCGTTATAGCAGCGCCCATGCCCCCCCGGAAACCGAAATTCGATCCGCTCAACGACAGCCCGTCGCCGCGCGAAGCCCCCGCCAGAGCCAGCGCATCCGCGCTGGGAGAAGGGCAGCGCATCGCCAAGCTGCTTGCCCGCGCCGGCATTGCCAGCAGGCGCGAGATCGAGCGGATGATCGAGGGTGGCCGCGTGGCGCGCGATGGCGTGGTCATCACCACGCCTGCAACGGTCCTCACCAGCCTGAATGGCATCACCGTCGACGGCAAGGCGGTCAAGGAACCCGCGCCTGCAAAGCTGTGGCGCTTCCACAAGCCTGCCGGGCTGCTGACCGCGGCACGCGACTTCACCGGGCGCGAGACGATCTATGACCATCTCGCCCGCGTTGCCCCGGATGCACCGCGGATGATGCCCGTCGGTCGGCTGGATCTCAACACCGAGGGGCTGCTGCTGATGACCAATGACGGCGAGCTCAAGCGTCAGATGGAGCTACCCGCCACCGGGGTCGAGCGCACCTATCGTGCCCGCGCGTTCGGCGAGGTCAGCCAGACCCAGCTTGAGGACCTGATCCACGGCATCACCATCGAGGGCATCCGCTATGGCAAGATCGACGCCAATCTCGAACGCCGCACCGGGCGCAACGGCTGGATCGAGATGACGCTGACCGAGGGCAAGAACCGTGAGGTCCGCCGCGTGCTCGAGCACCTCGGCCTCAAGGTCTCGCGCCTGATCCGCACCCGCTATGGCCCCTTCCTGCTCGAAGGGCTCGAGCCCGGCGCGCTCGAGGAAGTGCGCAGGCACGATCTGATCACGTTCAGGAACACGTTGAAATGATGGACTATCCCACGCCATCCCTCGCCAAGGGGGAGGGGAAGTAATGCTGCGCATCATCGCCGGCGAGTGGCGGGGCCGCAAGCTGAAGACCCCGGCAGGCGACACCACCCGCCCCACCGCAGACCGCACCCGCGAAACGCTGTTCTCGATGCTGACCAGCCGGTTGGGATCGTTCGAGGAGCTGAGCGTGCTCGACCTGTTCGCTGGATCGGGCGCGCTGGGAATCGAGGCACTGTCGCGCGGCGCGGCAAAGTGCGTGTTCGTCGAGCAGGACCGCGCCGCAATCGACGTGCTGCGCGCCAATATCCGCTCGCTTGAAGCCGAAGACCGCGCCGAAATCCGGCCCAGCTCCGCGCTGACATTGGGCCCGGCGCTCAAGCCTTTCGACGTCGTGCTGATCGATCCGCCCTATGCGACCGGCGCGGGCGCGGTGGCGCTCGACAAGCTGAAGCGCCTGGGCTGGTTTGCACCCTCGACCTGGATCAGCGTGGAGACAGGCAAGTCGGAAAAGCTCGAGGTGTCAGGCTTCGAGATCGACGCCGAGCGCGTGGTCGGCAAGGCCAGGCTGACATTGTTGCGGCTGGCGGGTGATGTGATAGACTGACCCCATGGTCAAATACTCGCCGATCGAGTCCGAATTCGCCTCGTCCGAGGAAGAGGCGGCCTATGATGCGTGGTTGAAGGCGACAGTCGAAGCCGCGCTAGCGTCAGCCGAACCACTCATTCCGCATGAAGACGTCATGCGACAAATGTCGGAGATTATCGCCGGGCATGAGCAAAAAAAGCGTCGTCTGGACCGCAGACGCGCTTAGGAAGCTGCGGGCGATCACGGATTATATCGCCGAACGAAACCCACCGGCAGCGCGTCGGCTGGAAGAAGCGTTCATCCAGTGCGCGCAACGTATAAGAACTCAGCCGCTAATGTATCGGCAAGGACGCATCGCCGGAACGCGAGAAGCAGTGGTCCATCCGAACTATCTGATGATCTACCAAATACGGGAGCACCAGATCGTTATCGTCTCGGTAGTCCACGCCCGCCAGCAATACCCTTGAGCCTTGCCTACCCCGCAGCCCTTCCCCGCTGCGCCCACAGCCCGGCAAAGCTCAGCACCCCGGCCGCTGCCAGATACAGCCCGACCGCATCCGCGCCGCCCGTGTCCGCTAGTGCCTGTGCTGCGATCGGGGCGAGTGCGCCGCCGATGATGCCGCCGCCGTTGAACGCCACCGACGCGCCGGTATAGCGCACGCGCGCGGGAAACTGCTGCGGCAGCCAGGCGCCCAATGGGCCATAGACGAAGCCCATCACCAGCAGCGCGATCGACAGGGCCACCCATGCCAGCCAGAGCGAGCCCGAGCCCAGCAGCGGCCCGAACAGCAGCCCGACGCCGATGGTTGCCGCGCAGCCGATCATCAGCACCCGCCCGCTGCTGGTGGCATCCGAGCGATAGCCCGACAGCACGATGCCCAGCGCGAGGAACAGGATCGCGCCCAGTTGCACCAGCAGGAAATCGACGCGGTTGTGCCCCAGGGCGGTGGTGGCATAGCCCAGCGCAAACGCGGTCGAGAGATAGAAGATCGCAAAGCAGGCGACGACCGCAAAAGTGCTGGCGAAGGTCGCGCGCAGATGGTTGCGGAAAAGCTCGGCCACCGGCACCGGCGCTGGCTTGTCGCGCGCCAGCACCTCGGCAAAGTCCGGCGTTTCGCTGATCTTGAGCCGCACCCACAGGCCAAGCCCCACCAGAATGCCGCTCGCCAGGAACGGCACACGCCAGCCCCAGGCGACGAACTGTTCGTCGGTCAACGAAAGGCCCAGGATCAGGAACAACCCGTTGGCGGCGATGAAGCCCACCGGCGCGCCCAGTTGCGGTGCCATGCCGAAGCGCGCGGCCCATCCGGGAGGTGCGTTCTCTACCGCGAGCAAAGCCGCCCCGCCCCATTCTCCGCCAAGACCAAACCCTTGCCCGAACCGCAGGATGCACAGCAACAATGGCGCGACCCATCCCACCATCTGATAGGTGGGCAGGAACGCGATCAGCAGCGTGGATCCGCCCATCAGCATCAGAGAGGCGACCAACGTCGACTTGCGCCCGATGCGGTCGCCGAAATGGCCGAACGCCACCGCCCCGACGGGCCGCGCGAAGAACGCAAGGCCGAAGCTCATATAGCTCAGCAGCAGCTGCGCCGAGGCGCTCTCCGACGGAAAGAACAGCGGACCGAACACCAGCGCGGCAGCGGTCGCGTAAATGTAGAAGTCATAGAACTCGACGGCCGTGCCCACCAGCGAGGCGGTGAGCACGCGCGCATGGACGCGATATGGATGCGGCTGTGTGATGGTCCCCATAAGCGCGGAGCGTTAGCGCAGCCAGCGCCAATGGCAAGGTTTGCCGCGGATCTGTGCGCACAGCGGGCATGCAAAAAGGGCGACTGGTTGCCCGCCGCCCTTTTGTGAATGTCGAAATATCGGCAGATCAGGCGGCGATGACTTCGCCATCTGCTTCCGGATCGCGCAGCACATAGCCGCGGCCCCAGACGGTCTCGATGTAGTTTTCACCGCCACAGGCCAAAGCCAGCTTCTTGCGCAGCTTGCAGATGAAAACGTCGATGATCTTGAGTTCAGGCTCGTCCATCCCGCCATACAGGTGGTTGAGGAACATTTCCTTGGTCAGCGTAGTGCCCTTGCGCAAGCTGAGCAGCTCGAGCATCGCATATTCCTTGCCGGTCAGGTGAACGCGGGCGCTGTCCACTTCGACCGTCTTGGCATCGAGGTTGACCGCCAGCTTGCCGGTGCGGATGACGCTTTGCGAATGGCCCTTGGAGCGGCGGACCACGGCGTGGATGCGCGCGACCAGTTCCTCGCGGTGGAACGGCTTGGTGACATAGTCATCGGCACCGAAACCGAACGAGCGGACCTTGCTGTCCATCTCCGAAATGCCCGACAGGATGAGAACCGGCGTCTGCACCTTGGCGACACGCAGTTTCTTGAGCACGTCATAGCCATGCATGTCGGGCAGGTTCAGGTCGAGCAGGATGATGTCGTAATCATACAGCTTGCCCAGATCCAGGCCCTCTTCCCCAAGGTCCGTCGTATAGACGTTGAAACCTTCGGTCGTCAGCATAAGCTCGATCGCCTTTGCCGTGGTCGGTTCATCTTCGATCAAAAGCACCCGCATGTGCAGCCCCTTTTCGCCCGTGCCATCGGCACCGTTCAGTCATCTGGACCCAAGAACGGATCGACGAGGAAAACATTAACCATAAAAGTTTTGGGGGCAAAAGGTTAATTTTGTGTAAACCGGCCTGACTCCACGAGTCGCGAGGCTCGCCCGGATCGCTGGGGCGCGGAAAAGACTCGATTTTCTGCATGCCAACCGACGCTTTCGGTTCGTCGCTTTTTACACAGTTATACCGATATGGTTTCCAATTGGTAACGCTGCGCGGTGCCGCTCATGCCGGCGGAAGCGTCTTGCGCAGATAGTCGATCAGCGCCTCCACCCGCGCCGGGCGATGCGGCGAGGGCGGGGTCACGATGCTGAGCGTGGTATCGTCGAAGCGCCATTCGGGCAGCAGCCGCAGCAGCCGCCCATCCGCCATCGCCGCGTTGCAGAAGAAGTCGGGAAGCGATGCGATGCACAGCCCGTCCAGAACCGCGGGCATCGCCGCATCGGCGTTGTTGACGATCAGCGCCGGGGGAACCCGCACCTGCAGCTTGCTGCCATCGGGCCCGGTCATCGACCACAGCCCGGGCTGCGCAGCATTGGCATAATGCACCGCCCGGTGCTCGCCCAGCTCGCCCGGGTGACGCGGGGTGCCATGGCGCGCGCAGTAATCGGGCGAGGCGATCATGTACATCTGCACGCTGCGCAGCCGGATCGCGCGCAGGCTGCTGTCGGGCAGCACCGCGATGCGCAGCGCCAGATCGAACCCCTCGTTGACCAGATCGACCCGCGCGTCGGACAGATGCATGTCGATGATGATCCCGGGGTGCATCGCCATGAAACGGGCAACCAAAGGTGCCACCGCGCGCAGGCCGAAGCTCATCGGCACCGCAATCCGCACCGTGCCCGAAAGCAGCGATGCCTCGTCGCGCGCTGCCTCCACCGCCGCCTCGCCATCCAGCCGGATTCGCCGCGCATGATCGACCAGCGAGCGCCCCGCCGCCGACAGCGACAGGCGGCGCGAAGTGCGGTGGAACAGCGCCGTGCCCAGCTCCGCTTCCAGCCGCGAGACCGCCTTGGAGACCTTGGCCTTGGACAGGCTGAGCGCATCGGCCGCCGCGGTGAAGCTGCCGCTGTCGGCAACGGCGGCGAACACCGCCCATGCCTCGAAGTCCGGAAGCCGCATATCTGAAACAATCCTTTTCCAAACTGGCTATTTTGGAAACGATACCACTGTCCTATCTCCATCTCAAGCCAAGGCACGGCCTACCATCCGGTGCCTTTTAGAAGGAGCAAGTGACATGATCGAGAAGCGGGACTTTTCTTCCCTGGGCCATGCCAACCATGGCTGGCTCAATGCCCGCCACCATTTTTCGTTCGGTGGCTATCATGATCCCGCCCGGATGGGCTGGGGCGCGCTGCGGGTGTGGAACGACGACGAGATCGCTCCCAAGAGCGGTTTTCCCACTCATCCGCACCGCGACATGGAAATCATCACCTATGTCCGCACCGGTGCGATCACCCATCGCGACAGTCTGGGCAACGAAGGCCGCACCGAGGCGGGTGATGTCCAGGTGATGAGCGCCGGCACCGGCGTGGCGCACAGCGAGTTCAATCTGGAGAGCGAGGAGACCCGCCTGTTCCAGATCTGGATCATCCCCGATGCAGCGGGCGGCGAGCCGCGCTGGGATGCCAAGCAGTTCCCCAGGGGCGAGCGTTCGGGCAGGCTCGAGGTACTGGCCAGCGGCCGCGACGAGGACATCAGCGCAGGCGCACTGATGATCCGCGCCGATGCCCGGCTTTCGGGTGCGACTTTGGCAGCCGGCGACAGCATCACCCACCGGATCGCGGACGGCATGTCTGCGTATCTGGTGGTGTCGGCGGGCAGCGTGACGGTGAATGGGGTCGAAATCGGCCCGCGCGATGCCGCCGCGATTACCCAGGAAACCGAGATCACCGTCTCGGCGACCCAAGATGCCGAGTTTCT
The DNA here is from genome assembly GCF_003431825.1 of Blastomonas fulva. Classification (GTDB taxonomy): domain Bacteria; phylum Pseudomonadota; class Alphaproteobacteria; order Sphingomonadales; family Sphingomonadaceae; genus Blastomonas; species Blastomonas fulva. The sequence continues at coordinate 1,566,396 of NZ_CP020083.1, read as the reverse complement.
GCTCGCGGAAACCCGGACCCACTGATCCCCCGTCCCGCCGCTTCCCCCTCCCGGCGGCGGGACACCCCTTTCAACCCATTCCCTTAAAGGAGACGTCTCATGGCAAAAGTTCTGGTGCTCTATTATTCCTCTTACGGTCATATCGAAACGATGGCCGAGGCCGTGGCCGAAGGCGCGCGCGGCGAGGGCGCCGAGGTGACGATCAAGCGCGTGCCCGAAACGGTGCCCGAGGATGTTGCCCGCAGCAGTCACTTCAAGCTCGACCAGGCCGCGCAGATCGCCACGCCCGAAGAGCTCGCGGACTATGACGCGATCGTCGTCGGCACCGGCACCCGCTTTGGCCGCATGTCGAGTCAGATGGCGGCGTTCTGGGACCGCACCGGCGGGCTGTGGGCCAAGGGCGCACTGGTCGGCAAAGTCGGCGCATCGTTCACCTCCACCGCCAGCCAGCATGGCGGACAGGAGACCACGCAGTTCTCCATCCTCACCAACCTGCTGCACCACGGCCTGACCATCGTCGGACTGGACTATGGCTTCCAGGGCCAGCTCAGCAACGACGAGGTAATCGGCGGATCGCCTTATGGTGCCAGCACGATCGCCGGTGGCGACGGATCGCGCCAGCCGCACGAAGCCGATCTCGGCGGCGCCCGCTATCTGGGTGCGAAGGTCGCGCGCACCGCAGCCAAGCTGACCGCGTAGCCTGCCCCCTGCCCGCTCGGCGACCGCCCGGCCATTCCCCCTGCACCCCGTTTTTTGCGGGATTGCAGCGGGGATGGCCGGGCCATACTGTGCCTGGCGAAGCTGCGATGGGGTAACGGGTGTGAACGTTTCGAGGATCAGGCGCCTGCTGGCCCTGGCGCTGGCCGTGCTGGCGAGTCTTCCCGTAGCCGCGCGTGCCGAGTGGCGGGAGGCATCGAGCCCCAATTTCCTGGTTTACGGCGACCAGAGCGAATCGCAGACCCGCGAATTCACCGACATGCTCGAACGCTATCGTTCGGCGATGCTTTATATCTACAATCTGCCTCCAGAGGTCACCTCGCCATCGAACCGGCTGACCGTCTTCGTGGTGCGCGACGACGCGCAGGTGCGCAAGCTGCTGGGCACCGGCAGCCGCTTCGTCTCGGGCTTCTACCAGTCGCGCGCGGGCGGATCGGTGGCGTTCGTACCCCGCGTGAACGACGACAGCCAGAGCGACCGCGTCTCCGATGGCGAACGCCTCCTCCTCCACGAATATGCGCATCACTTCATGTTCAGCGTCTTTTCCGGGTCGCCTCCGATGTGGATGACCGAGGGCTTTGCCGAATTCTATGCCAGCGCCAAGTTCGAGAGCGGCGGTGCGGTCGGGCTGGGGCTTCCCGCCGATCATCGCGTGGCCGAGCTCGAGCTGGCGCAGGAAGTGCCGATCGACATGCTGCTCAGCACCCGCAAATATCGCGAGAACACCTCGAAACGCTACGACTCCTTTTACGGGCGCAGCTGGCTGCTGTTTCACTATCTGACCTTCTCGGATGAGCGCGCGGGGCAGATGGCCGACTATCTGCGGCGGCTGGATGCGGGCGAAGGCGAGGAGGCAGCCGCGGTCAATGCCTTTGGCGATCTCGACGTGCTCGACAAGGAACTCGCCGCCTACAAGAAGCGCCGCAGGATGACCTATCTGCGGCTGGGCCCCGAGCGGATCACCAGCGCCGCGATCACCATTCGCACGCTGAACAAGGGCGAGGCAGCGATCCTGCCGGTGATGATGCGCTCGCGCCGCGGGGTCAACGACGAGCAGGCGAAGATCGTCGTCGAGGAGGCGCGACAGGCCGCAGCTCCCTATGCCGACGATCCGTTCGTGCAGACCGCACTGGCAGAAGCCGAGTTCGACGCCGGCAACACCGCCGAGGCACTGGCAGCTGCCGACCGGGCGCTGGCCAGGGACCCGCGCGCGATGAATGCGCTGATCCAGAAGATGTATGCTCTGTTCCGCCAGGCCGAGCAGGGCGATGCCAGATTGTGGCCCAAGGTCCGCGCTGCGGTCGCCGCGGCCAACCGGGTGGAAAACGACAATCCCCTGCCGCTGAGCTATTTCTACCGGACCTATGCGGCAGAGGGCAGGACACCGCCACCGGTTGCGATCCAGGGACTGGAGCGCGCGCTTGCGCTGGCGCCTTATGACATCGGCTTGCGGATGACCCTGGCGCAGTACCAGATCGGCAGCGGCCAGAAGGAGCGCGCCCAAAGGACGCTGGCGCCGCTGATCAACCATCCGCACAACACACGGCTGGCAGAGACCGCGCGCGCGCTGATCGAGGGGCGCGTGCCGCCTGCTGCGAAAGAGGATGAAGACGACACGGCATCCTGATACGCTCCGCTGCCAAAACCAGGGAGAGTTGCATGTCACACCGGCCGTCGCTTCATATCGCATTGTTCGCAGCCGCGCTGGCGCTGATCGCGGGCCTGGCCCCGGCGCAGGCCCAGGCCGACACCCAGCCCCCTATGCGACCCGGCTTCCATTCCGGCAGCGTGATCACCGGCTTTGGCCCGGTCGCCACGGTGGAGGGGCGCGAGCCCTTGCCTGCCAATGCCACGTTCAGCGTTGCCTTCGATGTCGCGGAGGCCGCCAAGCCGGGTGCCATTAACCGCACGCTGGAAAGCGCGGCGCGGTTCATCAACATGCACGCAGAGGCAGGCGTCCCGCGCGACGCGGTGCGGGTCGCGGTGGTGGTGCACGGCCCGGCGAGCTTCGATCTCACCAACGCTGCAGCCTATGCCAGAAAGCATGACGGCGCGACCAACGCCAATCTCGCAGCGATCGCCGCGCTGATCGACAACGGCGTCGAGATCCATCTGTGCGGGCAGAGCGCTGCGGGGCAAGGGATTTCCCGCAGCGACCTAGCCCCGGGGGTCAGGATGCAGCTGTCGGCGATGACCGCGCATGCGCTGCTGCAACAGCAGGGCTATACGCTCAATCCCTTCTGAGCGCGGCCTTGCGGGCATGGGTTGCCGCGCGGGCCGGAACCAATCGCTCCGGCAGATGTAAACTGGTCAACGGCCCCGCGGATGAATGGGCAGCTGCAGGCGGCGCTATCGTCCTTGCACAGCCTCATCCCTTCGGGTGCTCCATTCCAGGGTGGTCGCACCGACCTCTCATGCATTTCAAGAAGGACCCATCATGGCAAAAGGCCTTATCCTGTGGCTGCTGGGCGTACCCGGCCTGCTGATCATCGCGCTCTTCGTCTTCGGCATCCTCTGAGCCGCAAACCGGATCGGGGGTAACCAGCCTCCCACGGCCTGACAGACCGAACACAACAAACCCGCCGGAATCGCTTCCGGCGGGTTTGTTGTGTGCAAAGGCGGTTACTCCCCGGCAAGCGCCGGGGAGTAACACGCTTATTCCGCGTCGGTATCGACCGCCTCGGGCTCGGCTGCGACCGGTGCCGGGGCGGGAGCCGCCTCGACCTCGTTCGCGGCTGCCATCGCCCGCTGCAGCGCACGCTGCTGGGCGCGGAGCGCTGCATCGCGGCTGTTGGCGGCGATGCGCATGCGGTTCATGCCCGCACCGGTACCTGCCGGGATCAGACGACCCACGATGACGTTTTCCTTCAGGCCGATCAGCGAGTCACGCTTGCCTTCGACCGCCGCCTGGGTGAGCACCCGGGTGGTTTCCTGGAACGATGCCGCCGAGATGAACGAACGCGTCTGCAGCGAAGCCTTGGTGATGCCGAGCAGCACGGGCTTGCCTTCCGCGAACTTCTTGCCCGCGTCGAGACGACCGTTGTACTCGTCCATTTCCTCACGATCGAGCTGTTCGCCCGGCAGCAGGGTGGTGTCGCCGCCGTCGGTGATTTCCACCTTCTGCAGCATCTGACGGACGATCACCTCGATGTGCTTGTCGTTGATCTTCACGCCCTGCAGACGATAGACCTCCTGGATTTCGCTGACCAGATATTCGGCCAGCGCTTCCACGCCGAGCACTTCAAGGATGTCATGCGGGTCGGGCGAACCCGAGATCAGGTTGTCGCCCTTCTTGACATAATCGCCTTCCTGGACGTCGATGACCTTGGACTTGGGCACCAGATACTCAACCGATTCACCCTCTTCAGGATGGATCGCGATCTTGCGCTTGGCCTTGTAGTCACGAACGAACTCGATGCGGCCCGAGACCTTTGCGATGATCGCATTGTCCTTGGGCTTGCGAGCTTCGAACAGTTCGGCAACGCGCGGCAGACCACCGGTGATGTCACGGGTCTTGGCGGCCTCGCGGCTGACACGGGCGAGAACATCGCCTGCTTCAACCTTCTGGCCTTCCTCGACCGAAAGCATCGCACCCACTGCCAACATGTAGCGGGCAGCTTCACCCGAATCATCATCGAGCAGGGTCAGGCGGGGACGCAGATCTTCCTTGGACTTCGCTTTGAGCGATCCACGGAATTCCACGACCACGCGCTGTGCGATGCCGGTGGCATCATCGGTCTGTTCGATCAGCGTCTTGCCGTCGATCAGGTCCTGGTACTTCACGACGCCGCCCTTTTCGGTGATCACCGGCATGGTGAACGGATCCCACTCGGCGATCCGGTCGCCAAGGTTGACCACACCATTGTCGTCGACCAGCAGCACGGTGCCGTACGGGATGCGGTGGACCGCACGTTCGCGGCCTTCCTTGTCGACAATCGCGATTTCGCCGTTGCGGGCGAGCGACAGGCGCTGTCCGCGCTTGTTCACGATCGTCGGGATATCCCGGTACTGCAGCGTGCCATCGGCCACCGCTTCGAGGTTCGAGGTTTCGTTGAGCTGCGCCGCACCGCCGATGTGGAAGGTCCGCATCGTCAGCTGGGTGCCCGGCTCACCGATCGACTGCGCGGCGATGACGCCGACAGCTTCCCCGATGTTCACCGGCGTACCGCGAGCAAGGTCACGGCCATAGCACTTGCCGCACACGCCCATGGTCGCTTCGCAGATCAGCGGCGAACGGATGCGTGCTGCCTGCAGCCCCAAGGCCTCGATCGTCGCGATATTCGCTTCGTCGAGCAAGGTGTCCTTGGCGATCACGATCTCGCCGGTCTTGGCATCGGAGATATCCTCGGCCAGCGTGCGGCCCAGGATACGCTCGCCCAGCGAGGCGATGACGCTGCCGCCCTGCACGATCGCGCGCATTTCCAGCGCGTTCTCGGTACCGCAATCCTCCTGCACGATGACGCAATCCTGGCTGACGTCGACCAGACGGCGGGTCAGGTAACCCGAGTTCGCCGTCTTGAGCGCCGTATCCGCCAGGCCCTTGCGGGCGCCGTGGGTGGAGTTGAAGTATTCAAGAACGGTCAGACCTTCCTTGAAGTTCGAGATGATCGGCGTTTCGATGATCTCGCCCGACGGCTTGGCCATCAGGCCGCGCATGCCGGCAAGCTGCTTCATCTGCGCTGGCGAACCACGCGCGCCCGAGTGGCTCATCATGTAGATCGAGTTGACCGGGGCTTCGCGGCCATGCTCGTCCTTGGGCGTTGCCTTGATCTCTTCCATCATGGCGTTCGCCACCTGGTCGCCGCAACGGCTCCATGCGTCGATCACCTTGTTGTACTTTTCCTGCTGGGTGATCAGACCATCCTGATACTGCTGCTCATAGTCAGCAACCAGGGCGCGGGTCTCATCGACCAGACGTTCCTTGCTATCGGGGATGATCATGTCGTCCTTGCCGAACGAGATGCCGGCGCGGCAGGCGTGACGGAAGCCCAGGCCCATGATCGCATCGGCAAACAGGACGGTGTCCTTCTGGCCGGTGTGACGATAGACCTGATCGATGACGTCGCCGATTTCCTTCTTGGTGAGAAGGCGGTTGACGACGTCGAAGGGCACCTTGTGGCTCTTGGGCAGGCACTCGCCGATGAGCATGCGCCCAGGCGTGGTGTTGTACCGCTTGAGATACTGGTTGCCCTGCTCGTCGGTCTGCGGAACGCGCGCAATGACCTTGGAGTGCAAGGTCACCGCACCGATTTCCAGCGCCTGATGCACTTCGGCGATGTCGGCCATCAGCATGCCCTCGCCGGGCTCGCCTTCGCGGTCCATCGAGAGATAGTACAGACCCAGCACCATGTCCTGCGAAGGAACGATGATCGGCTTGCCGTTGGCGGGCGAGAGGATGTTGTTGGTCGACATCATCAGCACGCGTGCTTCCAGCTGCGCCTCGAGGCTCAGCGGGACGTGGACGGCCATCTGGTCACCATCGAAGTCGGCGTTGAAGGCCGAGCAGACGAGCGGGTGAAGCTGGATCGCCTTGCCCTCGATCAGCACGGGTTCGAACGCCTGGATGCCCAGACGGTGGAGCGTCGGGGCGCGGTTGAGCATGACCGGGTGCTCGCGAATGACTTCGTCGAGGATGTCCCAGACTTCCTTGCGCTCCTTTTCGACCCACTTCTTCGCCTGCTTCAGGGTCATCGACAGACCCTTGGCATCGAGACGCGCGTAGATGAACGGCTTGAACAGCTCGAGCGCCATCTTCTTGGGCAGGCCGCACTGGTGCAGCTTGAGTTCGGGACCGGTCACGATGACCGAACGACCCGAATAATCGACGCGCTTGCCGAGCAGGTTCTGACGGAAGCGGCCCTGCTTGCCCTTGAGCATGTCGGACAGCGACTTCAACGGACGCTTGTTGGCACCGGTGATGATGCGGCCGCGACGGCCGTTGTCGAACAGCGCATCGACGGCTTCCTGCAGCATGCGCTTTTCGTTGCGCACGATGATGTCAGGCGCGCGCAGTTCCATCAGCCGCTTCAGGCGGTTGTTGCGGTTGATCACGCGGCGATACAGATCGTTGAGATCCGAGGTCGCAAAGCGGCCACCGTCCAGCGGCACCAGCGGGCGCAGCTCGGGCGGGATCACGGGGATGACTTCCAGGATCATCCATTCGGGACGGTTGCCTGAATCGATGAACGATTCCACGACCTTCAGGCGCTTGATGATCTTCTTGGGCTTGAGCTCCGACTTGGTGGTCTCAAGCTCCTGCAGCAGATCGGCACGCTCGCTTTCGAGGTCGAGGTCCATCAGCATCTGGCGCACGGCTTCTGCGCCGATCCCTGCGGAGAACGCGTCTTCACCGAACTCGTCCTGCGCATCGAGCAGCTCGTCTTCGGTCAGCAGCTGGTACTTTTCAAGGCTGGTGAGGCCCGGCTCGATGACGACATAGCTTTCGAAATACAGCACGCGCTCGAGCTGCTTGAGCTGCATGTCGAGCAGCAGGCCGATGCGCGACGGCAGCGACTTGAGGAACCAGATATGCGCGACGGGAGCGGCCAGTTCGATGTGGCCCATGCGCTCGCGGCGCACCTTGGTCACGGTGACTTCAACGCCGCACTTTTCGCAGACGATGCCCTTGTATTTCATCCGCTTGTACTTGCCGCACAGGCACTCGTAATCCTTCACCGGACCGAAGATGCGCGCGCAGAACAGGCCGTCACGCTCGGGCTTGAACGTGCGATAGTTGATGGTTTCGGGCTTCTTGATCTCGCCGAAGGACCACGAACGGATACGCTCCGGGGAAGCGAGGCCGATCTGGATCTCGTCAAAGGTTTCCGGCTTGACGGCGGGATTGTTGAATTTGGTCAGTTCGTTCATTTTTGGCTCCATTTAAGCCCTCTCCCCTTGAGGGGGAGGGTTGGGAGAGGGGCATGTGCCCGAGGGAAGTCGCATGACTCCCCCTCTCCCCGGCCCTCTCCCCCGTGGGGGGAGAGGGAGGGACAATCTTACTCCGCGGCTTCCGCAATCTCGTCCGGATCGGGCAGTGCATCGATGGAGTTCAACTCGACGTTGAGACCCAGCGAGCGCATTTCCTTGACCAGAACGTTGAAGCTCTCAGGGATGCCGGCCTCGAACGTGTCGTCACCCTTGACGATCGCCTCATAGACCTTGGTGCGTCCGACCACGTCATCGGACTTCACCGTCAGCATTTCCTGCAGCGTATAGGCCGCACCATAGGCCTGGAGTGCCCAGACCTCCATTTCCCCGAAGCGCTGTCCACCGAACTGCGCCTTGCCGCCCAGCGGCTGCTGGGTGACGAGGCTGTAGGGGCCGATGGAACGCGCGTGGATCTTGTCGTCCACCAAGTGATGCAGCTTGAGCATGTAGATATAGCCCACGGTCACCTTGCGGTCGAACTTGTCGCCGGTACGGCCGTCGTACAGATCGACCTGGCCCGAGGGGTCGAGACCCGCCCGCTCCAGCATCCGCGAAACGTCCGCCTCGCGCGCACCGTCGAACACCGGGGTGCCCATCGGAACGCCGTTGCGCAGCAGTCCGGCCAGTTCGACCACCGCTTCATCGCTGCGGCTGTCGATCTCGGCGTCGTAATCCTCGCCATAGACGTACTTCAGCTTTTCGCGCAGCGCGTCGGGCGGAGCGCCCGCTTCGGGGTTCGGATTGGCCTCACGCCAGTCGTCCAGCGCCTTCGAAATCTGCTGACCCAGACCGCGTGCGGCCCAGCCCAGATGGGTTTCGAAGATCTGTCCGACGTTCATGCGGCTGGGAACGCCCAGCGGGTTGAGCACGAAGTCGACATGCGTGCCATCTTCGAGGAACGGCATATCCTCGATCGGCAGGATGCGGCTGATGATGCCCTTGTTTCCGTGACGTCCGGCCATCTTGTCGCCCGGCTGCAGCTTGCGCTTCACCGCGACGAACACCTTGACCATCTTGAGCACGCCAGGTGCCAGCTCGTCGCCACGCTCCAGCTTCTCGCGGCGGTCGTCGAACTTCTCGGTGATCCGCGTGACGGCTTCGTCATACTGGACCTTGACGGCTTCCAGATCGGCCTGGACCGCATCGTCCTCGACCGCGAACTTCCACCACAGGTGCTTTTCGACCTCGTCGAGCAGTGCATCGTCGATCACGCCGCCCTTCTTGACGCCCTTGGGAGCCGCTGCAGCCACCTGGCCGATCAGCATTTCCTTGAGGCGGTTGTAGGTCGCGCGGTTGAGAATGGCGCGTTCGTCCTCGCGGTCCTTGGTCAGACGCTCGATTTCCTCGCGTTCGATCGCCAGAGCACGCTCGTCCTTGTCGATGCCATGACGGTTGAACACGCGGACTTCGACCACGGTGCCCGATACGCCCGGCGACAGACGCAGCGAGGTGTCACGCACATCGCTTGCCTTTTCGCCGAAGATCGCGCGCAGCAGCTTTTCTTCCGGCGTCATCGGGCTTTCGCCCTTGGGCGTGATCTTGCCGACCAGGATGTCGCCAGGATGCACTTCCGCACCGATATAGACGATGCCCGCTTCGTCGAGGTTGCGCAGCGCTTCCTCGCCGACATTGGGGATGTCGCGGGTGATGTCTTCAGGACCCAGCTTGGTGTCGCGGGCCATCACTTCGAACTCTTCGATATGGATCGAGGTGAACACGTCGTCCTTGACGATGCGCTCGGAGATCAGGATCGAATCCTCGTAGTTATAGCCGTTCCAGGGCATGAACGCGACGAGCGCGTTGCGGCCCAGCGCCAGTTCGCCAAGGTCAGTCGAGGGACCGTCGGCGATGATGTCGCCTTCGGCGATCACTTCGCCCACCTTCACTAGCGGGCGCTGGTTGATGCAGGTGTTCTGGTTCGAACGCTGGAACTTCTGCAGCGTGTAGATGTCCACGCCCGAGCGGCCCGAATCCACCGAACCGGTGGCGCGGATCACGATGCGGGTCGCATCGACCTGATCGACGATGCCGGCACGCTTGGCAGCAATCGCGGCGCCCGAATCGCGCGCCACGGTTTCTTCCATGCCGGTGCCGACGAACGGTGCTTCAGCCTGTACCAGAGGCACGGCCTGACGCTGCATGTTCGATCCCATCAGCGCGCGGTTGGCGTCATCGTTTTCCAGGAACGGAATGAGCGATGCGGCAACCGACACCAGCTGCTTGGGGCTGACGTCCATCAGGGTGATGATGTCGCGCGGCGCCATCAGGAATTCGCCTGCCTGACGCGACGAGACGATGTCCTCGACAAAGCCCATGTCGTCGTCGAGCTCGGCGTTGGCCTGCGCGATCGTGTGCTTGGCCTCTTCCATTGCCGACAGGTACACGACGTCGTCGGTCACCTTGTGATCGACAACCTTGCGGTACGGGGTTTCGATGAAGCCGTACTTGTTGACGCGGCTGAACGAGGCCAGCGAGTTGATCAGACCGATGTTCGGGCCTTCGGGCGTTTCAATCGGGCAGATGCGGCCATAATGGGTCGGGTGAACGTCGCGGACTTCGAAGCCTGCACGTTCGCGGGTAAGACCGCCTGGGCCCAAGGCCGAAACGCGGCGCTTGTGGGTGACTTCGGCCAGCGGGTTGGTCTGGTCCATGAACTGCGACAGCTGCGAGGAGCCGAAGAATTCGCGCACCGCGGCAACCGCAGGCTTGGCGTTGATCAGATCGTTGGGCATCACGGTCGAGACATCGACCGAGCTCATCCGTTCCTTGACCGCACGCTCCATGCGCAGCAGGCCAACGCGATACTGGTTTTCCAGCAGCTCGCCCACCGAACGGACACGGCGGTTGCCGAGGTTGTCGATGTCATCGACATCGCCCTTGCCGTCCTTGAGGTCAACCAAAGTCTTGACGACGGCCAGGATGTCCTCGCGGCGCAGCGTGGTGACGGTGTCCTCGCAGTCGAGCTCGAGACGCATGTTGAGCTTGACGCGGCCCACGGCCGAAAGGTCGTAGCGCTCGGGGTCGAAGAACAGGCCTTCGAACAGGGCATCGGCGGTTTCGCGCGTCGGCGGCTCGCCGGGGCGCATGACACGGTAGATCGCATCGAGACCCATGTCGCGGTTGTCGGCCTTGTCGGCCTTCATCGTGTTGCGGATCCAGGGACCGGTGGTGACATGGTCGATGTCGAGCAGCACAAGCTGGTCGATCCCGGCCTTGTCGAGCTTTTCCAGATTCTCGGCGGTAACTTCGTCGCCTGCCTCGATATAGATTTCGCCGGTCTTCTCGTTGATCAGGTCATAGGCGCTGTAGCGGCCGAAGATTTCTTCGGTCGGGATCAGCAGCGTTGCCAGACCATCCTTGCCTGCCTTGGTGGCAGCGCGTGGGGTGATCTTGTCGCCCGCCTTGAAAGCGACTTCGCCGGTGGTGGCATCGACGATGTCGAACGCAGGCTTCAGACCGCGCCACTGTTCGGGCACGAACGGAATCTTCCAGCCGCCGGTGCCGCGCTCGTACACGACCTTTTCATAGAAATGGTCGAGGATTTCCTCGTCGTTGAGACCGAGCGAGTACAGCAGCGAGGTGACCGGCAGCTTGCGCTTGCGGTCGATGCGCACATTGACGATGTCCTTGGCATCGAATTCGAAATCGAGCCACGAACCGCGGTACGGAATGACGCGCGCGGCGAACAGATACTTGCCCGACGAGTGGGTCTTGCCGCGGTCATGATCGAACAGCACGCCCGGCGAACGGTGCATCTGGCTGACGATCACGCGCTCGGTGCCGTTGATCACGAACGTGCCGTTTGCGGTCATCAGCGGCATGTCGCCCATATAGACGTCCTGCTCCTTGATATCGAGCACGGAACGGCTTTCGGTTTCCTGGTCGACCTCGAACACGATCAGACGCAGCGTCACCTTCATGGGAGCGGCATAAGTGATTCCGCGCTGGCGGCATTCCTGCACGTCGTATTTGGGCGATTCGAGTTCGTAATGCACGAAGTCGAGCTCGGCAGTGCCGGCAAAATCGCGGATCGGGAACACGCTGCGAAGCGTCTTTTCGAGGCCCGAAATGTAGCCGATCGAATGATCCGAGCGCAGGAACTGCTCATAGCTTTCGCGCTGAACCTCGATCAGGTTCGGCATTTCGCTGACTTCGTGGATGTCGCCGAAAATCTTGCGGATGCGCTTCATCGGGGTCGGCTTCTGCTGAGCCGTCGGACGTGCCTTGGTTGCCATAGCTTTGTCTTCGCCTTTTCGTGCAAGTCGATATTCGTGTTGGCCGATTCGCGAGGCCAGAGACGCCAAAAGGCCGCAAGCCCATGGAAACCCATGAACTGCAGCCTATCGCGTCAGATTGATCCCGTTCGCCTCATTCGTTCGTCAGGTCCGCGCAAACCTGTCATGTCTCGAAACGTTCGGTGTTGGGGTGCGATATAGGCTCGCGTGTTGGACTTGTCAAACGTCCCAGAGGGCGATGGCGCAAGGCGCGCTGCATGCCTATAGCAGGCGCTGGATGACCCGCTATCAACGCCATCACTGGTTTCTCGCGGTCGCGCTGGCGGCGCTGGCGGGGTTCGTCGATGCCATCGGCTTTCTGTACACCGGCGGCTTTTTCACCGCGTTCATGACCGGCAATTCGACCCGGATGGCGGTGGGGCTGTTCACCGATGGCCGCATCGCCGCGATCGCCGCCTCGATGATCGCGACCTTTGTGGCAGGCGTGATCATCGGCAATGTGGCAGGCAGCCTGTGCTCCGCCAGAACCCGCCTGCCGCTGACGATCCTGGGGGTGGTGGCGCTGCTCGCCGCCGCCGCCGCCCTGGGCATGGCGGGGCTGGGGATGCTCGCGGTCGGCTTCACGTTGCTGGCGATGGGGATGGAAAACACCGTGTTCCAGCGCGAGGGTCAGGTCAGCATCGGGCTCACCTACATGACCGGGACCCTGGTCAAGCTGGGCCAGGCGCTGTCGCGCGTGCACCGTGCGGGCCAGCGCTGGCAATGGGTGCCGCATCTGCTGTTGTGGGCCGGGCTGGTGAGCGGCGCAGGGCTTGGCGTGCTCGCCTATCTCGACTGGGGGCTGATGGCGCTGTGGGCCGCTGCCGCCATCGGGCTGGCGCTGGCGATGGTCGCCGCGCTGCCGCGCTTTGCGCTGCACGATGAGGTGCCTAGCGCCTGACCCCGACAAGCCGGGCCGCAAGGATTGCCGCCAGCGCGCCGAGCGCTGCACTCGCCAGCACCTGGCTGGTCCAGTGGGCGCCCGCAGCAACCCGCCCGATGCAGCCGGCCAGCAGCAGTACCGCTGCCCCCAGCCGCACCGCCATCGCCTCGCGCCCGCGGGTGCCCCATGTCAGCAGGATCAGTCCGCCGCACGCCGCGCCATGGAATATCGCGAAAGTCGAGGGCAGCCCCGAAGACGCGCTCGCGCTGGCGACCTCGACGATGTCGGCAGAAGGGCGCGGGACATAGAATGCCAGGCGCGCCAGCCGCTCGGTCGCCATCGCGATGCCCACGCCGATGATCAGCGCGGCTGCTCCGGGCAACCGCTCCAGCGAGGCCGCAAACAGCCCGGCCAGCAGGGTGCTGGCGACGATCATCGGCCAACCGGCGGTGAGCGACAGCCATTCGATCCAGGCTGAGCGGGGGTCGATCAGCCGCTGGAGCTGCCAGGTCGCCTCGATATCCAGCGGCAGAGGACCCTGCAGCCAGACCCCCATCCCGCCGAGCACGACCACGATCATGAGCAGAACCAGACTCACGCTGCGCATCAAACACGGTCCCCGCTGCCGTCCAAACTGCAGGGTCAATCGCAGCTTTTAGGTATGCAAACCATACCTAGTTCATCAACTGGCCGCCCTGCAGCGTCAGCCTGACAGAGTTTGCGCGCAGCGGCGTGAACGGTTTTGCGCGCCTCGAGCGTTTGCTGTGATACCATGACACACACATCGCACCCCATTCGCCCGGCAAGGGCCGCGATTGCCGCCGTTCTTGCCCTGACCGCAACCCCGCTTCTGGCGCAGGAAGCTCCGGCCATCGCGCCGGTGATGCCGATGCCCGAAGCCGTGCAGCCTGCCAGCCCGGCCGGTACGCCGACCACGGCTTCGCAGACGCCGCAGGTCCAGATGCCGACGGCGCAGCCTTCGGCACCGGCCACGCCGCCTGTCTCGGCGATCCCGCCTGCAGCCTCGCTCCCGGGCAACCCTGTCCCGATGGCCATCCCGATGGCGCCGCCGGTGGTGAGCGACGTTCCGTCGACCGCAACCACCCCGCCGGCAGAGGCTGCCGAACGGCCCGCACCGACCCGCAGGGCCGCTCCGGCCGAGCGTCCCACAGCCCGCGAAGCTGCACCTGCGCCGGTCGCTGCTGCGCCGGAGGCGAACACAGCTGCCGATCCGCTCGCCGCTCCGCCTGAAGAGGCTGCTGCTCTGGCGCCGGTCGCCCCGGCTGCACCGGCCTTCGAAACCCCTGCCCAGCAGGATGGCGCAGTCAGCGCCACCGAATCCGGCAGCGGCGACGTATGGGGCTGGATGGCCGGTCTGCTCGCCTTGCTGGGAATTGGCGGCGGTGCGATCGCCCTGCGCCGGACCCGGACCCGCAAGAGCGCGTCCATGATGGCAGATGCGCGGCTGGCCGATGCCGATCATGGCACCGAGCGTCGCCTGGCTGGTCCGCACGACCGGCCGCGGGCCACCACCGTAACGACGCCGGTTCCGGCACCCGCACAGACTCGGCTCGACCAGCCGCTGTTGCAGACGCCTGCAGTGGCCCCGCTGGCGGCAACGCGCTCGACGCCCACCCGGGCACCGATCGCACCGCGCGGTGACCTGACGGTCGATGAGCGCCGCCTCGAGGACATGATTGCGCAGCCGCCCAGCCGCGACAATCCGTTCAAGACGCGGGCCAACCGCAAGCGTCGCGCTTTTTTCCTGCTGCGCAACAGCTATCCGATGCAGAGCGCGGCCTGACCGTACAAATCCCCGAATTGGGATGATTTGAAACGACAGAAGGCGGGGAGCGATCCCCGCCTTCCTTTTTGTCGTCAGCGCGTGCACTGGCTCAGCGATAACGCTCGAGCCAGTGCGCGTAAGGCGCGGGCAGCGTCCAGCTCGGCCTGTCCTTGCCCAGCTCCTTCGCCGCCTGATACGGCCAGTGCGGGTTCTCGAGCATCGGCCGGCCCATCATCACCAGATCGACCTGGCCGGTCTCGACCATGCGGTTGGCGTTTTCCGAGGTGCCGATATACCAGCTGGTCGCGGCCGGAAGCCCGGTCTCGCTGCGCACGCGCTCGGCGATCGGCGCCATGAACGCCGGACCCCAGGGGATCTGCGCGGTCGGCGTCGAGAACACGATGCTGACATCGATGAAATCGAGCCCGCGATCCTTCATCAGCTTGATCAGTTCGATCGACTCACCAAGCGTTTCCTCGTCATTGCCGTCGAACTCGATCACCCCGAAACGCGCCGACAGCGGAAACTCGTCGGGCCATACGGCGCGGACGGCCTCGAGTGTTTCGAGCAGGAAGCGCGAGCGGTTTTCGAAGCTGCCGCCATATTCGTCGGTGCGCTGGTTGGAGTGCTTGGAGAAGAAGCTCTGCGCCAGATAGCCGTGTGCAAAATGCAGCATCAGCCATTCGAACCCGGCCTCGCGCGCGCGGATTGCGGCGGCGACATAGTCGGCCTTAACCTTCTCGATATCGGCCAACGTCATTTCGCGCGGCACCTTGGTCAGGCCACCACCGAACGCGATCGGCGAGGGCGAGACGGTTTCCCAGCCGCGCGGATCGCCCTCGGCAATGTGATCGTCGCCTTCCCAAGGCTTGTTGGCGCTGGCCTTGCGCCCGGCATGCGCGATCTGGATGCCGGGGACCGCCCCTGCCGCCTTGATCTCGGCAACGATCGGCGCGAACGCATCGCGCTGCTCGTCGTTCCACAGCCCGGTGCAGCCAGGCGTAATCCGGCCTTCGGGCGACACGCCCGAGGCCTCGGCGACCACCAGCCCCGCACCGCCGCGCGCCAGCGAGACGAGGTGCGAGCGGTGCCAGTCCTTGGGCACGCCATCTTCGGCGGAATACTGGCACATCGGCGAGACCGCGATGCGGTTGCGCAGCGTGACGGACTTGAGCGTGTACGGCTCGAACAGCGCGGGGGTTTTGGCGGGAGTGTTATCAGTCATGGGGAGTCCTGTGGTTGTTATGATAGTACGTATATAATCGAACTATAGGATTTACAAGACCGCCATGCTATATGAGTGCCATGCGAACCTATCAGCATCCCGACCTTTCGACCGTCACCATCGAGCACGCGCTCCACGCGCTGAGCGATCCCGTGCGGCTCGACATCGTCCGCCAGCTCGACCGCGAGGTCGAAGCCAGCTGCGCCGCGCTCGACGGCGGCCGCCCCAAATCGAGCATGTCCCACCACTTCCGCGTCCTGCGCGCAGCGGGGCTGGTGCACACGCGCATTGCCGGGGTGCAGCACATGAACACGCTGCGCCGCGACGAGGTGGACAAAAGGTTTCCGGGGTTACTGGATGCGGTTCTGGGGGTGAAGGGGTAGCGCTGAGGGTTGGTTGGCCGGTTCCAGGCAACGGGCCAGAACGCACGGATGGCGGATATTGGGTGGAAAGCTGCCGCTTAGTCTTTCGCTCCAGCCTCCACTGCGTAGATGCTTTTCTCCATCAATTCGCGACGCTCTTCCGCATCGCAGATTAAAGGTAACAACGCAGCTTGAGCCGACTTTGCTGCAGCCACAACTTCCATCCACTTAGGATCCGCTAAGATCGCTTGGTGGTCGTAATCGTCTTTTCCGGGGGCATCATACGCAGCAAGTATCGCATGGAACGGCTCTATTGCGGCGGCTTCATCGGCGTTGACGAGACCTTGCTCCCTCGCAACAGTGTAGTGTTCGCCAAGGGCACTCGGATCGTCGAAGACCGCTAGGCCGTCGAAGTAGCAGCACATATATTCAACGAAAGTATAGTGGGGGTTCGATGCGTTGGGGTCGAGCCACAAGCGGCGCTGAGTCTTCAGGTCCGAAAACTCCTGAATGCTGCAAAGCCAATTCCTTCGCCAATTTTGCCTCAATTCTTGGTTCTCGCTCATCAGCGCTTGCTAGCACGGCTAAACTGAAATGTCCGCAATGGGGTCGATAGCGGAATGGCAGGTTTTTCTGCGCCCCCTCCAAAGCTGCCACCCCCTCCGCTCAGCCTGAGCTTGTCGAAGGCCCCGCTATTCGGCCAGCGTGGGCGCGGGTCCTTCGACTTCGCGGGCTGCGCCCACGGCTCAGGATGAGCGGGGGTGAGCAAATTGGTTCTTCCTACTCCAGTTTGCCTGCGAAGGCAGGCATCCATCTCCTGCCCTTGCACCCGACGCGGCGGTCGGGAGATGGGCCCCTGCCTTCGCAGGGGACCGGTTGGGGTGGCGTTGGTCGCTGGCGGGAGCTTGGAGCGCGGGCCGCAAAAGCCCTCTCCCCTCCAGGGGGGAGGGTTGGGAGGGGGGCAGGCGCCTACGCTCGGGGTGGCTAGGCCCCTCCCAGCTGCGACTAAGGCAGCAAGCTGCCAAGTCTCGCGTCTCTCCCCTCAAGGGGAGAGAGCTCACCTCAATGCACCCACGCAAACAGCGCAGCCGCCCCGGCGCCAGCGCCGATGATCAACGCCGCCAGATGGCTCCAGAAGCCCCCGCCGGTACCCGCAACGCGCACCTTCCTGTCCCAGATCAGCGGGATGTGAGGGATCGGGGGCGGTTCGGGGGCGCCGCCCTTTTTGGGGACCTGTTCTTCCAGACGCCGCACCAGATCGGGCAGCCGCAACAATGTCGCGACATCGGTGTTGATCCGGTCGGCGAGCAACGTCTCGGGCCCCAGTTCGCCGCGGATCCAGTCGCGCACATAAGGCGCTGCGACATCCCACATGTTGATATTGGGGTCGAGCTGGGTCGCGACGCCTTCGACCATCACCATCGTCTTTTGCAGCAGCAGCAGGTGCGGCTGGGTCTTCATGTCGAAATCGCGGGTGATCGCAAACAGCCCGTCGAGCATCTGCCCGACTGACAGCTCGCTCACCGGCTTGCCGCGCATCGGCTCGCCCACCGCGCGCAGCGCGGTCGCGAACTCGTCGACATTGTGATAGCTCGGCACATACTGCGCTTCGAAATGGATCTCGGCGACGCGCTTGTAGTTGCCCGTGGTCAGGCCATAGAGGATCTCCGCCAGCCAGAACCGCGCCTGCCGGTTGATCCGCCCCATGATGCCGAAATCGATCGCGACGATGGTCGAATCGGGCGCGACGAACAGGTTGCCCTGGTGCATGTCGGCATGGAAGAAGCCGCCCGCGATCGCCTGGCGCAGGAAGGCGAGAACCAGCCGCCGCGCGAGATCGGGCAGGTCATGCCCGGCAGCGATCAGCGCCTCGCGGTTCGAAATCTTGATGCCGTCGATCCATTCGAGCGTCATCACGGTGCCGCAGGTGCGGTCCCAGTCGATCTCGGGCACGCGGTAGCCCGGGTGGCCGTCCATCGCGCTGGCGAGTTCCGATGCGCTCGCCGCCTCGCGGCGCAGATCGAGTTCGCGCATCGTCCAGCGCTTGAAGTTGGCGATGGTGAGCTGCGGCCGCAGCCGGGTCGCCTCCCCGCCCAGAGCTTCCAGATGTGCGGCAGCCCATTCGTACGTCTCGATATCGCGCGCGAAGTTCTTGCGCACGCCGGGGCGCAGCACCTTGATCGCGACATCGCGGCCTTCGATGGTGGTGCCGCGATGCACCTGCGCGATCGAGGCGGCGCCGACGGGCACCGGATCGACATGGGCAAAGAAGCGCTCGAGCGGGCCGCCCAGCCCCAGCTCGATCTCGGCGCGGATTTCCGCAAACGGCACCGGCGGCAGGCTGTCCTGCAGGCTGAGCAGATTGATCGCGGCCTCTTCGCCCACCAGATCGGGGCGGGTGGCGAGCGTCTGGCCCAGCTTGATCGCCGCAGGACCGATCGCGCGGAAGGCACCAGCATAATCGGGGGTCTTGGGCACGCTCGCCCCCAGCCGCGCGATGCGGAACAGGCGGCGGACCTCGGGCGGGGTCTGCGGTGCGGCCTCCAGCCCCTTGAGCGCGCCATGACGCGCAAGGATACGGCCCCATTTGAGGAGCCGGAAGATATGCGTACGCGGAGCGGTCATGCGCGGATGCCGAACCCCCGGCGACGCCGAATCACGCCTTCCACCCGCTATGGATCGCGACCGCGCCGCCCAGGATGAGCTCGACCTTGGTGGCGGTGAACCCGGCATCCTTGATCATCTGCTCGAACACCGGCGGTTTGGGAAAGCGGCGGATCGATTCGGCCAGATAGCGATAGCTGTCGGCATCGCCTGCGATCATCTGGCCCAGGCGCGGCATCAGATGGTGCGAATAGGCGTCATAGACCTCGCCGAACACGGGCCATTGGGTCGACGAGAATTCGAGGCAATAGAACCTGCCGCCATAGCGCAGCACGCGGTGCGCCTCGGCCAGCGCCTTGTCGATATGCGTGACATTGCGGATGCCGAACGCGATCGTGTAGGCGTTGAAGCTGCGGTCGGGGAACTTGAGGCTTTCCGCATCCTGGCACGACCAGACAAGCCGGTCCTCGCCGCGTTCAACCGCGCGGTCGATGCCGACATCGAGCATGTCCTGATTGATATCCGCGACCGTGACATTGGCGCCCGACTTGACCATGCGGAAGGCGATGTCGCCGGTGCCGCCTGCCATATCGAGGATGTCCTCGCCTGCGCGCGGCTTGACCCGGCGCACGAAGCGGTCCTTCCAGAGGCGATGCATGCCGCCCGACATCGCATCGTTCATGATGTCATATTTGGCAGCCACACTCGAAAAGATGCCGCCAACCCGTCCCGCCTTTTCAGCCGGGTCGATATCCTGATAGCCAAAGGGCACTGTCTCGCTCATGGCCCTGCATGTAAGCATCTTTGTGCCAAGCGCAAAGCCTGATAACGGGCCTTTTTATGCCGGAGCTTCCCGAAGTCGAAACCACCGTGCGCGGGCTTGCGGCCGTGCTGCAGGACGTGCGCCTGACGAGTGTCGTCGCGCGCCGCGCAGACCTGCGCCGCGCCTTCCCGGTCGATCTGGGCCAAAGGATGACAGGCGCGCGGATCATCAGCCTGGGCCGCCGCGCCAAATACGGGCTGATAGAAACCGACCGCGGCGACAGCATGATCTTTCACCTCGGCATGTCGGGCCGCTGGCGAATCGATCCCGAAGACATCGGCACGCACGACCACCTCGTGATGCACACCGATTCGGGTCACGTGCTCTCGCTGTTCGATCCGCGCCGGTTCGGCTCGGTCGATCTGGTCGAGACAGCCGCGATCGCCAGTTTCCCGAGCTTTGCCGCGATGGGCCCCGAGCCGCTGGGCGACGATTTCACCCCCGCTTATCTGCTCGAGCGGCTCAAGGGCCGCGCCTCGCCGATCAAAGCGATGCTGCTCGACCAGCGAATCGTTGCGGGCCTGGGCAACATCTATGTCTGCGAGGCACTCAACATGGCGAGAATCTCTCCGCTGCGCGCTGCCGGGCAAATTGGTCCTGCCAAGCTCAAGCCTTTGGTCACGGCGATCAAATCGGTGCTGGTCGATGCCATCGCGGCGGGCGGATCGACCTTGCGCGATTATGCCCGGCCCGATGGCCAATTGGGCTATTTCGCCAAGCAATGGCGGGTTTACGGGCGCGAGGGAGAGGCCTGTCCGTGCGGCGGCACCGTGAAGCGCACCGTCCAGTCGGGACGCTCCACCTTCTGGTGCCCGTCCTGCCAGAAGTAAGGTGGGTTTGCATGACGCCTGCGGCATTCTGGCGTTGACGCGCCAGCCGATAATCGCTAACGGCAGCGGCTTCAAAGCGCGGGCATAGCCTTATCGCGGCCCAACGCTTTTACCCAAAATCCACCGATCATGCTGTGATCGCCTGTAAGAAAGACGTGTGAGAACTTATGGCCAATACGCCGCAAGCCAAGAAGCGCATCCGCCGGAACGACCGTCGGGCGATTGTCAACGGCAACCGCATCGGACGCATCCGTACCTTCGTCAAGAAGGTCGAATCGGCTCTGGAAGCAGGCGACAAGGACGCGGCCGCTGCAGCTCTCGCCAGCGCGCAGCCTGAACTGGCCCGCGGCGTTGCCAAGGGCGTGCTGCACAAGAACACCGCATCGCGCAAGTTCTCGCGCCTGACCAAGCGGGTCGCAGCGCTCGGCTGATCCCGGTCTGCTCCGGAGCGGCTGGGCCGCATCCGGAGCCGGTCATTCCGCCACGATATTCCGATTGTCCGCCGTCCAGCCTCGGTCGGCGGATTTTTCGTGCGCGCAGCGCGCGTGCAACGGTATGTAACATGGGCGCCGCTGTGTGACAGAGCGGTCACAAAACCGTCACCTGCGCTTTTGGCAAAGCCGCGCATTTCCCGCGATTCGCAATTGCGCCCCACGCCCACTTTGCTCTAACCAATTGAAATATATACGTTAATATAGTGAATCGAGCAATATCCAGACGTTAACTGAGTCAAGCGCCTTTATTTCATTTTTTTTACCCGGCCGCTCTTGCTCGACTCGTTTTTTCATCGCTACATCACACTCCAGAGAGCGAGCGCTCGCGCCCGTTCTCCACTGCACCAACGGATGAATCACTAGGGTATCGCAATGCCATCGGCTTTGCGTCCGGGGTGGTTTTGTCCCGGCGCAGGCGAGGGGGCACCGGGTCGGCCAGGGGTTGGTCGGCACACGGTGAAAGCGAAGAAAGACATGGCGGATAGTCCCGTCTGTCATTGCGGACGTTGGGGAGGGAGCAAGTTTTGCGTATCAGGGTCGGACTGCCACAGGAACTGACATTCAAGACCTCGCTCGCGGACCGGGAGCTGGCCGTGCGCACCGCCGGTTTCTGGCTGGCACGCACCGGATGGCCCGATTCGAGCCGAGAGACCCTCTCCTAGGGGGGACCGGCAAGGCCGCGACAAGGGCATCTGGACCCTTGGCTCCGGCCCACCCAAGCAGTTCCCCGAATGATCCCGGCGCGCGAGCGATTTTGCTCCGCCGGTGTGTTGTCAGCGATGACCAAGAACCAAGAAGTGGCAGTTACAGGCATGATCGAACTCAACGATTCGAACGGCGCGGCAGATTGGGCAGCGGACTGGAACGAAATCAGCGAAGGATTGCGCAAGGACCTGGGCGCACAGATCCACACCCAGTGGATCCGCCCCATCCGCCCCGGAAGCTTCGAGCCTGGCTCCGGCATGCTCAACCTGCATCTGCCATCCGAATTTTCCGCCAACTGGGTGCGTGAACGCTTTGCCGACCGGCTGGCGCTGGCGTGGAAGATCGTGCGCCCCGAAGTGCGCAGCGTGACCATCGCGGCTGCCCCGCGCGAGGCCGATCCGGCCCGCCCGCGGACCGCCGTTCCGCAGCAGGCGGCCGCCCCTGCCCCGCGCCCGGCGCTGGCCGATTCGGGCAACCGCATCGCGCTCGATCCCTCGCAGGTCTTTTCTGGTTTCATTACCGGCCAGTCCAACGTGCTGGCGTTCAACGCTGCACAGCGCATGGCCGCGATGGAAAAGCCGCTGTTCAGCCCGCTCTACCTCAAGGCCGCCACCGGCCAGGGCAAGACGCATCTGCTGCACGCCATCGGCAACGCCTTTGCCGAGGTCAATCCGGGCGCGCGTATCTGCTATTGCCCGGCCGAAAAGTTCATGAACGACTTCGTCAGCGCCATCCAGCGCGGCGATTCGATGGCGTTCAAGGCGCGGCTGCGCGGTTTCGACATGCTGCTGGTCGATGACATCCAGTTCATCATCGGCAAGAATTCGACCCAGGAGGAATTCCTCCACACGATCGATGCGATCCTGGGCGGCGGCAAGCGGCTGGTGGTGACATCGGACCGCGCGCCCCAGGCGCTCGACGGCGTCGACCAAAGACTGCTCTCGCGGCTGGCGATGGGCCTGGTCGCGGATATCCAGCCCGCCGATATCGAGCTGCGCCGCGCGATCATCACCGCGCGAATCGAAACGATGCGGATGGGCGAGGTGCCCGAGGAGGTGATCGAGTTCCTCGCGCGCACCATCAGCCGCAATGTTCGCGAGCTGGTCGGCGGGCTCAACAAGCTGATGGCCTATGCCCAGATCACCGGCCAGAAGGTCACGCTGCCACTCGCCGAAGAGCAGCTCTCGGATCTTCTCAGCGCCAACCGCAGGCGGATCACGATCGACGAGATCCAGCGCGCGGTCTGCCAGTTCTACAAGGTCGACCGTTCCGAAATGTCCTCCAAGCGCCGCGCGCGCGCGGTGGTGCGTCCGCGCCAGGTGGCGATGTACCTCGCCAAGGTACTGACCCCGCGCTCGTATCCGGAAATCGGCCGCAAGTTTGGTGGGCGCGATCATTCGACCGTGATCCACGCGGTCCGCCTGATCGAGGACCTGCGCACCCGCGATGCCGATATGGACGGCGACGTCCGCGCATTGCTGCAGCAGCTCGAGAGCTGAGCGCTTCGCCGCATCTCTGAAACATTGGCCATTCCCGCAAACGCGGGAATCCCGCTATAGCGCCGGTGAAGCGGGATTCCCGCGTTCGCGGGAATGACGAGGACCGGCCCGGCATTTGCGCACCAGCATCAGGATAGTCGCGATCATGCCCCTCACCCCCACCCAGCTTGAACGCCACGCCCGGCACATCGTGCTGCCCGAGATCGGCGGCGCAGGTGTGGCCAAGCTGTCGGCGGCGCATGTCGTTCTGGTGGGGATGGGCGGGATCGGCTGCCCGGCGCTTCAGTATCTCGCAGGCGCTGGCATCGGCCGGCTGACGCTGATCGACGACGATGTCATCGACCTGTCCAACCTCCAGCGCCAGACGCTGTTCACGCCCGCCGATGTCAGCCGGCCCAAGGCCGAGGTCGCAGCCAACTGGGTGCGCGCGTTCGATCCGGAACTGAATGCAACCGCAGTCACCGAGCGGATCACGCCCGCCAATGCGGCAGCCTTGCTCGCCGGCGCGGATGTCATCCTCGACGGTACCGACAATTTCGCCACCCGGCTTTTGGTGTCGGACACCGCCACGGCCTTGCACATCCCGCTGGTCAGCGCCGCGATCGGGCGCTTCCAGGGACAGATCGGTACGTTTCGCGGCTGGCTACCCGATGCGCCGTGCTATCGCTGCTTCGTCGGCGATGCGTTCGATGCCGAGGATTGCGACACCTGCGCCGAGCAGGGCGTATTGGGCGCAATGGTCGGCCTGATCGGCAGTTTCGCTGCGATGGAGGCGGTGCGCGCGGTCACAGGCTTTGGCGAGGACCCGCGCGGCAAGCTGCACCTGTTCGACGGATTGAAGCCGCTGTGGCGCACGCTCAAGATCGCCAAGGACCCCGCGTGCTCGGCTTGCGGCGATCCTGCCCAGGCGGCATAGTCCAAGCTTCCAACCGGGGGGCTCCAACATGACATTGCCGATCACCGCTCTTACCGCCGCGATCTGCGCGATCATGCTGCTCGCCACCGCAATCGCCACCGTCGCTGCGCGCTTCCGCACCCAGGCCTCGTTCGGCGATGCCGACGACCAGGGGCTGATCAGTTCCAGCCGCTCGCACGGCAACCTTGCCGAACACGCGCCCTTGTTCGTGATCCTGATCGGGCTGCTGGAGATGGCCAATGCCAGCCACTGGCCGCTGACCGCGCTCGCGGTGCTGTTCCTGGGCGCCCGCGCCGCGCACATCATCGGGCTGCACCAGCCGCAGGGTCCAGGCAAGCCGCCCAAGCTGCGCGCGCTGGGTGTGGTGGGCACCTGGATCGCCTATGCCGCCGCGATCGGATGGACGCTGTTTCTGGTGGTGACGGTGAACGGGTGAAGCGCCGCCTCCCCCCTCCCGCTTACGGGAGGGGGGAGGGTTTACCCCAACACCTCGTCGACCCATTGCGGCACCAGCAGCGACGCCGGGCCGTGGCGTGATTCGTGGAAGAAATGGCTGCCCTGGCTGGGCTCTAGGTTGAGCTCGAGTGTCCGCGCGCCGCGCGCGCGCGCCTCGCGGACCAGCCCGGCGGCGGGATAGACCGCGCCCGAGGTGCCGATCGAGACGAACAGGTCGCAAGCGCCCACCGCCTCGTAGATCCGCTCCATCTCGTACGGCATCTCGCCGAACCAGACGATGTCGGGACGCAGCTGCCCCGGCGTGCCGCATTCAGGGCAGGTAGGCCGATCGATCAGCGTTCCGCGCCAGCCTGGCCGCGCGTCGCACGCCAGACACCAGGCGGTCAGGTGTGTCCCGTGCATGTGCAGCAGCCGGCTCGCGCCCGCGCGCTCGTGCAGGTCGTCGACATTCTGCGTCACGATCAGCAGCTCGCCCGGCCATGCCGCATCGAGCCGGGCCAGCGCCTCGTGCGCAGGATTGGGCTGCTTGGTCTGGATCGATTCGCGGCGCATGTCATAGAAGCGCAGCACCAGATCGGGGTCGCGCGCGAACGCCTCGGGGGTGGCGACATCCTCCACCCGGTGCTGCTCCCACAACCCGCCTTCCGCGCGGAAGGTATCGATGCCGCTCTCGGCGCTCACGCCGGCGCCGGTGAGGATGACGATGCTGGGAATCTTTGCCATAGCGGGCGCAATACGGCATGGACCGGCCTGGATACAAGCAAGAGCAGGAACGCGATGACGCGCATCGGAATTATCGGCAATGCAGGCCGCATGGGACAGGCGCTGGCGACGGCGATTGCGGATGCAGGTGCCAGCGTCTCGGGCGGGATCGACAAGGGCGGCGATCCGCTCAGCCTGGCGGCAGAAAGCGACATCCTGGTCGATTTCTCCTCTCCGCAAGCGCTGGAAGCCAATCTGGAGGCAGCCGTCGCTGCGAACATCCCGATCGTCATCGGCACCACCGGCCTCGAGGAACGCCACCACTGGCTGATCGACACCGCCGCCGACCGGATCGCGGTGCTGCAGACCGGGAACACCTCGCTGGGGGTCACTTTGCTCGCGCATCTGGTGCACGAGGCGGCGTTGAGGTTGGGCGAGGACTGGGACATCGAGATCGCCGAGATGCACCACCGCCACAAGGTCGATGCCCCCTCGGGCACCGCGTTGCTGCTCGGCGAGGCAGCCGCCAAGGCGCGGGGCATTGATCTGGCTTGCGACAGCGAGCGCGGCCGTGACGGCGTCACCGGCGCGCGGGCTCGCGGCGCGATCGGCTTTGCCAGCTTGCGCGGCGGATCGGTGGCGGGCGACCACACCGTGTACCTCGCCAGCGACGACGAGCGCATCGAACTGACCCATCGTGCCGAAAACCGCATGGTGTTTGCGCGCGGCGCGGTAAAGGCGTGCCTGTGGCTGCACGACAAGCCAGCGGGCCGCTATACCATGCCGCAGGTGCTGGGGCTGGCTTGACGGCACGCCAACGCCCGACTAAACGTGTATTATACATACAACACAGCGGGGAACGGCATGGCATTCAATCCGGAAGCGGCAACCAAGGCCTATATCGACGGGCTGGGGGCAGAGGCGCTTGCCAAGTCTGCGGCCTATACCATGGATGGCCACTGGATGATCCTGTGGGGGCTGCTGGTCTCGGCGCTGGCGACCGTCATTCTGGTCAAGCTGGGGGTCACCGACCGGATCTGGGCGAAGCTCGAAAAGCGCGGCTGGGCGCTGCGCACCTTTGCCACTGCCGCAGGGCTGTTCATCGTCTCGGCGATCATCACCCTGCCCTGGAACATCTGGGCCGAATGGGGCCACGAGCGGATGTATGACCGCACCCAGCAGCCGCTGTCCGATTTCCTGATGCAGGATGCCATCGGCATGACCATCGCCACCATCGGCGGCGGGCTGTTCTTCCTGGGCATCTATGCGCTGATCCGCCGTACCGGCAAGCGCTGGTGGCTGTGGTCGGGCGGCTTTTCGGCGGTGGTCGTGTCGGTCATGCTGCTGCTCTCGCCGACGCTGATCGAGCCGCTGTTCAACGATTACAAGCCGATCCCCGCCGGCCCGGTGCGCGATGCCGTGCTGGAAATGGCCAAGCAGGTCGATATCCCCGAGGACCGCATCTTCATCTATGACGGTTCGCGCCAGTCGAACAATTTCACCGCCAATGTCTCGGGCGTGGGTAGCGCGGCGCGGATCGCGATCTCGGATGTCGCGCTCAAGCAGGCCTCATTGGACGAGGTCCGCGCGGTCACGGGGCATGAGATCGGTCATTACGTGCTCGGCCATGTCTGGCGCTCGGTGCTGGTGATGAGCGTGCTGGCGATGCTGTTCTTCTTCCTGGCCGACCGGCTGTTTGCACGGTTCGCACGGGCATTCGGCAGCAAAGCAACCGAGATCGGCGATCCGCGCGGCTTGCCGGTGTTCCTGTTCGTGCTGTCGTTCCTCGGCGTGTTCGCGGTGCCGGTGGCCAACAGCCTCACCCGGATCAGCGAGAGCGAGGCCGACGCCTATTCGCTGCAGATGGTGAACCTTCCCGACGCGCTCTCCGGCGCGCTCGTCAAGACCGCCGAGTACCGCTACCCGCGCCCGCACCCGGTGCAGGAGGCTTTGTTCTATTCGCACCCCTCGGTCGAACGCCGCGTGGCGCGCGCGATGGAGTGGAAGGCCAAGAATCCGCCGGGACCCCCGCCTGCGGCTTCCGCCAACCCCTGATGCGCACCATCGGGCTGCTTGGCGGGATGAGCTGGGAGAGCTCGGCGCAGTATTACCGGCTGATCAACCAGGAAACACAGCGGCGGCTGGGCGGAACGCACAGCGCGCCCAGCGTGATGGTGTCGGTGGACTTCGCCGAGATCGAGGCGCTGCAGCATGCGGGCGAATGGGACGCGCTGACCGACGCGATGATCGACGCCGCGCTGCAGGCCGAGCGCGGCGGCGCGCAGCTGCTGGTGATCTGCACCAACACCATGCACCGGATGGCCGAGGCGGTGCAGGACGCGGTTGCCATTCCGCTGCTGCACATCGCCGATCCCGTTGGCCGCGCGATCGCCGCGCAGGGTCTAACAAAGGTGGGCCTGCTGGGGACCGCCTTCACCATGGAGCAGCCATTCCTGCGCGAGCGGCTGCAGCGCAATTACGGCCTTGAGGTGATCACCCCGGACAGCCAGGATCGCAGCGACGTGCACCGCATCATCTACGACGAGCTGGTGCGAGGGGTGGTCACCGAGCCATCGCGCGCGACCTATCGCGCGATCATGCAACGGCTGGCCGATCAGGGCGCGCAGGCGATCATCCTGGGCTGTACCGAGATCATGCTGCTGGTCGGGCAGGAGGACAGCGCGGTGCCGCTGTTCGACACCACCACGCTGCATGCGCTTGCAGCGGTGGAGGCAGCTCTGGCAGAAGGCGGCGCATGAACAAGGCCGATACCTTCGAATTCTACCGCCGCCTCGCGGAAGCCAACCCCGCGCCGGTGACCGAGCTGGAATATGGCAACCATTTCCAGCTGCTGGTCGCTGTTGTGCTCTCGGCGCAGGCGACCGATGTCGGGGTCAACAAGGCGACGCGCGCCTTGTTCGAGGTCGTCAAGACGCCCGCGCAGATGGTCGAACTCGGCGAGGATGGGCTGAAGGCGCACATCAAGACCATCGGGCTGTTCAATGCCAAGGCGGCCAATGTCATCGCGCTGTCGCAGGCGCTGATCGAGCGGCACGACGGCGAGGTGCCTAACGATCGCGACGCGCTCACCGCTTTGCCCGGGGTCGGGCGCAAGACCGCCAATGTCGTGCTCAACGCCGCGTTCGGCGCCGAGACCTTCGCGGTCGACACCCACATCTTTCGCGTCGGCAACCGCACCGGGCTGGCGCCAGGGCGCACCGTGCTCGATGTCGAACGCGCGCTCGACAAGGGCACGCCGGGGCCGTTCCGCGTGCATGGTCATCACTGGCTGATCCTTCACGGCCGCTATATCTGCAAGGCGCGCTGCCCCGAATGCTGGCGCTGCCCGGTCGCCGATCTGTGCCGGTTCAAGCCCAAGCCCGACGGGCCGGACGCGCCTACGCCCAAAGCCGCGCTCAAACACCGCGCCAACAAGCCCGCGCCCGCGCGCAAGAAGCGGGTGAAGGTGGTGAAGGCCGTCGAGATCATAGATCCCCAAGCGTGAACAGGTTCCCCTGCGCAGGCAGGGGCCCATCTCCTGCAAGTGCGTTCGATGCAACGGTAGCTTGGCGAAGGAACCGTCAGGTGATGGGCCCCTGCCTTCGCAGGGGAACAACTTGGTGGTGCTTCGGCTCGACAACACCGCCTCAATGAGCCAGCGTGGCGCAATGACCCGCTTGAACACCCCGCTCGCCCTTGTTCCGTTGCTGCTCGCGCTCGCCGGTTGCACCACCACCCCGCCCGCCGATGACCCGCAGGCCGCGTTCCTCGCCAACCTCTCGCAGCATTGCGGCAAGGCCTATGCCGGGCGGCTGGTGAGCAACGATACCGCCGATGCCGATCTCGCGGGCAAGCCGATGGTCATCCATTTCCGCGCCTGCGCGCCCGACCGGATGGAAATCCCCTTCCATGTCGGCACCGAAGACGGCGGCTGGAACCGCTCGCGCACCTGGATCATCACCCGGACAGGGACGGGCCTCCGCCTCAAGCACGACCACCGGCACGAGGATGGCAGCATCGACAAGGTCACGCAATATGGCGGCGACACCGCCACCGCTGGCACACCCGGCCAGCAGACGTTCCCGGTCGATGCCGAAAGCATCGCGATGTTCCGCGCACAGGGGCTCACCGGGTCGGTGACCAACAGCTGGATCGTGGACATCGACGCGCGCACCTATGCCTACGCTCTGCGCCGCC
Source organism: Blastomonas fulva (assembly GCF_003431825.1). Lineage (GTDB taxonomy): Bacteria > Pseudomonadota > Alphaproteobacteria > Sphingomonadales > Sphingomonadaceae > Blastomonas > Blastomonas fulva. The sequence goes on along the minus strand of NZ_CP020083.1, from coordinate 1,536,996 downwards.
CCGACGGGCCAACCGCGCGCAATTTTCGCGTGGAGTTCGACCTCACCCAACCCATCGCCCCGCCGCCTGCGCCCTGGGGCTGGTAGCTAGGGCTGACGCCGACTTTCGAAGGTTTTTCAGTCACTTTTATCGCGACCTGCCGCAATGGGCCGTATGACGATCATAGCAGATGGTAGCTATGGCATGCTTGCGGGCGTAAGCGGTAATTCCATTACCGACCCCATGCCGGTCATACAGTGCGCGATACTTAACCACTTGATATTGGTCGACAGTTAAACTTACTATGTCGGCAATATGACGCAGGTGTGGAAGCCTCTGTTGCGCGGGTTGCTGTGGGTTCTGTTAGTTCCTGCTGCCGTTTTCGCGTTCATGATGTTGGTGGCTGGCCTGACTTTTGGCTTCGCACTGTGGTCTGCTCGCGATCCGCTGCCGACAGTGCTCTGGCTTGCAACGCTGGCATTGCCGATTATCATCGTTGTGGTGCTGAATGGTTCTCAGCGGTCGATGCGGGAACTGCTGTTTTCTGCCGTCGCTTGCTGGGGCTTCGTGGCATGGTATCTATTGTCGCTAACACGCTGACGACGGTCCGCTCTCTGCTATGTGCGCCCGAAAGGTGCCGGACCGAAATGCACCCACAAACGGTCGCTCTCGATGCATTGGTAACTCTCTAAGTCCGGCCAGGCAGCTATCGGATCGATTCTGCCGAAGTCGGCACTATGTTGCAGACCCCTTGGCGGGTAGCCCGCTTTTTCTGTCATCCCGGGCTTGACCCAGGGTCTTAATTCCAAGCGGCGCACATGATCGCTCTGGGCCCCGGATCAAGTCCGGGGTGACGATGACGGGTGGGGCAGCTTCCACCCCAATTGTCGCCATTCACGCTGTTTGCAAATTTCCCCAATTGCGGACATCGCCGAAAACTGCGGCGCCTGATGCCTTGTCTCCCATAGCGCGCCTGCAAATCGGGCGTCTGCGATCCTCGCGAATTGTCGCGCTTTGCACGGCGTTTAGCGCTATAGCCGCGCTCCGGGCGCTGCGCCTGGACAAGGAACAAACCATGGCAAAAGGCCAGAAGAAGACCAATCGCGAGACCCGCAAGCCCAAGGCCGAGAAGCCCAAGCCGCAGAACGCATCGAACCCGTCGACCAAGCCCGGCGGCTTGTCGATCGTCACGCTGAAGAGCTGAGACGACGCATATGACCGCCAGCGACAGCGACGACTATGTCTATGACGAAGCGACCGGCGAATGGGCCGCCCCCGGCGATCTGACTATCGCGCCGTCCGAAGACGAGGCGGTCGAGGTGCGCGATTCGGCAGGCACCCTGCTCGCCGATGGCGACCAGGTGACGTTGATCAAGGACCTCAAGGTCAAGGGTGCGGGCCAGACATTGAAGCGCGGCACCGTGATCAAGTCGATCCGGCTGACCGGCGACGCGCAGGAGATCGATTGCCGGTTCGACGGCATCAAGGGTCTGGTGCTGCGCGCCGAGTTCGTCCGCAAGCGCTGACGCTGATGCCGCGCCAGTCCGCTGTCCGCACCGGATTTCGCTGGCTGCTGGCGCTGATCTATTTTGCCGCAGGCGTCATCCACATCCGCTCGCCGGGCGGCTTCCTGGCGATCACGCCCGGCTGGGTGCCGTTTCCTGACGAAGTGGTCTTCCTGACGGGCGTTGCCGAGATCGCAGGCGCGATCGGGCTGATGGTACCGCGGCTCCGCTTTGCCGCAGGGATCGGGCTTGCGCTTTATGCATTGTGCGTGTGGCCCGCCAACATCAACCACGCGGTCAATGACATCGCGGTGGGCGGGCGGACGCTGCCTTGGGCCTATCACGCCCCGCGCCTGCTGCTGCAGCCGGTGATCATCTGGTGGGCGCTTTGGGTGGGCGGCGTCACCGACTGGCCGTTCCGGCGCGAACAAAACATGCCGTAACGGCAATTGATCTGCCCGGCACTTTGCGCCACTAGGCGAATCCAGTGACAGCGGCGCCCGGCCATCATGCCGGGCAAGAGCCCTGCATCAAGGTGTGGGGACGGATGATGAACGCGAGCGAGCCTGTGCCTTCCCCGTCGCGCGAGCCTTCGACCGCGCATCTCGGCTGGGCCGCGCGCGCGCTGTATGCACTGATGATGTTCATCTATCGCCGTCACCGGTTTACGGCGGTCGGCACCCCGCCGCCCGAGCGCCGCTACATCATCATCGCGGTGCCGCACACCAGCAACTGGGACTTCCCCAATTACATGGGCGTCACCCGCGAATTGGGGCTCGAGACGCATTTCATGGCCAAGACATCGCTGTTCCGCTGGCCGTTTCACACGTTCATGCGGCAGATGGGCGGGGTCCCGGTCGATCGCAGCGCTGCGGGCGACATGGTGCAGCAGATGATCGCCGAGTTCGCCGCGCGCGAGGACTTCATCCTGACGATCGCGCCCGAAGGCACGCGCAAGGCGGTGACCGCATGGCGCACCGGCTTTTACCGGATCGCCTATGGCGCGGGCGTGCCGATCGTCTGCGGGTTCATGGATTATGGCAACCGCCGCGCAGGGCTTGGACCGGTGATCCACCCGACCGGCGATTACGAGAAGGACATGGCCCCCGCATTCGCCTTTTACGCGGCGATGGCGGGGCGCAATGCGGTGCATTCAGCCCCGAAGGGCTAAGCGCCCCAAGCCTGATGTGTCAGGCGTCAGGCCAGACGCATCAGTCCTGATGCGCCAGATCGGGGCGGCCAAGATCACCCTGCCCCACCGTGCTGCTCGCCATTTCGAGCATCCGGTCGAGCGACTTCTTCGCGTCGAGGCGCAGCGCCTCGTCGAGCTCGATCCGCGGCTCCAGATCGCGCAGCGCAACGTAGAGCTTTTCCATCGTGTTGAGCGCCATATACGGGCAGATGTTACAGTTGCAATTGCCATCCGCACCCGGCGCGCCGATGAAGGTCTTTTCGGGAACCGCTTTTTCCATCTGGTGGATGATGTGCGGCTCGGTCGCGACGATCACGGTGTCGCTGGTGGTTTCCTTGGCGAATTTCAGGATCGCGCTGGTCGATCCCACCATGTCGGCATGATCGAGGATGTGCGCGGGGCATTCGGGGTGCGCGGCGACAGGCGCATCGGGATGTTGCGCCTTGAGCTTCAACAGCTCGGTCTCGCTGAATGCCTCGTGGACGATGCACACGCCGGGCCACAGCAGCATCTCGCGGCCCAATTTGCGCACCAGATAGCCGCCCAGATGCTTGTCGGGGCCGAAGATGATCTTCTGGTCCGCCGGGATCTGGCTGAGGATCTTTTCCGCAGACGACGAGGTCACGATGATGTCGCTCAATGCCTTCACCGCCGCCGAGCAGTTGATATAGGTGAGCGCAATGTGATCGGGGTGCTCGGCACGGAACGCGGCGAACTTGTCGGGCGGGCAGCTGTCTTCCAGACTGCAACCGGCGTCCATGTCGGGAAGGATGACGATCTTGTCGGGGCTGAGGATCTTGGCGGTTTCGGCCATGAACTTCACGCCGCAGAACGCGATCACGTCTGCATCGGTCTCGGCCGCGATCCGCGACAGCTCGAGCGAATCGCCGACGAAATCGGCGATGTCCTGGATTTCGGGCTTCTGGTAGTAATGCGCCAGAATGACCGCGTTCCTCTCCTTGCGCAGCCGGTCGATTTCGGCGCGCAGATCCAGGCCGGACAGGTTCTCACGGGGTTGGGCGGTCATTGCAGATTGGCTCCCTGGTTGGCAATTCGCACGGTCACTACAGCATCTTGTATGCCTGCGCCGCTCAAATACGCACGCGCATTGCGCTCGACGGCATCGCGCGCGCTGGCGCGGGCGATCGCCACCAGCGATTCGTTGCGCGCCAGCGTCTGCGCCTGTTTGAGCGCGGCGGCGGAGTTGGCCTTGAACAGACGCTCCACGCTCGCCCCGGTGACCCACAGCCCGTCGCGATAATAGCGCGCCTGCTGCTCCTGAAGGTTGGGCGGCTGGATCATCACCGGCGGCACGGTGATTGTCATCTGCCGTTCGGTCTCGTTCCATGCGACAGAATCGGGGCCCATCTTCGCCATGTTCACCGAATAGCTCACGGTGGCCGGGATGATCGCGGTCTGCTCGGCATCGAACATGCCGATAAAGCCGGGGTCCTTGTTGGTGACCACGGGCACCACCTGCGCGACCAGCACGACCAGCTGGTTGCGCCGCTCGAACCCGGCGAGCATCGCTTCGGCCGACACCACATTGTCGTCCTCGATCAGCCCCGACGCCAGCCAGGTGCCGCCAGCGCCCAGCGCGAGCGCGCCTGCAAACAGCAGGCCGGCAGTACTGCCCTTAATCGCCATGGATCAGCGCCCAGACGTCGCCTTCGTGGCGGACCGCGCCGCGGTTTTTCAGATCGATCAGATGCGCGAGCACCGAACGGCCCGCCGCGCCGTACAGGCGTTCATCGATGCCCTTGTACATCTGCGGTACCATGTCGGGGATGGCCTGCGGGCCTGCCTCGAGCTGGCGCAGCACCTGCCGCTCGCGCTGCTTGCGGTGGCCCATCATGCCGCGCACCAATTGGGCCGGGTTCTCGACCGCAGGACCGTGCGCGGGATAATAGACGCGGTCGGAGCGCTCCTGCAATTTGGCGAGGCTCGCCATATAATCGGCCATGTCGCCATCAGGCGGCGAGATCACGCTGGTCGACCAGCCCATGACATGGTCGCCGGTGAACAGCGCGCCGCTTTCGACCAGAGCCAGGCACAGATGGTTGCTGGTGTGCCCCGGGGTTGCGACGGCCTGCAATGTCCAGCCATCGCCCGAAACGCTTTCGCCATCGGCCAGCACGCGGTCGGGCGCGTAGGTGGTATCGAACGCCTCGTCGGAGCGCGGGCCGTCGTCGCTGAGCATCAGCGCTGCGCAGCCGATGATCGGCGCGCCGGTGCGCGCCGCGAGCGGCGCTGCGGCGGGGCTGTGGTCGCGATGAGTGTGGGTGCACATGATCGCGGCGATGCGCGCATCGCCGACGGTCGCCAGGATCGCCTCGATATGCGCAGGGTCCGCCGGACCCGGATCGATCACCGCGACATCTGCGCCCTTGCCCACGACATAGGTCTGGGTGCCGGTATAGGTGAACGCGGACGGGTTGCCCGCGAGCACGCGGCGCACCATCGGTTCGATGGTCTCGGCAAGGCCGGTCGGAAGATCAGCAGGCAGTTCCATCGCGCCTAAGTGGCATTGATCGCCCCAAAGCGAAAGGGGCGGCGCAATATTTGCGCTGCCCCCGCTCGCCGCAACGGGCTGCGATCAGTTGCGTTCGGCAGGCGGCGCCGGCGGAACAGGCGGCGCAGGCATGGCGCGCATGTCGCGGCGGGCGTCTTCGAGATCCCGGTGCAGATCGCGCCGCGCCTCGGCAAGATCGGCGCGCAGCTCGCGCATTCCTTCGTCCAGGCCGCGCAATGCCTCGGCACGCTCGGCATCGCTCAGATACTTGTTGCGGCGGATTTCGGCACGCGCGGCGGCCATGCCACGGCGGGCTTCTGCCATGCCCCTTTCGATGTTGGCGGCCATCTCCGCTTCATCGGGCATCACCTGGCCGCAGGTAACCACCTTTGTACGCGTGACCCTGCCGTCCCGGGTTTCGGTCTGGGTCATGAACGCGGCCGATTTGGACTTGCCGTCGCAGGCCTTGGTCTGGATGCGCAGGCTGTGCCCCTTGCCCATCTCCACCACGTAATTGTCGGGCGATCCGGTGCGCACGATCATGCGCTGTGCGCGGTCCATGGCGTGCGCGCGGTTGCGCTCGGCCCTGTCGCGCACGGCAGCACGTGCCTCGGTGGCAGCCGCTCTGGCATCGGCTGCGGCGATCGCCCGGTCGGCCTCGGCGATGGCCCGGTCGCCTTGCGCCACCGCACGCGCCGCCTCGGCATCATCGACCCGGCGCTCGATTTCGTCGCGATCGGTCGGCCCGTCCATCCGCAGGGTGATGGCGTTGCCGCCGCGCTTGACGGTGTAGATGTAGACCCCGTCCTTGATCACCGGAGTGATCGGCGCATCCGGAGCGGCGGGAGCCTCGGGCATTCCCCATGCGTCCAGACCGTCCGGAGCATCCGGAGCGTCGGGCACAACGGGCGCACGCGGCGATTGCGGTGCATCGGGAGCCTCGGGCACCTGGGGCGGCGAGACCGGCTGCACGGCATAGCTGACCGTGGCGGTCATCGCCATCGCGGTAATCAGACCGCTGCCGATCAGCGTGCCGCCCAGCCATTTGCGGGTGCGCGATGTGTCCTGCTGTTTCATGATCTTGAGACGCTCGACGATCTTTTCCTTGGGGTTGAGCGGGCTGGCGAATGCCAATGTGTGGCCGGTCGCCGCCTTGGCGATGGCGCGGGCATAAGCGGTGCGCTCGGCCGACGAGCGGCGGCGCAGCACACGGGCATCGCAGGCAGCTTCCTGATCGAAGCGGAACGCGCGCCATGCCATCCACGCGACGGGGTTGAACCAGTGCAGCGACAGCATCGCGAGCGCGGCAAAGTTCGCCCACAGGTCGCCCGCCCGGTGATGCGAGCGCTCATGCGCCAGCGCCAGTTCGCGCTCCATCGGGTTGTACGCCTGGGTAAAGCCGATCGGCAGCGCGATGTACCGCCGCCACAGCCCGAAGGCGAAGGGTCCGGCGATCCCGGCGATCTCGATCACGCGAATGTCGTCCATCCGCGAGACCTCGACCGCATCCTCGAGCAGTTCGCGCCGGTTCTGCAGATAGGCGGACAGCTGCGCGATCAGGAATATCGCCGCACCGCATAGCCAGATGGTGACACAGATCGCAAACCAGTCGGCATCGACCAGCAAGCCATTGGCGAACGCTGGCTCGGGCATCGCATCGACCGGGCTTGCGATGTCGGCGACCGGCATCGCCATCGCGGCGGTGCCCGGCATGTCCTGCGCAGATGGCGCGCTCACCGGAACCTCGATCGTCTGCACCACCGGCGGCATGAACAGCCGCGCAAGCGGGATAGCCCACAGCAGATAGGCGATCTCCGCGCCGAAATGCCGCGCGACGGGTCGCCGCAGCACCAGCACCAGCGCCATCAGCGCTGCGGTGACGATCAACGTTTCGACCAGCCACTGCCCGGTCACGCCATGCGCGAAATCCTGCAGCCACGCACTCACCTGCCCATCCCCGATCATGACTTCAACTCCCCGATCAGCCGCTCGATTTCGGCCAAATCCTCCGCCGTGAATTTCTGCTGTTCGGCCAGATGCGCAATAAGCGGGGCGGCACGGCCGCCAAAAAGCCGATCGACCAACCGCCGTGATTCATCGCCGACATAATCCTCGCGCGCCAGAATCGGGCTGTAGAGATAGCGGCGGCCGTCCTGTTCGTAGGAAACCGCACCCTTGTTCGCGAGCCGCGAGAGCAATGTCTTGACCGTCTGCAGCGTCCAGTCGCGCGCATCGGCGAGCGCTTCGGCAACATCGGCTGCGGTCAAGGGGGATCGCTGCCACAGCACCTCCATCACCGCATGTTCGGCATCGCTGATACGTTCGGGGGCCATGAATCGGGTCTCTCTGCAACAGTTCGACCACGGGTGTAATCGATTCGACTACGCCTGTAAACGGCAAAGTGCGATTTCTCCCCGATCGCGCCGGGTCTTTTGGGCCGGGGCGGAACATTTCCGTGGCTGAGGGTTTTCTGTCTTCTGGAGCTTCACGGGCTTTGGGGTCGCACCGAAGGCTTAGGGGGATAATGACAACTATGGACTCCCCGACAACAGAGCCGCTGCTGATGCAGCCGGTCGGCGCGTTCGATTTCAGCTCGGACATCATCATCGGGCTGGCCGAGGACGGGACCATCCGCGCCTGGAACGCCGCTGCCGCCGATTCGCTGGGATACTCGCCGGCGGATATCATCGGCCAACCGGTGACCGAGGTGCTGCCCGAGCTTGATGCGGCCTCATTGCGCGCATGCCTCGAGCGAGGAATCGCCAACGGCACGGGCGGTTGCGACATGGTCGCGCATCATCGCAACGGCGTTCCCACCAGCCTGAGCCTCAGCATTTCCCCCGCTTCGACCCAAGGTGATGGCTCGGACGGATTCTGGATCGTCGCCAAGGACATGTCGCGCAAGCTGCGGATGCGCAACATCCAGCAGCCGCTCATCGATTGCGCTCGGCTGGTGGGCGAGCCTTTCCTGGAAAAGGCGGTGGAGGTGCTCGCCGGCGCGCTGAGGGTGCGATGGGTGACGATCGCCGAGATCGACCCCGACAACCCCGTCACCGCGCGCACCGTCCGCTTCTGGGCGGACGGCAGCCTGCAGCCCAGCACCGATTACGCCCTGCGCGGAACGCCTTGCGAAGATGTCGCGCAGAACCGGATCTGCTTCGTGCGATCGGACGCGATAGCGCAGTATCCCGATGACCACATGCTGGTGGAGATGGGCGTGGAGAGCTATCTCGGCGTCCCGCTGCATTCGAGCACCGGCAAGCTGATCGGCCTGCTGTCGGTGATGCACGATGCCCCGATCGACGAGCATATCCAGCCCGCACTAATCCTCGAACTGTTCGCCGGTCGCTCCGCCGCCGAACTCGAACGGCTCAAATCCTCCTCCAGCGTCGAGCGGCTGGGGCGGATTGTCGAGGATGCGGTCAGCGAGGCGTTCCTGTTCGATGCGGACACGCTCAACTTCATCCTGGTCAACCGCGGCGCACGGGACAATCTGGGCTATTCGATGGAAGAGCTCCGGTCGCTGACCCCGATCGACATCAAGCCGATGATCGATGCGGACACCTTCCGCGCGCTGATCGCACCGCTGCTCGCGGGCGAACAGCAGATGCTGACCTTCGAGACGGTGCACCGCCGCAAGGATGGCACCGACTACAACGTCGCGGTCCGCCTGCAATTGCTGGTCGATCAGCAGCAGCGGCTGTTCTACGCCGCGATCGAGGACATCACCGAACGCGACCGCACGATGCGCGAGCTGCAAAGCGTCACCAACCGCCTCAACACCGTGCTGGGCAACACATCAATGGCGGTGTTCCTAATGGATGACCAGCAGCAGTGCGTTTACCTCAACGATGCGGCCGAGCGACTGACAGGCTACCGCTTCGCCGAAATCGAAGGCCGCATTCTCCACGATGTCATCCACCACACCCGGCCCAGCGGGCAGCCATTTCCGTTGGCCGAATGTGCGATCGACCGGGCATTGCCCGAGGTTAATCAGGTGCAGGGCGAAGAAGTGTTCGTCCACAAGGATGGCAGCTTCTACCCGGTCTCCTATTCCGCCAGCCCCATCCAGGACGGCTCGGGCATTGCCATCGGGACCGTTCTGGAGGTCAAGAACATCACCGCCGAGCTAGAGGCGCGGATGGCGCGCGAGAATTTCAACGCCGAGCTCAAGGCACAGGTTGAAAAGGCGCTGGCCGAGCGCGATGCCGCCGAGGCGCAACTGCGCCATGCCCAGAAGATGGAAGCGGTGGGCAAGCTGACCGGCGGTGTCGCGCACGACTTCAACAATCTGCTACAGATCATCGGCGGCAGCCTGGAGCTGCTCGGCCGCGATGTCGCGGGCAACGAGCGCGCGCGCCAGCGGCTTGACCTGGCGCTGTCGGGCGTGGCGCGGGGCACGAGGCTGGCGCAGCAGTTGCTCGCCTTCAGCCGCAAGCAGCCGCTGGCGCCCAAGCCGGTCAACCTGCCGCGCCTGGTCGGCAATCTGGAAGACATGCTGCGCCGCGCACTGGGTGAACACATCGGCCTCAAGACCACCGCCGAGACCGGATTGTGGGATTGCTTCGTCGACGATGGCCAGCTGGAAAACGCGATCCTGAACCTGGCGATCAACGCGCGCGATGCGATGCCCGGCGGCGGACTGTTCACCATAGAGATGGCCAATGCCGCAGTGGACAACCTGTTCGCCTGCAAATACCCGGACATGCAGGCGGGCGACTATGTCATGGTCTCGGTAACCGACACCGGCAGCGGAATGCCGCCCGATGTGCGCGACCGGATCTTCGAGCCGTTCTTCACCACCAAGGAGGTGGGCAAGGGCACAGGGCTCGGCCTCAGCATGGTCTATGGCCTGATCAAGCAATCGGGCGGGCATGTCACGGTGTACAGCGAACCGGGAATCGGCACGACCTTCCGCATCTATCTGCCGCGATCAACCACCCCCGACACCGCAGCGCTTGAGCGGCGTTCCGACACCATATCGGGCGGCAGCGAGACGATCCTGGTGGTCGAGGACGATGACGATGTCCGCACCACCGTCACCGCATTGCTGGGCGAGCTGGGCTATACCACCCTCACCGCGCGCGATGCCGCCGCTGGCCTCGCCATCGTCGAGAGCGGCACCGCGCTCGACATGCTGTTCAGCGATGTCGTGATGCCGGGACCGGTGCAGAGCCACGAGCTTGCCAAGCGTGCGGTGCAGCTGATCCCGCAACTCGCGGTGCTGTTCACCTCGGGCTATACCGAAAAGGGCATCGTCCATGGCGGCACTTTGGAAGCAGGCGTCAGGCTGCTGAGCAAGCCCTACACCCGCGAGATGCTGGCGCGCAAAGTGCGCGAGGCGCTCGACGCGCGCGCAACGGCCTGAGCCTTACCAGTAGCGCGCGCTGGCGATGGCTGCGCCCTGCGCCAGCGCCGCGAGCTTGGCCCAGACGATCTCGGGATCGAGGCTGTTGCTGCCGGCATGGACCGAAAAGCCGCAGTCCACGCCCGCCATCACCCGCTCGCGCCCAAGCAGATCGGCATAGCGGCCGATGCGCTGCGCGATGAGCTCGGGGTGCTCAATATAGGGGCTCTGCGGTTCGACCATTCCGGGGCACAGGATCTTGCCTTCGGGGAGAGGATGCTGCTCGAAAAAGGCGAACTCATGCGCGTGGCGCGGGTTCGCGCCCTCGATCAGCACGGTCTGCGGCTTGGCGGTCCAGACGATATCGGCAATCTCGTCCAGCGCTACGTCGCAATGGTGTGGACCCGGATAGTTGCCCCAGCACAGGTGCATCCGCAATTGCTCCGCCGGGATGTTCTGCACCGCGTGGTTGAGCGCCGCGATGTTCATGCCGATCCGCTTGCGGAAGTCCTCGAGGCTCAGGTGCGTGAACTGCACGTGGCGGCCCATCGCGAGGTCCGGACAATCGACCTGCAAAGTGATCCCGGCAGCGGCAATCGTCTCGTATTCGTGCCGCAGTCCCTCGGCGAGCGCGAAGACATACTCCTCGTCGCTGGCATAGTATTGGTTGGGGAAGAACAGGGCGGTCACCCCTGGCGAGGCCGCCGACATGAAGGTGGCGTGGCCGTTTGCGAGCCGCTTCAGCCGCTCGGCATCGATCCGCGGGGCTTCCATGTCGATCACGGTGATCGGCGCGGTGCACGCCGGGGCCGACCTTTTGGCGCGGCCCGTGTTGCCGAAAACCTGCGCCTTTGCGCCGGGGAAGGCTTCGAGATCGGCGAATTCATACTGCCCCGCCTCGCCGCCGAAGCCCGAGAGCCGGTGCTTGATATAGGTCGCATAGCTGGGCTTGGACTGCTCGCCATCGTTGACGATGCTCACCCCCGCCTCGATCTGGCGCTTGATGACATAGGCGGTCGCATGCTCGACCGCGGCATCGAAGTCCGCCTCGGACACCTGCTCCCCGCCCTCGCGCGCGAAGACCATATCGAGCAGGGCCTCGGGCCGCGGCAGGCTGCCGACATGGGTGGTGAGAAAACTTTCAGGCGCGGCCATCGGTGGGATACTCCATTGCAAGGTCAGTCGTTCACGGCATCGGGCACCGGCATCAGCGGCCGGGCAAGAAAGGCGCACAGCGCGGCGTTGTATTCCAGCCCGTGCGAGAGGTTGCACAGATGGCCTGCGCCGCGCACGAAGCGCGCCTGGCCCAGCGGCGCACTGCGCGCCAGCGCCTGGGTCACGGTGCGCCGCCAGGGGGTGTCGGCATCACCGGTGATCGCCAGCACCGGCACGGAGAGCGCGGCCATGCTATCCAGCCGCGCCGAAGGTCCTGCGGGACCTGCGAGCAGGTCGCTGCCGTCATAATCGGCGAGCATGGCGGCGCCGATGTCCGCCGCCTCGCCCGTCAGGCCCGCCATCAGCGGATGATCGGCCCAGTGCCGCTTCATCTCGGCGAGCCGCCCGGCCCGCACCATGTCGGCATAATCGGCGAGCGGTATGGTGTCCGATGCGTTCGAATGATCGGGGATTCCGGCCAGCGAGATGCCCTGCAGCACCAGGGTGGCGATGCGGTCGCGGTGCGCGATCGCATACGCGATCGCGGTCGCGCCCGCCTGAGACATGCCCACCAGATGGAAGCTTGCCAGCTGCAGACGGTCGGCCAGCCGGGCCAGATCCTCGACTTCGCGCGCGCGGCAGGGCGGCAGGGCCGACTGGCCGAACCCCCGCCGGTCGATCGCGATCAGCGTGAACCGGTCGGCCAGCGCGCGCGCCTGCAGCGTCCACATCCGCCGGTCGAGCGTCCAGCCGTGCAGCAGAACGACCGCAGGCCCGCGCCCGATCGTCTCGACCGCCAGCCGGCCGTCACCGACATCGAGCCAGAACGTCTCTCCGCCCAGCACGGCGGCAGGCGGGATCATCGCAAATGCGTCGCCCAGCCTGCCAACCGGGCCAGCCATCAATCAGGCCGCTTCGACGCTGCGGAAGGTATTGTTGTTGCTGTGGTCGCCCGCCAGCCAGCGTGCGAGCTCGGTCCGCGCCTTGGCGCGCACATCGGCCTCGATCGCCAGCGCCTCGGGCGCATCGCAGGTGAACTCGATGATCATGCCGTTGGGGTCCTTGACATAGACCGAGCGGCAATAGCCGTGCTCAAGGATGTAGGTCTGCGGCTCGACGATGCCGGCAGCAGCAATGCGCCGCTCGAGCTCGATCTGCGCATCCTGATCGACATGCAGCGCGATGTGATGGAACGGCGATTCGGGGATCGGCGGGCTGAATTCGGCCTGGTCGTCCTCGTTGGCGAACTGGAAGAAGGCGAGCGCGCTGCCATCCTTCATCGCGAAAAAGCAATGGCAATAGGTCCGCTCCTTGCCGAACAGCTCGTCCATCTCGCAATAGGTCGCGACCAGAGGAAATCCCAGCACGTCCTCGTAGAACGCGCGTGTCGCCTCGAGATCGCGGGTGGTATAGGCAGTGTGGTGCAAACGGTTGACCAATACGCTCATCGCATCCTCCTCAATATCTCTCACGCCGCCGGCAGGCCGTGGTCAGGCCGCCAGCTTCAGCGTGATGCGGGCGACATGCTCGCCCTGGAAGCGCGCGCCTGCAAGCTCGTTTTCGGACGGCATGCGCGATCCGTCGCCGCCTGCGATCGTGCTCGCGCCATAAGGCGTGCCGCCGCTGATCTCGGTCATGATGGTGTTGCCGGCAAAGCTGTAGGGCAGGCCGATGACGATCATGCCATGGTGGAGCAACGTGGTGTGGAACGAGGTGATCGTGGTCTCCTGCCCGCCATGCTGGCTGGCGGTGGAGACAAAGACGCTGCCCGGCTTGCCGATCAGCGCGCCCTTGGCCCACAGCCCGCCGGTCTGGTCGAGGAAGTTGCGCATCTGCGCGGCCATGTTGCCGAAACGGGTGGGCGTGCCGAAGATGATGCCGTCATAATCGGCAAGCTCATCCGGGCTGGCGAACGCAGCTGCCTGATCGATCTTCATGTGCGCGGCCGCAGCAACCTCGTCCGACACCAGTTCGGGCACGCGCTTGACCACTGCCTCGCAGCCCGCAACCGCATTGACGCCATCAGCGACGGCACCCGCCATCACCTCGGTGTGACCATAGCCCGAATAATAGAGGATGAGGATGCGTGCCACTGGTGGTTTCCCGTTATCGTGAGGATCAGAACTTGTAGAGCGCCTCGAGTCCGAAGACGCGCGGGCGGCCCTTGAACACGAAGCCGCCGGGCGAGAACTCGGCATTGTAGCGCTTGTTGAACAGGTTGTCGGCAAAGCCTGTCAGCGACCAGGCGCCGCCATCCAATGTCAGCCGCGCGTTGACGAGGTCCACCGGCCGCCGCACGGTCGAGTTGGGCACATCGAACCAGGTCTTGCCGGTGCGGTTGTAATCCACCCGGATACGGCCCTTGAGATCGCTGTCGCCCAGGTTGCTCTCGTACTGGGTGCCCAGGTTGATCGTGTAGCGCGAGATGAACGGGGCTTCGTTGCCGATCACGGTGGGGTCGGGGAATTCCTTGATCTCGCTGTAGGTGACGCCGAGGCCGAAGTTGATGTCCAGCCCGCGCGCGGGACGCAGCGTGCCATCGATCTCGAAGCCCTGCAGCTGCACCTCGGGAACATTGCCCAGGTTCTGCGTCGAGTTGGCGGCGAGGAAGACGAAGAAATAGCCGTTTTCGGACTTGGTGGTGTAGGCGCTGGCGTTGAGCGTCAGCATCCGGTCGAACAAAGTGGTCTTGACGCCGATCTCGAAGGTGTCGGCGACCTCGGCCTCATAGATGTCCGCGACACCCACCACGCCGGTGCCCGCCGCCACTGCACCGACGCCGGTCTGGTTGAACCCGCCCGAGCGGAAGCCTCGGCTGTAGCCGCCATAGATCGTCACGTTGTCGACCGGCTTGTAGGTCAGCGTGATCTTGGGCTGCCATTCGTCAAAGGTCTCGCGGCGCACTTCGCCGGTGCGACCGGTGGGGAAGCCCGGGACCACCGGGATGAACGCGGTCGGGGTCAAAGTCCGGTTGCGACGCTTGTCGCGGTCATAACGCAGCGAGGCATCGACGCGGAAGGCTTCGGAGAATTCATAGCCGACATTGGCGTAGAGCGCCCAGGCGAAATTGCTCTGCGAATCCGCCAGGAAGGTCGCCTGCGGATTGAGCGGATTGGTGCTGGGGGTGCGGAACACCGGGAACACGCCCGCGCCGGTATCGACCATGTTGCCGGTCGAGATATAGCGGTTGGTGTCGATGAAATAGCCGCCCACCGACCAATTGAACTTCTGCCCGTCCGCCGACTGGATGCGCAGATCCTGGCTGATCGCCTCGACATCGAGGAACTGGCTCTGGTTGAGATCGAAGCCGAAGATCGCGAAGAAAAGCGATTCCTGGATCGGAAGGAAGTTGAACGCGTCGCCGGTCAGGATTTCGGACAGCGTGTCGTACGAAGTGACCGAGGTGATCGATCCCCAGTCGGCCTTGTAGTCGATCTTGGCAGACACGTTGTAGATGTCGCGGTCGTTCTGCCCGGCATTGTTGACCCGCACCGGCAGGCTGGTGTCGTTCACATCGGCAACGATGTTGTAGTACAGCGCCTGGGTGCGCAGCAGCGACATCGAGGCGCGCAGATCGACGGTCAGCTGATCGGTCGGGGTCCACAGCAACTTGCCGCGCAGCGAGATGTCCTCGAGCGGATCGGCATCCTCGCCCAGGAAGGTGTTGGGGATATAGCCGTTGGTGTCGCGGTACGATCCCGAAAGCCGGAACTTGAGCGTGTCGCTGATCGGGCCTGAAACGCCTGCGCGCAGCGTGTAGCCGAAGCCGTTGTCGATCCCAGCGAACACCCGGCCCTCGAACTGGTCGCTGGGCTGCTTGGTGTTGATGATGATCGCGCCGCCGATCGCGTTGCGTCCGTACAGGCCGCCCTGCGGACCTTTGAGGATTTCGATCTGCTCGATATCGAACAATTCCTGACTGAACTGGGCAGCATTGACCTGCTGCACTCCGTCAACCACCACGGCGACCGAGGGCTCGGAATTGCGGTTCTGGGTGATCCCGCGGATGATGACGAACGCGTTGCCCGCGTTCTGCGTCTCGATCAGCTGGACGTTCGAGGTCAGCCCGATGAAGTCCGCGGCCTTGTCGATCCCGGCATTCTCGATCGTCTCGGCGTTGAACGCGGTGATCGCGGCGGGGGTGTCCTGAAGATTGGTGTCGCGGCGCAGCGCGGTGACGACGATCTCGCCTTCATCGTCAGCCGGGGCAGCCTGGCCTTGCGCCAGGGCAGGCGTTGCACATGCCAGCGCCAGCGCCGACGTCGATCCTGCCAGAAGCAGCCTGTTCCACAATCCGGACATATCCACCAGTACCCCTCATCCTGTGATGTCCCGCCACGGTCGCTGCCGCGGCCCTTGAGGGCTCTGCGCGCGGGTTACGATTTGAGGTAAATTGTTCGTATTACGAAGTCAAGTTCGATATGCGAAGTTTCCTGCCACTGTGCGAAGCAGGCAACACCAGGCCGCCCGCCCCGCCGGGGCAGCCTCTTGCGTCCATCGATTTTCAGAAGATCAGTTGTGCTGCAGCGAGTGCATCAGGGTCGGCCAGCGCTGCAGCGCGTTGCCGATTTCGGCCGAGGCCTCGCGCAGCATCGGCAGCCGGGTGCGGACCAGTTCGTCCTGCGAGATGCGCGTGGTCGAGGTCGAGCAGTTGATCGAGGCGATCGCCTTGCGATTGGCATCGAACACCGGCACCGCGACCGAGACGATGCCATAATCGAGCTCGTCGAGCGCCGAATCATAGCCGGTCTCGCGCGCGCCCTGCAGCCGCTGCTCCAACGCCGCGTGGCTGGTCACGGTCCGCTCGGTGAACCGCTGGAGATCGACCGCGGCCATGTATTGCGCGATCACCGCTTCGGACTGGAACGCCAGCAGCACCTTGCCCAGCGACGTCGCATGCACGGGAAAGCGCGTGCCGACATTCGCGCCCAGCCGGATCCGGCGGTTGGTCGAGACGTGCGCGACATAGAGGATATCAGTGCCCGACAGCACCGCCATCGACGCGCTGTCGCCGGTATCGTCGCGCAATTTCTGCAGCGGCGGCAGGATCACCTGCTCGACATTCATCGAGGAGAGATACGCGGTACCGAACGACAGCACCTCGGGCCGCAGCAGGAACTTGCGCCCGAATTGTGCGACATAGCCCAGTTGCACCAAGGTGTTGAGGCAGCGCCGCGCCACTGCCGGGCTCAAGCCGGTGACCTGCGCGACTTCGCTCAGCTGCATTTCGGGATGCGTCGCATCGAACGCGCGCAGCACCTTGAGCCCGCGTTCGAGGGTCGAGAGATACTCGCTGTCTTTGCCGGGCTTTGCCGCGTCTTCCATCGCTCCACCGCTAGCCTGTGCCAGGGGTACAGGCAAGGCGGTGCTGTCGATGGGGGTCAGCAGGCTCACTCGGCCGCAGCGGACGTATCGGCCAGCCCCAGCACCTCTTCATTGTGCTGACCCAGCACCGGCGGCGCGGTAACCGAAGTCGCGCGCTCGCCATCGAAGCTCACCGGCGAGCGGATGGTGCGGAAGCGGCCATGCGGGCCATCGGGATCCTCGACCGTCAGGCCCAGATGCTGCGCCTGAGGGGTCTCGACAACTTCGGGCGCGGAATAGACCGGCGAATGCGGCACTTCGAGCTGCTCGAGCGTCGCGCACCATTCGGCGCGGCTGCGCGCGGCGAACAGCGGGGCGAGAAAGGCTGCGACCTTTCCGTAATTGGCAATCCGCGCATCGCGGCTGGCGAATTCGGGCCGCTGCAGCATGTCGGGCTGGCCGACAGCGGTTGCCAGATTCTCCCAGAACTTGGGCGGTGACGACATGTGCAGAGCCAGCCAGTCGCCGCCGGCGCACTGGAAGACATAGGATTGCGATACATTGGGCCGGCTGTACGGGCCCATGACCTCGCCTTCCGAGAAATAGTGCGTGAAATCGTCGAGGTTGAAATGCGCCATCGCCTCGAACATCGAGACCTCGACCAGGCGCCCCTTGCCCGTGCTTTCCCGCTCGTGCAGCGCCGCGAGCACGCCATAAGCGCCGTAGAAGCCGGTGATCGCATCGGCGAGCGCCGGGCCGACGACGCGGGGATTCTCGGGGTTGACCAGCAGGCGCAGAAAGCCGCTGGCTGCTTGCGCGACGGTGTCGAAGGCGGGGCGGTCGCGATCGGGACCGGTCGCGCCGAAGCCCGAGATCGACAGATAGATCAGCCGGGGATTGATGCCGCGCAGCCGTTCGGGGTCGACATTGAGCTTGTCGGCGACGCCGGGTCGGAAATTCTGGATGAAGACATCGGCGCTAGCGATCAGCCGGTCGAACGCCTCGAGATCGGCACCGCCGCGGGTATCGAGCGTGATCGAGCGCTTGTTGCGGTTGTAGGTCTGAAAATGGGGGCTGTAGAGCCCGCCGCGAAACGCGCGGAACGGATCGCCGCCATCGGGCCGCTCGACCTTGATGACATCCGCACCCATGTCGGCGAGCATCATGCCAGCGGCGGGCCCGGTGATGAACGTGCCCATTTCGAGCACGGTGACATTGGCAAGCGGCTTGGCCATATTGACTTCTCCCTGACACCCACCCATAGAAAATTCGATATACGAAATCAACTTCGTAAATCGAATTTATCTAACCCGGGGCCCCGGCCCGGCAGCAGAGCAACGCAAAGGACTCTTTTCATGCGCATCGGCAAGCAGGACGCTCCCTTCACCGCCATCTGCACATCGGATGCCAGCAGCATCACCGTGCGTGGGCGCGATCTGTGCGACGACATCATCGGCAAGATGGACTTCACCAGCTATTTCTGGCTGCTGGTAACGGGCGGCGAACCGACCGATGTGCAGAAGCTGTTCGCCAACGCCGTGCTGGCGGCGATCGCCGAACACGGGCTGGTGCCCAGCGTGGTCGCTGCGCGGATGACTTACGCCGCCGCGCCCGAAGCGTTTCACGGTGCGGTCGCTTCAGGCCTGCTGGGCTGCGGATCGGTGGTGCTGGGCAGCGCGGAGGTTGCCGGGCGCTTCTATGCCGATCTGGTGGCCAAGGTGCGCAGCGGCGAGGGAACGCCGGCCGAGATCGCATCGGATGGCGTCCGCACGCTGCGTGCGACCAGACAGGCGATCCCCGGCTTCGGCCACCCGCAGCACTCCGCGGGCGATCCGCGTGCGCTGCTGCTGCTGAAGATGGCCGAGGAGCACGGCATCGTCGGCGAGCATATCGGCATGTTGTATGCGCTGCGCGATTGCCTTCCCGAGACGCTGGGGCGTCCGCTGCCGATCAACGTCAACGGCGCGATCCCTGCGGTGATGCTCGATGTCGGCTTTCCGGTCGGAGCCTTGAAGGGCATCTCGCTGCTCGCGCGCACCGCAAGCCTGATCGGGCATCTGCACGAGGAAATCGACCGGCCGATCGGCTTCATCATGTCCGGCGCAGCGGCCGCAGCGATCGATTATGACGGCCCGGAAAGCACAGCCTCTTCCGAAGGCTGATCAGTCACCGCGTGCAGGCGTCGAGCCCGTCGCGCTGGACGATCCGGATGCGCCGCGCGATGTTGTTGCCATAGCGCCGCACAAAGCCGCTCGGGCTCTTGACCGACCGCTTCTTGGGGAGCGGCAGCGCTGCGGCCATGCGCGCGGCCTCGTCGCGGCTGAGCGAGCCTGCGCCCTTGCCGAAATAGCGCTGCGCGCCCGCCTCGACCCCATAGGTGCCGATGCCTGTCTCGGCGACGTTAAGATAGACCTCCATGATCCGGCGCTTGCCCCAGATCGTCTCGATCAGCACCGTGAACCAGGCTTCCAGCCCCTTGCGGAAGAAGCCGCCATTCTGCCAGAGGAACACGTTCTTTGCGGTCTGCTGGCTGATCGTCGATCCGCCGCGGATGCGGCCGCCCTGCGCGTTGCGTCGCACGGCGGCCTCGATCGCCTCGCGGTCGAACCCGCTATGGGTGCAGAACTTGCCGTCCTCCGCCGCGATCGCGGCTGCCACCATGTTGCGGTCGATCCGCTCGATCGGAGTCCAGTCGCGGGTCGCGCCATTGCTGTCGGTCAGCATGGTGATCGTGGTCGGCGGCGGCACGAACCGGTAGATCACCACCATCAGCAGCGATAAGGCGACAAAGCCGAAGATCAGCTTGAACACCAGTGCGATCAGCCGGGCCAGAAACCCGCGTTTGCGTGCGGCCATGATGCGGTGCTCAGCGCCTGGTTTGCCATTTGACGATATCGCCGGGCTTGATCCCCAGCTGTGCTGCGCGGCCGCCGGCAAGCTCCAGCACCGCAGCGACCGGTCCCTGCGAGCTCACCGCATCGAGCGAATAGGGCGTGGTGTTGGCCGCGATGCTCTCGATGCTGCCATCGGCACGCACGAAGATGATGTCGAGCGGGATCACGGTGTTCTTCATCCAGAAGCTGGCGGGCTTGAGGGTGGGGAACGGGAAGATCATCCCCGCATCTGGCGCGAGTTCGGTGCGGAACATGAGCCCTTGCGCCTGTTCCTGCGAGGTGCCTGCGACCTCGACCGTGAAGGTGTGGCGCTTGCCCTTGCTATCAATGGTCAACGGTACGAGCTGCAGCCCGGCGGGCGACAGCGTGCCGGCGTCTGCGGCTGGCCGCTGCGCGATCGCATCGCTGGGGGCGGTGGCGTTGCAGGCGACCAGTGCGAGTGTCGCAATCGTCGTGGCGCACCATTTCATGACCATCATTCTCTCCCGAAGTCCTCTTCCAGCCCCGCAATCTCTTCCATGCTATCGGCGAAAACGATGCGCCGGGCGAGTGCAAAATCATGCCCCGCCCGGATAAATGCCTGCAGCTGCTTGCGGCGTTTGTCCGGATCGGCGGGCTGGTCGGCAAAGGCGCCGACCCGCTTGCGCCTGGCGAAGGCCAGCGCGGCGCTCACCGCCTGGTCCCTGCCCGCGCTGCGCATTTCGTCGCGATCGGGCTCCTTGACGCCTGCCGCCTGCAGCGCCTGCTCCACCCGCCGCGCGCCATAGCCCCGGCGCAGCAGCGCCCCGCCCTTCATCGCGGCATAGGCAGCATCGTCGACATAGCCCAGTTCCGCGCACCGGTCGGCCAGCGCCACCAGATCGGGCGGGGTATCGCCATCCCAGCCGCGCTCGCGCAGCTTGCGCTCAAGATACTGCACCAGTTTCGCGCGGGTCGAGGCAAAGCGCCCCAGATAATGCAGAGCAAGATCCTTCAGGCTCGTCTCGTTGAGCGGCTTGGGCGGGCGGCGTTCGGCCCGGTCGGATCGCGATCTGGAAAACATGCGCCTTTTTTGTGCCACAGTCGGGCCGAAATTAGAACGCCTGTCGTCGGCTAGAGCGGCGGCTGGAGTATTTTGGGGATGGACCTGCGCGCGCCGCGCCCTGTTCATCGCCGAGCCATTGAACACGGGGCAGACCGCACACGATCTGCCCATCATGCGTGAGATGCCGGACAACAGGCACCGCGCACAGGAAAGCAACGGGTTAAAACGCATGACTGATTTGCAGCCGACACCGACCGCCGATACTCTGGCGCGACGCTTTGCCGATTTCTCGACACTGGGCGAAGCGCTCGATTATGCGGCGGGCGGAACACGCGGCTTCAACTTCCACGATCCGCGCGGCACCCTGGTGCGGCCCTATCCGTTCAGCGAGCTGCGCAGCGATGCGCGGGCGCATGCCCGGCGGCTGATCGCGCGCGGCGTGGTGCCGGGCGATCGCATCGCCATCGTCGCCGAAACCAGCGCGGAGTTTGCCGCCTTGTTCTTCGGCTCGGTCTATGCCGGTGCCTGGCCGGTGCCGCTGCCTTTGCCGACCAGCTTCGGCGGCAAGGAAAGCTATGTCGAGCAGCTGGGCGTGCAATTGCGCTCCAGCGACCCCAAGTTCCTGTTCTATCCGGCCGAACTTGCCGAGATGGGCGGCGAGGCGGCCCAGCGCTGCGGCGTTGCGGGGATCGACTGGGAAGGCTTTACCACTGACGCCGTCACGGATGTCGCGCTGCCGCAGGCAAGCTCGAACGATATCTGCTATCTGCAATATTCCAGCGGATCGACCCGCTTCCCGCACGGCGTTGCGGTCACCCATGCCGCGCTGCTGAGCAATCTGGCGGCGCACGCGCACGGCATGCACATCGCGCAAAGCGACCGCTGCATCTCGTGGCTGCCCTGGTATCACGACATGGGGCTGGTCGGCTGCATGCTCTCGATGGTCGCCAACCAGGTCTCGACCGATTACCTCAAGACCGAGGATTTCGCGCGGCGTCCCCTCGCCTGGCTCGATCTGATCAGCCGCAACCCCGGCACCTCGTGCAGCTATTCCCCGACCTTCGGCTATGACATCTGCGCGCGTCGCATCGGTAGCCAGTCGCGGGTCGAGGAACGCTTCGACCTGTCGCGCTGGCGGCTGGCGGGCAACGGCGCGGACATGATCCGCCCCGATGTGATGCAGAGCTTCGTCAACGCGTTCGCGCCAGCAGGCTTCAAGGCCAGCGCGTTCCTGCCCAGCTATGGCCTCGCCGAAGCGACGCTTGCGGTCACGCTGATGCCGCCGGGCGAAGGCATCGTCGTCGATCTGGTCGAGGAACAGCGCCTGTCGGGCGCGCCGGTCGATGCGAGCAAGCCCAAGCGCTACCGCTCGATCGTCAATTGCGGCAAGGCCTGCCGCGGCATGTCGATCGAGATCCGCAATCCCGATGGCGTGGTGCTGGCAGATCGCGAGATCGGCAAGGTTTGGACCGCAGGCCCCTCGATCATGCACAGCTATTTCCGCGATCCCGAGGCGACCGAAGCGTGCCTGATCGACGGCTGGCTCGACACCGGCGACATGGGCTACATGGTCGACGGCTATCTCTATATCGTCGGCCGCGCCAAGGACATGATCATCATCAACGGCAAGAACCACTGGCCGCAGGACATCGAATGGGCGGTGGAGCAGCTGCCCGGCTTCAAGTCGGGCGACATTGCCGCGTTCTCGATCACCACGCCCGCCGGCGAAGAGGCGCCCGCGGTGCTGGTGCAGTGCCGCACCACCGACGAAGGCGAACGCCGCCGCCTGCGCGACGAGATCCGCGAAAAGGTGCGCTCGATCACCGGCATGAACTGCGTGATCGAGCTGGTGCCGCCGCGCACGTTGCCGCGCACCTCCTCGGGCAAATTGAGCCGCGCCAAGGCGCGCAACCTCTACCTCTCGGGCGAAATCCAGCCCTACGAACTGGCGGCCTGACCGCCGGTCCCACAGCCCGGCCCGGGCTGCACGGGTTTACCGCCGGTGCCCGCGGGCCTATAGGTCTGGCCATGCCCGAGCCCCAGTCTCCGATGCGCCGCGTCGCGCCCGAGCCGGATTCTCCGCTCGCGCGGCACCGCGCCTGGGCGAGCGGGCTTATCGTTGCGCTGTTCGTCGCGCTTGCCAGCGCCTTGCTGCCCGGCGCGCTGCCCGCAAGCCAGATAGTGGGCTCGGCGTTCAACCCGGCCACGACCCAGGTTGCGCTCAACCGCGATGAAAACGAGCAGGCCTTTGCCAGCGCCGCGCAAGAGGCCCGCCAGCGGCCGGCGCTGACCGGCGGCGATGGGCTGGCAACGCTTCCGCCGACACCATTCGGCCCGCTGCCTCGACTGCATTTCGCACCGGCAGACCCCGCGTTCGACCTGTCACAGGCGGCGATGCCTGCCTTTGTCCGTGCAGGATCCGGCCCGCGCGCGCCTCCTGCGCTCAGCTGACCCCAGGCGCTTCCCGCTTCTGAACGACGAACCCCCGCGACACTGTTCCAGCGGTTCGGGCGCCTGCGCGTCCCGCGCGGGGTGGCGCGCGCCTTTCGCATTTTCACGACATTTTCATCCCGAAAGACACGACATGATCGATCAACAACCCGTGCCCGCTCTGCCCGGCACCCCCGACGAGCAGGACGACACCGCCCGCAAGCAGCGGGTCAAGGCGCTGTTCAGACGCTACCCCGACATCACCAGCGAGGAGCGGCGCGCGCTGACGGACTATCTGAAATCGGGCCCACTGCTTGAGATCGGCCTGCTCAAGGGCGACGAGACCATCCGCTACAAGATCGCGGCGTTCGAGCAGGAGCAGGCAAAGGCGCTATCGCATGCTCCCAAGGAAATCGCCGTGCTGCTGGTGATCTTCGTGCTGCTAGCGGTGGTGTGCTCCGCATTGTGGGACATGGGCGCCTGAAGGATATGCGGGGTGCGCGCCCTTTGAGGTGCGCACCCCGCAGCCCCTGTGACGCCTGCGCCAAAGCACCTGGAGCGCTTGTGGAACCGGTTGCGCCACCAGCTGTTGGATGTGGCGCAAAATTGATGATCAAACCGGAGGAAACATGTTAGCTGTCAATCCGTGACATCGATTGCGCCGCCCGACCGCAGCCCGCCCCCCGGTTGGACCGAGTCCGACCGGCTGGCTGCGCTGTTGCGATACGGCATTCTCGACACGCCGCGCGAGCCCGAGTTTGAGGACATAGTCCGGCTGGCCAGCGATGTGTTCGACGCCCCCATTTCAGTGGTCAACCTGATCGCGTCGGACCGGCAATGGTTCAAGGCGGAGATCGGTATCGGCGCGCGCGAACTGCCGCTGGATGTCTCGATCTGCGCGCATGCGCTGCTGCAGGACGACATGTTCATTGTCCCCGACACGCTGCTCGATTCGCGCTTCGACAGCAATCCGCTGGTTCAGGCCGAAGGCGGCCTGCGCTTTTATGCGGGCGCGCTCCTCAGGACCGAGGAAGGCCTGCCGCTGGGTACGGTGTGCGTGCTCGACAGTAAGCCGAGACCCGAGGGCATCACCGCGCGGCAGAGGCTGACGCTTGAGGTGCTGGCGCGGCAGGTGATGACGCAGCTGGATCTGCGCCGTGCGATCGTCCAGCGCGACGAGCGCTCGGCCGTTCTGGAAGCGGAAATCGCCAGCCGGATTGCCGCCGAAACCGCGCGCACCGCCAGCGAGGAGCATTATCGGCACCTGTTCAATGCCGTCGATGCCGGCATCTCCGTGCTCCAGATGCGCTATGACGCTGATGGTCGCGCCGCCGATTATCGCTTTGTCGAGGTCAACCGGGCATTTTCCACCCATACCGGCCTGAGCGACGTCGAAGACCGGTGGGTTCGCGATGCGTTGCCCGGTGTCGAACAGTACTGGCTGGATCTGTACGGAGAGGTCGACCTGACCGGGCAGTCCAGGCGGGTGCAGCACATCGCCAGCGCGCTGGACAACAGGTGGTTCGATGTCCACGCCTTCCGCATCGGCGATCCTGCCGATCATCACGTCGCTGCGCTGTTCACGGATATCACGGACCGACGCCGTTCCGAGCAGGAACTGCACGAGCTGAACGAGACGCTCGAACAGCGGATTGCCGAGGCCATCGCAGAACGCGAGGTGACCGCCGAGGCGTTGCGCCAAGCGCAGAAGATGGAGGCGATTGGCCAGCTGACCGGCGGGCTGGCGCACGATTTCAACAACATGCTGACCGGGGTGATCGGCAGCATCGACCTGATCCGCCGCTTCCTTGAATCGGGCCGGATGGATCAGGTCCATCGCTATCTCGAGGCAGCGGAGACTTCGGCGCAGCGCGCCGCAGCGCTGACCGCGCGGCTGCTGGCCTTCGGGCGGCGCCAATCGCTCGATATCCGCCCCACCGACGTCAACCAGCTGGTGCGCGGGATGGAAGACTTTCTGCGGCGGACGCTGGGGGAGCAGGTGAGCCTCGCGGTGGCGCTCGTCCCGGGCCTGCCGCCTGCCAGCACCGATGCCAACCAGCTCGAAAATGCGCTGCTCAACCTGTGTATCAACGCGCGCGATGCGATGCCCGATGGCGGACACCTGACCATCGAGACGACCACGATGCAGCTGGATCCCGGCTTTGCCCAGACCGGCGAGGACCTGCAGCCGGGCGACTATGTCGTGCTCAGCGTCTCCGACAACGGCCAGGGGATGAGCGCGGAGACCATCACCAAGGTATTCGAACCGTTCTTCACCACCAAGCCGATCGGCCAGGGTACCGGGCTGGGGCTGTCGATGATCTACGGCTTCCTCAAGCAATCGGGCGGCCATGTGCGCATCTACAGCGAGCTGGGCGTGGGCACGAGCGTCAAGCTGTTCGTGCCGTGCAGCGACGCGCCGGTCGTCGTCGCAGAGCCGCGGGTCGCCTCGATGCCTGTGGGTGCGGGCGAGACCGTGCTGGTGGTCGAGGACGACGCCGCCGTGCGCATGGTCATCGTCAACGTGCTCGACGAGCTGGGCTATACCGCCTGCGAGGCGGAGCACGCCGAGGAAGCGTTCGCCATCCTGCAGACCAGCCGCCAGATCGACCTGATGATCTCCGATGTCGGGCTGCCCGGATTGAACGGGCGCCAGCTTGCCGAAATTGCCCGCCAGACCCGGCCCGGGCTCAAGGTGCTGTTCGTCACCGGCTATGCCCAGGGCGCAGCGGTGCGCAGCGGCTTCCTCGACCATGGCATGGACATGCTGACCAAGCCGTTCCAGATTGACACGCTCGCGATCAAGGTGCGGCAGATGCTCACGCCGTGATGCGCAACAGCTGCGGTATTCCGCTTGCGCTGGCTTACTGTATTGATATATTAACACAGTAACACTTATCGCTTGCCTGAAAGGGCAACTCGCCTCATTTTGGGCGAAAAGCGGAAACGGGAGCGCACACGGCATGGCAACGCAAACTGCGATTGCGGACAAGAAACTGACCCTGGAGGCACCCGATCCGGTGCCCGTGGTGACGGCTGCGGAAGCCACCGGCCTGGTGCCGGTGTCCGATGACGTGAAATCGAAGCTCGACGAGAAGGTCGAGGGCTTCATCAGCGATCTGGTGGCGCAGGACGTCAACTCCCCCGAATTCGGCAAGCGTGTCGACCAGATCACCAATATGGGCCGCAAGGAAATCGGCGATGCCGCAGGGCAGTCCAACCGCTTTCTCGACCGCCCGGTCAAGGCGATGGACTCCGACAATTCGGTCGGCGCCAACCTCGCGCAATTGCGCCGCACGGTCGAGGATCTCGACCCGGGCAAGAAGGGCGACCTGTTCACCCGCAAGAAGATCTTCGGCATCATCCCGTTCGGCAACAAGATGCGCGATTACTTCGACAGCTACAAAAGCTCGCAGGGGCACATCCAGTCGATCCTGGGCAGCTTGCAAAGCGGCAAGGACGAGCTGCTGATGGACAACGCCGCGATCGACGTCGAGCGGCAGAATCTGTGGGCGGCAATGGGCAAGCTCGAGCAGATGATCCACGTTTCCAAGACGCTGGATGCCCGGCTGGAGGAAAAGGCCGCCGAGCTCGACATGACCGATCCGGCCAAGGCCAAGGCGATCCGCGAAACCGCCTTGTTCTATGTCCGTCAGCGCACGCAGGACCTGCTGACGCAGATGGCGGTGACGGTGCAGGGCTATCTCGCGCTCGATCTGGTCAAGAAGAACAACGTCGAGCTGGTCAAGGGCGTCGACCGTGCCAGCACCACCACCGTCGCGGCGCTGCGCACGGCCGTCACGGTAGCGCAGGCGCTGGTTGGGCAAAAGCTGGTGCTCGACCAGATCACCGCGCTCAACACCACCACCGCGAACATCATCGATTCCACCGGAACGATGTTGAAAGAACAGACCGCCAAGATCCACGAACAGGCGGCATCGGCGACGATCCCCGTCGAGACGCTGCAGCGCGCGTTCCAGAACATCTACGACACGATGGACAACATCGACACCTTCAAGGTCAAGGCGCTCGACAGCATGAAGACCACGGTCGACACGCTGAGCAAGGAAGTCGAGAAGTCCAAGGGCTATATCGCCCGCGCCGAGGGTGCCAGCCAGGCAGGCTCGGGCGGCGCGTCGTCTGGTCCGTCGCTGCTCAGTTCGCTGGAGGCGTGAGGCAGCGGTCCGCATGAGCAAATCCCTGACCAGCCAGTCCGACCAGATTCTCGCCGACGCCGCAGCGGTCAAGCGCCGGGTGCAGATGGGCCCGTCGATCGGCAGCAAATCGCGCGCGCTCAAGCGCGAGCATCTGTGGAAGAAAATCGCCGCGATCGCTATTTCCATCGGCGTGATCCTGGTCGCCGCAGGCGTGGTCGGCGCGATCATCGACGGCATCGGCTTCTATGGCGTGCTGCTGACCGTGCTCGCCGCAGTTGTTGCCACCGTGGTGCTGGGCAGCGGCATGAAGCTCAAGGTCCCGACGCCCGAGAAGCTTGCCAAGGAACCGCTCAAGGTGCTGGCGGGCAAGACCGAGATCTGGCTCGAAAGCCAGCGCCCGGCGCTGCCCGCGCCTGCGGTCAGCCTGATCGACAATATCGGCGTCCAGCTCGACATGCTCGCGCCGCAGCTGCAGACGCTCGAGGAAAACAGCGAGCCTGCGCGCGAAATCCGCAAGCTGGTGGGCGAGCACCTGCCCGAACTGATCACTGGCTATCGCAAGATCCCCGCGAACATGCGCAAGGAAAAGCGCGGCGAGCGCACCCCCGACGAACAGTTGCTGCATGGCCTTGGGGTCATCGAACGCGAGATCGCCAGCGCGACCCGAACAATTGCCGAGGGCGATGCCGACAAGCTCGCCATTCGCGGGCGGTTTCTCGAGCTGAAGTACGACGGTGTGGCGGACAGCCAGTAGCGATCGTCCTTGCCAGTACTCTACCGTTCGTCACCCCCGCATTTGCGGGAATGACGAGCGCAGCATTGGCGTCACCGACCCGGGCCCGTGAGAATGCCGGCAATCGCCCCTCTCAGCCAGCCGCGCCCAGCCAATCACCGGTCGCTATCCGCTCGAGCCCGTCCACGGACAGGTTCCAGACATAGACCAGTGCGGTTGCAGGTCCGGCTGCCGTCATGACCATCGCAATCTCGCGGCGATAGTCGTGCGGTGGCGGATCGTCGGGGCTGCAGCTTTCGAAAGCGTCGAGCCAGGGCAGGCTGGCGGCGGGATCATGCAGCCGCAGCAGGTCGCCGGTGACCGGGTCGCTGCCCTCCAGCACCAGCGCCGGGTGCCAGCTGACGCGATAGAGCATGCCGCTCAACGTCGCCAGGCCCAGCCAATCGCTCTCGCGCGCCAGCCGCGCCGCATTGGCGTGCGCACTGCCTCGGCGCAGCGTGCCATAGACGAAGATCAGGTCGGGCAGCAGGTCGGGCTGGATCGCAGGCATGATCTGTGCCTATCATGGCTGCGGGAGAACATCGATATGCAGCGCTACACCAGCTTCGCCGAATTCTGGCCCTATTACCTGTCCGAACACAGCCGCCCGCTGACCCGCGCCTGGCATTATGCGGGAACCTCGCTGGTCGTGCTGCTGGGGCTGGCGGCGCTGCTCACCGGCAACTGGCTGCTGTTCGCTGCGATGCCGCTGGCGGGCTATTTCTTTGCCTGGGTCAGCCACTGGCGGATCGAGCGCAACCGGCCGGCCACCTTCACCTATCCGCTCTGGTCGCTGGCCGCGGATTTCCGGATGTGGGGGCTGTGGCTGACCGGTCGGCTGGGGCCCGAGCTCCGGCGCGCCGGGGTGAGCTGAACGCTGTACCACGGAACCCGCGTGCCATCACCGGCGTAGGCTCATCACCAAGGAGAGCCTTATGACCGATCATCAAGACCCCAAGCCCGCCGCCAACGATCCCGTCGATTGCACCGAGGAAACCGCGCAGCGCGCCGGCGCCAAGCATAGCAGCCTGAATACCGAAGAGCATGACGCCAAGCCCGATGTCGACAAGGACGATATCAGCGAGAAAGATCTGGATGACGCGCTCGACGATTCGATGGATGCGTCGGACCCGCCGTCCTCGATCCAGCCCTGACACCCACCGCCCCTGATGATGCTCAGTCCCTGGGATATCTGACCATCAGGGGCAGCATCGCGAATATCAGCTGCCCCGCCAGCCCGATGGCTCCGGGCAGCGTCGCGAGGCTCGCCAGCCACGCTTGCGATCCCTGGCCCAGCACCAGCGCCAGCCCCCATTCGCACACCATCAACAAGGCAAATCCGGTCAGCCCCATGGCCGTGCGCTGACGTGCGGTGGCGATGCTACTGCGCCGGATGATCGCCCTGGCTCGCAGCAGCATCGCGGCCAGCATCACCGGAATCTCGCACAGTACCGCAGCGAATTCGCCTATAGCCGGAACCAGCATCGGGATCCGGACAAGCGCGAGCGCAAAGCCCAGCGCGAAAGCCTCAGCCCCGTATCTCAGCCCTGCTCTGGTGGCGGGGCCCAGCACCGGTCATACCGTGATCAGCAGACCCGCCAGCGCAGCGCTCATCAGGTTGGCGAGGCTGCCCGAGGCGAGCGCCTTGAGCCCGAGCTTGGCGATCATCGGTCGCTGGCTGGGGGCGAGGCCCCCGGTCACCGCCATCTGGATGGCGATCGACGAGAAATTGGCAAAGCCGCACAAGGCGAAGGTCACGATCGCGATGGTCCGCGCCGAAAGCCCGGAATCGGGTCCGCCCAGATCGATAAATGCGACGAACTCGTTGAGCACGATCTTGGTGCCGAACAGCCCGCCCGCGCGCAGCGCCTCGTCCCACGGCACGCCGATCAGGTACATGATCGGCGCGAAGACATAGCCGACCAACTTCTGGAACGACAGGTCGGCAAAGCCGATCCAGCCGCCGACCCCTGCGAGCAGGCCGTTGGCCATCGCCACCAAAGCGACGAACGCCAGCACCATCGCGCCGACCGCGACCGCAAGCTTGACCCCCGTCTGCGCGCCCATCGCGGCAGCCATGATGACATTGGCGGGGCGTTCGTCCTCATATTCGACATCGAGCGGCATCACCGCTTCGGGGCTCGCATCCGCCGGATCGTCGGGCATGATGATCTTGGCCATCAGGATGCCGCCGGGCGCGGACATGAACGCGGCGGCGAGGAGGAAATCGATGCGGATGCCCATCGCGGCATAGGCCGCCAGAATGGTGCCCGCGACGCCCGCCATGCCCACGCTCATCACCGTGAACAGCTGCGAGGGCTTCAGCGCGGCGAGATAGGGGCGGATCACCAATGGCGATTCGCTCTGGCCGACGAAGATGTTGGCCGCCGCACACAGGCTTTCGACCTTGGAGATGCCGATCAGCTTCTGGATCGCGCCGCCCACCCACTGGATCACCCGCTGCATGATGCCCAGATAATAGAGGATCGACACCAAAGCCGAGAAGAAGATGATCACCGGCAGCGCGGCGATGGCAAAGCTGTTGCCGCCGACTTCGGGGCTGGCGAGCGGGCCGAAGATGAAATTGGTGCCCGCCTGCGCATAGCCCAGCAGGTTGGAGACGCCGCGCGCCATTGCCTGGATCGCGGTCTTGCCCGCGGGCACGTACAGCACCAGTACCGCGATGCTGGCCTGCAGCGCGAACGCGGCGCCGACGACGCGCAGCCTGATCGCGCGCCGGTTGTTGGACAGCAGCAGCGCGATCGACAGGATCAGCGCAATGCCTGCCAGTCCCAGCAAAATCCGTGTCATGCTTTGCGCCCGTGCCCCCGATAAAGGAAATGTCTGGTTGGTCCCCGGTCCTGCCTAGCCAGAATGCCGCGATGGGGGAAGCGCGAACTGCGCCCGCCGCGCCGAGCCGATCGCTGCCGGTCAGGGCCTGGGCTGGCGCGCGACCAGCCAGCAGCCGGTGACGATCAGGCCTGCGCCTGCCAGCGTCGTCCAGCCGATGGTCTCGTCGAACACCAGCCAGCCGAACAGCGCGCCCCAGATGAACATGGAGTATTCGAGCGGCAGCAGCGCCTGCGCCTCGGCCCGGGCATAGGCCCAGGACAGCAGCAGCAGCGACAGGATGGAGAGCACCGCGGACAGCGCCAGCAACCCCCAGCCGACCGGCGCGGAGAGCAGCTGTTCGCCCGGCAGCTTCCCGACAAAGGGCATAGCCAGCGCCATCCAGAAGCCAATGATCAGGTTCTGCGCGAGCACGATCTCCTGCGGGCTGGTAAGCTGCGCCTGCTGGCGCTGGAGGATGAGGTTCCAAGCATAGAGCACGGCAGACCCGGTGATCGCCGCGATCCCCGACCATTGGGCAACGCCGGTGTCCTGGCCTGCGGCTTGTGCTGCGCCACCCAGCAGCCCGAGCCTTCCGCTTGCGATGACCGCCACCCCGGCAAACCCCAGCACCGACGCCATGATGGCACCCGAGCCGATGCGCTCCTTGAGCACCACTGCTGCAAGGAACAGCGCGATGATCGGGGCGATGAAGCTGATCGCGACCGCCTCTGCCATCGGCGTGCGCGCCAGTCCCCAGAAGAACAGCACCGCCATGGCCGCAACCACCGTTCCGCGCAGCAGATGCAGCCGCAGCACCGCTCCGCGCGGGATGGCAGGACTGCGCTGGGCGAGGAACAGCGCAAGGGCGAGCACCACGCCGATCATGCAGCGCCAGAACAGCGCGGCGACGACGCCCATGTCGATCGTCACCGTCTTCATCGCGGCATCCATCGCGCCAAACAGCAGCATGCCGCCCAAACAGGCGGCGATCGCGACCAGAGGCGCTGCGTTCACCGCGCGGGAAGATGCAGGTCCTGATGCCATGGCAGCGCTGCTATCGACGCCGACGCGGGCGCTGTCCAGCCCCGAGCTTTGCCCGCCGGTCAGCGATCCATGATCGCCAGCGCAGCAGCGGTGGCGTCGCGATAGGCGCTGCCGTCATGGCGGTGCGCGCCGACGAAGTGCATGAACCGGCAGTCTGCGTCCCAGGGTTCGGCCCAGTAATTGCCGTAATGGCGATAGGGCAGCAGCACCGGATCGGGATCGTTGGCGACGACGAAGCTCGAGGTCACCTGTTCGCTGCCCCATTCGCGCATCGCTTCGGCGCCGAGCAGGCCGGTCAATTCCCCGGCAAATCGGCGGGCAAGCGCGCGCCCGTCGCCGCCCTTTGAAAAGCCCGCGAACCCCGCACAGCCGCGGATATAGCGCAGCGTCTGCGCATCGCGGATGCGGGCGAGCGCGCGCTCCATGCGCGACTGGATGTGCGCGTCGGCCGATGCGGTGAGATCGGTCGGGGGCACGAACGCGGTGCAGGTCTGCGCGCCGATCTCCCATTCCGGGCCGCCGAGCAGCGTGAAGCTGCGGTTGGCGGTGATCGCGTCGATCACCGCATCGGGGCGACCCAGGGTCACGGTGTCGCTGTCCAGCTGGATCACATAGTCATCGCCGCGCCGGTCGAGGATCGACAGGAACCGCTCCCACGCGCCGCCGGTCGGGAAGCCGCTGGTATCGACATTGGCGATATCGATGATCTCGGGGTTGCCGCAATGCTGCGCAAGCACGGCGCGGTCGGCTGCGGTCAGCGTGCCGTCGGACAGGATCACCACCCGCCCGCGCCGGACATGGTGCCAAAGCGACTTGACCGCGACCAGATAGGGCAACAGCACCGCGGTCCCCATCATCGAGAACAGCACCAGGCCATCATCGGCAGGGATGATCGGCGCGGTACCCAGCACCGGGCGGCAGGCGGCGTCGTGCCGCCAGTTGTCCAGCCGGCTGCGAACGCGGAAGGGCAGAAGATCCATCAACATGGGCACCAGCCGATCGAAAGGGAAACCATCGCCCAGCCTATAGCCTCCATGAGGTTAATGCGACGCAAACAATATCGGCGCATCGCCCGGCTGCCACGGTACCGGGCGGATCATCGCGGCGGCAAACAGATCGGACTGCACCAGGCTTTCAAGCCAGCGCTGCACCCGGGGCAGGTCTTGGGCGGCGAACCAGTCGGCATCTGTGGCGGCGAACTGGCGCACGAACGGGAACAGCGCGATATCGGCCAGCGCGCGCTGGTCCCCGCACAGATAGGGCTGATCGGCCAGCCGCGCCTCCAGCGCTTCCAGATGTTCAAGACCCCCGGCGCGGTGGTCGACGCTGTCGCCAGGATAGCGCGAGGGGTATTTGTAGCGGTCGAGATGGTGCTTGAACGGACCGTCATTGGCCGCGATCAGCGCGGCGTCATCGCCTGCCAGCCAGTCTTCGGGATCGCGCGCCGCCAGCGCCCAGCGCATGATTTCCAGGCTTTCGGCGATCACCTGCCCGTTGGCCAGCATCAGCACCGGCACCGTGCCCTTGGGCGAGGCATCGAGCATCGCCTGGGGCTTGGCGCGCAGGATGATCTCGCGCAGCTCAACCTCCTGCCCGCTCGCCAGCAGCGCCATCCGCGCGCGCATGGCATAGGGGCAGCGGCGGAAGGTGTAGAGGATAGGGAGAGGGGTCATCGGCGCACGCTCACAGTATCACCTACTCCATCGTCACCCCCGCGGACGCGGGGGTCCCGCTTTTACTGCAACCTGAGCGCACAAGCGGGATTCCCGCGTTCGCGGGAATGACGAAAGACAGTAAACCCTAGCCCGCCAGACGCTCGGAGATTTCGAGCATGGCGATCGCGGCGCGGGCAGCATCGCCGCCCTTGTCCTTTTCGCTCATCTTGGCGCGGGTCAGCGCCTGCGCTTCGTTCTCGACCGTGAGGATGCCGTTGCCGATCGGCATGCCGTCGAGCGTCAGCGCCATGATCGCGCGCGCGCTTTCGTTCGAGACGACCTCGAAGTGATAGGTCTCGCCGCGGATGATCACGCCGATCGCGACATAGCCATCGAAGCGCTGGGTATCCGATGCCATCGCGATCGCGGCGGGGATTTCGAGCGCGCCGGGCACCGTGAGCACCTCGCAGCTGTGCCCGGCCTTCTTGATCGCGGCCTTGGCACCCTCGATCAGCAGGTCGTTGAGATGGTCGTAGAAGCGGGCCTCGACGATGAGGAAATGCGCCATGGTTTCAGTATCCCGTACAAATCACAAAAAGCAAAAAAGAAGGTCAGCCCGCGACCCAGGCGGCAACCTGACCCGCGACGGTGTTGGCTGCCTGGTTGAGCGCTGCGCCGACGCTGACCGCATCGACCGTGGCGACCGGAACGCTCGCCTCAAAGCGCTGCTTGCGCAGCGGGGTGCCGGGCTTGCGGATCACCGCATCATAGCGCACCACGACGGCACGCGCGCCCTCGTCATAGCCGAAGCGCTGCAGCTGGCCCGAAAGCATCATGCCGCGTTCGGAGCCGGTTTCGACCTGATCGAGCACCAGCCGTCCGCTCTTGGCGGCAAGCGTCTCGGCAAGCACGCCGCGGAACAGCCGCGCGGGCTTGTCGGCCCACACCGCATCCTGGACGTAGGCGATCGCGCTGTCGCTGACTTGGACCGGTACGCGTACCTGATCGAGCGTGCGCTCGACCGTGGGTACGTCGACGATGATCGCCTCGGTCACCGAAGCCGATGCCATCGATCCTGCGGTCGGTGCGGCGTCCGAGGTCAGGGTAAGCAGCTGCGGCGGAGCCTTGTCGCCAAAGCTGACACAGCCGGCCAGCAGCAGAACGGTCGCCCCGGCGGCGAGAACGGGGCGGAACTTCTGGTTCACAAGGCTGGCTCCGGTTGTCGGCATCGCGGTCATGGCTCGCCTTCTCAGTTCTTGGGCTTGTAGTCGGGAAGCGGCGGCCCGCCGAGCAGGCCGGTTGCGCCTTCCTGATCGATCTTCTCGGTGATCGCCGACAGCGCCCTGGCGGTGACGCGCAGATCGCGCACCAGCGCCTCGGTTTCGGGCAGCGTGGTGGTGGAGAACTGGCGCAGGCCTGGCCGTGCCTCTTCCATCGTCTCGGTCAGCTTGGCGAGCGTGCGGTCGGTCTCTGCCAGCGTCTTGGCGAGCTGCTTGGCGAGCGGGCGGCCTTCGGAATCGAGCACATCCTTGGTCGATTGCGCAGTGAGGCCAAGCTGCTCGGCGGCAACGCCTGCCTTGGCGAGCGTCACACGCAGCTCTGCGAGCGCAGCGCGCATCTGCGGTGCAGTGTCGGACAGTTCGCCGGTCAGGCGGCCCGAATTCTTCAGCAGCACCGAAATCGATTTCTGGTTTTCGTCCGACAGCACCTGGGTGAACCGTTCGGTCAGCGTCGCCAGCCGCTCGAGCAGCAGCGGCGCGTTGTTGAGCAGTTCGCCCAGCGCGCCCGGCTTGGTCGGGATCACCGGCACACCTTCAGGGCCAGGTTCGGTGAGCGCAGGCGCGCCCTGCTTGGCGCCATCGAGCTGGATTTGCGACACGCCGGTAAAGCCAACGCCCTGAATGGTCGCGGTGGTGCCCTCGAGGATCGGCACTTCAGAGTTAACCTCGATGCGCACGCGCACAAACTGCGGGTCCTTGGCCCACAACGCGATCTCGGTCACCTGGCCCGATGGCACGCCCGAATAGGCGACAACCGAGCCCTTGGCGATGCCGTCCACCGATGTCTTGAAGAAGATATCGTATTTGTTGCGGTCGGTATCCCCCAGCCCTGCGAGCCAGATGACGAAGGCCGCGATGCCTGCGAGCAGCACCAGGGTGACGGTCCCCACCCAGACATGATTGGCGCGTGTTTCCATGGCGTTGGTTATGCCCCTGATCTTTTGATGCTGTCTACCGACAAAGCGGCGCGGTCGTTCCCCGGAGCGTGATCTGGCGTCATCGCTTGAACCCCCGGCTCTTGCTCTGGGCGGGATGCCGGTTTTGGCGCCGCTCCTCGTCTGCGTGGCTCACGGCAGCGGCGCGGCCGCGCGGGCCGTTGAAATATTCCTGGATCCACGGGTGGTCGGTCGCAAGCAGCTCGGGGATCGTGCCAATGGCGATCACCTTGCGGTCGGCGAGCACCGCGACCCGGTCGCAGATCTCGTGCAGCGTATCGAGATCGTGCGTGATCAGGAACACGGTGAGGCCCAGCGTGCGCTGCAGTTCCAGCGTCAGCTCGTCGAACCGTGCCGCACCGATCGGGTCGAGGCCGGCGGTCGGCTCGTCGAGAAACAACAGGTCGGGATCGAGCGACAGCGCGCGGGCAAGGCCGGCGCGCTTCTTCATCCCGCCCGAAAGCTCGGACGGGTATTTGTCGGCCGCCTCTTCGGGAAGGCCGCTGAGCGCGATCTTGTACATCGCGATCTCGCGGCGCAGCTTGGAATCGATCTTGGGATAGAATTCCGCCAGCGGCACCATGACGTTTTCGGCCACCGTGAGGGTGGAGAACAAGGCCCCGCCCTGGAACAGCACGCCCCAGCGACTGCGGATCGAGACATCCTCTTCCGCCTCGTCGAGCATGGATTCGCCCAGAACCTCGATCCGCCCCGAATCGGGGGTCTGCAGGCCGATGATCGAGCGCATCAGCACCGATTTGCCGGTGCCCGATCCGCCGACCACGCCCAGAATCTCGCCATGGCGCACATCGAGCGACAGGTCGTCATGCACCACGTCATCGCCAAAGCTGTTGGTCAGCCCGGTGATGCGGATGGCGACATCGCATTCTTTCTGTCGGGCAGCGCTCATCCCCAGCCGATCTCGGTGAAGAACACCGCAAAGAACGCATCGAGCACGATGACCATGAAGATCGCCTGGACGACCGCTGCTGTCGTGCGTGCGCCGACCTCCTCGGCGTTGCCGCGCACCTGCATGCCCTGATAGCAGCCGGCCAGCGCGATGATCAGCCCGAACACCGGCGCCTTGACCATGCCGACATAGAAATCGGTAATCGGCACGACTTCCTGGATGCGCACGATGAAGGTCGCGACCGGGATTTCCAGCACGATCCAGCACAGGAACGCGCCGCCGACCATCGCGACGATCATCGAATAGAAACCGAGCAGCGGCATCATCAGCACCGCAGCGGCGACGCGCGGCAGCACCAGAGCCTCGACCGGCGACACGCCGATCGTCCGCATCGCGTCGACCTCTTCGGTCAGCTTCATCGTGCCGATCTGCGCGGCAAAGGCGCTGCCCGAACGGCCCGCGACCATGATCGCGGTCATCAGCACGCCCAGCTCGCGGATCGTCAGCCGCCCGACAAGGTTGACGGTGAACACTTCGGCACCGAACTGGCGCAGCTGCACCGCGCCCTGCTGCGCGATGACGATGCCGATGAGGAAGCTCATCAGGCCGACGATGCCCAGCGCTGATGCGCCGACCAGCTCGAAATGGCGGATGATCGCGGCCCAGCGGATGCGGCGCGGATGAACTGCGAGCGACAGCACCGCGCGCACGATCGCGCCGAAAAAGCTCAACATCCCGACCATCGACGTCAGCGCAAGCATCACGCCTTCGCCGATGCCGCCGACCGCGCGGGTGACGATATCGGGGCGAGGCGGAGCGTCGACTTCGCCGACGTCGGACTTGCCGACCGCCTCGACCAGCCTGCCGCCCGATTCGCTCAGATTGACGATTTCACAGTTGTGATCGCGCGCCAGCCGATGCACGATCCACGCTCCGACGGTGTCGATATGCCCGACATCGGCCATGTCGATCAGCGCCGGAGACTGGTCCAGCGACTTGAGCCTTTTGTCGAGCGGACCGATGGTGGCGATATCCAGATCGCCGGTAAAGCGCAGCACCGCGCCGGTGTCGCTACGCTGTTCAACGGAAAAATCGGCCGGGACACCCATATCGCGGCATCTTTGTGCGATAAAGCGCGCAATCACAAGCATCTTGGCGCACGGCCCGTCGCAGTCTTGCCCGATCAGACAAGCTTACACGGTGTTACAACGGCGCGCTTGTTTCCCGCCGATTTGGCTTTATGGCCTAGCAGCGTGGGGGAACGGCTAGCCTTTTACGACATGGACCGGACGATTACCGTCCATCCGACATATGCGCGCTTCCTGTTGTGGATGGCGTGGCGGCATGACCCCAAGCGGCTACTGCTGCTGCCGTTCTCCGCGCTGGCGGGGCTTGGCTATCTGCTGCGCATCGTCAGCCGCGATTCCCTCAAGCAGATCAACCAGCGGCTGCTGCTGGGCTCGCTTCGCCTGTCGCGGCTGGCGGCGCCGATGGCGGGGCACGCCGAATTCGTGTTCGCCAAGAACATCCGCCCCGGCGCGATCGAGCAGATCGCAGCGGACCGCGAGGCGGGCTATCGCATCGTCATCGCCACCGCATCCTACCGGCTTTATGTCGATGCGATCGCCCGGCGGCTGGGGATCGATGATGTCATCGCGACCGATCTCACCGCCTCGCGCGGGCGGGTGCAGCCGCGCATATCCGGGCACAATTGCTACGGCCCGCACAAGGCCGAGATGATCGCGGCGTGGATGGCCGAGCACGGGCTCGACCGTGCCGCCTGCCACATCCGCTGCTATTCCGACCATGTCTCGGACCTGCCGATGCTGGAAATGGCGGACGAGGCGTTTGTCACCAACGCGCATGTCCCGATGCGGCTGGTGGCGCGGGCCAAAGGCTGGCCCGAGCTCGACTGGCCTGCGGCCAACGGCCATCTTGCGGTGGCGCTGCCCACCCTGCCGGGCTAGCGTAGCCCCCGAACCGCGCCGCAGGGGAGCCGCATGAACACCACCGCCCATATCCTGTCCTCAATCGCCGCCGCGCTGCTTGTCTGTGCGCCTGCAGGCGTGCTGGCGCAGCAGGCCGGCAACACGGCAGAGGCCGAGGCGCCCGTTTATCCCGATATCCTGCCGCTGCGTGAGCAGGCCAAGGTGCGCGACAGCTGGCTGGCGCAGCGGCTGGAGAGCGTGGTGCCGGCGCTGATGCGCGAACAGGGCGTCGACATGTGGGTTCTGATCGCGCGCGAATATGTCGAGGACCCGGTGGTTGCGACCATGCTCGATGCGCGCTCGATGCACGCGCGGCGGCGCACCATCTTGGTGTTCTTCGATCCGGGCGAAGGCAAGCCGGTCGAGCGGCTGACGGTGAGCCGCTATGGCCTTGCCGGCATGTTCACGCCCGTATGGACGCCCGAAACGCAGCCCGACCAGTGGAAGCGCCTCGCCGAGGTGATCGCCGAGCGCAACCCGCAGAAGATCGCGCTCAACATCTCCGACCAGACCGCGCTTGCCGATGGCCTTACCCACAGCCAGCACGAAGAGCTGATCGCCGCGCTGCCCGAAGCGCTGCGCAACCGCATCGTGCCCGCCGGGCCGCTCGCGATCGGCTGGCTGGAAAGCCGCATCCCGGCCGAGCTGGAAGTCTATCCCTCGATCGTCCGCACCGCGCATGGCATCATCGCCAAGGCATTGTCCGATGCGGTGATCACGCCGGGCACCACCACTGCCGAGGACGTGCAGTGGTGGATGCGCGACAAGGTCAGCGCGCTGGGGCTCAAGGTCTGGTTCCACCCTTCGCTTGCCATCTTCCGCGCAGGCCAGGCGGGCGAACTGACGGGCGATGCGGTGATCGAGCCCGGCGACATGCTGTGGACCGATTTCGGGATCACCTATCTGGGGCTCAACACCGACACCCAGCACCTTGCCTATGTGCTCAAGCCCGGCGAGAGCGATGCGCCCGAAGGTCTCAAGGCGGGGCTCGCCGCCGCCAACGCGGTGCAGGACATCCTGACCGCCGAGTTCCGCGTCGGCCTGACCGGCAACGACCTGCTCGCAGCAACCCGCGCGCGCGCGATCGCTTCGGGCTATCAGCCCAGCATCTATTCGCACCCGATCGGCTTTCATGGCCATGGCGCGGGTCCGGCGATCGGCTTCTGGGACAATCAGGAGGCGACGCCCGCAGGCGACTATCTGGTCCGCGGGAATACCGCCTGGTCGATCGAACTGGCGGTCACAAACAACGTTCCCGAATGGGGCGACCAGGCGGTCTCGTTCCGCACCGAGGAGGACATGGTCTTCGACGGCGAGCAGGTGCGCTATCTGGATGGACGGCAGGACAGGTTCCACCTGATCAAGGGCGCTGCGGACCGGCCTGTGGAGGTGCCAGCACCCGCGCCCGAAGCCCTGCCTACCGAGCCGGTGGTGGATGGGGTGCAGGAGTAACCTGCCCACATACGCTCATCCTGAGCCTCTCGAAGGACCCGCGCCCACGCCGGCCGAATAGCGGGGCCTTCGACAAGCTCAGGCTGAGCGGATTTAGATCGATCGGGTCTGATATCCGCTATTGATGCTCGCGTCCGAAGTCGGGCTTGGCGTCGTCCTGGCCCTGCTCGATGATCGAGCGACGGATGGTGCGGGTGCGAGTGAAGAGTTCTTCGAGCTCGTCGCCCTTGTCCCAGCGGATCGCGCGTTGCAGCGCCGAGAGGTCCTCGGAGAAGCGCTGGAGCATTTCGAGCACCGCGTCCTTGTTCGACAGGAACACGTCGCGCCACATCACGGGATCGCTGGCGGCGATGCGGGTGAAGTCGCGAAAGCCGCCTGCCGAATATTTGATCACCTCGCTCTGCGTCACGCCCTCCAGATCGCTGGCGGTGCCGACGATGGTGTAGGCGATGAGGTGCGGCAGATGGCTGGTCACCGCGAGCACGAGGTCATGGTGCGCGGCGTCCATCGTCTCGACATTCGCCCCCAGCGCCTGCCAGAAGCCCGCGACGCGCGCGCACGCGCCTTCGTCCGCGCCGGCATCCGGCGTCAGGATGCACCAGCGCCCCTTGAACAGGCTGGCGAACCCCGCTTCCGGCCCGCTGTTCTCGGTCCCCGCCACCGGGTGCGCGGGCACGATGATCGCGTTGGGCAGCGCGCCGCGCAGCGCGGTGAGCACGCTCGCCTTGCACGAGCCGACATCGGAGATGATCGCCTGCGCGGACAGATGAGGTGCCATCACCTCGGCAGCAGCAGCCATCGCGCCGACCGGCACGCACAGGATGACCATCTCGGCCTCGGCCAGCTCCGCTCCGAACGCGCTGTGATAGCTGTCGCACAGCCCGATCGCCTCGGCGCGCGCGCAGACTTCGGCGTTGCGGTCATAGCCCAGGATGCGCGTTTCGGGCAGGCTCTGGCGGATCGCGCGCGCGATCGACGATCCGATCAGCCCCAGACCGACGATGGCAACCGCGGCGAAAGGAGCGCTCATGCGCTGACCAGATCGCGCAGCACGGCGGCGATGGCGCGCATGTCCGCCTCCTGCCCGATGGTGATCCGCAGCGCATGGCCAAGCCCCTGCCCCTTGGGCCAGCGCACGATATAGCCCGCCTGCATCAGCGCATTGAACGCGGTCTCGGCGCTGACCGCGCCTTCGAACAACACCAGCACAAAGTTGGCGTGGCTGGGGATGACGGTAAGCCCGTGATTGCCCAGCTGCGCGATCTCGTCCGCCAGCCACTGCCGCCAGCGGGAGTTGTGAGCGCGCGACCGCGCCACGAAGTCCTGATCGCCCAGCGCTGCCAGCGCTGCTGCCTGCCCGCCAAGCGTGACGTTGAACGGGCCACGGATGCGGTTGAGCGTGTCGATGATCGCCTGCGCCCCGAAGCCCCAGCCGATGCGGTCTCCGGCCAGGCCATAGATCTTGGAAAAGGTCCGCGTCACCAGCACGTTGTCGTGGTTGCGGGCCAGTTCCAGACCCAGATCATCCTCTTCGGGCGACAGATATTCGGCATAGGCCTGGTCGAGCACCAGCAGCACGTGCGACGGCAGCGCCGCGTGCAGCCGCGCGATTTCGCCGCGCGCGGTCAGCGTGCCCGTGGGGTTGTTGGGGTTGGCGAGATACACCACGCGGGTCGCATCGGTGATGCAGGCGAGCAGCGCGTCGACATCGGTCGCATAAAAGTTGTCTGGCGCAACTACCGGGGTCGCGCCGCAACGCCGGGCGGCGATGTCATAGACCGAAAATCCGTAGCGGACATAGACGACCTCGTCCCCCGGCCCGCAATAGGCCTGCGCGGCCAGGTTAAGCAATTCGTCCGATCCGGTGCCGCACACCACCCGCGCGGGGTCCAGCCCGTGCAGCATAGCGATCG
The DNA here is from genome assembly GCF_003431825.1 of Blastomonas fulva. Taxonomy (GTDB): domain Bacteria; phylum Pseudomonadota; class Alphaproteobacteria; order Sphingomonadales; family Sphingomonadaceae; genus Blastomonas; species Blastomonas fulva. Next base: position 1,494,716 of record NZ_CP020083.1, on the reverse strand, counting down.
CCTGGCGCAGCGCGGTGCTGTCGGGATCGGGATAGAGCGAGGGGTGCTGCGCCGCGCCTGCCGCGCGCGCTGCCAGCGCCGCCGGGCTGGTGCCGAGCGGGTTCTCGTTAGCGGACAGCTTGACCAAAGGCACACCGTCATCCCCTGTCGATTTTCCGGGGACATAGGCGTGGATCGCCTGGATCCAATCTTTGGGCTGGGGAAGTCGGGTCATGGCCCGCGCGCATAGCGTGAGTCGCCCGGGATGGGAAGCGTCGAGCGTGGCTGCAGGACCTCGCCCGAGCCGACACCCCCTCGCTGTGGCTGCAACTGGGGGCCAATTCCTTCAAAAGATTGCCAAATTACCCCCCCGTTACAAGCCATGTAACGCTCGCCCCTACGCCCAACCCAAAGCCATGTTAACTTTGGACAATTTCGGGACGGACGCGCATTAGCGGGTTGCCCCCAGTTTGAGGCTGGGTTAAGGCTTTCACCAAGGTCGCCCTTGGATAGCAGAAGCGCAAGAACCGCTATGCTGTCCGTTACTCGGTTCAGGGTAATGCGGCCCCAGCCAAATTCCCCGCATCCGCAATGCTTAAAGGGGGTGACTTTGGCGACGCGCAACAATCGCACGAAACAGGTTTTTCTGGGCTCTGCCATGGTGGCAGGGCTGTTCGGCGCGACCGCGGGCCATGCCCAGCAGATCAACGTCCCTTCTCCCCCCACCCGCGAGGAAATCGAGCGCCCTGTGCAACAGCGCGCCGACCGGCCCGCACGGCTGACGGTGGAAGGCGATATCGAGCGCGCACCCTGCCCGCTGGCCGACCCTGCCTATGCCAATGTCCGCCTGACGCTGACCGAGGCCCGGTTCAACAACCTGGGGCCCGTCGCTCCGGCCGAGCTGCGCCCGCTGTATGAGCCCTATATCGGCACCGAGCAGCCGGTCGCGGTTCTGTGCGAAATCCGCGACGCGGTCGCCACCAAGCTGCGCCGCGATGGCTATATCGCCGCGGTGCAGGTTCCCACCCAGCGCATCGACAACGGCATCGTCCAGTTCGAGGTGCTCTACGCCAAGCTGACATCGATCCGCGTGCGCGGCGATGCCGGCAATGGCGAGAAGCTGGTCGCAGGGTATCTCGAGCGGTTGACCGAAGGCACCGTGTTCAACCAGCGGCTGGCCGAGCGCTATCTGCTGCTCGCGCGCGACCTGCCGGGATACGACATCCGGCTCACCCTGGTGCCTGCGGGCACCGGCCCCGGCGAGCTGATCGGCGACGTGACGGTGCGGCGGACGCCGTATGAGGTCGACCTCAACGTCCAGAACCTCGCCGCGCGCGACGCAGGGCCCTATGGCGCGCAGCTGCGCGCGCAGTTCTATGGCCTCACGGGCATGGGCGATCGCACCTATATCTCGGCCTATTCGACGCTCGATTTCGACGAGCAGCAGATCGTCCAGGCGGGGCACGAATTCCGGGTCGGCAAGGAAGGCCTGACGCTGGGTGGGCGGTTTACTTATGCCTGGACCAAGCCGCAGCTCAACCTGCCCGCAGGCGTTGGCGCGACGATCGATGCGACGACTTTGCTCGCCAGCATCGAGGCGCGCTATCCGCTGCTGCGCACCCAGGCTGCATCGCTCTACAGCACCATCGGCCTGGATTACGTCAACCAGGACATCGATTTCATCGGACCGCTGTCGCGCGACCGGATCCGCGTGGCCTATGCCCAGCTGGCGGGCGAGGCGATTGACATGGACAATGGCGCTGCGCCGCGCTGGCGGCTGGGCGGGCAGATCGAGCTGCGCCAGGGGCTCGATATCCTGGGCGCGAGCGAGGCGTGCAATTTCGTCTGCGCATTGGTCCGCACCCCCACGACCCGCGGCGATGGCGACCCGACCTCCACGCTCATCCGCGGCGAAATCGCTGCCGAAGCGGCGCTGGGCGACCAGTTCTCGGTGTTCGTTCGCGGACGCGGCCAGATCGCCTTCGATCCGGTGCTCAGCTTCGAGGAGTTTTCGGGCGGCAACTTCACCATCGGACGCGGTTACGATCCCGGCGTGATCGTCGGCGATGACGGCGCGGGGTTCTCGGTCGAGTTTCGCGGGCCGCAGATCGCCCCGATCAAGCAGACCGATTTCTCGTTCCAGCCGTTTGTGTTCATGGATGTGGCGTGGACCTGGGACGATGGCCGTCCCGGCGATCCGCAGCGGCTGAGCTCGGTCGGCGGCGGCGTGCGCGCGCGGCTCGACGACCGGTTCCGGCTGGACGTGACCGTGGCGGTGCCCACCGAAAGGTCCGGCCTGCTGGTCGACACGCCTGATCCACGCATCCTGTTCACCCTCACGACCTTACTACTGCCCTGGGGAGCCCGCTGATGGCCGATAACCGCACCATGATCGCCCGCCGCATCACGCTGGCCAAGGCGACCTCCGCGCTCGCGCTCGCCACCGGCCTGGCTCTCGGCGCATCGGGACCGGCGCATGCCCAGGCGTTCGAAGGCAACCCCACCGTGATATCGGGCGGGGTTAACATCGTCCGCACCCCCGGGACGGACACCATCCGCGTCGACACCAACCAGGCGGTGATCAACTGGACCACCAACGACGCCGCAGTCACCGGCGGGCCGATCAACTTCCTGCCCAGCGGGCGTACCGCCTTCTTCCGCAACAACCCCACCGCGCAGAACTTCTTCACCGTCCTCAATCGCATCATCCCCACCGGCACCAGCCGTGCAGTCCAGTTCAACGGCACCATCATCAGCCAGCTGCAGACCGCAGCCGGGCTCGTGCCCGGCGGCAATGTGTGGTTCTACAGCCCCGGCGGCGTGGTCGTGAACTCGACCGCGGTGATCGATGTCGGCGGCCTGCTGCTGACCAGTTCCGATCCGGTGCGCGACGGCAATGGCGATTTCATCAACGCGGCAGGGTCCTTCACCCTCAGCCAGGCTGCATCGCCGTCTTCGGTGATCGTCCAGCCGGGCGCCCAGATCCGCGCGACCTCTGAAAACAGCTATATAGCGATGGTCGCGCCGACCGTGCTGCAGGGCGGCAACGTCACCGTCAACGGATCGGCGATGTATGTCGGCGCAGAGGCTGCCACCATCACCTTCGGCGGCAACGGCCTGTTCGATATCCAGGTGACCACCGGCACCGACGGAACCGGCGGTCTTGCGGTCGGCCATGGCGGCGTGACCACCGGCCCGGCGAGCGCCGGCGTGAACGACAACCACCGCATCTACATGGTCGCGGTGCCCAAGAACAATGCCATCACCATGGCGATCGGCGCCGGCAGCCGGCTGGGATTCGACATTGCGGGCGCTGCCGATGTCCAGGGTAACTCGATCATCCTGTCGTCGGGCTATAACGTGTTCGGCGATTTCGTGGACACCAGCGCGGCGGTCAATCCGGCGCAGGCGGCGGACATCAATGTCGCGCCGGCAGATATCACATCGTCGTTCATCGCTGCGGCCTCGCGCAACTTCCTGGGCCAGTCGCTCAGCGGCGATCTCAATTTCTTCAGCGATGTGCAGGCCTTTGGCGCCAACTCGGCCGTCCTGAACGCCGATGGCGCCAGTGCCTCGATCAATGTCGGCGGCAACCTGACGCTGTCTGCCAACGATTTCCGCTTGGTCCAGGGCGCCAACGCACAGGCCGGAACCGTGCGTCTGCGTGCGAACAACGGCGGCGTGATCAGCCTTTCGGGCAATGCCAATCTGGATGCGGTCGGCATCGGCGGCTCCAACTCGACCAGCGGCACGGTGGGCAGCGGCACCGGCGGCGTGATCGAGATTCTGGCCAATGATGGCGGGCTGATCGCGATTGCGGGCAATCTGCGTGCGGATGCGTCCGGCTTCTCCGGTCAGACCGAAACCACCGGGGTTGGCAGCAACTTCGGCCGCGGCGGCAGCATCGGCGTCTTTACGCTGGGCAGCGGCGGAACGCTGCTGGTGGACGGGGGCACCGAACTGTTCGCCCAGGGTCTGGGCCTTGACGATGCGGGATCGGCGAGCGGCACCGGCGGCGCCGGCTTCGGCGGACGGATCGACGTCTTCGCGCAGGGCTCTGGCCATCTGATGCGCTTTGGCGATGCGTTTCTGGCCGATGTCACCGGCTTTGGCGGTAGTGGCGCCAATGCCGGCAACGGCGGCGCTGGCCAAGGCGGGCAGATTTTCGTCAGCACCGAAGGCGCCAGCACGCTCGATTTCCTGAGCGACCTGTCGCTGCTGGCCTTCGGCTTCGGCGGAACTGCAGGCGTGACCTCGGGCGCTGCGGGCGGCGCTGCCACGGGCGGCACCGCCAGTCTCAGCATGGGAGGCACCGGCGGGCTGATCAATGTCGGCGCGGATGCGATTTTGCGTGCCAGCGCGAATGGCGGCATCGGCGCACACACCGGCAATCTGGGCGGCAATGCCACCGGCGGCGGCGCGATCATCTTCCAGAACGCCGCGGGCGGCAATCTCACGATTTCCGGCACCACGCAGGTTGAATCCTTCGGCATCGGCGGCATGGCGACCTTTGGCGGCAACGGGCTGGGCGGCAACGCGCAAGTCATCGTCCAGAATGGAGGGCAGCTCAACCTGCTCAACGGTCTGACCGTAGACAGCTCGGGCCTGGGCGGCACCGCGAGCACCCCGGGCACGGGATCGTCCGGCAACGGCACCGGCGGCGCGATCGCACAGCTGATCGCGCTCACCGGCGGCGTGGTCAACATCACCGGCGATGTCACGGTCTCGGCCAATGGCGCGGTGTTCGGATCGGCGCTGTCGGGAATCGATGGCGGCAACGGCACCGGCGGCAACGCCTCGATCTCGCAGAACACGCTGGGCCAGATCACCATCAACGGCAACGCCAATGTGACCGCGACCGGCACCGGCGATGCAAACCAGGGCGGCGGCGACGGGATTGCGGGCACTGGCGTGGGCGGCGACGCGCGCATCGTGGTCAACGATTTCAACGTCACCATCACCGGCAACGCGACGGTGGATGCGAGCGGCTTTGGCGGCAACAATCTGGGCGGAACCCGCGGCGGCAACGGCACCGGCGGGCTCGCCAATCTGGGCGCGGCAGTCGGCACGCTGACCATCGGCGGCGATGGCATCGCCCGGGCGTCCGGCCTTGGCGGCGATTCCGTAAGCTCCGGTTCGGGCGGAACCGGCATCGGCGGCCAGGCGCTGATCGGCACCGTCACATCGACCGCGCTGATCCAGATCGCAGGCATCGCGGATATCGCAGCCAATGGCGAGGGCGGCGACGGCTTCGGCACTACCGGCTCGGGCGGGGCGGCAACTGGCGGCACCGCGCAGCTATTTGCGCAGAGCGGCCGGGTCAACGTCACCCGCAGCAGCTTCCTCAGCGCCTCGGCCTTTGGCGGCAACGGCGCCAGCAATGCGGCAGGCGGCGCAGCCCAGGGCGGCAATGCCAGCATTCTTTCGCTGGGTGACGGCCGCATCACGCTGGGCAACAGCGTGTTCATGGCGGCCTTCGGAGGCGCGGGCAGCAGCGCGGGCGGAACCGGCAACACCGGCACCGCCACCGGCGGCAACGCCGTCATCCAGGCGCAGACCGCGGGCAGCTCTGTCACCGTCAACGGCAGCGTCTTTGCCGATGCGAGCGCGGCCGGCGGTTCCAGCGGAACGGGCGTGATCGGGCTGGCGACCGGTGGCGGCGCATCCGCAACCGCGCAATCGGGCCTGTTGCAGATCAACGGCGACGTCGTACTCGATGCCTCGGCCACCGGCGGCGATTCGACCGTTTCGGGAATCGGCGGCGCGGCCACCGGCGGACGCACGCTGATGGTGGTGTTCGGCACCGGCGGCGGCACCGCTAGCGCCACGGGCGCGTTGACCCAGCAGGTCAACGGCGTCGGCGGCAATGCCAATGTCGGCACCGGGGGCGTCGGCACCGGAGGCCTGGCCGAGTTCGGCACCCTGGGCATCGTCGGTACCGTGACGATCGGTGGCAACGCCAGCCTGTCGGCCAACGGTTTTGGCGGAACCGCCTTTGTCGCGGGCAATGGCGGCAACGGCGTGGGCGGTCAGGCGCGTTCGGGCGTCAACGGTGCAACGCTGCGCGGCGCGGACATCCTGCTCAGCGCGGTCGGTGCGGGCGGCAACGGGTCTGCGGGCGGCAATGGCGGCAACGGCACCGGCGGCGGCGCATCGCTGATCGCGGGCAGCGGCCCGGTGACCGGGCTGGTCGATTTCGACAATGTGCTGATCAACACCGCAGGCTTCGGCGGCGCGGGCGGCGCAGGCACCACCGGACCGACCGGTGGCACCGGCGGCAATGGCGGCATCGGCACCGGCGGCACCATCCAGATGCTCGGCACGGCGGGCAACGGACAGCTCGATGTTCTTGACGTCCAGCTCAGCGCCGACGGCATCGGCGGTGCGGGCGGGCTTGGCGGCGCAGGCAGCGCGGGCCGGGGCGGCAATGGCGGCGCAGGCGGAGCGGGTATCGGCGGCCGGGTCGATTTCGGCACCCAGAGCGGCACCGGAGCGCTGACCGTCAATGTCGGCTTTGCGGATATCGGCAATGTCTCATCGGCGGCGCAGGGCTTTGGCGGCGCAGGCGGCAATGGCGGCCTCGGCTCGACCGGAAGCGGCAATGGCGGCAACGGCGGCGCAGGCTTTGGCGGCGACAATATCCTGATCGTGCGCGGATCGCGGGTGACTGCGGACGATATCACGATGGTGGTCGGCGGCGCTGGCGGCACGGGCGGCGCGGGCGCGGTCGGCGGCAATGGTGGCAACGGCACCGGCGGCGGCCTGGGCTTTGCGATCACCGACCGGTTCCAGATACCGGCCAACCGCGGTCTGCTGCAGGCAGGCAACGTCCTCGGCATTTCCACCGGCATCGGCGGCGCCGGTGCGGTGGGGGGCCTGGGCTATTATTCCACCGGCAACAATGTCGAGCTGCGCAATGCCGACGCTACGGTGACCAGCTTCGTAATCAATGTCGGCGGCGATCTTCCCGATCCGCTGCTGCAGCTTGAAGACTCGATCCGGATCAGCGACGGCACGTTCAACGCGGGCAACAGCTTCACCTATCTGACGCCCAATTCGCTCTCGGTGCTGATCGGCAACGCCTCGCTCAATGCCAGCGCGGTGGGTCTCAGCGCGGGCACCTTTGTCGCCGATACCGTGCTGCCCACACCCACCAACATCGGCACGATCACGGCGAATGCGATCAGCCTGCAGTCGGTCGGCAGCATCGTCGTCACGGCCAATTTCGCGACACCCGGCGGTCTGACAGCGGTGGGCAACGGCGCAATCAACCTCGGCAACATCAATGCCGGCGGCGTGATCGGCATTCAGGGCACTTCGCTGCAGCTTGGCAACCTCACATCCGGCAACCACATCAACCTCACATCGACCAGCGGCTCGATCAATGCAGGTGTGGTCAGCGCGGCCAACTTCATTGCGATGACCGCAGCGAACGGCCTGACGCTGACCACCGCGACGTCCAGCACTGGCTATATCGATCTGCTGGTCAATTCGGGCAACCTGACCATCGGCAACCTCGCGGCCGGAACCTATATCGTGCTGGACACCCGCGCTGGCAACATGGCGCTGGGCAACATCCAGTCGGGTGCCGAAACCGAGATCGAAGCTGCGGGAAGTGTCCAATTCGGCAACGCCGTCACCGGTCTTGAATTTGCCATCGAAGCAACGGGCAACATTACCGGCGGCAATGTCAACGCTGCAGGGGCTGTGCCGACAACAAGCTACAGCGTCGGCCTGCTCTCCCGGACCGGCTCGATCCAGGTCGGAAACCTGACAGGAGCGCGCAACATCGGATTGGTGGCTCCAGGCACCATCACTACCGGTTCCCTGACGAGCGGCGAGAACATCATCGCCCTCGGCAACGGCAACATCCTGTTCAACGGCCCTGTCACTGGCGGAACGGGCGCTGCCAACTATTTCTATGTCGGCAACACATCGATGGTGTCGCTGCTTGGCGCAGACTTCAATCCCGCGCCGCTGTTTGGCGTGACGCCGGTGCGCACCACCGGCAGCCTGACGGTCAACGGCCCCATCCAGACCGGCAATCTGCTGGCCGGCGTCGGCACCGCGTTCTCGACCACCGGAGCGATCACCGCCACCGGCGGACGCGTCGCCATCACCGCCGGCAGCATCACTGCGCAGGCGATCAACTCCACCCAGGGCACGGTCCTTAACGCCACCAACGGCAACATGACCGTCGGCAACATCGTCGCAGGTGGCCCTGTGTCGCTGCAGACCACCACCGGGCTGATCACAACCGGCACGCTGGCGGGCAGCCAGGTTGGCGTCGATGGCCAGGGCGCGGTCAGCATTGGCGGCGTCACCACCACGGGCGCGGCGCAGCTGCGGTCGCGTGCGAGCACGTTCACCTCCACCGGGGCGATCACCGGCGGCACGGTGAACATTGGCGGCACCGCAATTGCGCTCACCAACGTCACCAGCACGGCGGGCGCCATCGCGATGGGGGCGACTGCAGGCAACCTCACCTTCTCCACGCTGACCTCTTCGGCCAACACCCAGTTCTCGGCCACCGGATCGGTGACCGGCGGGGATATCACCGCGGGCAGCTGGATCGGCACGATCGTCGGCGGCAACATGCAGCTGGGCAATCTGCGCACCACCGGTCCCGGCGTTGCGCCGACCAGCGGCTTCAGCATCGGCCTGGGCGCCAATGGCGCGATCACCACCGGCACCGTCAACAGCTTCGGCTCGGTGGGCATCGGGTCGGATGATGGCCAGGGCAATGTCGGCAACGCGGCCAGCATCACCACCGGCGCGATCACCGCAGGCGGCAGCGCGTTCCTGCGCAGCACGCAGGGACTGACCACCGGCGCGATCACATCGACCAACGAGATCCGCGTGCGCGGCGGATCGGTGACCACCGGCGCGCTGCAGGCGACCAACGCCATCCTGGCCGCGGCGATGACGGGCAATCTCAACACCGGCAACATCACCACCGGCACCTCGGCGGTGCTGCTTGCAGCCCAATCGGTCAACACCGGCGCAATCGGCACCGGCACCACAGGCACGACGCTGATCGCCAACAGCTCGGCCATTTCGCCGACCGGACTGATCTCGACGATCGACCTGGGCGCGCTGCTGGCGGCAACGCCGGTCCGCGTCGGAGGCAGCGTCTCGATCGGCGCACCGGTCACCACCGGCACGCTGCTCTCCGCCTCTACCGGCAGCTTCTCGGCCAGCAGCACGATCACGGCAGGCACGCGGATCAGCCTCGACGTCGGCGGTACTGCCGTCTTCGGCGGGCTGGCGGTCGCGCCCACCATCGCGATCAGCTCGGGCGACATCGCGTTTTCGCAGAACGGCGGTCTTGGCAACGCCAGCACCGGCACGCTGACCCTGACCGCGAACCGCAGCGGCGCGGTTATCATCGGCGGCACGACGAGCGACAGCCAGTCGCAGCAGGGTGGCTACACGCTCGACGGCAGCGAGATCTCGCGCATCCGCGCGCAGAACATCGTCATCAACGCGCCCAACGTCTCCTCGACCGGCACCGGCGTGGAAATCCGCGCGCTGACCATGAACGGATCGGCTGCGGCCAGCGGGGTCAACCTCAACGGCTCGGAAGGCAGCCTGACGATCAACACGGCTGGCACCATCCGCGTCAACGGCAACGCCGTCTTCAATTCGATGGCATCGACCAACCGCGTGGCGCTCAACGCTGCGCGGGTGGAGATCAACGCCGACACCGGCGGCATCTTCCTCAACGGCAGCTCGCCGGGCGGGGTACTGTCGATCACCGCGAACAACATCCACATCGCCAGCGCGTCGCTGCTGGATCAGCTGGCATCCAACGTCAACTTCACCGGACGCGACACCGCGCTCAGCCTGCCGATCGCGACATCGCGGCCAGACGGGGTGATCCAGGCATCGCGGCTGCAGTTCAATGTCGGCAGCACGCTGCTGATCCAGAACACCGGCACCAGCCTGCTGAACGCCGGGTTCTTCGGCCGGGTGGGCAGCGTCGAGATCGTCCCCCGGTCCTCGCAAAGCTCGTCGGGCCTGATCGACATGGTGATCTATGGCCAGTTGCTCGACACCGGCGATATCGTGCGCAACGGCAGCTCGGTGCGCGACCTGATCTTCCCGCGCTCGTCATCCGCCGGGCAGGACGGACCCAGCACGATCACCGGCTTCACCGCCAACTCCAGCGTCAATGGCTGCCTGCTCAGCGCGATCAGCTGCGGCGGCGGCGGCATCAGCGAACAGGGCCCGACCGTGGTGGTCCATGCCGGACCTCCGCCGCCACGGCCCGCCGAGGAACGCCAGGCCGAACGCGAGCAAGAAGAGGCCGAGGCTGCCGCAGAAGAGGCGGCACGCGGCGATGCCGCACCGCGCCGCCCGATCATGCCGCCGGTCACCATCGTCAACACCCGCCGGCTTGGCGTCGATCCGATCATCGACGAGCCGGTAACCAGCGGCGGCAACCCCAATCTGCAGCTTGACCAGCCGCTGCCCAATGCCCTGCCCGATACTGGAGGCCAGCCATGATCCGCACCCCGTCCCTCACCCGTGGCTTGCGAGGCGCGCTGGGGCGCACGGGCGGTGCCGTCATGGCGCTCAGCCTGGGGATGGCAGGCCTGCTGCCGGGCAGTGCAGCTGCCCAGGGCGAAGACGCCATCGCGCTGCGCGACAGCTTCCGCGTCGGATCGGCAGGCGTGCTGTGCACCGCGCAATACCGCCCGACCGATGCAGCGCTGACCAGCATGTTCGATCGCGGCTATCGCGTGGTGTGCCGCGATGCCGCCAGCCCGGTGGGTTCGCTCTATGCCCTGCGCGGCGGCGAAGGCGACCGGCTGGCGAGCTATCTGCAGGCCGCAGCCAGCCGTCTCAGCTGCTCCGAACGGCAGGTGACCGAGGTCGAGAATGTCGGCGGCGCGACGGTGATCGAATGCCGCGACCCCAAGGCGTCGGTGGATTACCGGCTGTACGCGGCGGTGCGCGGCGAGACCGTGTTCATCGCCGAGGGTCTTTCTGGCTATGATTCCGCGCTCAGGCTGGCGCTGGCCTCGCTGGTCACCGACCGGCCGGTGACCGGCACGGTCGATGTCGCCACCACCTCGGTCAGCGATCCTGCCGCCTTCGCACGCATCCAGGCGGGGACACTCGATGAGGAATCGGCGCGCACCGAGGCCTATGTGCGCAACAATTACGGCGCCTATGCCGAATCGTCCGAATTCTTCGAAACGCTCGCCGCGCGCGAGAAGGGCTCGTCCGAACGCACCGCAGAGTTCCTCGCCAACCAGGCGCTGCAGCAATCGAACATGGGCGATTTCGCCACAGCAGGCGCGCTGTTCGCGCGCGCCGACCGGCTGGTCGCCGCAAGCGACGGCGTCACGCAGCGGATGATCCGCAACTTCCGCGCGATCGATGCGATCAACCAGCGCAACCCTTCGGCCGCGATCGCCTTTCTTGACCGTCCGGTGGCGATCGACACCGAGATGATCGGCGAGGCGCGGCTGTCGCAGGGCGAGATCACCAAGATGCTCGCCGACCAGATCAACCGCGAAAACTCGGGCCTCAAAAGGCTGGGCGGGGTCGACAGCAGCCTGACCGGCACCGAGCGCGCGCAGATCCTCGACGGCCAGGCGCTGCTGCTGCGCGGCTCGGCGCTGCGGCTTTCCGGGCAGAGCGCAGCCGCGCTCACGGCGCTGCAGCAGGGCATCGACATGATCGTGGCGGTGCGCAACGGCCGCATCAGCTCGACCGGCTGGCTGCGCGCCGAAGTCGCGACCCAGCGCGCGCTGATCCAGGAATCGCAGGGCGACATGACCGGCGCGCGCGCAGGACTGACCGAAGCACTGGCGATCTACCGACTCGATTACCCGCAATCGCCCGGCCTGCTCAGCGCCAAGGCGCGGCTGGCCGCGTTCCTCGCGCGGCGGGGCGAGGCGGATGCTTCGATCGCGCTCTATGACGAGATCGTCGCCGAGGGCGAGGCCGTGCCCAGCGCACGCGCGACGATGAAGGAAATGCTGGGCCCGTATTTCGCCCAGCTTGCCGTCCGCGCCGATGGCGATGCCTCGGTCGCCTCGCGCATGTTCACCGCCAGCCAGCTGCTCCAGCGCCCCGGCGTCGCGCAGACCCAGGCGGTGCTCGCGCGCGAACTGTCCGAAGGCAATGACGAAGCGTCCGCACTGTTCCGCCTGGCGGTGACCCGCACCCGCGAAATCTCGCGTACCAGCGCAGAGATCCAGCGGCTCGAGGCCCTGCCTGCACCCACCGCGGACGACCTTGCGACGCTGGCGCTGGCCCGCGAATCGCTGACCAACCAGCAGAACGAGCAGACAGCGCTGCAATCGAAGCTCGGCCAGTATTCGCAGTATCGCGTGCTGTCGCCCACTTCGGTGACGCTGGCCGAGCTGCAGAAGCTGCTGGGGCCCAAAGAGGGCTATTACAAGGTCAGCTTCGTCGGCAGCCAGGTTTATGGCCAGCTGATCACCACCGACCGGGTGCGCACGGTCAGCATCAAGCTGACCCGCGCCGATCTGGACAAGACCGTGGCCAAGCTGCGCGATTCGATCGTGGTGATCGAAAACGGCCAGCCGACCAATTATCCCTTCGACGTGGTCGAGGCCAAGGCGCTTTACGATGCGCTGTTCCCCGGGCTGCAGCAGGACCTCGCCGGGATCGAGCACCTTGTCTACGAACCCGATGGCGCGCTGCTGCAGCTGCCGCCCGGCCTGCTGGTCGAGGACCAGAAGGGCGTCGATGCCTATCTGGAACGCACTGCGGCGATCGATGCCGACCCGTTCGACTTTACCGGCATCGCCTGGTTCGGGCGCGACCGGCGCTTTTCGATCGCGGTGTCGCCGCGCTCCTTCGCCGATGTGCGGACCATCGCGCCCGCACGCGGCAAGCAGGCCTATCTGGGGCTGGGCCAGAACGCAGCTCCGCCTGAGCGGATCACGCTGGCTTCGGCCACCCGCGCGGCAGACTGCGAATGGCCTATCAACACCTGGCTCGACCCGATCTCGCCGGCAGAGCTCAAGCTCGCGCAGAGCGTGCTGGGCGCTGGCCGCGCGAATGTGCTGACGCAATCGGCGTTCAGCGACACCGCATTGCTCGGCCGCAGCGACCTGGATGATTATCGCATCCTGCACTTTGCCACCCACGGCCTGGTTACCGCGCCGCGCCCCGAATGCCCCGCCCGCCCGGCGCTGATCACCTCGTTCGGCGATGGCAGCTCCGACGGGCTGCTGAGCTTCAAGGAAATCTTCGATCTCAAGCTCGATGCCGATCTTGTCATCCTCTCGGCGTGCGACACCGCAGGGCTCGCCACCGTTTCGGCCTCGCGCGAGGCGGGAATCGAGACTGGGGGCAACTTTGCGCTCGATGGTCTGGTGCGCGCCTTTGTCGGCGCCGGCGCGCGATCGGTGCTTGCCAGCCACTGGCCGGTGCCCGACGATTTCAACGCGACCGAGAACCTGATCTCCGCGCTGTTCAAGGCCAGTCCCGGCACTGCGATGAACGCGTCGCTGGCACAGGCGCAGCGCGCAGCCATGGACGATCCGCTGACATCGCATCCCTATTACTGGGCGGCGTTCATCCTGCTGGGAGACGGCACCAAGCCGCTCGTCCAATAAGCGCGGCTTGACCGGCCGCGCCGGGCCGAGGACGCCGATACTGGTCAAGAGGGGCAAAGCCGCCTATCTTGGGGGCTATGGGATTCTTTCGTGACATTTCGCCGATCCGCGCCGTGGGTGACCTCAAGACCTACTGGTTTGACCAGCAGGACCACAAATGGCGGTTCCTGCTCGCCTCGCTGGCAGCAACGACGACCATCTTTGCCGCGTTCTTCAGCGAATCGGGTTTCGAGGTGCAGTGGAAACGGCCCGAGATCACCTGGGTGACCAGCTTCGAGCCCGGGCGCAGCGACAGCGAGATCGCCGCCGAGAATGTCGCCAATCAGGAGCGCAAGGAAAAGCTGGAAGCCGAGCGGCTGGCACGCGAGGAAGAGCGCAAGGCGCAGTACCGGCGCCTCGCCGAACAGTTCGGCATGGATACCGAGTGATCGCAGCCCCCCGGTCTGATGCGGACTGGATGCAGGCAGCCATCGCGCTGGCGCTGCGCGGAAGGGCGCTGTCCAGCCCCAACCCCGCAGTCGGCTGCATCCTGGTGCGCGATGGCCGCGTGATCGGGCGCGGTTGGACGCTGGCGGGTGGGAGGCCGCATGCCGAGGCAATGGCGCTCGATACAGCTGGCGAGGCAGCGTACGGCGCCACCGCCTATGTCACGCTCGAGCCCTGCGCGCACCAGAGCCAGCGCGGCCCGGCCTGCGCGGATCTTCTGATCGCAGCAGGCGTGGCGCGCGTCGTGATCGGCACACAGGACCCCGACCCCCGCACCAATGGCGAAGGCATCGCCCGGCTGGAGGCTGCAGGGATCGCCGTGCAATCGGGCATCGCCGAAGCTGCCGCGCGTGCCAGCCTGGCAGGCTTCATCACGCGGCAGACGCAGCGCCGCCCTTTCGTAACGCTCAAGCTCGCCACCTCGCTCGATGGCCAGATCGCGCTTGCCGACGGATCGAGCCAGTGGATCACCGGACCGCAGGCGCGTGCGCACACCCATGTCGAGCGCGCGCATCATGATGCAATCCTTGTCGGCGGCGGCACCATGCGCGCCGATGCACCCCGGCTGGATGTGCGGCTCAAAGGGCTCGAGGCACGCTCCCCGCGCCGCGTGCTGCTCAGCCGGATGGGCGATGCTCCGACGGGATGGACCGCGATTGCTTCGCCGCATGACATCGGTTCGCTCGAAGGCTGTGACTGGCTGATGGTCGAGGGCGGCGCGGAAACCGCCGCTGCGTTCCTGGCCATCGACAGCGTCGACCGGCTGCTGCTGTATCGTGCCCCAGTGGTGATCGGGCGCGGCAAGGCGGCGCTGGGCGATATAGGGCTGGAGCAGCTTTCCGACGCGCATGGCCGATGGCAGCTCGAGGACACGCGGCTGCTTGGCAAGGACCGCGTGGAAAGCTACCAGCGGATACGCTGACCCGCGACAATCGCCCGTGACCCGGGCAACACACAGGACGATCATGTTCACAGGCATCATCACCGATATCGGCACCATCGACCATGTCGAGCAGCGCGGCGACCTGCACGCGCGCATCCGCTGCAGCTATGACATGGGCAGCGTCGCGATCGGCGCCTCGATCGCCTGCTCGGGCGCGTGCCTGACCGTAACCTCCAAGGGCGACGACTGGTTCACCGTCGATATCAGCGCCGAGACGGTCAGCAAGACCAGCGCGGGACGCTGGGAGGCTGGCACCCGGCTGAACCTGGAGCGCGCGCTGAAGATCGGCGACGAGCTGGGCGGGCACATCGTCACCGGGCATGTCGACGGCATGGGGACCGTTGTGGCGCGCGAATCCGAAGGCGATTCGATCCGCTTCACCATTGCCGCGCCGCATGCGCTGGCGCCCTATATTGCCGCCAAGGGGTCGATCACCGTCGAGGGCGTGTCGCTGACGGTGAATTCGCATTCAGACCAGAGCGACGGCAGCGTCCATTTCGGGCTCAATATCATCCCGCATACCTGGGAGATGACCACCTTGGGCGCGCTGCAGCCGGGCGATCCGGTCAATCTGGAGATCGACGTGCTTGCGCGCTATCTGATGCGGATGAACGAGGTGAATGCGGCAAAATCCACTGCAATGTGATACTGGCTTTACGAAGCACATTAAAATGTGATACCGGAGTCCCCGAAGGGATATTCCGATGTCAGCACAGCTTATCGAACGTATCGTTGAAATCATCGAAGCCGGTCAGGAAAGCCGCGCAGGCCTCGCCCGCGCAGCCGGGCTGCACGCCAATTCGCTGCGCAAGCTGGGCGAGCCCGACTGGAACCCCACCGCCGATACCCTGGGCAAGCTGGAACGCTATCTGTCGCGCGACCCCGCCGGCGTGATGGCTTCCGCTGAAGAGATCATCAACGAAGCGCGCAACGGCCGCATGTACATCCTGGTCGATGACGAGGACCGCGAGAACGAGGGCGACCTGATCATCCCCGCGCAGATGGCGACTCCCGACGCAATCAACTTCATGGCCAAATACGGCCGCGGCCTGATCTGCCTGGCGTTGACCAGGGACCGGGTCGAGCAGCTCGGCCTCAACCTGATGTCACGGCACAACGGCACACGGCACGAAACCGCGTTCACCGTCTCGATCGAGGCGCGCACCGGCGTGACTACCGGGATCAGCGCCGCGGACCGCTCGCGCACGGTCACCGTTGCGATCGATGCCGCCAAGGGCCCCGAAGAGATCGTCACTCCCGGCCATGTCTTTCCGCTGATGGCGCGCGATGGCGGCGTGCTGGTGCGCGCCGGGCACACCGAGGCTGCGGTCGATGTCTCGCGCCTCGCGGGGCTCAACCCCTCGGGCGTGATCTGCGAGATCATGAACGACGACGGCACCATGGCGCGGCTCGACGACCTGATCGAGTTCGCGCACATCCACGGCATGAAGATCGGCACGATCCGCGATCTGATCGCCTATCGCCGCCGCCACGACCATCTCGTCGAAAAGCGCGCCGAGGTCCGCTTCACCAGCGAATTCGGCGGTGAGTGGAAGGCGATCGTCTTCTACAACAAAGCCGAGAAGACCGAGCAGACCGTGCTGCAGAAGGGCCATGTCGACCCCGACAAGCCGACGCTGGTGCGCATGCACGTGCTCAACCCGTTTGCCGATATCTTCGGCGAGACCGGCGCGCGGACCGGACTGCTCGAACGCGCGATGGAAATCATCGGGGCGGAAGGCTCGGGGCTGGTGGTGCTGCTCAACCGCCACGGGACCAACAGCCTCAGCCAGGCGATCCGGCTCAAGTCCGGCGAAGCGGTCGCCGACATGGAAGAACTGCGCGATTATGGCATCGGCGCGCAGATCCTCACCGAAATGGGGGTGCAGGACATGGAACTGCTCACCAACTCGCATCACAGCCTGGTCGGGCTGGATGGCTATGGCCTGTCGATCGTCGGCGAGCGACCGATCACGCCGCAAGCATGATCGGGGCGTGCGGCTGCGTCAGACGGTAAAGCTCTCGCCGCAGCCGCAAGCGCCCTTGGCATTGGGGTTGGCGAACACGAAGCCGGCGGTGAAATCGTCCTCGACCCAGTCCATCACCGATCCGATCAGATACAGGATCGACCCGCCGTCGACATAGAAAAGCCCGCCCGGGGTCTCGATCTTCTCGTCGAACTTCACTTCTTCGGTGACGTAATCGACCGAATAGGCAAGCCCCGAGCATCCCCGGCGCGGGGTCGACAATTTGACCCCGATCGCGCCTTCGGGCGCGGTCTGCATCAGATGCGCGATCCGTGCCTCGGCCGACGGGGTGAGCGTCAACGCGGCAGGACGGGTGCGGGTTGTGGTGGTCATAGCATTCCCATTTCAAGCTTGGCCTCGTCGGACATCTTGCCCGGATCCCAGGGCGGGTCCCAGACCAGATTGACCTCGGCATGGCCGACGCCCGGAACCGAGCCCACCGTGAGTTCGATCTCACCAGGCATCGATTCTGCCACCGGACAGTTCGGCGTGGTCAGCGTCATGCTGATGATGGCATGGCCATCGCTGACCTCGACGCCGTAGATCAGCCCCAGATCGTAGATGTTCACCGGGATTTCGGGATCATAAATGCCCTTGAGCGCCTCGATCACGGCCTCATAGACTTCGCCGCCCGGTTCGGTCGGTGCGACGCCGGTGGGCTTTTCACTGAGGAACCCGTCAAGATAATCGCGCTTGCGGCGATAGCGTTCGCCCGCGCTCTCGGGCCCGGTGGTGTCGATCGCCATGTCGACGCGCGCCTTGGGCGGCTTGTCTACCGCATCCACTTGCTGTGCCATGATCTTTCCTGTCTCGTCCATATCCCTCACCCGAAAATCCTGCGCACCCGGTCCAGCCCGCGCACCAGAGCCTCGACATCGTCGCTGTTGCTGTACACGCCGAAGCTCGCGCGCGCGGTGGCTGGCACGCCCAGATGGTCCATCAGCGGCTGGGCGCAATGGTGCCCGGCGCGGATCGCGACGTTGGCTTCATCCAATATGGTACCGATGTCGTGTGGATGCACCCCCTGCATCGCGAACGAGAGGATGCCCGCACTGTCCTTTGGCCCGAAGACCTGGATCGCGTTGATGCCCGCCAGCGCCTCCTGCGCCTCGGCGACCAGTGCGCACTCATGCGCGTGAATCGCCTCCACTCCGATCGCCTCGACATAATCGATCGCGGCCGCCAGACCCACCGCGCCCGCGATATGCGGGGTTCCCGCCTCAAACCGCTGCGGCGGCGGGGCGAAGGTGGTGCGCGCGAAGGTGACCCGGTCGATCATCGCACCGCCGCCCTGCCATGGCGGCATCGCCTCAAGCAAAGCCGCCCTGCCCCACAGAACGCCGATGCCGGTTGGGCCGTAAAGCTTGTGCGCGGAGTAGACATAGAAATCGCAATCGAGTGCGGCGACATCGACCGGCAGCCGCGGCACCGCCTGGCAGCCATCGAGCAGCAGCAGCGCGCCCACTGAGTGCGCGATGTCCGCCGCGCGCCGCGCATCGAGCACGCTGCCCAGCACGTTCGAGACATGCGCCAGCGCAACCATCTTGTGCCGCTCGGTGAGCATCGATGCGAGCGCGTCAAGATCGATCCGGCCATCCTCGGTCAGCGGCGCGACATCGATCTCGGCCCCGGTGCGCTCTGCCACCAGCTGCCACGGCACGATGTTGCTGTGATGCTCGAGCTGGCTCAGCATGATCCGGTCGCCGGGCTTGAGGTTGGCCATGCCCCAGCTATGCGCGACAAGGTTGATCCCCTCGGTCGCACCACGCACGAACACGGTTTCCTCTTCGCGGCCACCGATGAAGCGCGCCGCCTTGGACCGCGCATTTTCATAGGCGATCGTCATGTCCGCCGAGCGCGCATAGACGCCGCGATGAACGGTCGCGTAATCCGGCCCATAGGCCCTTGCGATCGCATCGATCACCGCGCGCGGCTTCTGCGCGGTCGCGGCGGTATCGAGATAATGCCAGGGCGCGCCATCGGCGGTGACGAGCCCAGGAAAGTCGGCGCGGTGGTCAAGCAGGCGGGCGGGTGCGAGCGTGGCCATCACGCCAGACCCTCCAGCGCGGCGAGCGCGCGCGTCTCGATCGCCTCGCGTGCGGCATCGTCTTCCAGCGACACGAAAGCATCGGCGATGAACGCCTGCAGCATCAGCTTGCGCGCGATGCTCGGCGGCAGACCGCGCGCGGCCATGTAGAACAAGGCCGCCTTGTCGAGCTCGCCCACGGTCGCGCCGTGCGCGCATTTCACATCATCGGCGTAGATTTCGAGCTCGGGCTTGGCATTGGCGGTCGCGGTGCGATCGAGCAGCATCGCCTTGACCGACTGCGAGGCATCGGTCTTCTGCGCATGCCGCGCGACCGCGACCTTGCCCAGAAACGATCCGGTGGCATGGCCTGCAAGCACGCTGCGCACCACTTGGTTGCTGGTCGCATTGGGGTGCGCATGGTTGACCTGCGTGACGATCTCGAGCGTCTGATCGGCATGGCCGAGGATCGCGCCGCCCATCTCGAAATGTGCGCCTTCGTGCAGCAGCACATTGACGCTCATCCGCCCGTAATCGGCGTCGGTGGCGAGCAAGTGCAGCGCGAAGGTCGCGCCTGCTTCGATCACGACGTCGAGATCGGTGATCGACACGCCCGACATCGCGACCGGCAGCACGATCTGCCGCGCCAGCGTTTCACCGGCCGGGACAGTGATCCGCTCGGGCCCCTGCGGCACATCGCCCCAGACACGCGCGAGCGCATCGAGATCGGCATAACGCCAGGCCTCGTCCTTGCGGGTGGGGAGCGGGATGACGTTGCTCATTTCACCGACTCCGGCTTCTTCATCGCCCAGATGGCATAGACATAGGTCAGCGCCGCAGCACCAGCGATCGCTGCCCCCGTGTTCGGCTCGGGCACGAACAGATAGGCCGAATAGCAAAGCACCGCGCGCAAACCGAAATGGATCATCCCCGCGCGGTCATCCGCTGCCCAGCCATGCGGGACCCAGATCATGCCGGCAAGGATTGCCAGCCCCAGGATCAGCAGCGCGATCGACGAGGATGCCTGGGCGGCGAAAATCACGAAGGGAATGATTAGCGCGATCACGAAGATGAACTGCATGAACAGTTGGGTGAGCGGGTTCTTGTTCGATTGCGTGCTCAGCCCCGGCGCACCGCGCAGCTTGTCGATAAGGATCGACAAAGGGAACGGTGCTGCTGCTGCGGTAAACGCGACCCATGCAGGCATCGCATCGCCCATCCGCCAGCTTGCGACAGCCAGGGCAGACCATGTGATCAGCCCAGCGATCGGCATGCCCGCGGTGCTGTCCGCAAGATAATCTCGCTGCAACTGTGCGAGCGGCAAGGCGCGCATGTCACTCATGCAACTGCCTCATATCCCTGTTCTTCGAGCTCGAGCGCCAGTTCGGCGCCGCCGCTGCGGACGATGCGGCCACCGGCGAGGACGTGGACGAAATCGGGCTTCACGAGATCGAGCAGCCGCTGATAGTGGGTGATCAGCAGCACGGCTTTATCCGGCTTGCGCATGATGGTGTTGATGCCCTCGCCGACGATGCGCAACGCGTCGATGTCGAGCCCGGAGTCGGTCTCGTCGAGCAGGGCGAGCTTGGGGTCGATGATCCCCATCTGCACCATCTCGTTGCGCTTCTTCTCGCCGCCCGAAAAGCCGACGTTCACCGGCCGCTTGAGCATGTCCATGTCCATCTTGAGCAATGCCGCCTTCTCCTTGGCGAGCTTGATGAACTCGGCGCCCGACAATGGCTCCTCACCACGCGCCCGGCGCTGCGAGTTGAGGCTTTCGCGCAGGAACTGCAGGTTGGAGACGCCGGGGATTTCGACCGGATACTGGAAGCCGAGGAACAGGCCGGCAGCCGCGCGCTCATGCGGTTCCAGCGCGAGCAGGTCCTGGCCGTCAAAGGTCGCGGAGCCCTCGGTCACCTCGTACCCGGGCCGTCCGCCCAAAGTATAGGCGAGCGTCGACTTGCCCGCGCCGTTCGGCCCCATGATCGCGTGGATCTCGCCCGCGTTGATGGTGAGCGAGAGGCCCTTGAGGATCGACGTTTCGCCGACTTGGGCGTGGAGATTTTCAATCTTGAGCATGGGATACAATCTTCATCCTGGTCGTCTTGTAGGGGGCACCGTCGGCATCATAGGTCGTCCATATGTCGACCTGCTCGCCTCGGTTGAAATGACCGGATCGCTTCAGCGACCCGTCCTTGCGATACCATTCCCAGTATCCGTGAAATTTCCCATCCAGCATCTGGCCTTTCGCGCAGACAGTGCCTTGGCGATGGTATTCGACATGATCGACCGCGCCGCTCACGCCACGCACTCCTCAAACGAACTTCTCCCCGGCACGGGGAGGCTTAAGGATGTAAAGCCCATCATTCGCTTGTCTCCGCAGCGCTGCGGCGGTCCATATAGAACGCCAGCACCTTGTCGGTCGAGCAATCGGCCAGCGGCTGGCGTTTGACCGCGCCTTCGGCCATGCAGGTGCCGATGGCTTCGCAGGCATAGCCGTCGATCACTGGGTCACCGCTGGAAACACGCACGCGGCAGCTTTTCAGCACGCCCTTGCTTCGCGAGAGGCGCAGCTTGATCCGCTTCATCCGTTCGGCGACCACGACGATCTCGTCCGCCGGGGCGGGCGGCACCATCGCAGGCTGCATCAGGGCCAGGGCGGACAGCAGGATCAACCGACCGAGCCTTCCAGCGAAATCCCCAGCAGCTTCTGCGCTTCGACTGCGAACTCCATCGGCAGCTGCTTGAGCACTTCGCGCGCAAAGCCGTTGACGATCAGCGCCACGGCATCCTCGGACGAGAGCCCGCGCTGCATCGCGTAGAACAATTGATCATCGCTGATCTTGCTGGTCGTCGCCTCATGCTCGATCTGCGCGGATGGATTGCGCACTTCGATATACGGCACGGTGTGCGCGCCGCATTGGTCGCCGAGAAGCAGCGAATCGCACTGGGTGAAGTTGCGCACGCCTTCCGCGCCGGGGGCGACGCGCACCAGCCCGCGATAGGTGTTGTTGCTGCGTCCCGCGCTGATCCCCTTCGACACGATGGTCGAGCGACTGCCCTTGCCGTTGTGGATCATCTTGGTGCCGGTATCGGCCTGCTGGTAATTGTTGGTCACCGCGACCGAATAGAACTCGCCGACGCTGTCCTCGCCATTCAAAACGCACGACGGGTATTTCCACGTCACCGCAGAGCCGGTTTCGACCTGCGTCCAGCTGATCTTGGAGCGTGCGCCCTGCGCAAGCCCACGCTTCGTGACGAAATTGTAGATCCCGCCCTTGCCCTCGGCATCGCCTGGGTACCAGTTCTGCACGGTCGAGTATTTGATCTCGGCATCGTCCATCGCGACCAGTTCGACCACCGCGGCGTGCAGTTGGTTCTCGTCGCGCTGCGGCGCGGTGCAGCCTTCGAGATAGGACACATAGCTGCCCTTGTCGGCGATGATCAAAGTGCGCTCGAACTGGCCGGTGTTCTCGGCGTTGATGCGGAAATAGGTAGAAAGCTCCATCGGGCAGCGCACGCCTTCGGGGATGTAGACGAAGGTGCCGTCCGAAAAGACCGCGCAATTGAGCGTCGCGAAATAATTGTCGCGCACCGGCACAACCTTGCCCAGCCACTTCCTGACCAGATCGGGATATTCGCGGATCGCCTCGCTGATCGACATGAAGATCACGCCGGCGCGGCTCAATTCCTCGCGGAAGGTGGTCGCGACCGAGACGCTGTCGAACACCGCATCGACCGCAACGCGGCGAGCCCCCTCGACATTGGCGAGAACCTTCTGTTCCTCGATCGGAATGCCGAGCTTCTTGTAGACCTCGAGGATCTCGGGATCGACCTCGTCGAGCGAACCCAGTTTGGGCTTGGCTTTGGGCTCGGCGTAATAATAGGCGTCCTGATAATCGATCGGCGGGACGTTGAGCTTGGCCCAGTCGGGGGTCTCGAGCGTCTGCCAGATCCGGAACGCCTTCAGCCGCCAGTCGAGCATCCATTCGGGCTCGTTCTTCTTGGCGCTGATATAGCGCACGGTGTCCTCGGTCAGGCCCTTGGGGGCCATTTCCTGCTCGATCGCGGACGAGAAGCCCCATTCATAGGTGCTCGCCTTTTCCGCCGCCGCCCAGGCATCGGCGTCGCGCGGCCTGGTGTCGGCTGCAGTGTCTGCAGGGGTGCTGTCGTCGGTCACGTTGAGGTCCTTTCGCCGACCTTCTTCAGGTCGAGCGGATGTTCGGGGCGTTCGGGATCGAGGCCAAGAGACGTTGGAACGTGTTGGCCGAGGCTGGCGAGGGTCACGCCTGAAAGCGCGGCGCGGATGGTGCGGTTGACGATCTGCCAGTGCGGACGGACATGGCAGCTGCCCTCCATCGCACAATCGCTGGCGTGGTCGCCCGCGCACACGGTGATCTCGATGGGGCCGTCGACCGCCTCGACGATATCGGCGAGCGTGATCGCGGCGGGCGGGCGCGACAGCCGGAATCCGCCGCCTGCACCACGCACCGATTCGATCAGCCCGGCCGCCGACAGCTTGCTCACCAGCTTCTGCGCGGTGGGCAAAGGCAGCCCGGTCTCGGTCGCCAGCGCGCGCGCATTGCAGCGCATTCCGCCGCAATGGCGCGCGGCGGCGCTCATCAGCACCACGGCATAATCGGCAAGACTGGACATGCGCATAAGGCTTGACCCGCTAATCGGAGTGAATCGTTCCGATTAGGGAGATGGCGGTTTTGGGCTGGAAAATCAAGGGTGAAGATGGAAGCGCGATATCTCCCCTCCCGCAAGCGGCAGGGGAGAGGGCAATGCTACTTCAACGCGCCCGATCGCAGCAGCCTGGGCACCAGGAACACCGCCGCCACCAGAGGCCATTTGCGTTGCCAGGGCTGGATCTCGATCTGCGTGCCTGCGTGCCGGTTGATCTTCCAGGCGAGGTAATCGATCCCGCCGGCAAAGGTGAAGCTCGCCTTGGCGAGGCGCGCCACCGTCATCCTCTTGCCCTTGCGCCTGAGCGCCGCCCAGCGGCTTTCGGCCTCGGGACGCGGCATCGCGGCAATGTCGGGATGTTCGCGCGCGATCGCCGCGCCGACCTTCGCATAATGCTCGGGCGCGAAGTCGACGACCTTGTCGGGGCGATCACCGCGCTCGGCGCGCAGTTCGGCGCCATAGGTGCGGGTGAAGCCGGTACGCCACGCGGCCAGCAGATCGCCGGGCGCGGGATCGGTCACCGGTGCGGCATGGCGCAGCAGCGTCACCGGCGCATCGCACAGGGCGGCCAGCGCGGCATCGCGCGCGGCATCATCCGCGCTCCATACCAGCCGCACCGGCTGCGCGAACCGCGCCCAGACCGAGACATCGCCCGCCTGCATCGAGCACGCGCGCGCAAGGTCGGCTTCGGACAGCACCGCGTATTTTGCGGCGAGATTGTCGTGCGCGGCGGGGAAGACATTGGGCGGGATCAGCGCATTGGCGCTTGCCATCCACCCGGCCTTGCCAGCCTGGCGATAGGCCTCGGCATAATCCGACACGATCACGTAGAAATCGAGCATCAGCCCGTCGAGCTGTGCTTCGCGCAGGCACGATCCGTAGAAGATCACCGCGCGCGCCGCAGGGCCGAACGGGCGGACGAGCTCGGCAGCAAAGGCGCTGACGCGCGGGTCGACCGGCTGGTCGATCTCGGCGGCGATCAGGGATTTCAGAGAGTCCACGCTAACGTCCACATTCTTTCGTCACCCCCGCGCACGCGGGGGTCCCGCTTCCTTGCAGGCGTCGCGTCTATAGCGGGATTCCCGCGTTCGCGGGAATGACGAAAAAGGCGATCAAGCCGCCAGCCGCAGGAACGGCACCGGATCGGTCGAGCGCAGGATGATCGGCTTGCCCGCGCTGGCCTCGAAGATCTCGCCATCGAGCACGACGCGGCTGCGGCTGCGGTCGCTGTCGATGCGGATCATGTCCTCGCGCGCCAGATGCACGCCGCGTCCGCGCCGGGTGCCGAAGCGGCCCATCAGCGTGTCGATCAGCATCGTCGTCAGGCCCGCGCGGTTGTGTTCCACCGCGATGAACTTCAGCTGCCCGGTGGGCGAGCTGCCTGCCTCCGCGCGGCTGCCGAGCAGCAGTTTCTCCAGCGTCGTCACCATCACCACGATGAAGCTGCCGTTGAGCTCGCCCTTCTGGAAGTACGAGATTCGCAGCGCCGAGCGGGTGATCGGCAGGAACTTGGCGGTGAGGCCGAACAGCATGGTCAGCAGCCCGGCGACGGCCGCGATGAAATGGCTGACCGAATTGGGCAGGCCCAAGGGATAGATTTTCTGGCGGCAGTACAGGATGATCTCGGCAAGGCCGGCGCCGCCCATGAACATGCCCAGCACCGGACGGCCATCCTCGCCATCGGTCAGCGCGATCAGTTGGCGCACCACGATATGGCTTTCGAGGTCGTTGCGCGCGATGTTGACGATGCGGTCGAGCGTCGGGATCGGCTTGCCGCTGGCGCCCAGATCGAGCGCGATCAGGTTGGTCTTGCCGTTGGGCAGCACCGCCACCGGGGGCGGGTTCTTGCCGAAATGGCCGCCATGATAGAGCTCGGTCAGCGTCGCCTGCACCGTGCCATCGCCGCCGTTGATCACCAGCACCTTGGGCTTGACCAGAGCGATCGCGCGCAGCGCGTCGGCGATCTGGTGGACCTCTTCCACCTCGTAATGGAAGATGTCGGGATTGTGCGCGCAATAATCACGCACCGCCGGCAGCAACGCCTTGTTGCCGGTGGAGCGTGGATTGGAAATGAGCGCTACGAGGGTCATCTAGGTCTATCCTATCGGCTTGATCGTCATGCCCTGGCGATAGTTCAAAACCACCTGGATGCGCGTTACGCCGGGACCGACCCGGATAGCGGTCTTGCTTGCGGAGGGCTTGAGGCTGAGCAGCGAGAGCGAGGGGTTGTTCGAAAACCCGCCGCCATCGTTCCAGCCCGATTTGCCGCTGCCATCGACATCGTGGCGCACGGCAATGCCATAAGCGCCGGTATCGGGCACCGGCACGCAGAAGTTCATCTTGCCGCCACGGGGCGAGACCGGCGCATCGATCCGGTTGATCCACGCGCCCTTTTCGAGCCAGGCGCCCTTGGTCGCGGGATAAGCCTGGACGCGCACGCGGCCCGTCGCGGCCTTGAACCCGCTCACCTCGACATGCACCGCAGGACCGGACGCACCGGCGCCGCATTTGCGCATGTCGTTGGAGATTTCCTGCCGCTGCGCGCTGGCCACGGGCACGGACACTGCAAAGGCAAGGGTGCCTGCAGCCGCGATGGCCAGTGATTTTGCCGCAATTTTGAACATGACGTAATCAATCCCAGAAGCTATAGCCGGACCGCTCCGGATGGCGCGGTTTGGCTGATGAGCCCCCTTTACCCGTCTGCTTATGGGAAGCGTTTGCGGCCAAATCATGGTGACAGGGCGACAATAAGTTGAAATTGATAACCGCCACAGACGCTTATATCGCCCGTCTCGTCTTCTTCCCGCTCGTCGGCACGCTGGTCATCGCGGCCATGCTGCTGGTGCTGGACAAGATGCTGCGCCTGTTCGATTTCGTCGCGGCCGAAGGCGGCCCGGTAAGCGTGGTGTGGCGGATGCTTGCCAACCTGATCCCCGAATATCTCTCGCTCGGCATTCCCATCGGCCTGCTGCTGGGCATTCTGCTCGCCTTCCGCAAGCTGGCGATGTCGTCCGAGCTCGACGTGTTCCGCGCGGTGGGCCTGAGCTACACCCGGCTGCTGCGCGTGCCCTACATGTTTGCGGTCGCGCTGATGCTCGTCAACCTGGCGCTGGTCGGCTATATCCAGCCCAAGGCGCGCTATGCGTATGAAGAATTGGGCTTCGAACTGCGCTCGGGCGCGCTGGGCGCATCGATCAAGGTCGGCGAGTTCACCCAGCTGGGCGACCGGATGACGATGCGGATCGAGCAGAGCCGTGATGGCGGACGCGAACTGTTCGGGATCTTCGTGCGCGCCGAAGCCAAATCGGGCACCTCGCTTTCAGTCAGTGCCGAGCAGGGCAAGTTCCTCGCCACCGACGACCCCAATGTCATCATTCTGCGGCTCACCCGCGGCACCCTGATCCACAATGCCCCGGGCTATGAAACCCCGCGGGTGCTGACCTTCTCCAACCACGACCTGCCGATCGATCTGCCCAAGATCGAATCCTTCCGCAGGCGCGGTGGCGGCAAGGACCGCGAATACACCATCCCCGAGCTGGTCCGGATCGGCGCCGATGCGCGCATTCCCGAGCAGCAGCGCAACCAGACCCGCGCCAATTTCCACTTCCGCATGGTCGAGGTGGTGATGATGATGCTGATGCCGCTGCTGGCGCTGGCGCTCGCGATCCCGCCCAAAAGATCGACCTCGGCACTGGGCGTCTTCCTGTCGATCGTGATGATCGTGACCTATCACAAGATCAACGAATATGGCGAAGATGTGGGCGCGCTGGGGCTGGTCGATCCGATCATCGCCCTGTGGCTACCCTTCTCGCTGTTTGCCGCGCTGATCGGCTGGATGTACTATCAGGTTGCCTTCGTGCCCGGCGGTCAGCCGATCGGTACGCTGGAGAAGCTGTTTGCCAAATCGGGCACGGCGATCCGCGGGCTGTTCAGCTTCGGCCGCAAGCGGTCCTTCCAGGAATAGGACCATGCAGATGGAGTTCTTCCCCTCGCGCACCGTCGCCATCTACATGGCGCGCAAGTTCCTCACCAGCATCCTGGCGGTGGCAGCATTGCTGTTCCTGGTGCTGCAGTCGCTCGACCTGCTGGGCGAAAGCGGCAAGATCCTTGCCTATCCCGGTAACGGCCAGGCGCAGCTTCTGACCTATATCAGTCTGCGCGCGCCGCAGATCATCGATCTGGTGCTGCCGTTCTCGGTGCTGCTGGCGACGATCATCACGCTGGCGACCTTGAACCAGAACAGCGAGGTCGTCGCGATGAAGGCCTCGGGGCTTTCGGCGCACCAGGTGCTGGCGCCGCTGCTGATCGCGGCGCTGGGCGTGTCGGCGATCACCTTCGTGTTTTCCGAACGCATATTGAGCCGCGCGACCGCGACGCTGAGCGCCTGGGAGCAGGCCGAGTTCGGCCCGATCCCGCGCGATTCCAACGTGAAGGCCAATGTCTGGGTGCGCGATGGCGACAGCATCATCCAGGCCGATACGGTCGAGGGCACCGGCCCCGCCACCCGGCTGACCGGCATTTCGGTCTATGTCCGCGACAAGGAAGGCGGGCTTGCGCGCATCGTCACCGCGACCGAGGGGGTTTACACCGGCAGCGGCTGGAAGCTGACCGCGGCCAGCCAGTTCGATGTCACCACCGGCCAGAAGCAGGCGCTGGGCAACATCACCACCGCAGGCGGCGTGCGCCCCGACCAGTTCACGCTGAGCAAGGTCAACCCCGAAGGCATGTCGTTCCTGCAATTGTGGTCTGCGATTGCCGAGCTCAAGGAGGCGGGTCGCCCGACCGCCTCGCTCGAATCCAACCTGTGGCACAAGCTCTCGGGCCCGCTGTCGGCGCTGCTGATGCCGCTGCTCGGCGCGGTCGCCGCCTTCGGCCTTGCCCGCTCGGGCCAGCTGTTCATCCGCGCGGTGATCGGCATGGCGCTGGGCTTTGCCTATTTCGTCGCGGACAATTTCGCGCTGGCGATGGGCAATCTGGGTGCCTATCCGCCGATTCTTGCCGCATGGTCGCCTTTCCTGCTGTTCCTGATGGTGGGCGAAACCGTGCTGATCCGCACCGAGGAATAGGCCGCAACCGTGGCGGACACGCCCGCCGATCCTGACGCTCCCCCCGGCGGCCCTGCCGTCAGCGCCACCCCTGCCGTCAGCCGCGCCCCTGCCGTCAGCCGCACCGACGTGGCCAGCGGGGCGGCATTGTCAGGCCTGGCGCGAATGGGCGCGGTCATCGAGATCATCACCCAGCCCGCTTTCGTGTGGATGTTCGGGCTTGCAACCTATGGCACCTACATCGTGCTGTGGGCGGCGGTGAACCTGCTGGCGACACTGACGACGCTCTCGCTGGCGCAGGGGCTGCAGCGATCGGTTCCCGCCGCGCCCAGCCGCGAGGCGGAGCATGGCGCAGTGCGCTATGCGCTGCTGGTGACGGTGATCCCGTCCGCGCTGCTCGCGCTCGCGATTTCGCTGGCAGCGCCGTGGATCGCACCCGCCTTTGCCGTCGGCCCGGAGATGCGCGCGGCGCTTCCGCAAATGATCGCGTTGTTCATCTGGACGCTGCCTTTGACCGTCGCGCTGGAGATCGCCACCGCCGCTGCGCGCGCCAAGCGCGCCTTCGGTCCCGAGATCCGGCTGCGAATCTTCTGGGAGCAGATCGCGCGGCTGATCGTCGCGGTAGCGCTCTATGCGCTGGGGGTACGGTTGTTCGGGCTGTTCATCGCGCATATCGCCTCGCTCGCGATCACCGCCTGGCTGTCGGTGCGGCTGCTGGGCCGCTATTATGATCTCGCCTTGCTGTGGCGCGCACCGATGCCGCCGGCGCTGCGCCGCGACACGCTCAAGAGCGGGCTCGCGACGATGCCCCCCAACCTTGCCCGGCGCGCGTTCAACGATCTTCCGCCGGTGCTGCTGGGGCTGGCGCTCAGCGGTGCGGGGGGTGCGGTCGCCGCCGGGCTGTTCGGCATCGCGCGCAAGATCGCTTCGGTGCCGCTGATCGTGCGCCAGACGTTCCTTTATGTCCTCGCGCCCTTGAGCGCCGCGCAGAGCGCCGCCGACCCCGCCGAGATCGCGCCCCTGTACCGCTTTGCCAACCGGCTGGCGGCGATCGTCGTGCTGCCGCTGACCGGCGTGATGATCGCGGGCGGCGATGCGCTGCTGCTGCTGTTCTCGCCGCAGGCCGCCGCTGCGCTTCCGGTGCTCATCGTGCTGCTGGTCGGGCGTGCTGGCGAAACGATCCTGGGGGCTGCCACCCCGATCGTCGAGATGACCGGCCACCGCATGCTGCCGCTGGCCAATTCGCTTGCCGGGATCGCCATCGCCGCCTTGGTCGGCTGGCTGACGGTCCCCACACTGGGCGCGACCGGCATGGCGCTGGCGGTGAGCGCAGGCGTGGTCGTGTCGAGCTGGTCGGCAGTGGTGGAATTGTGGTGGAGCAACGGGCTCGGCCCGTTCGACAGCCATTTCGTGCGCGCGCTGGCCTGCGGCGTGGCCGGTCTGGCGGCGCTGTGGCTGATCGGCGTCGCGTTCGGCGGCCTGCACATGGCACTGCGGGCCGCCTTGCAGTTTGCGCTGTTCTTTCCCTTGGTCTGGCTGGGGCTGAAGCTGGGGCTGGATACCGAGGACAAGGCGGCCCTGGGCAAGGCCGGTCGGACGTTGCGGATTTGACCCGCCAGCACTGATTGCTCCTGCAACCAAAGCCCGCTAGACCCGTGATCACAAGACCGCGCGCCGAAGCGCGGCACTTTGAGGAGCCTTATACCGGTGATCGCCAACACGTCCCTCGACCAGTTTGCGCAGTTCGACAATCTGGTCGCCATGTTCTTTGCCCGCGCCGACGAGCTGGGCGCCAGGCCCTTCTTGTGGGCCAAGCGCGGCGGGGCCTGGGTCTCGATCAGCTGGAGCGAAGCGGCGGGCCAGGTGGCAGAGCTTGCGCATGCGCTGAAAGACATGGGGCTGGCGCGCGGCGACAGGGTGATGCTGGTCAGCGAAAACCGGCCCGAATGGTGCATCGCCGATCTTGCGATCATGGCGGCAGGCTGCATCACGGTGCCGACCTACACCACCAACACCGAGCGGGACCACCAGCACATTCTCGACAATTCGGGCGCGCGCGCGGTGATCGTCTCCAACGCCAAGCTGGCGCGCACGCTGCTGCCCGCGGTGTTGCGCGCGGGCAACGCCTGGCACGTGATCGGCATGGAGCCGATGAAGGTCGGCCAGGCCAGCCGCTTCCGAACCCACAATTGGGCCGATCTGGTGACCGGCGATTCCGCCCGCCAGGCCGATCTGATGGCGCAGGTGCGCGCCGACGCCGCGCTGCTCACCCGCGACGACACCGCGTGCATCATCTACACCAGCGGCACCGGCGGGGCGCCGCGCGGGGTGATGCAGCACCATGGGGCGATCCTGCACAATGTCGCAGGCCCCACCCGCGTGATCGCCGAGGATTTCCGCTGGGAGGACGAGGCGTTCCTCTCCTTCCTGCCGCTCAGCCACGCCTATGAACACAGCGCTGGCCAGTTCTTCCCGATCGGGCTGGGCGCGCAGATCTATTATTCCGAAGGGCTGGAAAAGCTCGCCAGCAACATCGAGGAGGTGCGCCCGACGCTGATGGTGGTGGTGCCGCGGCTGTTCGAAGTGCTGCGCGCACGCATCCTCAAGCAGATCCAGAAGCAGGGCAAGGTCGCCAACTTCCTGTTCGAACGCGCGATGACCTTGGGCGAGAAGCAGCTGGCGGGCCGGGCGGGGCTGGTCGACAAGCCGATGGACTTCATCCTGTCGAAAAGCCTGCGCCCCAAGATCCAGGCGCGCTTCGGCGGCAGGGTCAAGGCGATGGTCTCGGGCGGCGCGCCGCTCAATCCCGAGATCGGCGTGTTCTTCCACGCGCTCGGCATCACGCTGCTGCAGGGCTATGGCCAGACCGAGGCGGCGCCGATCATCGCGTGCAACCGCCCGTCGGTGGGGATCAAGATGGATACGGTGGGCCCGCCGCTCGCCGACACCGAGGTGGCAATTGCCGAGGACGGCGAAATCCTGGTGCGCGGCGAACTGGTGATGCACGGCTATTGGCAGAACCCGGAAGAGACCGCGCGCGTGCTCAAGGACGGCTGGCTGCACACCGGCGACATCGGCCATATCGACGAAGCAGGCCGAATCGCGATCACCGACCGCAAGAAGGACCTGATCGTCAACGACAAGGGCGACAACGTCTCGCCGCAGAAGGTCGAGGGCATGCTGACGCTGCAGCCCGAAATTCACCAGGCGATGGTGATGGGCGACCGCCGCCCCTATCTGGTCGGGCTGGTGGTTCCGGACCCCGAATGGGCGATGGAGTGGGCCACGGCGCAGGGGGTGAAGGTGGATTTTGCCGCGCTGCAGGCCAATCCGGCGTTCAAGTCCGCGGTCCGCGCCGCGCTCGACCGGGTCAATGCCGATCTGTCGGTGATCGAGAAGGTCCGCCAGTTCGCCTTTGCCGATGAGCCGTTCACCATCGAGAATGGCGAGATGACTCCCTCGATGAAGATCCGCCGCCATGTCATCCGCGGGCGCTATCAGGACCGCCTCGACGGGCTGTACAAGGCATGATGCGGTCATCGCGCGAAAGCCCGATTGCGCGAGCGCAGCATCTTTGATAATCGCACCAGCCATGATCACGCCTCCTGAAACCGTCCGCACCAACACCCCCCGCGTCGCCTGCGATGGCGCGAGCGACGTTCGCGGCGGCGCAGCGCTGGGGCACCCGCGCGTCTGGCTGCAGATCGACGAGAAGGGCTATGTCGAATGCGGCTATTGCGACCGCCGTTTCGTGCTGATCGGCGGCCCGGCGGACGTGCAGGAAGCCGCCTGAGCCACGCGCCCACGCGAATTTCCTTGCTATCGGGCAGGGTTATCGCCATATGGCCAACCAAGCAGCGCGCCTAGGCACGGGAATCCTTCCCAAAGCCCCTTACGAACCGGCAGCGTGAACGTCGATCTGCAGTGATCCCTCCGGGATCAGACACAGGTCCGAATGGCCGGGTCATGAAACCCCGCTGCTTGATCCAACGAACATCCCAATTCACGCGGGGCGTTTTCCTGAAGTTCCTGGAACCCCCAGGCGCTTCTGAACCCCGCAATGCGCGCGCCGCCCATTTGGGAGCGGCCAGCGCCTTGCTCTGTATAGAGTACACTTATGTCTTATTTCCATGAACTTGGCCTTGCCGATCCGATCCTGCGCGCGCTCGATTCCAAGGGTTACGATACCCCGACGCCGATCCAGCGCGATGCCATCCCCGCATTGTTGCAGGGCCGCGACCTGCTCGGTATCGCGCAGACCGGCACCGGCAAGACCGCAGCCTTCTCGCTGCCCTCGCTGCATCACCTCGCCAAGGAATCCAAGGGCCGCACGCACAAGGGCGTGCGCATGCTGGTCCTCTCGCCGACCCGCGAACTGGCCGCGCAGATCGCCGAGAACATCCGCGAATATGCGCGCTTCCTGAACCTTTCGGTCAACTGCATCTTCGGCGGCGTGCCGATCTTCCAGCAGAAGAAGAAGCTGGTTCCCGGCACCGACGTTCTCGTCGCAACGCCGGGCCGCCTGCTCGACCTGATCGAGCAGCGCGCGGTGACGCTCGAGAATGTCGAGATCTTCGTGCTCGACGAAGCCGACCAGATGATGGACCTCGGCTTCATCGTGCCGCTGAAGCGCATCGCATCGATGCTGCCCAAGAACCGCCAGAGCCTGTTCTTCTCCGCGACCATGCCCAAGGCGATTGCCGAGCTGGGTGCGCGGTTCCTGAACAACCCGGTCCGCGTCGAAGTCGCCCCGCAGGCGACGACGGCCGAGCGCGTCGAACAGTATGTCACCTTCGTCAGCCAGAGCGAGAAGCAGGCGCTTCTCACGCTCAAGCTGCAGGAAATCCGCCCCGAACGCACGCTCGTCTTCACCCGCACCAAGCATGGCGCGGACAAGGTGGTGCGCGCGCTGGCAGGTGCGGGCATCCGTTCCGCCGCGATCCATGGCAACAAGAGCCAGGGCCAGCGGACTGCCGCATTGAAGGCGTTCAAGGACAACGAAATCAAGGTCCTGATCGCGACCGATATCGCGGCACGCGGCATCGACATCACCGGTGTCAGCCATGTGTTCAACTATGATCTGCCCAACGTGGCCGAGCAGTACGTCCACCGTATCGGTCGTACCGCGCGCAACGGCGCCGACGGCATCGCGATTGCTTTCGTCAGCGGTGACGAGCGCGGCCTGCTCAAGGACATCGAACGCCTCACCAAGGTGAAGCCGGTGCCGATGCCGCTGCCCAAGGGCTTCAGCGAAGCCGCAGCGCAGCTTCCGCCCCCGGTCAAGGCGCCCGTCAATTCGGGCGGCGGCGGTCGCGGTGGCGAACGTGGCAGCGGCGATCGCTCGGGCCCCGGTGGCCGCAACTACGGCCCCAAGCGTGACGGCGCACGTCGTCGCTCGGGCGGTGGTGGTCGTCCCGGTGGCGGCGGTGGCCGCTCGGGTGGCGGTGGCGGCGGCGGTGCCCGCGTCGGCGGCGTCGGCGCGCACAAGGACAGCGTCAAGCGGATCGGCTGATCGAATTTAGAACCCTTCAAATCCTCCCCCAGCTTGCTGGGGGAGGGGGACCGCCAGCGGAGCTGGTGGTGGAGGGGCAGCGGGATCGTACATTTCGGGCGGGGAGCGCAAACTCGCTTCCCCTCCACCATTCGCTTCGCGAACGGTCCCCCTCCCCGAGACAAGCTCGGGGAGGATTTTTTACGCCTTGCCCACCCGGAACAGCATGGCATCGCCGTTCATGCAGTAGCGCAGCCCCGTGGGCTTGGGGCCGTCCTCGAAGACATGCCCCAGATGCCCGCCGCAGCGCCTGCAGTGGACCTCGGTGCGCGGATAGCCCAGCAGGCGGTCGGTGCTGGTCCCCACGGCCTTGGGCAAAGGCGCATAGAAGCTGGGCCAGCCGGTGCCGCTGTCGAATTTGGTTCTGGATGAAAACAACGGCAGCTGGCATCCGGCGCAGATGAAGGTGCCGGCCCGCTTTTCCTTGTCGAGCGGGCTCGAGAACGGCCGCTCGGTGCCTTCGGTGCGCAGGACGTAATACTGGTCCGCGGTCAGCTGGCGCTTCCATTCGGCGTCAGTCCTGGTGATCTCGAACTTGCCCTTGGGCTTTGCGCTGGCGCCGCCGAGCGTGAACGATCCCAGCCCGAACAGGCCTATCCCTGCCGCGCCGATCAGCCCGCGTTCGAAGAAGGTGCGTCTGTCCATATCCTGTCATCCCGTGTCCGTGCCCGGTCTGTTCGACCGGAGCACGATCACAGTTACGCCGGATCAGCCGATTCGGCTTCAATATTTGCTCAGTTGCACCTGCATCGAGCGATAGCCGTGGACGAAGCAGGCGCGCACCCGCTCGGGTTCGGCGAGCACATTCACCCGCATCCGGCGCTTGGCCATTTCCTCGAGCAGGATCGCAATCTGCAGCTCTGCCAGCCGCGCACCGACGCAGCGGTGGATGCCATAGCCGAACGCCAGATGCCGCCGCGCGTTCTCGCGATCGACGATGATGCTGTCAGCGTCCTCGAACACGGTCTCGTCGCGGTTGCCCGAGATGTACCACAAGGCAAGCTTGTCGCCTTTCTTGATGGTCTTGCCGAACAGGTCGTAATCGGCGAGCGCGGTGCGGCGCATATGCGCGAGCGGGGTCTGCCAGCGGATGATTTCCTGCACCGCATTGGGAATCAGGCTCGGGTTCTGCTCGAGCTTCTCGCGCTGTTCGGGGAACTGGTGCAGGCCATAAGCGAGGCCCGACATCGAGTTGCGGGTGGTGTCGTTGCCGCCGACGATCAGCAGGATGAGGTTGCCCATGAACTCGAGCTCGTCCATCTCCGCCATCGCGTCCGAATGAATCATCATCGAGATCAGATCGGGGGTCGGCTCGGCGTTGATCTTGGCGTCCCACAGATTCTTGAAATAGGCGCCCATCTCGTAGAGGTGCTTCAGGCGCTCGGCGCGCAGCTCTTCGGAGTGCACCAGCTCGATGTCACCTGCCCAGTCGGACCATTCGGTCAGCTTGCGGCGGTCGGCCCAGGGGAAATCGAACAGGATCGCGAGCATCTGCGTGGTGAGCTCGATCGACACGGTGTCGACCCAGTCGAACGGCTTGTCCCAGGGCAGGGTATCGAGCAGCTCGGCGGTGCGCATGCGGATATCGTCGGACATCCGCTTCATTTCCGACGGCGTGAACGCGGGCGCGACGGTGCGGCGCTGGCCGGTGTGCTTGGGCCGGTCCATCGCGATGAACATAGGCATGATCAGCTCGGTGCCGTCGTCGATCCGGTCGGCGAGCGTGATGCCGCCGAACTCATAGGATGACGAGAAGATCTCGGGCAGCGCCTCGACGTGCTGGATCGCCTTGTGGCTGGTGACGTTCCAGAAATCGCCGAACGATCCGCCCTGGGTCCAGTGGATCGGATCGTGCGCGCGCAGCTGTGCAAACGGTTCCTGCCAGCGGTCTTCGACATACCATGAGGCATCGCTCATGTCGTAGGTCAGCTCGGCGCCGGGGTCTTTGAAAACGGTGGCCATGGCTCTCTCCTTGCGTGTCGCAATATGACCGGGATGCGATGAGCCCGGCGGCGCCGCTGTTTTGGCGGTCTGCTTGAAAGTCTCACCTTACTGACAGCTTTGTCAATACAGTTTCGATATGCAACGCAGATCGAAGGTTGCAGCGCTGCGACGACCCGCGCGGCGCGGACAAAAAAATGGCCGTGATGTTGCCACCCCGGCCTTGAGTTGTCAGTTCGCAGGAGGAACCTCTGGAGGTCTGTGGCGCGGCTAGCGGTTCGCGCCACAGACCAAACTTGAAAAGTCAGTAATTGTAAGCCCGTTCGCCATGCTCGGCGATGTCGAGACCAGCCTGCTCGACCTCTTCTGTGGGGCGCAGACCGATGGTGAACTTGAGGGCGTAGAACAGGACGGCCGAGACCACGCCGGACCACAGGATGGTGATACCCACCGCCTTGATCTGGGTGATGACCTGGGCGGCCATGTCGTATTCGCCGACCGCTGCCGGGAACACGGTGTAGTCGAAGAAGCCCTGTCCGCCGAGCGCCGGGTCGGCGACGATGCCGGTGCCGATGGCGCCGACGATGCCACCGATGCAGTGGACGCCGAACACGTCGAGCGAGTCGTCATAGCCCATCTTGTTCTTCACCGTGGTGACGAAGAAGAAGCAGACGATCGAGGCTGCAAAACCGAGCAGGATCGAGGTCATGGGAGCGGCCAGGCCCGAAGCCGGGGTGATCGCGACCAGACCGGCGACGGCCCCTGTGGCAGCACCCAGCAGCGAGGGCTTCTTGTGGACGATCTGTTCGATCACGGCCCATGCCACGGTGGCAGCGGCGGTGGCGACGAAGGTGTTGATGAAGGCAACCGCAGTGACGCCGTTGGCTTCCAGGTTGGAGCCGGCATTGAAGCCGAACCAGCCCACCCACAGCAGCGAGGCGCCGATCATGGTCATCACCAGCGAGTGCGGCGGCATGTTCTCTGTCTTGTAGCCCAGACGCTTGCCGATCACGAGGCAGCCGACAAGGCCTGCAATGCCTGCGTTGATGTGAACCACGGTGCCGCCAGCGAAGTCGAGCGCGCCCATGCCCCACAGGAAGCCGGTATCGGTCGGTGCGTCGGGCAGGAAGTCCGGGCCAGCCCAGTACCACACCATGTGCGCGACCGGGAAATAGCACAAAGTCAGCCACAGTACGGTGAAGATGATCAGCGGGGTGAACTTGATGCGCTCTGCAAACGCGCCGACGATCAGCGCCGGTGTGATGCAGGCAAACGTCATCTGGAAGATCACGAACGCGAGTTCGGGGATGTAGACGTTGTTCGAGAAGGTGGCGGCGAAGGTGGTGCCATCGACCCCTGCGAGGAACATCTTGTCGAAACCGCCGACGAAGGGCGAGCCGCTGGTGAAGGCCATGGTATAGCCCCAGCTGACCCAGACCAATGCCGCCACCGAAACGATGGTGAGCACCTGCATTAGCACCGACAACATGTTCTTGGTGCGAACCAGGCCGCCGTAGAACAGCGCGAGGCCGGGGATCGACATCATGAGCACCAGCACCGACGAGATCAGCATCCAGGTGGTGTCGCCCTTGTCGACCATGCCGGCCATCTGCTCGACGGTCGGCGCCTTGATCGGGCCTTCAGCAACGGCTTCGGCGACGGCGGGCGCGGCTTCAGCGACCTGTTCGGCCACCTCCTGCGCCCAGGCCTGCGCCGATACGAAAAACGAAAGCGCGGTCGTCCCGACAACAGCGCCAATCTTGTGCAAAGGTTTCATCATTCCCCCTTCCCCTTACAGTGCCGTGTCGCCGGTCTCGCCGGTGCGGATGCGCGTGGCCGCCGCGAGGTCGAGAACGAAGATCTTGCCGTCACCGATTGAATCCGTGTTTGCCGCCGCCTGGATGGTTTCGACCACCTGAGGCGCGATATCGTCGCTCGCCGCGATCTCGATCTTGAGCTTGGGCACCATGTTGGTGGTGTATTCGGCGCCGCGATAGATTTCGGTCTGGCCCTTCTGGCGGCCAAAGCCCTTCACCTCGGTCACCGTCATGCCGGCAATACCGAGGCTGGTCAGCGCTTCGCGGACCTCGTCCAGCCGGAACGGCTTGATGATGGCTATGATGAATTTCATTACGCCCCCTTTTGTAATTTTGTTGCGAAGCCGAGCCTCGTCATCGCCCGAATGCTACGCAAGCGACGTGCCAAGTCCGGGAATCCGGGGAATCCTAATGAATCGCTAACTGCGCGCCGGGGGGTTCAGTTCAAAATTTGTGCAACTGCGAAAGGGTGCGCAATTTTTAGGCACAGATCATGCTGCATTTGCACAAAAAGACGGCGCCCGTTGCGGCGCCGCGGGTCAGGCCTCGCCCAGCTGCTCCAGCACCGCGCGGGCGCGCGCGGCATCTTCAGGCAGCACCATCAGCCGCGCAGGGGTCATGAACCCCAGGCCAAGTCCTGCCATGCCGCCGTCGAAGATGTGGGCCTCGATGCCCTCTGCGCCCAGCGTCAGCCGGGCCATCTCGGCCTCGATCCGGTCGGCATATTCAGCAATGGCCTTGAGGCTCACGCGGGTTCAGCCCTCGACATCGGTGAAGAACCGGGTCGTCGGGGTGGTGGGCAGGCCATCGATCGACCGGGTACGCTTGGCGGTCTTGGCCAGCCAGGCATCGGGCTTGCTCTGGCGGTGCGCTTTTTTCAGCGTCTCGCGCTCGAGCTCGAACTCCATCACCGGCACGCCCCAGCCGCAGCTGGTCTGCACGCTGTCGACCGTGATGTCGAAGATCTGCCGGGTGCCCGGAAGGATGGTGAAGTGCGCAGCCAGCGCATCCCAGTCGGCATCCTGCGGCAGCACGGGGCGGCCGCGCCCGTAGATGCGCAGGATCAGCGCGGGGTTTTCGAACGCGCAGAACATGATCGTGATCCGGCCATCGGCGACCAGATGCGCGTGCGTCTCGTTGCCCGATCCCCCCAGATCGAGATAGGCGGCGCGCGTTGGGGAGAGCACGCGGAATGCATCATAGCCCTTGGGGCTGAGGTTGATCCGCGCGTTGTCCGCCGCGGTGGCCACGAAGAACACCGGCTGGCGGGTGATGAAGGCGATGTGCTTTTCGCTCAGGGCGTCGCTGAATTCTGACATGGCGCCAGTGTGCGGGAACATGCAGCGGCGCGCAAGTGCGTCCCCTCTTCCCTGCGCCTGCAAAAGCCATTACGGCTCCTGCCCATGACATCTGCTCCAGCCGCCGCAAACTCCGGCATTCCGCGCTCGCTTTACGTGTTTTCCGTCTTCTATGGCGGCATGGTGTGCCTGGCGGGCGTGCTCGGCAACAAGCAGGTCTCGATCGGCCCGCTGGCAGTCGAGGCGGGCATTTTCGCGTTTCTGCTGCTGGTCGTGGTCTCGAGCGCGATCGCCGAACTGCACGGCCGCGACACCGCAAACAGCCTGGTCAAGTTCGGCTTCGTGCCGCTGCTGTTCGCCATGGCGCTGTCGTGGATCGTCTATGCGCTCCCCGCCTCGCCCGACATGGCGCCCGAGAATGCCGATGCCATCCAGCTGATCCTCGGCGCGACGGGACGCATCTGGGCGGCGGGCGTGTGCGCTTATGGCGTCTCGCAGTTCCTCAACGTCTATATCTTCTCGCGGCTGCAGAACATGCCGGGCCGCTGGCTGGCGGTGCGCGGGGTGATCGCGTCCGCCCTCTCGCAGATCGTCGACACGCTGATCTTCGTCACCATCGCCTTTTACGGCGTATTCCCGATCGGCCAGCTGCTGATCGGCCAGATGGCGGCCAAGGTCGCGCTGTCGATTGCGCTGGTGCCGTTCCTGATTGTGTTCTTCGTCCGTCTGGGCAAAAGGCTCGACGCATGACCGACCATCAAGATTCTGGGCACATCCACGACCCCGCACTGCTCGCCAAGGCAGAGACCCTCACCGAGGCGCTGCCGTTCATGCAGCGCTATGCGGGCAAGAGCTTCGTCGTCAAATATGGCGGCCATGCGATGGGCGACCCCGAGCTGGCGCGCGACTTTGCCGAGGATATCGTGTTGCTGAAGGCGGTGGGAATCAACCCCGTCGTCGTGCATGGCGGCGGACCGCAGATCGGCGCGATGCTCAAGCGCGTCGGCGTGCAGTCGCAGTTCGTCGACGGCTTGCGCGTCACCGACCAGGAGACCGCCAACATCGCCGAAATGGTGCTGGGCGCGATCAACAAGGAGTTGGTCACCTGGATCGCGGCCGCGGGCGGCAAGGCGATCGGCATCAGCGGCAAGGACGCAGGCTTCGTCCGTGCGAGCAAGGTCGAACGCACCGTGCGCGACCCCGACAGCAACATCGAGCGCGCGATCGACCTCGGCTTTGTCGGCGAGCCGGAAGCCATCGACTGTTCGGTGCTCAAGACGATATCGGACGCAGGCATGATCCCCGTCGTCTCGCCGATCGGCGTGGGCGCCGACGGACAGACCTACAACATCAACGCCGACACCATGGCAGGCGCGGTCGCAGCGGCGTTGGGCGCATCGCGATTGTTCCTGCTCACCGATGTCGCAGGCGTGCTCGACAAGGCCAAGCAGTTGCTCTCCGACCTGACTCCTGCCGACATTGCTGCCTTGCGCGCCGACGGCACGATCAGCGGCGGCATGATCCCCAAGCTGGAAACCTGCGTCCATGCGGTCGAACAGGGCGTGGATGCCGCGGTTGTCCTCGATGGACGCGTGCCGCATGCCATGCTGCTGGAAATCTTCACCTCGCGCGGGGCAGGTACGCTGATCCGGGCCTGATGGACTCGAGCCGAAAGGCCCGAGCCGTTTTAGTCTTGTAATACACCCAAGTTCGCCCTAGATATCGGGCAACGCCATAATGAGAGACCTATGCAGATCCTGCTCGAAATCCTGGACATAGTGCTAACGGTGGTGACCTGGTTCATCATCATCCAGATCGTGCTGTCCTGGCTGGTCGCATTCAACGTTGTCAGCATGCAGAACGATCTGGTCCGCCAGATGGTCGAATCGCTCAATCGGATCACCGAACCGCTGTTCCGCCCGGTGCGCAAGATCATGCCCGATCTCGGCATGATCGATCTGGCGCCGATGGTGGTGCTGCTGGTGATCATGATCGTCCAGCGCTCGATCATCCCGCGGCTGTGGGTCCAGTTCGCCTGAGCTGCGCAAATCCGCGCTCTGCTGTGGCAATGACGCGCATTTGACGTTAGAGCGGCGGGTATGACAGCCCGTAACATCGCCAGCATCATCGACGGCAAGGCCTTCGCGGCCGGCTTGCGCGCGCGCCTCGCCGCGCTTGTCCCAGATTTCGTGCGAGCCACGGGCCGCGCGCCCGGTCTTGCCGTGGTGCTGGTGGGCGACGACCCGGCAAGCCAGGTATATGTCCGCTCCAAGCACAAGGCGACGGTCGAGGCCGGGATGCTGAGCTTCGAGCATCGTCTGTCCGCCGACACCACCCAGCAGGCGCTGCTCGATCTGGTCGCAACGCTCAACGCCGACGATGCGGTCGATGGCATTCTCGTCCAGCTGCCATTGCCTGCGCATATCGACGACAAGGCGGTGCTTGCGAGCATCGATCCGGCCAAGGATGTCGACGGCTTTCATGTCGTCAACGCGGGCAAGCTCGCGGTCGGCGAAGAGGCGCTGGTCCCGTGCACGCCGCTGGGTTCGCTGATGCTGCTGCAGGATGCGCTGGGCGATCTTTCGGGGCTGCACGCGGTGGTGATCGGCCGATCGAACATCGTCGGCAAGCCGATGGCGCAGTTGCTGCTTCAGCAGAGCTGCACCGTCACCATCGCGCACAGTCGGACGCGGGATCTGCCCGCGATCGTGCGGCTGGCCGATATCGTCGTTGCCGCGGTGGGCCGCCCCGAGATGGTGCGCGGCGACTGGATCAAGCCGGGTGCGACGGTGATCGATGTCGGCATCAACCGCGTGCCGGGGGCCGAGCCAGGCAAGACCCGGCTGGTGGGCGATTGCGCCTATGACGAATGCGCCGCCGTCGCAGGCGCGATCACGCCGGTCCCCGGCGGGGTCGGCCCGATGACCATAGCCTGCCTGCTGCGCAACACCCTCGTCGCGGCATCGCGCCGCGCGGGCGTGAACGCGCCGGAGGGCTTGTGATGAGCGCTGCGCAAACTCTTTCTCGGCAGGCGCTGCTGTCGCTGGCCGTCGCCATGGTGCTGACCCCGATCGCCGCATCCGCCCAGCAGGGCCCACCGCGCGGCGACCGGCGCGGGCCGCCGCCACGGCCCGAGGGGCAATCCTATGCCAATTCGAGCGCGGTGCTGGTTGCCGAGATCGCCTTTGCGCGTCTGGCGCAGGACAAGGGCCAGTGGACCGCGTTTCGGGAAACCGCATCTGCCGATGCCGTGATGTTCGTCGACCAACCGGCGCTCGCGCAAAGCTGGCTCAAGGGCCGCGCCGATCCGGCGCAAGCGGTCAAATGGCAGCCGCAAAAGCTGTTCATGGCGTGCGATGGCCGCACCGGAGCTTCGACCGGGGCATCGCAGTTCCCCGGCGGCGCGGTGGGTTACTACACCACCGTCTGGCAGAACCTGGAAAAGCCGCGCGCCAAGAGGGCCGACTGGAAATGGGTGCTCGACCATGGTGCCATGCTGGCTGCCCCGCGCGCGGGCGACGAGATGATCTCCTCGCGCACCGCCGTGTGCACCGGCGAACCCAAAAAGCTGCTCGAAGGCATACAGATGGGACCGCTGGCCAAGGGTGACGCGATCGCCGCCCCCACCGCCAGCGGCGCGCGCGCGTCAGCCGACGGCACGATGATCTGGCGCTGGAACGTGCGCGCCGATGGCAGCCGCACCGTCACCATCGACCTGTGGAACGGCACCGGTTTCGACACGGTGGTGCGCGACGATGTTCCGGCAGGTGCGGCATGATCGAGCTTTTCGTTTCCGCCTTCATCACCCTGTTCGTGGTGATCGACCCGCCCGGTTGCGCGCCGATCTATGCCAGCATGACCACCGATGCCAATGCGCAGCAGCGCCGCAGCATGGCCATCCGCGCGGTGATCGTGGCGGGCGGCATCCTGCTGGTGTTCGCGCTGTTCGGCGAGGCTTTGCTGTCCTCGCTGCACATCGAACTCAACAGCTTCCGGATTGCAGGCGGCATCATGCTGTTCCTGATCGCGCTCGACATGGTGTTCGAAAAGCGCACCGAGCGCCGCGAACAGCGCGCGCAGAAGGTGATCGAGACGCCCGAGATCGAGGATGTCTCGATCTTCCCGATGGCGATGCCGATGATCGCCGGCCCCGGCTCGATCGCTTCGGTCATGCTGCTGGTCTCGCAGAACAGCGGCCTCGACCGCGCGCTGACGATCCTCGCCGCACTGCTCGCGGTGCTGCTGCTGACCCTGATCGCGTTGCTGACCGCAGGCCCCCTGATGAAGCTGCTCGGCGCCAAGGCGGAGGCCGTGATCACCCGCCTGCTCGGCGTGCTGCTCGCGGCACTGGCCGCGCAGTTCGTTATCGATGGGTTGCGAGCGAGTTTTCAGTAGGGTGGCTGGACGGTGTCGAAGCAGCATACAGCCCTGTTTCTTACCCCAGACTATCCGCCTCCGCCCATTCCTGAAACAGGTCAGGACAGAGCGGTGGAGGACCGCTTTCGAGTTGGGCTGGGAAAAAGCTGCCCGTCTGCAAGCGTTTAGAGTTTCGGACGCCGTGAGGCGTCGGAAAGTCGACGGTGCCCGAACCCGCGGTCGTCAGGTGCTGATGTCTATGGGGATTTCGATTTTGGGCTTGTGGGAGCAGCGGTGGGTGCTGCCGATAAGCGGACGGAACTGAAAGCGGACTGGCTGCTTTTGGGGTGACGAGCGGGTTGCCGTAAATCGGACCGTCCGATTTTGGAGGGCGCAGGTCTGCTTTTGGTGGGTGATGGCGCAGTGCTCTGTGCTCCCCGAAGCACGGTCGCTTCGGGGCCGGTTGAAGGCAGGCCGTGCCGGGTCACGACGATGTTCTCCCGGATGCGTTGACAGGATGCGGTGGTGCGCGCGGCTGATATCTGCGCTCGAAAGTCTCGATGATGACCATGCTGCCACCGCAGCACGGGCACGGTGGCCGATGGTCCGGCGGATCGACAGCCGTGTCATCGATGGCAGGTGGCGCAACCGCCAGCAGTCGGCGGGCGTGTTCGAGATGGGCCTTGCGGGTCGCACCGGCCAGCAGCCCGTAATGGCGTATCCGGTGGAACCCGCGTGGCAGGTTGTGCAGCAGGAAGCGACGGATGAACTCGTCGGCGCCTAAGGTCATGTCCTGCTGGCGCTGCGCGCCATTGCGGCGATAATCCTTGTAGCGGAACGTGACGCCTTCACTGTCGAAGCGGAGGATGCGGCTGTTCGAGATGGCGACGCGGTG
This sequence comes from Blastomonas fulva, assembly GCF_003431825.1. Taxonomy (GTDB): domain Bacteria; phylum Pseudomonadota; class Alphaproteobacteria; order Sphingomonadales; family Sphingomonadaceae; genus Blastomonas; species Blastomonas fulva. The sequence goes on along the minus strand of NZ_CP020083.1, from coordinate 1,450,059 downwards.
GGTATAGCGCGCCAGATAGGCGAGCACCGCCTCAGGTCCTGCAAAGGGCGGCTTGGCATAGACCACCCAGCGCTTTCTGCGGACCGGTGACAGATGACGCAGAAAGGCCCGCCGCTCGGCGAGATGCGCCAGGCTGCCGAAGAACCCGAGCTTGCCGGCATCGTGGAGCGCGATCAGCCGCGTGAGGAACAGGCGGCGGAACAGGGCGCCCAGGACACGGACGGGCAGAAGAAAGGCCGGGCGCGCAGATATCCAGCGCTCGCCATCACGCGCGATACCGCCGCCGGGCACGATCATATGGACATGCGGATGATGGGTAAGCGCCGAGCCCCAGGTGTGGAGTACAGCGGTAATGCCGATACGTGCGCCCAGATGCCTGGGGTCGGCGGCGATGGTCAGCATCGTCTGGGAGGCGGCCTTGAACAGCAGGTCATAGAGCAGCGCCTTGTTGTGGAACGCAATGGCGCTGACCTGTGCCGGGAGCGTGAACACGACGTGGAAATAGCCCACCGGCAACAGGTCGGCCTCGCGCTCGGCCAGCCAGGTACGCGCGGCTGCTCCCTGGCACTTGGGGCAATGCCGGTTGCGACAGCTGTTATAGGCGATCCGCCAATGCCCGCAGTCTGTGCAGGCTTCGACGTGACCGCCCATTGTAGCGGTGCGGCAATGCTCGACGGCCGACATGATCTTGAGCTGGTGCAGGCTCAGATGCCCGGCATGGGCAATGCGATAGCCAGGCCCTGCAACGCGGAAGATGTCGGCCACCTCTATGGAGGTGCGCACCGGGCCTCAGCCGTCGGGCACCTGCGCGGTGGATGAGGTCAAGGCCAGCCTGTCGAGCGGACTGATCACCGCTCGCATCGTCTTGGTTGCCACCTGTGTGTAGAAAGCGGTGGTGTTAAGCTTGGCATGGCCCAGCAACGCCTGGATGACGCGGATATCGACCCCGTCCTCCAGCAGATGGGTGGCGAAGCTGTGCCGCAAGGTGTGCGGGCCGACCCGCCTTGTGATGTCCGCTGCCTCGGCTGCCTCGACGACGACGCGATACAGCTGCCGGGTGCTGATCGGCAGCAGCGCGCTTCTGCCTGGGAAAAGCCAGCTGTCTGCATGCAACACGCCCTGTTGTCGTCCGGCGCGCCACCACTCGCGCAGCAGCACGAGCAGGCCTTCGGGCAGCATGGCGTTGCGATATCGGCCACCCTTGCCACGCTCGATACGCAGCACCATGCGCTTGCTGTCGATGTCGCGCACCTTGAGCGCCGAGACCTCGCCGACGCGCAGTCCCGCGCCATAGGCAACCGACAGCGCTGCCTGATGCTTGAGGCAGGTCGTGGCCTCCAGCAACCGCTTCACCTCGTCCTGGGTCAGCACCACGGGGATCTTGCGGGCGTGCGAAGTGCGCACCAGCTTGCGCGCCAGATCGGGCCGATCCAGCGTGTGGGTGAAGAAGAACCGCAGCGCTGCAACTATGCTGTTCATCGTCGGCACCGGAACGCCGGTCTCGCGTTGGTCGATCTGGAAGCGCCGCAGATCCTCTGCAGTTGCCGTGTGCGGCGAGCGTCCCAGCCATGTGGCGAAACGTCCAACATCGCGGATATAGTTGCGCTGCGTCTCGCGGCTGAAGCGCCGCATGTTCATGTCCTCGATCAACCGCTGGCGCAGCGGGCTGACCGTACCGATCGCTATAAGCTCGTTCATCGTTCGACTCCTCAGGTTGAAGGAGTCGAAATGGTCTGCCCACCACGGACACTGTTCAATCCAGGCGCTGCGCCCGCGCCGTCAGCTTAGCTTCACCCCAAACACCACTCCCGCGAAGCGGGTTCGTGCAACGACCCCATAGCGGCCGTTGCAAACATTCGGTGGCTCCGCTAATTTTCGGTTATGAGAAAGCGTTTCACAATCCTGATCTTGGCATTCGCAACATTGCCGGCAAACAGTGTGTCACTTGCTGCTGCTCAACATAATTCAGTAGATCCCGAACTTATAATCACATCCGTTGAAGAAGACATTGTATTGCTTGGCAAGCCGCTCCGAAAATTGGTCGGACTAATGTCGATTGTCAATCATGGAGGAGAAGATCTTTGCATTCAAACCGATATATTGGCGAACGATTTATCACCCCATGTAGTTATTAATGACGACACGCGGGGACTTCCGCACCCACCCCTTGCGGAAGGCATCACTCGAATTGGTCAGGGCAAAGCTGTCTCGTTCAAAAGGGTGGTTGCCTTTCGCGAACTGGATCGGCCCAAAAGGCGACTCCGAGTGCGGGCCACAGTCTCTGCGTCGTGGTGCGATCGCGAAGTCTTTATCCGGTTAAGGTCGAATGTGTTTAGGGGTTGAGCGGGTTTGACCCTTCGACAGCTATCCACCCAAATTCGGCCGCCCCAAGTGCAACCAAAATGCACCGAAAGCGGTCATACCGGACGTAAAACACTGGAGATTTGCCACTCCAAGGCTGGCTTCGTTCCATGCATCTGTAGTTTCCACCTCTCCAACGGAAAAGCCCGCCAGCCTTTCGGCTGACGGGCTTTTTCTTGAAGCTTGCGCCTGGGCTGGTGCTTAGAAGCGGACCAGCGCCGAGAGCGAGTACTGCTGTGCCTGGAAGTCCTGACGGCCCACCGTGGTGTCGATCGACGCGGTGAACTCGAAGGTCGGCTGGGCGATGGTCAGGCCGACGCCGGCTTCGCCCCAGCTGTTGTCATCCGAGCGATAGGCGAACGGAAAGCGGCCGGTGGTGCTGCCTGCGAAGTTGGCACCGAAGAACGCATCGCCGTCCATCGCATCATAGACGAAATCGGCATAGATGTAGGGCCGGAAGACCGCGGTCTTCTTGGCGCTGGCCGAAATGCCGGTGCGGATTTGGAGGCTGTCGAACTTGTTGCGATCGATATCCAGAGCCGGACCGCCACCGGTTTCACGCACATCGTCAAAGCCGATATACTGATACTGGGCAGCAACCCGCGGGGTGATCACCATCGCTTCGGTGACGATCGGAGCCGACATGCCGAGTTCTGCGGTAATCGCCAGGCTGTCGTCGCTCGAAGCCAGGTTGAACAGGCCGGCACCCACCACGACGGTGCGGGCGGTGTCGACCTTGAACGTGCCTGCGCTCACGCGGCCATCGAACACCAGACCGCTCTTGGTGGTCACGGCGCCGTAGACGCTGCCTTCGATCAGCTCGCCGGCCACGGCCTGGCCGCGGACGACGCTGCTGTCGACATCCGAATAGCCGCCCGAGATACCCAGGACCACGCCATCGCGCGGCAGATATTCAAGGCCGGCGACCACGAAGAAGCCGTCGAACTTGTCGTCGCGGTTGGGCGTCAGCGCGGTGGGCATCGGCGAGGACTTGCCGTTGAGATAGCCACCGCCGAGATAGATCGCGAAATCGCTGTTGAGCGAGGTCGAATCCATCACGGTTTCCTGGCTGTCCTGGCCGGCCGAAGCGGCTGCCAGAGCGCCGGGCAGTGCCACACCGCTGGTCGCGGTGGCGGCAAGGTTCAGCGGCTGGCCGATCATCGCGATCGTGCCACCGGCATCGCCCGAAAGCGAGGACTGCAGGCGGGTGCGGTGGAAGCGCGAGGTGCTCGACAGCACGGCTTCACCCAGGCTCAGACGAGCCGATTCGGTGAACGGCGCCAGCGCTTCGAAGGTCGACTGGATCTGCGAAGCCGACATCAGATCGGTGCGCAGATAGACGTCCGCGAAGTTGCGCTCTGCGCTGCGGTTGCTGTCGAGAATGCCCGCATAGGAGCGCTGCACCAGCGAGAACGGATCGATCACGTTGCGATACTGACCCGCAGTGATCCGCATGTCGACGGCGTTGGCGCTGGTGGTCAGCACCGGGGTCAGGATCGCGCTGATCGGCGCGGCCGAGTTGAACCCTGCACTGATGGTGCCGCCGGTGGTGACGATGCGATAGGTATCACCGTTCTTGATGGTGTACCCGGCGACCGGCGAGACGATCACGCGGCCCCCGAGGCTTGCCGATCCGGTGATCGCCAGACGATCCGACACGCCGGCGCCGACATCGACCAGATACTGCGTGGCCGAGGACAGGATGGCGTTGCCGTCGATCGTCAGCGTGCCGATCGTTCCGGCGTTGCCGGTTGCGCCCGGCGAGATCGTTCCGGCGACGCTGGTGAAGAACGGTGCCCGGAGGGTTCCGGTGCCGCTCAGTCCGCCTGCCATCAGGAAGTAATCCCCGACCGAGGTCAGCCTGCCGTTGATCTGCATCGAGCCGATGGTCTGCGTCACATCGATCAGGCTGGTAAGCGAGCCGGTCGAGGTGATGTTCAGCGCGGCCGACACGCCGTTCAGGCGGAAGCGGTCGATGGTGACCGCCGTGTCGAGCGTGGTTGTGCCGGCAGCCGCCAAAGTGACGTCGAAGTAACGCGGCAGCACACCGGTGGCACGATTGCCAGCGCTGTTGTTGGGCACGAAATTGGTCGCGCCCGGCAGGCCGTTGGCGATGGTGGCCGGCGGCAGCGGGATGCTTGCCGAGCTGACCGGATCCGACGGGCTGATCTGCGCGCTGATCTGAGCGGATGCCGCCGCGCCTTCGATCACCGCTTCACCGATACCGCTGGTCAAGTTCGCGGTGCCGGCATTGTCGCCGATACCATCGGTGCCGATCGGCTTCTGCTCGACCGTGGTGCGACCGTTGCTGAAGTCGACGCATTCGCTCGAGCCACCCGACTGGAAGCAGGCCTGACCGAACTTGCCGCTGATATCCACCGTGGTTCCGCCAGCCGAGGTCGGCGTACCGTTGATGAGCTGGCCGTTGGGGCCGATGATGAAGTAGTTGGGGTCCTGCGACGTGATCCAGTGGGTGGGATCGGTCCAGTTGCGGTTTCCGGCTGCAGCCGTGACGTAGCGATAGGGATTGTTCTCGGCAATCCAGTCCCAATACAGATACAGCGGCTGATAGAAGGACGCGGTTCCGAAGCTGTTGGCAGGCTGGCCGTTGAAGAAGCGGGTATAGCCGCCCGACAGCACGCCGATGATGACTTCGCGCGCAAAGGTGCGATCGAGGATCAGCGGGCCACCCGAGTCGCCGCCTGCGGTGTTGCCTTCACGGGGAAGGGCATTGTCGCGGAAGGCGTTGAAGTCGAACGGGCTGGCTGCGGCCGTGCCACGCCGCGGATCATCGAAATCGATCCAGTACAAGTTCTGCGGCAGACCGGCAGGCGCCACACCGAACAGGAAGGACGTGAAGTCATCGAGCGAGGTGAGCGCGCCCAGCCAGTTTTCCGCAGTACGGCGACGGAAATCGATCGGAAGTGTACCCGAGGTACCGGTGCCATTGCCGCCATAGCCGGCAAGGTTGACATGGTAGCCGGTGCCGCTTGCTGCGGTGATCGCGCTCGGCTGGGGCAGCTGCGACAGCAGCAGCGACCAGGTCGGAATGCCGACCGCCGGGGTGTCGAGCGATGCGACCGCAACGTCGGCATAGCGGAAGCCGTTGCCCGGCTCGACCGAGCGGGGGTGATAGGCAACCGCGTTGACGTTGTACAAGGCCTGCGCGGTGTTGGTCTGGAACCGGCCCTGACCATTGGTGCCCAGCAGCCAGCGAACCAGCTCGTCGACCTCGCCCGGCGCGTTGGCGCGGGTGTTGGTTTCGAAGCCGAAAGCGATGCCGACGCCGCCCGAATTGGCGCCATAGGCCGTTGCAGCGCGGCTGTTGACGCAGTGCGCGGCGAACAGGATGGTGCGCGGGTTGATCAGCGAACCGGTGCAAAGGCCGACGCCGCCATTGCCGTTGTCGACAACCATCTGGGCGATGCCCGTGATGTTGACCGGATCGCGCGCCGTGATGGGGGTGTTGGGGTTGGCGATCAGAATTTGCGGATCGAGCTGGGCGGCGTCGATGTCCAGACGCACCGTCTGGAGGTCAAGGCCGCCCGTGGTGATGCTGCTGGTCAGATCGAAATGCGGGGCGAGGCCGTCCGAGACAAGCGCGTTGCGCACATCCGAAGCGGCGCTGGCGTTGGCTTCGATGGCAGCAGCAGGCGCGGCGGCCAGCGCAACTGCCAGCGCCGTCGCGGCTACGCCGCTACTGATCGCCTTTTGCAAACGTGCATTCCTGTTGGTCATTATCATCCCCTGAAAAACTTTGCGTTGTTCAGGAAATTAGCTTGCGCTGAATTAAACGCAACGCGGCGCGGCGCGGGGCATTAAGATTGTGTGACAGTGTTGCCGTCTGGACACATTTTCTTGCGCGTCGGCGCGATAAAGGCCTGCAAACGTTAACCTTCAGGTGCCCCCACCCCCATATTCAGGGGGGTGGGTGGCTCCTGAGATCCGGCACGGCGTGTTGCAGCCGTGCATCAGCGAGAGTTTACTTGCCCAGCGTCTCGGTCAGGAACCAGGCACGTTCCTGCGCCTGGTCGGTCCAATCGTCGACGATGCCATCGGTGGCATTGTCGCCGGCATCACCCGCCAGTTCCTTGACCTCGCGCAGCTTGGCGACAAACGCCAGATTGTCGTCGCGCAGCTCCTTGAGCATCGCCTCGGCCGCCACGCCCGACTTGTCGTTGTCGGCAATCGTCTGGCGCTTGGCGATGTCGCCGATCGAGGTCAGCGTGCGGTGGCCGTTCTTGCGCACCCGCTCGGCGATCGCATCGGTGATTGCGAGGATCTGGGTGGCGTGGTCATCGAGCAGCAGGTGATAATCGCGGAAATGCGGCCCTGCGACGTGCCAGTGGAAGTTCTTGGTCTTGAGATACAGCGCAAAGCTGTCCGCCAGCAGACCGTTCATGGCATCCGCCAGCGCCTTGCCTGCATTGTCGCCCTTTTTATTTCCCATGACGTGTCTCCTGTTGCTGTGAATTGGCTGATGTTAACATAGGTTGTGATGCCGCAATTGGCATGACAATTTCTTGCGTTACTGTGATCGCAAGGCTCGCAGCGCGTGCTGCGGGGACGGCTACACCAGCCCGAAGGCGCTCAGCGCCAGCAGGATGCCGAGTGCTGCGATGCACAGCCCCGCGCCGATCCGCACCGGACGCAGCGGCCAGCGGGCAAGCTCGTCCTGCCATACGATCCCCGGGATTAGCCCGATGACGGTTCCCGTCGCCCCGCCCAGCAGCGGCCACAGCGCATCATGGCTGCGCGCCGCTGTCGCTGCGACGATGAACTGCCCCTTGTCGCCGAACTGCAGGATCATCACCCCAAACAGCGTCGTGAAGAACGGTCCGATGCGCCAGCCCTGCAACAGATCGACCGGCCTGCGCCAGCCGAGCATGCCCAGCCCGGCAAACAGCAGCGACAGCGCATAGAACAGCGAAAGCGCATCGCGGCTGATCCAGTCGCCCACCACCTGGCCGCCGATCGCTGCGATCGCGGCCCCCGCGACGCTCGCCGCCGCCACTGCCGCGATCAACAACGCGCGCCGGTCGAATCGCATCGCGAGGCCTGCGCACAGCAGCTGGCTGCGATCGCCTGTCTGGACGATGGCGGTGAGCAGCAATGTCGTGACAAAGGCTTCCATCAGCGCGGACGATAGCGCAAATCAGCGTGCCCCGCGCACCGCGATCGAGGCCAGCACCGCTGCGCGCATGTCGGCGTTGCCGCAGTCGCTGGCGATCGCCTCGTCCATCGCATCGAAATAGTGCCGTGCCATCGTCCGGCTCCAGCCATTGGCGAGCAGATGCTCCAGCCCGTGCGCCAGATCGCTGACACACGGCATGGCGTTGCTGTCGGCGATGCGGCGCATCCGGTCGATCTGGACGGCAAGCTCGGCGCGCGAAACCCGCCATGCGATGGCGCGGACATGGCCCGCCTGCATGCGCAGCTGCTGGCGCGCCAGCTTCAGCCGGTCTTCCGTGCTGTCCGATGCTGCCGGGTCCTGCATAACCGCTCCTGCTGTCCGCCTGTGATGCTGCACAGTGTCACAGCTGGGTTAATTTTTGGGCAAGGCTGATCGTGCGGCGGCAGGCGGCCTGTGCGGGGCGCCGTGCTTGACAAGCCGGGGGCGTTGCGGCAAGGGCGGCGCTCGCATATTCAGGGCGGCCATTTGTGCCGCTCTTTGTTTTTTTGATTCGCTTAAATTTCCGGTGTCCGGCGCAGGCCGGGCACCATCGCAACATCATCCAAACCCAAAGGAACAGGTCATGGCCAAGCCAGCCACTGTGAAAATCCGCCTGGTCAGCACCGAAGGCACCGGCTTCTTCTATGTCACCAAGAAGAACCCGCGCAACACCACCGAGAAGATGAGCTTCCGCAAGTACGATCCCGTCGCGCGCAAGCACGTCGAGTTCAAGGAAGCCAAGATCAAGTAATCTTGGGTGCGCACGCCAGATGAACCGGCAATTCAGCGCCGGTTCAATCGGCTGCGCCCAGGGGCTTGGGGTTCCTTCCTAGATGAAAGCCCGCCCCAGATGCTGAAGTTCCGGTTCCGTCCCATCGCCGCCGCGCTGCTCGCGACCTCCATGGTCGCAGCGCCGCTTGCCCTGCCCCAGGCTGCCATCGGCCAGGCAGGCCAGCAGGCAAACCCCGGCGGGGATCTGGCGCAGGTGTCCCGGCACCTCAAGGCGATGCAGTCGCTGCGCGCCGGCTTCACCCAGACCGATCGCACCGGCCAGACGCTCAGCGGCACGCTGACGCTCAAGCAGCCGGGCAGGATCCGCTTCGAATATCAGAAGGACGCGCAGCTGCTGATCGTCAGCGATGGCCGCGCGCTCACGATGATCGACTATCAGGTCAAGCAGGTTCAGCGCTGGCCGATCCGCAACTCGCCGCTGGGCGCGCTGCTCGATCCTAATCGCGATCTCACCAAATACGGCAAGCTTCTGCAGACCAACGACCCCGATGTCGTCAGTGTCGAGGTGCGCGATCCCAAGCGCCCCGAATATGGGGTGATCACGCTGATCTTCACGCGCAGCGGTGCGGCGCCGGGCGGATTGTCGCTGGTCGGCTGGGTCGCGCTCGATTCGCAGAACAAGCGCACCACCATCCGCCTGTCTGGCCAGCAGTACAATGTCGCGGTTGCCGACAGCGCGTTCGCCTGGACCGATCCGCGCGCAAAGGGCCCGCGCCGCTAGGCTTGATCTCCTTACAATAGTTCATCGTCATTCCCGCGAAGGCGGAAATCCCGCTTGAATCCGAACGGCGCGAGAGAAAGCGAGGCCCCGCGTGCGCGGGGGTGACGACGAAGAGTTGATCATCACATCGCAAGCGCAGACGAACCGCCTTTGCCGTTCGACGAACTGCGAAAGGCTCGCAAATCTGTTCACATGGCAGACAGGCTTGGCTGACTAGAACGGTTTTCGAAGACGGCGCCAAGGTTTCCCCCTGTTACCTTGACGAACCACCGGCTTCAACCAAGCGTGACGAACGCAAAAAAGAACCCTCGTTCCAATGCCCCCGGGACGAGGGTTTTTTGCGCTCTTTTCCGCCGACCGGAGTGTTTAGGGCTTGGGTTTGCGCACATCGCTGGCTAGAGCCTTGCCATGGCAACCCCCCTCAAGATCGCATCATGGAACATCAACTCGGTCCGTTTCCGGCTGGACTCGGTGCAGCGTTTTCTGGCTGAGGAACAGCCCGACATCCTGTGCCTGCAGGAGACGAAGGTCATCAACAACGACTTTCCCGAGGGACCCTTCCGCCAGCTTGGCTACAACTTCCAGAAGCTGAACGGCCAGCCGATGCATCACGGCGTGGCCATCATCGCCAAGGTGCGGCTGAGCGACGACAACCGGCTCGACTGGCAGGCCAATGGCGAGGCGCGGCACATCGGCGTCAATATAACCGGCCCGCTGGGCGGCACCGTGCGGCTGGAGAACGTCTATGTTCCGGCCGGCGGCGAGATCCCCGACCGCAACGTCAGCCCCAAATTCGGCCAGAAGCTCGATTTCATCGAGCGAATGACGCAATGGTCGAGCGGCCTGACAGGTCGCACCATCATCCTGGGCGATTTCAACATCGCCCCGCTGGAAGATGACGTGTGGAGCCACAAGCAGCTGATCAACACCGTCAGCCATACGCCGATCGAGATCGAGCGGCTGAAGGCGATGCAGGATGCGCACAACTGGGTCGACATCGGCCGCAAATTCTATCCCGCGCCCGAACGGCTGTTCACGTGGTGGAGCTATCGCGCGCGCGACTGGTCGGTGTCCGATCGCGGCCGCAGGCTCGACCATATCTGGGTGTCGCCCGACATCGTCGAGACGGTCAAGAGCCACCGCGTGGTCGAGCCCTGCCGCGGCTGGCCCCAGCCCTCCGACCACGCCCCGCTGATCAGCGAGTTCCTGTTCTGATGGAGCCTGCCATCTCATGAACGCGCGCGCTGCGGCCCGGGCGCTCGATGCGCTGGCCCGGGGCTGGGATATCATTGTCGATGCGCCCGACGGGCAGCTGGCCCTGCGTCCGGTGGAAACCGGCGCGGCGCCCGAAGCTGCCCAGCCGCGGCTGCTGATCTCCGCAGCACGAGCGATCACACTCAAGCTTGCCAACCAGAAGGACGCAGCCCGGCCCGATGCGCCGGTGTGCATCGCGGTGCCAGGCGCGCTCGATTCGGCGCTGGCGGTGGCGATCGCCGATCCCTCGCTCGATCTGTCCCGCCCGATGAAGGGGCCGTTCGCCGCGCAGCCGCTGCCCTCCCCCCAGGCGGCGGAGGCCGCGATGCAGCTCGCGCGGCTGGCGGGGCTGCTTCCGGCCTATCATATCCTGACCGAGGCAGAGGCCGAGGCGCCCCGTGTTACCCCAGCCGATGTTGCCGCGTACGCCGACCCCACCACGCTGCGCATCGCAGCACGCGCGCGGCTTCCGGTCAGCACCAGCGATACCGCCGAGATCGTCGCCTTCCGCTCGGACGCCGACTTCCACGAGCATGTCGCGCTGATCGTCGGCACCCCCGATGACAGCCTGCCGGTGGTGCGGCTGCACTCCGAATGCCTGACCGGCGACGTGCTGGGCAGCCTGAAATGCGATTGCGGCCCGCAGCTGCACGGCGCGCTGCACGCAATGGCGCACGCGCAATGGGGGATCCTGCTCTATCTGCGTCAGGAAGGCCGCGGCATCGGGCTGATCAACAAATTGCGCGCCTATCAGCTGCAGGATCAGGGCTTCGATACGGTCGATGCCAACAACCGGCTGGGCTTTCCGACCGACGCGCGCGATTTCGCAGTGGCCGCGCAGATGCTCAAAGCGCTGCACGTTCCCGCGATCCGTCTGATGACCAACAATCCCGAAAAGCAGGCGGTGCTCGCCAGCCTCGGCGTGACCATCGCCGAGCGGCTGCCGCTGCAGATCCCCGCCAACCCCCACAACGCGCACTATCTGGTCACCAAGCGTGACCGGACCGGGCACCAGTTGTGAGCGATACCATCCGCGTCGATGCCCAGGCGCTGACGGTGACCCTGGGTGACTGGCAGGTGCCCTGCAGCATCGGCCGCAGCGGGGCGTGCGCTGCCGATGCCAAGCGCGAGGGAGATGGCTGCACACCGCTGGGCCGCTGGCCAATTCGCGCGGTGCTGTTTCGCCCCGGCCGCGCCACCCCGCCGCCGGGCCTTGCGCTGCCGTGGCGCTGGACCTCGCCGGGCGATGGCTGGTCGGACGATCCTGCCGACCCCGCCTACAACTGCCCGGTGCGCCTGCCCCACGGCTTCAGCGCCGAGACGCTGCAGCGCGAGGACATGCTGTACGACGTGGTGCTGGTGCTGGGCCACAACGATACGCCGCCGGTGCCCGGCGAAGGCAGCGCGATCTTCTTCCATCTGTGGAATGAGGCGAAACCGGTAGCCGAGCGCAGCACCGAAGGCTGCGTGGCGATTGCGCGAAGCAACATGGACGCGCTGCTGCCGAAGTTGAAGCCGGGAATGGTGGTGGAGATCGAGTAGATTTGCCCTGCGCAAATCCTCTCCCGGAACGGCGAGGATTTACTCCATCCCCACCTCGAACACCGGCTCATAGACGCTGCCGTCGCGGCCCATATGGCTCTCCATCAGCACCAGCCGGTCAAAGGCGAACGTGTCAGCCGGCAACAGCGGCTGCGCGCCCAGCCAGGCGGCGAGCTGCTCAGCCGAGGGCGCCATGGTCCGCGCGAACCGGGCGAGCGTGATGTGCGGAACGTATTTGCGCCCTTCCGGCTCGAGCCCGATGCCGACGCACAGCCGGTCCAGCCGTGCATGCAACCTCTCCAGCGGATCGCGCGGCGAAAGGCCTGCCCAGAGCTGGTCGACCCGCTCGCGCCGATCAAAGAACCCGAAACCGTCGAGCCGCGCCTCGATACGCGCGAACCGCTCGCGGCGCAGCGCGAGCATCAGCGCGTCGGCGGCGTGGCGATCGACATCGCCGATGAAACGCAGGGTCACGTGCAGCTGTGCATCGCTCTGCCAGCGCGCGCCGGCAAGCGCGTGCATGGTGGCGAGCAGGCTGCGGCGGACCTCCACCGGCGGGACAAGAGCAAGGAACAGGCGCATGGTTAAGGAGTTCCGTAGCAAAGCACGACGAACAGAACACCGGTTTCGCTTGAAATTCCGGTGGTGAAGGGTGATATTGTGTCCATCCGGCAACTATGCCGGGCAAAGGAGAATTTTTCGATGGCTGACCGTTTTGATCCTCGTACGACGGATCGACTTCGTGCCGGTTCGTTCGATGCGCAACAGGGTGTGGGAGCCAGCGCCGCAACGGATGCTGGCCTGCGTTCCTATATGCTGTCCATTTACAACTACATGACCAGCGGCATCCTGCTGACCGGCGTTGTCGCGCTGCTGTTTGCCCAGTCGGGCATGGCCGCGCAGATCATGTTCGGCCCCGGCCTGATGAAGTACCTGATCATCTTCTCGCCGCTCGCGATCGTCTTCGCGATGAGCTTCGGCATGGACAAGTTCTCGACCGCCGCGCTGCAGGCGATGTTCTGGGGCTTCGCGCTGCTGATGGGCCTGAGCATGTCGACGGTGTTCCTGGTCTATACCGGTGAAAGCGTCGCGCTGGCGTTCTTCTCGACCGCAGCGGCGTTCGCGGGGCTCAGCCTGTTCGGCTACACCACCAAGAAGGACCTGACCGGTTGGGGCAGCTTCCTGATCATGGGTCTGGTCGGCCTGATCGTCGCCAGCCTGCTCAACATCTTCCTCAAGTCGTCGGTGATGGGTCTGGTCATCAGCTATGCCGCGGTCCTGATCTTCGCAGGCCTCACCGCCTATGACACCCAGCGTCTCAAGAGCACTTATGCCTATGTCGCCGGAACCGACATGATGGGCAAGGTGGTGATCATGGGCGCGCTGAGCCTCTATCTCAACTTCATCAACATGTTCCAGGCGCTGCTGAGCATCATGGGCAGTCGCGACTGATTGCCCGGAAAGCCCTGGAACACTGACAACCCGGCGGAGCAATCCGCCGGGTTTTTTTGTCTGCCATTGTCATGCTGCGCGGTCGGCGCCCGGCTCGGCCGGTCGCTCGAGGGACTCGCCTCGTCGCAGCTGCGGCTCGCCCTTTGCTGCCGGCCATTTCACGGTTCACCGTTTTGGTGTTGAGATCATCGCTTGGCGGGCATAGAATCATGCTTAAGAGAACGCGGCGGGACACATGTCCCTGCGCGCGCCACCAGGAGAAACAGCAAATGGCACGTATGGGCCTCAACCGTGCAGCAGCCTTGGCCGTCGCGGCCGGCATGACCACCGTGATTTCGGCCTGTGGCGGCGCCAAGCCCGCGCCGGTCGCGGTTGCCCCGCCGCCGCCGCCGGTGGTTGTCGCCCCGCCGCGCATGCCCAGCCCGCCCTCGAACGCGATGCTGGCGATGACCGTGCCCGCGCTGCGCGCCGACGGCCTGCGCGATACGCCAATGCGCGATATCGATGACAACGAGAAATTGTGGTATTTCCGCGCCGCGTTCAACGTCGCTGCGCTCAACTGCCAGAGCCCCCAGCATTTCCGCATCGCCGACGATTACAACCTGTTCCTCAAGACCCACAAGCGCGAGCTCGACCGGGTCAACAGAAGCGTCGAGGAAACGTACCGCAAGCGCCATGGCGCAGGCTATGCCCGCATCCGCGATACCGAAAACACCCAGGTTTACAATTTCTTCGCCTTCCCGCCGACCAAGAACGACTTCTGCGAAGCTGCCCTGGTGCTGGGCCAGGAAGCCGCAGCGATCCCGTCCAAGGATCTGGTCGCCTTCTCGGCGCGCGCGCTGCCGACGCTTGAAGGCGTTTTCGACCGCTTCTACGCATCCTATGAAGGCTATCAGACCGACCTGCAGAAGTGGATCGCGCTGTACGGCAGCCCCGAGATGCGCGCTGCGCAGGCCGCACAGGCCGCACAGGCCAGCGGCATGGTCCAGCCCACCAACGCATCGGGCACCGCGCCTGCGGCAGCCTCCAATCCGCCGGTACTGCCGACGATCCTGCCCTCCAGCGGCGACTGACCGGCACGCGCGCGCCGCATTTTCCGGCTGGATCGGTGGCGGGCGAGCCAGTATATCGCCTGCACCGGATTTTCCCACCGGACGATCAGGGGCCGTAGCTCAGTTGGGAGAGCGCGTCGTTCGCAATGACGAGGTCAGGGGTTCGATTCCCCTCGGCTCCACCAGCCCCGCCCGCACAGGTGCGGGCGGCTGACCTGGAGCGCAACGGGCCTGTCCCCTGCTATCTCATCGCCACCTTTTTCGGCGCCCCTGCCTTGGCCATCAGCGCCTTGTCCTCATTGGCGCGGGCGATGACATAGTGGCGGATGCTGTCGATCTGAGGCTTCGTCATCACCGAGGCAAAGCTCACCATGCCATTGTCCTTGAGCGCACCGCCATGGACGATCGTCTGCCAGTTCTCGGGGCTGGCCAGCGTGCCGGAATAGCGCAGATCAGGGATGATGCCGCCGCGGCCCGAGGCCTGGATCGCGGCATCGCCATGGCACACCGTGCAATAACGGCCATATTGCGTCGCACCGCCCTGCACCACGTCCGCAGCAGCGGTGAGCGCCGGCGGATCGAGCGGCAGCTCATCGGCGGCGGGCATATCGGGCAGCTTGGCCTTGCCGCCCAGCTTGAACACCAGCAGCCGCGAGATGTTGCGCACCGGGCCCGACATGTCGCTCAAGACGCCTGCGGTGATCGCCCAGGCGCCGCCCCATCCAGCGAGCACCGCGACATATTGCTGGCCGTCGATCGCAAAGGTCATCGGCGCGGCGACCACGCCGGTCTGCGCCGGGAAGCTCCACAATTGCCTGCCCTGCGCAGAATCATACGCGACGAAATTGCCCATCGCATTGCCCTGGAACACCAGCCCGCCTGCGGTCGCCAGCACGCCGCCGTTCCACGGCCCGCCCAGGGTGACGCGCCAACGCTCCTTCTGCGCGACCGGGTCCCAGGCGATCAGCACGCCCTTGGTCGCCTTGCGCGCCGCCTCGCGCACCGCGTTGTCGGCGGGCATCGCGTTGTTCGCGGTATCCATGCCGACGTTGAAGCCCAGTTTCGAAGGCTTCCATCCCGCCGCTGGGATATAGGGATAGGCGGTGATCTGCGCGGGGATGAACACCAGTTTCTGCTTGGCGTCGAATGCCATCGGATGCCAGTTGTGCGCACCCAGCGGGCCGGGCGAGACGACAAAGGGCTTGCCGGTCTTGTCGACCCGCGCTTCCGGGTTCTCGATCGGCCGTCCGGTGGCCTGGTCGACCCCGGTCGCCCAGTTCACGGGCACGAAATTGTTGGCGGAGATGAATTCGCCGGTTGCGCGGTCGATGACATAGAAGAAGCCGTTCTTGGGCGCCTGCATCAGCACCTTGCGCAGCTTGCCGTCGATCTCGAGATCGGCAAGCATGATGTGCTGGGTGGCGGTATAATCCCAGGTTTCGCCCGGAGTGGTCTGGTAATGCCAGGCATACTCGCCGGTCTTCACTCGGATCGCGACGATCGAGGACAGGTACAGGTTGTCGCCGCCGCCGGGCGAGCGATAGGCCTGGTTCCATGGGGACCCGTTGCCGACGCCGACATAGAGCAGGCCGAGTTCGGGGTCATAGGCCATCGCGTCCCAGACGGTGCCGCCGCCGCCGATGTTCCAGTATTCGCCCTTCCAGCTGCTCTCGGCGGTCTTGAGATATTCTGCCTCGTTGGCGCCGGGGCGGTCGGGGACAGTGTAGAATTTCCACAACTGCTTGCCGGTCGCCGCATCATAGGCCGCGACAAAGCCGCGCACGCCGAACTCGGCGCCGCCATTGCCGATGATCACCATGCCATCGATGACGCGCGGTGCGCCGGTAACGGTATAGGACTTGGTCTGATCGACGGTCACCGTGCTCCAGATCTCGCGCCCCGTGCCGCGATCGAGTGCGATCAGCCGACCATCGAGGGTGCCGAGGAACAGCATGTTGCCCCAGGCGGCAAGACCCCGGTTGACGACATCGCAGCATGCCTTGACCCCGGTCTCGCCGGGCACCTTGGGGTCGAAATCCCAAAGCGGCTTGCCGGTGACGGCGTCATAGGCCTTCACCTTGGACCAGGCGGTGGTGACGTAGATCTTGCCGTCGATCACCAGTGGCGTGGCTTCCTGGCCGCGCGCGGTGTCCATGTCGGCATACCAGGCCAAGCCCAGTTCGCCGATATTGCCGGGGTTGATCTGGTCGAGCGGGCTGTAGCGCTGCTCGTCATAGGTGCGGCCATAGCTCAGCCATTCACCGCCATCGGCCTTGATGATCCGCGCGCCATCGATCCCGGTGGTGCCGGTCGTCGCGGTCTCGCCGCCGCCCGAACATGCCGCCGCCAGCAGCGCGAGCGCCGCCCCCATCAGAGCCTTCAGCCTCATCGCCCGTCCCTCTTCCCTTTTGCCTTGACCTTTGGCGGCCAATGGCTGTCTTTGCGCCTGCCGGATATTGACGAGGGCCAGACGGCTTGTCCATGGTGATTTAACTATCCGGTTAAAAGTTGGCCGGTTAACGACAGGAGAGTTTCATGTTTTCACACGTCATGCTGGGCGCGGACGATATCGACGCGTCCAAGGCGTTCTACGACGCAACGATAACCGCGCTGGGCGGCAAACCCGGAATGGTCGACCCCAAGGGCCGCGTCATCTACATGCACAATGGCGGACTGTTCCTGCTGACCAAGCCGATCGACGGCCAACCGGCCAGCTGCGGCAACGGCAGCACCATCGGCTTTGCCGCGACCTCGGCCGAGCAGGCCGATGCCTGGCATGCCGCAGGCCTGGCGCATGGCGGCACCGCGATCGAGGATCCGCCGGGCGTGCGCGAAGGCGCAGGCATGAAGCTGTACCTTGCCTATCTGCGCGACCCTGCCGGCAACAAGGTCTGCGCGATGCACCGGGTGTGAGCCTTGCTGCGGAGGTGGCACCTGCCGCCTCCGCACATGCCTCCCAACTGCCGCCTTGCATTCGTCACCGAATCCCGCTAGGCGCGCACGCTTCCGACAAAGCGGGCTGGCTGGTTATGGGCTGCCATGTTCGCTTGTATACGGACTTCCAACGAAGGAGACCAAAATGCCCAAGCTGAAGACCAAGAGCGGTGTGAAGAAGCGCTTCAAGCTCACCGCCACCGGCAAGATCAAGCATGGCGTCGCTGGCAAGCGTCACCGTCTGATGAGCCACAATGCGAAGTATATCCGCCAGAATCGTGGCACCTCGGTCATCTCGGATGCCGATGCCAAGACCATCAAGAAATGGGCGCCGTACGGCCTGGGTTGATCCCGCCTTACCGTTTCTCAAGTTCTCGATAATCAAAGGATATAGCATATGGCACGCGTCAAACGGGGTGTTACCACCCGCGCCAAGCACAAGCGCATTCTCGTACAGGCGAAGGGCTATTATGGCCGTCGCAAGAATACCATCCGCATCGCCCGTCAGGCCGTCGAAAAGGCAGGCCAGTACGCGTATCGCGACCGCAAGGCCAAGAAGCGCAATTTCCGCGCTCTTTGGATCGTGCGCATCAACGCTGCGACCCGCATGGAGGGCCTCACCTATGGCCAGTTCATGCACGGTCTGAAGCTGGCAGGCGTCGAACTGGACCGCAAGGTTCTGGCCGATCTCGCCATGCACGAAGCCGAGGTCTTCAAGACCCTGGTCAAGCAGGCACAGGCAGCTCTGCCCGCCGCATAAGCGCCAGCGCTCATCGCCAAAACTTCGCAAAAGCGCCGGGATCGTTCGATTTCCGGCGCTTTTTCGTGCATGCTCACCACGCCGCTGCCTCCCTTTTTCGTGATGCGTCATGCCGGACGCCCCTTTGCGCAGGCCTGACCCATGACCCCGCCCGAGCCCAGCCCGACCGATTCTGCCAAGCCCGCGCGGGGCGCCCGCAGGCGCGGACGGTGGCTCCTCGCCGCGCTGCTGGCGGTGCTGGTCACTGCCGCGCTGGCGCTGCTCAGCCTGACGCCGCTGGTTCCCGAAGCTGCCACCCCCGATACCGCAAGCGCGGCTGCAGCGCGCAATGCCCTGCAGCAGATCACGGGCAGCGATACCCGGCGCGGCGCGCTGGTGCAGATCACCGTGACGCAGCGCGAGCTCGACGGACTGGCAGGGCTTGCCAGCGAGGCGCTGGCCCCGCTGCGCATCCGCGCACGGCTGCAGCCTGCTGCCCTCCCAGGGCAATCGCGCGGCGGCGAGATGGTCGTCGACATGAGCCGCGAGCTTGGTGCGGGACTTTGGGTCAATGCGGTCGCATTGGTGCGCCCGACGGAAGATTCGAAGGCTGCCGCGCTGCCCGACCTGGCCGTGACCATCGGCCGCGTACCCGTGCCGCAATGGCTGAGCCACTGGGCGCTGGCGCGGCTATGGCGCCAGGCGCAAGGCGATGCGGCAAAGCCGGTGGCGCTGGAACAGGCGCTCAGGCGCTTCACCATAGCGCCGGACCAGGCGCGGGTGGTGCTGGTCAATCCCGGGCGCGGGGCGGCGCTGGCGGGGCTCGCCCAGGCGGGCGGCACCACCCCCGACCCCGAAAGGCTCGCCGCCGCCTATTGCGCGATCGCCGGCACCGCCGGGGCGGATCTGCCCAAGCTGGTGCGGCTGGCAGCTGCGCAGAAGCCTCCCGCAGGCATCAGCGCTGAAGATCACAACCGCGTGCTGCTGACCGCGATCGCGATGCGCGCGGTGCCCGAATATCGCGAGAAGCTGGCAGGGTCGGCCCGCGCGCTGGTGGCGGATTGCGGCGCAAGCGCAGACCCGATAACGCTGGCGGGGCGCGAGGATCTGGCCAAGCACTGGGCGCTGTCGGCCGCTATCTCGGCCACGCTGGGCAGCCAGGTCGCCCGATCGATGGGGACGTGGAAGGAACTGGCGGACAGCAGCGAAGGCGGCAGCGGCTTTTCGTTCGTCGATCTGGCCGCGGACCGCTCGGGCGAACGATTTGCCATGGCGGCGGTCAAACCGCAGCTGGCGCGCACGGTGCAAACCCGGCTGGTCGCGATCACGCAGGACCAGATTCTGCCGCCCGAACTGCTGACAAGGCCCGAAGGGCTCGATCGGGCGGCGTTCGAGCGCGATTACACTGCGGTCGATTCGCCCGAATATGCCGCAGCCGTGCGCACCATTGACCGGATGCTGGGCAATGCCGGGGTGCCCTGAGGGGGCCGCCCCCGATCCCCGCGATCAGCTCTTCTTGGTCTGCAGCGCCTTGAGCGCGGCGAATGGCCCGCTGTCTTCGGGGGTGGAAAAGCCGTATTCGGCGCGCGCCGCATCCGCCCCGGGCCCCTCGGCAAACGGATCGATCTCCAGCGCCAGCGTCTGTGCGATCGCCTCGCCCAGATCGAGCGTGCTGCCCGAATAGGCGATGGTGTCGAGATCGTCCGCGGCCAGTTCGACTTCGTCGCCCGCGGCCTGCATCGCCGCCTCGTAATCGGCTTCGGGCACGAACCGCAGGCGATAGTCCGATGCGATCCGCACCGGAAAATCCTCCGCCGAGATCGCGCAGCTCTGTACCAGGATGGCGGTGATCGTGCCGCGAACCTCTACCCCCCGGTCGGTTTCCTCGACCGTCGCTGTCGCCTTCAAGGCATCGATCGAGACGATAAAGAACCGGCGCGCGAGCGCGGCGCGTTCGGTCTTGTTGGCGACCAGATCGATCTGCTGGCGCGGCAGTGCGCGCAGATCGACCGGCCGCGAGAATTCCACAGGCGGCTGCATCAGAAATCGCCCTGCAGGATTGCGCTCACGGGCAGGGCCTTGAGCCGGGCGTACAGCGCCATCAGGTGCTGCGCGGCAGCGGCCACCGCGGCATCGCCGACGGTGGCGTCGCCGTACAGGTTGCGGCGCAGCGCATCGGCGAGCAGCGCTCCATCGCCCGCTTCCAGCGCGCCGCGATAGGCGCCCAGCCTGCCGCCCAGCGCGCTCATCATCTTGCCGATATGCTTGCCGACGATCAGGTCACCGACGCCGTTCTGGCGCAGCTGGCCATCCATGTCATCGACGAACAGTTCGGCCAGATGCACCGAAAAATGCCGTACCGTGGTGTCGGCATCGTCGCGTTCCAGCCGCAGCAGCACCGCGCCCAGCACCGTCATCACCGCCTCGAACCGGCCATCGACGCTGTCTGCCACTCCGCCATCGAGATACCAATAGGGGTCGCGGCCCAGCGCCACGACGCGGTCATAGGCCGGACGCGCCTGTTCGCGGGGGTCCTTGCGGGCAAAGATACGGGAGAGGACGGACATGGTTCAGCTTTTCCAGATGGAGCAGGCAGCGTTAAGCCACAATTCATTGGCCACTTGTGATGCAGGGGCTAAGTGCATATTGAGGCGTCAACGGCAAGTTGCAAGAGATGGGTGAGGCTGCAAGGCCCATGTCCATCGCCCTGCATCTCGACAGTCAGGCGGACGCACGCCAAGGAAAGATGATGATCAGCAAAGCTCCTACACTCCGCGCGCCGCTTAGCCGCACCAAACGGGCAGCTCTGCTGATCGGGCTTGCCGCTCTGCCGCTGCTGTCCGGCTGCGGCCAGCTGCGTGGCCATCAGGGTTTCATCTACGACCAGGCGCTGGCAGGCCAGATTCTGCCGGGCGTGGACAACCGCCAGTCGGTGGAACGGACGCTGGGTCGCCCGACCTTCACCGGCCAGTTCGCCAGCAACGAATGGTATTATTTCGCGCGCGACACCCGTCAGCTCGCCTTTGCCAACCCACGCGCCACCGCGCAGCAGGTGATGCGGGTGCGTTTCGATGCGGCAGGCAATGTCGAGGCGGTCGATTACACCGGGCTGGAACAGGTCGCCAACATCGACCCCGAAGGCAAGAAGACCCCGACGCTGGGTCGCAACCGCACCTTCTTCCAGGATCTGTTCGGCAATATCGGCGCAGTCGGTGCGCCCGGAGCCGGTGGCGGCGGCCCTCCGCAGTAACATACCCGCTATCCCGCGAGGCTCAGTCCGCGTCGGCCTCGATGCGGCTGACCAGCAGCTTGTCGACCTTGCGGTGGTCCATGTCGACGATCTCGAAACGCCATCCCTGGTCGTTGAACACCTCGCCCTCCTTGGGCAGGTGGCGCAGGCAGTGGAGCACATGGCCTGCCGCGGTCGCATAATCGCGGTCACCCGACAGGTCGATCCCCAGCCGCTCAGCCATGGCATCGGCAGGCAGCGCGCCTGAGATCAGCAGGCTGCCATCGGCGCGCTCGACCACCATCGGCGAATCGCCTTCGCCCTGGTCCGACGCGAAATCGCCGACCAGCGCCTGCAAAAGGTCCGCGGGCGTCACCAGCCCTTCGAAATGGCCGTATTCGTCATGGACGAGCGCCATCGGCACCTCGCCCTTCTGCAGCACCTTGAGCGCATCCATCGCATCGACCTGATCGGGAACGATCGGCGCGGTGCGCACCAGGGCCGCCAGATCGAGCGGCGCGCCTTCGATGATCGCCGAGAGCAGATCGCGCACCGTGACGATGCCGATGATCGCATCGACCGAACCATCGGCGACCGGCAGGCGGCTGTGCGGCGATTCGGCCATGATCCGGCGCAGATCCTCGAGCCCAGCCTCGACCGGCAGCCAGTCGACCTCGGTGCGCGGTGTCATCACCTCGCGCACCGGGCGTCCGGCCAGCCGCACGACGCCCGAAATGATCGCGCGTTCGCTTTCCTCGATCACGCCCGACTTGGTGGCTTCGGCAAAGATCATCTGCAGCTCTTCGGCGGTGACGATGTTCTCCGATTCGCGGTTGAGCCCGAGCAGCCGGAAGATCAGCGCGCTCGAGCTGTCGAGCAGCCAGACCACCGGAGCAGCGCCGCGCGCCATCAGGTCCATCGGGATCGCCATGATCACCGCCAGCTCCTCGGCCTTGCGCAA
This sequence comes from Blastomonas fulva, assembly GCF_003431825.1. Taxonomy (GTDB): domain Bacteria; phylum Pseudomonadota; class Alphaproteobacteria; order Sphingomonadales; family Sphingomonadaceae; genus Blastomonas; species Blastomonas fulva. Next base: position 1,427,849 of record NZ_CP020083.1, on the reverse strand, counting down.
CGCGAACTGCTTGGGCACCAGCTCGCCGATCACCAGCGACAGATAAGTGGTGATGCCGATGACCAGCGCGAAACCGGCGGTATCGGAGATGTCGGCGGGTACCCCGATCATCGCCAGCCGATCACCCACCGGTCCGCCGAGGCTTGCGCCCGAATATGCGCCTGCGACAATGCCGATCAGGGTGATGCCGATCTGGACGGTGGAGAGGAACTTGCCCGGGTCCGCCCCCAGCCGGATCGCGGTGCGCGCAGCGCTGCTGCCTTCCTTGGCCATCGCCTCCAGCCGCGCGGTGCGGGCCGATACGATGGCAAGTTCGGACATGGCGAACACGCCATTCAGAAAGATCAACGCCAGAATGATGATGGCGTCGAGCCACGGAAAGGGAAGGAGAGGGTCCATCGGGCCTTATGCTGTTTGCAAGGAGACACCCTATATCGCGGCAACGCGCAGTGTCACGCGGTTTCGCTGGATGGAGCCGATCGGGCGCGGCCCGCCTCCGCACAAAAAGTTACGCAATGTTATATTTCGGTTCGGGAACCATTCAGCCGCTGGATCGAATAAGGCGCTGAGACGTTACGAGACGTACGTACGACAGAATCCTTCAAAAGTCCTGGGAGCCTTTCAGCATGAACAGCAAGACCATCCGCATCGCAGCCTTTGCCGGCCTGTCCAGCCTTGCGCTGGCAGCCTGTGTGACCGACCCCGAAACCGGCCAGCAGCGGATCAGCAAGTCGGCGATCGGCGGCCTCGGCGGCGCGCTGGGCGGCTATCTGCTGGGCGACATTGTCGGCGGACGCCGCGACCGTACCGAAAAGATCGTCGGCGCGGGCATCGGCGCCGTGGCAGGCGCCGGCATCGGCTATTATCTCGACCAGCAGGAGCGCGAGCTTCGCCAGAAGACCGCCGGCACCGGCGTGGACGTGGTCCGTGATGGCGACAGCCTGCTGCTCAACATGCCCAGCCAGGTGACGTTCGATGTCGACAGCTCGGCCGTGAAGCCCGAATTCCGCAATACGCTGAACGATGTCGCCGCCACGCTGGTGCAGTATGAAAGCACCTATATCGACGTGTACGGCCACACCGATTCGACCGGCAGCGATGCGTACAACCAGACGCTGTCGGAACGCCGTGCGCAGTCGGTGTCAAGCTATCTGTCGACCCGCGGCGTCCAGTCCGCCCGCCTCGCGACGCGCGGCTTCGGCGAATCGCAGCCGGTTGCCTCCAACACCACCGAAGACGGCCGCGCGCAGAACCGCCGCGTGGAAATCCGCATCGTCCCTGTGACCCAGGCCGACGTAAACGGCTGATAGCAAATCTCTCCCCTCCCGCTCGCGGGAGGGGAGAGGGCTCAAAACAGCCCTTCGATCTCGCCGCGCGCATCGAACCGGATGCTCTCTGCCGCAGGAACGCGCGGCAGGCCCGGCATGGTCATGATCTCGCCGCAGATCGCCACGACGAACCCCGCACCTGCACTCAGCTTCACCTCGCGTACCGGCAGCACGTGCCCGCTGGGCGCGCCGAGCAGCGTCGGGTCGGCGGAGAAACTGTACTGGGTCTTGGCCATGCACACCGGCAGATGGCCGTACCCCGCCTCTTCCCAGCGCCCCAGCTGTGCCAGGATCGCAGGCGACGCCGCAACAGAGCCGGCGCGGTAGATGCGTGTGGCGACGGTGTTGATCTTGTCGATCAGCGGCAGCTCGTCGGGATAGAGCGGCGCAAACTGCGCGGCATCGGACCCTGCCAGCGCCGCCACCGCATGCGCCAGATCCTCAGCCCCCGCCCCGCCATCGGCCCAGTGGCGGCAGACATGCGCGTCTGCCCCCTGCGATGCCGCAGCCTCGCGCAGCACCTCGATCTCGGCGTCGGTATCGCTGGTGAAGTGGTTGATCGCGACCACCACCGGCACGCCGAAGCTGCGGACATTCTCGATATGCCGCACGAGATTGACGCTGCCACGCCGCACTGCCTCGACATCCTCGCTGCCAAGGTCCGCCTTGGCGACGCCGCCGTTCATCTTGAGCGCGCGCACAGTGGCGACGATCACCGCCGCAGCCGGTTTCAGCCCCGCCTGGCGACACTTGATGTCGAAGAATTTCTCCGCGCCCAGATCCGCGCCGAATCCCGCCTCGGTCACCACGAAATCGCCCAACGCCAGCGCGGCGCGCGTCGCGATCACCGAATTGCAGCCATGCGCGATGTTGGCGAACGGGCCGCCATGGAGCAGCGCGGGGTTGCCCTCCAGCGTCTGCACCAGATTGGGCTTGATCGCCTGCGCAAGCAGCACCGTCATCGCGCCTGCGGCCTTGAGGTCGCTCGCCGTCACCGGGGTCTTGGCGCGGGTATAGCCGATGACGATCCGCCCCAGCCGCTCTTCCAGGTCATCCAGATCGCGCGCCAGGCACAGGATCGCCATCACCTCGGACGCGACAGTGATGTCGAACCCGCTTTCGCGGGGAAAACCGTTGCCGACCCCGCCCACCGATTGCACGATCTGGCGCAGCGCGCGGTCGTTGATGTCGAGCACCCGCCGCCACACGACGCGGCGCACATCGATATCGAGCGCGTTGCCCCAGTGGATGTGGTTGTCGATCATCGCCGCGAGCAGATTGTGCGCCGAGGTGATCGCATGGAAATCGCCGGTGAAATGGAGGTTGATGTCTTCCATCGGCCCGACCTGCGCATAGCCGCCCCCGGTCGCGCCGCCCTTGGTGCCGAAGCACGGGCCGAGCGAGGGCTCGCGCAGCGCGAGCACGGTCTTGTGGCCGATCCGGCACAGGGCATCGGCAAGGCCGACCGACGTGGTGGTCTTGCCCTCGCCCGCCGGCGTGGGGTTGATCGCGGTGACGAGGATCAGGCGGCCCCGCGTGTCGCCCAGCCCTGCCACAGCAAGGTCGATCTTGGCCTTGTGATGGCCATAAGGTTCGATCGCGTCAGGCTGCAGGCCCAGTTTTGCGGCGATAGCGGAGATCGGCTGGAGCCGGGCGGCGCGGGAAATCTGGATATCGGTGAGCATGAAGCCTCTTGCATGACAAGCGTGTGGGCACGGTCGTAATGCCCCTGCGCCGCGTGGCAAGCGCAGACCTTCAGCGGACGATGATCTCCACGCGGCGGTTGCCGCCGTTCTCGGTCTCGTCGGGGGTGGGGAAGCGCAGTTCGGTCTCGCCGCGCCCGGTGGTGGTGATCACCCCGGTGGGGAAGCCCATCTGCACCAGCCTGCCCTTGATCTCCTCGGCGCGCTTTTGCGAGAGCACGAGGTTGTAGTCCGCCTTGCCCACGGTGTCGGTATAGCCGATGATCTCGATCTCGGCGCCGGGGCGTGCCTTGAAGTGGCGGTCGAGCGCCTCGATCATGCCTTCGGACCCCGGTGCCAGATCGGTGGTGTCGGGAACGAAATACATGATGAAGCGCGCAGGCGGCGGCGGAAGATCGTTGATCAGCGCGCGCTCGTCGGGCTTGAGACCATCGGCCCCGACACCCTTGGGCCGCGGCGCGCAGCCGGTGAGCTTGGTGCGGGTGAACGACCCGGCGATGGTCGACCCATCGGGGTTGCCGCACCCCTCGTCGATCACCGCCAGCGCGCCTTCGGACGACCCGTCCTCGTTGTCGAGCAGCAGCAGCGAAGGACCCGCACAGGCCGAAAGGGCAGATGCGGCAAGCGCCGCTCCGAAAGCAGCGCGCCGCATCATTCAGGCACGTTCACGATGAAGCGGGTGCCGCGGACCCCGAGCAAGGATGTCGGCGTGCGCACCTTCATCGCGTCGCGCCGCGACTTGGCGATCTGGCCCGAGACGACGCCGAGCGATCCCTTCTCGACCCGGGTCTCGAACGCGCCCGATCGGGTGGTCCGGTCGAAATCGAACTTGTCGACCGCGATGCGGCTGTTGGGTCCGACCGAAAAACGGGTGTTGTCGGCAAACGTCACCGCGATCTGGCCGCCATTGCCGGTGACCAGCACATCGCCGGGCAGCAGGCTGGTGCCGACCGCGGGTGTCACCCGCGCGCCCTTGCGCTCGATCGAGGCTGTTCCGGTGGTCTTCTTGACCCGGCCGATATCCGCCCAGGCCGGTTGTGCGACCATCGCCAGCAGTGAAAATGTAACAAGCAGTCCGCACTTCATAATATGCATCCCCTCTTGCCCGCCATCATGGCATAACCTCAGCCATGATCCGGCGCAATTTCAATCCGCATTCGTGCGACCTGGACGAAAATGGTCCCGAATCGATACATCGTGCGGTGGCGCTGGTCCAATTGTTCTGCACAACCAACATGCTGCCGCCGCAGCAGCGCGCCAAGCTTGCGATCCTGGCGGAAGAGGCAGTTACCAATCTTTACGACCATGGTGAGGTCCGCCCGGGGTTTTCGGGCACGCTGACGCTGCAGGGGAGCAGCGACGCGGTGACCATCTGCCTGTGCGACTCGGGGCAGCCGTTCGATCCGCGCATGGAAAGTGACAGCGACAGCGAGGCCGAGATGCCCAATGCCGAGCGGGGCGGCGGCGCCGGGCTGGCGCTGATCCGCGCCTGGGCGGACATCATCGACTATCGCAGCGAAGACGGCGTCAACCGGCTGGAGATGAAACTGCGCGACTGAGCGCGCGGGCTCTATCAGGTATCGGCCACCAGCGGGTTGATGCTGCCCTTGAGCCGGCCGCGCTGATCGATCAGCCGGGCAAGCTCGCCCTCGCCGGTGCGCAGCCTGGTCGGCGTGGTCCCTGCAAACAGCTTGAGCTCGCGAATCATGTGCGACTGGTCGTAGAACGCATCGCGCAGGAAGTCGGCCTCGTCCGGCTGGGCGTCGATCAGCGCCCGCGCGGCGCGCAGCGCGCGATATTTGCGCGAGAGATATTTTGGCGGCATGCCGTAGAGCTGCTTCACCCGGCGGGTCAGCTGGCGTTCGGACAGATCGGTCTGCGCGTGCAGTTCGGTCACCATCGGCGAGACGCTCGAGGCGAGCCACTGGTCGACCATCCGCGTGAAGGCGACCATCTCCGGATTGGCCTCCTGCATGATCGGCTTCAGGATCGCATCGGCTGCGGCGCACATCGCGGGCAGCGAATCGAGCGCGCGCACCTCTTCGAGCCGCTGCTCGATATTGGGGAACACCATGACCGCGGGCACGATTCGGTCGAGATACTGCGCCGCGCTCTGCTGGGTCAGCGCGCCCCATCCGGCTGCGGTGATGCCCAGGCCGAACATGTGGAACGGGCCCTCGATCTCGAACTTCACCGCCGCGGTGGTCGGCCCCATCAGCGCGGCACCGCTGATCTGCGTCTTCGATCCATCGGGAAAATGCATGGTCACGCGCCCGCAGGTGCCCAGCCGAAGCTGCGCAATGGCCGCGCGCTCGCCGTCCATGACATAAGGTTCAGGGCTATCGAACAGATAATAGACCGAGACAAACTCGCGGAGCGATTCGTCCGGAAGAGCATATTGCAGGTTCGGCATGCGCGGCCCCATTTCCCCGTGCAACGCAGCAGCGGATTGACCGCTTGTCCCCGTGCCGGTGTTATTTTCTCGTCGACCCGGCAAGGCCTATAGACCGAATGGAGCACAAAAAAAAAGCGATCCCGCCACAAGGGCAGGATCGCCGTTAGGAAAAGAACTCTCGGCATCGCTGCCTTGAGCCCTTCGGGTCGCAAACGGGCTATAGGGGATGATCGGGGGGGATGATTGGATGGATTCGACACGATGAAAAATCGTGCAAAATCTGCCCGCTAGTCCCGAACCGTTCAGGAATGGCGCGAATCAGCCACCGCTGGCGATCCAGCCGTCGATTCGCTCCTCCAGCACCGTCAGCGGCACCGGTCCGCTCTTGAGAATCGCGTCGTGGAAACGGCCGTACTGGAACTTCGGCCCCAGCGCCTTTTGCGCGCGTTCGCGCAGTTCCATGATCTTGAGCTTGCCGATCATATAGGCGTTGGCCTGGCCCGGATAAACGACATAGCGCTCGATCGCCTTGGAGATATCGCCATCGGGATTGGGGGTGTTTTCGGTCAGGTACCCGATCGCCTGCTCGCGGCTCCAGCGCTTGTGATGGATGCCGGTATCGACCACCAGACGGCAGGCGCGCCACAGTTCCATGCCCAGCCGGCCGAAGTCCGAATAGGGGTCTTGGTAAAAGCCCATGTCCTTGCCCAGCTCTTCCGAATACAGGCCCCAGCCTTCGGTATAGGCGGTAACCCCGCCAAAGCGGCGGAACGGCGGCAGATCGCCGAGTTCGGTCTGCACCGCGCGCTGGAGATGGTGGCCGGGAAGCCCCTCATGATAGGCCAGCGCCTCAAGCTCGGTCGAGGCCATGTCCTTGAGGTTGTAGAGGTTCACATAATAAGTGCCGGGGCGCGACCCATCGGGCGCGGGGCTCTGATAAAACGCCTTGCCTGCGGACTTCTCGCGAAACGCCTCGACCGCCTTCACCGTCAGCGGCGCCTTGGGCAGCGTGTTGAAATATTCGGGGAGCTTGGCGGTCATCGCCTTCAGCTTGGTGTCGACCGCCGCAAGATAGTCCTCGCGCGTCTTGAAATAGAAGCGGTCGTCGGTGCGGACGAAGGCGAAGAATTCCTGCAGCGTGCCGGTGAAGCCCACCGTCTTCATGATCTCGCGCATCTGCCCGTGGATACGCGCGACATTGTCGAGCCCGATCTGGTGTACCTGATCGGGGGTGAGATCGGTGGTAGTGTAGCTGGCAAGCAGCTGCGCATAATAGGCCGCGCCGTCCTTGAAGCGCCATACGCCATCCTCGGCAGGGGCGATGGCCTGTTGCCGCTCCATCTCGGCGATCAGCCGCTGATAGGCCGGCTTGACACTCGTCAGCAGCGCATCGCTGCCCGCGGCAATCAGCGCGGCCTTGTCGGCCGCCGGGATGTCGAGCGCCTCGACCTTCTTGCTGAGGTCGGCGAGCAGCGTCGAGGGCGCGCCGCCATCGAAGGGAGCGCCCTTGATCACGTTGCGTGCGTCATCGATGACGAAAGGATAGACCCATTTGGGTGGCATCACGCCCGCTTCCGCCCGCGTGCGCGACTCGGCGATCAGGCCGTCCAGCCTGGGGCCGATGCCCTGCAGCCGTGCGACATAGGCCTCGGCATCGCTCTTGCTGGCAACGCGGTGGATGTTGATCAGGAAGGCCGGCATCTGGCTCTGCGCGCCGTTCATCTGGTCGAAGACATAATCGTTGCGGCGGAACGGGTACGCCTTGGCGGCGCGCTCGGCCTGATATTCGAACAACCGGTAGCTCAGCGCGTCCTCGGTGCTCAGCTTCGCCGGGTCGAACCGCGCCTTCATCGTCGCCAGAGCCTTTTGTCCGCGCTCGAAATCGGCGACGGCCTTGGCATCCGACGGATCGTTCCACTTGCCGTAATCGGCGTCGCGGATGCCGCGATAGGCCTTGCCCTGCGGCGATTGCGCCAGGCCATCGGCATCGACCTGCTCGAAGAACGCGGCAAGCTCGGCGCTGTTGGCCCTGGCTGCAGGGGCGGTCTGGGCCGCGACCGGGCTGGCCAGCACCAGCGGGCTGGCGGCAAGCAACAGGGCGGTGGCTAGGGTACGCAGGGCCATAAGACGACTTTCCGTTATTCTGTGATGGTTTAGGCAAACCGTATACACTTGGCCGCCAAGGGTAAACCGCCAGCAGGGCGCTTGACCATCGGCCCGTCGCAAAGCCATAGGCTGACCATGCTGTTTTCGCTCGCCCGGCCCGCCCTGTTCCTGCTCGATGGAGAGACCGCGCACCGGCTGACGCTGGCGGCGCTGCGGCTTGCACCGGCTTCTGCTCCGCCCGCTGCCGATCCGATGCTGGCGATGCGGGTCGCGGGGATCGATTTTCCCGCGCCGGTGGGTCTGGCCCCCGGCTTCGACAAGAATGCCGAAGCGCCGCATGCGCTGTTCGGCTTCGGCTTCGGCTTTATCGAGATCGGCACCGTGACCCCCCTGCCCCAGGCGGGCAACCCGCGCCCGCGGCTGTTCCGGCTGGTCGAGGACAAGGCGGTGATCAACCGCATGGGCTTCAACAACGAAGGCGCAGGCGCAGTGGTCGAGCGGCTGGTCGCGGGCCGATCGAACGCCGGGATCATCGGCGTCAACATCGGCGCCAACAAGAATTCCGAAGACCGCATCGCCGATTATGCGACGATGACGCGGATCATGGCGCCGCTGGCGCGCTATCTCACGGTCAACATCTCCTCGCCCAACACCCCGGGCCTGCGCGCGCTGCAGGACGCTGGCGCGCTCTCGGCGCTGCTCGATGCGGTGACCGAGGCGCGGGGGAGCAACCCCTGCCCGGTGTTCCTCAAGCTCGCACCCGATCTGGAGCCGGCCGATATCGACGACATCACCCGCATTGCGATGGACAAAAGGCTCGATGCGCTGATCGTCTCGAACACCACCATTTCGCGCCCCGCGCTGCGCTCGCGGCATGCGGGCGAAGCAGGCGGGCTGTCGGGAGCGCCTTTGCGCGATCTGGCGCAGCAGCGCTTGCGCGATTTCCGGACCGCAAGCGGCGGCGCGATCCCGCTGATCGGCGTCGGCGGCATCGCATCGGCAGAAGACGCCTATGCCCGGGTGCGCGCGGGCGCGTCGCTGGTGCAGTTGTATTCGGCACTGGTGTACGAAGGTCCGGGACTGGCCGCGCAGATCAACCGGGGCCTCAAGAGACTCCTGAAGCGGGATGGTTTTGCGACGCTGGGCGAGGCTGTGGGGATCGATTGATATTTTGCACTAGCCGGTCCCCTGTGCAGGGGAACCGCAAACGCGGCCGCATGAGCTACGCTCCCGTGTTGAACCGCACAACTGATCGTCCCACTCGATCACTGCACCCCAAAACCTTCATTGGCGCAGTAATATGCGAATGATTATCAATAGCCTGTTACCGCATGACAGGAGTTCGACCATGCCCCACGATATTGCCAAGACCCTGAGCTATCTGGCGGTGCATCTCACCATTGGGTTTTCTGTCGCCTATGCGTTCACCGGATCGCTCGAGATCGCTGGCGGCCTTGCGATCATCGAGCCGATGGTCAACGCGGTGGCGTTCTTCTTCCACGAGAAGCTCTGGGCGGCCAAGCCCGAGGGTGGCGCGGCGGTCGCGCTTGCCTGAGGCAGAGCTTGCCGCCCCCCATCCCCGCGCTATAACGCAGCGATGACCGCATTCCCCCACACGCTGCTCGTTGCAGCCGCCTTCGCCCTGTCCACGCTCTCCATCGCCGGCCACGCGCAGGCACCCGCGCCCGCCCGCTCGTCCGCAACCGCGGCGCAGGGCAAGGGCGTGGTCTCCTCGGCCGATCCGCGCGCAACCGCAGCGGGCCAGGAGATCCTGCGCAAGGGCGGGTCGGCTGCCGATGCCGCGATGGCGATGATGCTCGCGCTGACCGTGGTCGAGCCGCAAAGCTCGGGGATCGGCGGAGGCGGACTGCTGCTGCATCACGATGCCGCGACCGGCACGCTTGCAACCATCGACGGGCGCGAAATGGCACCGGCTTCGGCCAGCGAGGCGCTGCTGCTGGGCGCAGACGGCAAGCCCTTGCCCTTTATCGATGCCTTTCAGGGCGGCCACAGCGTCGGGGTTCCCGGCAACATCCGGCTGATGGCGATGACCCACGCCAGATGGGGCAAATTGCCCTGGGCGGACCTGTTTGCGCCCGCGATCCGGCTGGCCGACCAAGGCTTCGAGGTGAGCGACGTGCTGGCCGGCACCCTCAAGCGGCTTGCGCCGATCTGGTCGCGCTTCCCCGATGCGCGCGGCATCTACTGGAACGCCACCGGACCCAAGGCAGCGGGCGAGCGGGTGACCAACCCCGCGCTTGCCGAGCTGCTGCGCGCGGTGGCCAAGGGCGGGCCGGACGCCTTCTATACCGGCAAGCATGGCCAGGCACTGGTCGATGCGGTGAGCAAGGCTTCGGTCAATCCTGCAAAGATGACGCTGGCCGACCTTGCCGCCTATACCGCCAAGGAGCGCCCAGCGGTGTGTTCGCGCTATCGCGGCTACAAGGTCTGCGGCATGGGCCCGCCCTCTTCGGGCGCGACCACGGTGCAGCAGATCCTGGGCATGCTCCAGCCGCACGATATCGCAGGCATGGGCAAGGACGACCCGAAGACCTGGCATCTGATCGGCGAGGCGATGCAGCTCGCTTATGCCGATCGCGAACAGTATCTGGGCGATCCCGATTTCGTCTCGGTGCCGGTCAACGGCCTGCTCGACCCCGCCTATGTCGCCATCCGCGCCGCAACGATCGATCCCGCCAAGGCGTTGGGTCGCTATGAAGCCGGCACCCCGCCGGGCGCCGAGCCGCGCACGGCCGCGATCTCGAGCGAGGTTGCCGGCACCACCCATTTCGTCGCGGTCGATGGCGCGGGCAATGTCGTCAGCATGACCTCGACCGTCGAAGGCCCGTTCGGCAGCCAGCTGATCGCCAACGGCTATTTCCTCAACAACGAGCTCACCGACTTCACCTTCGCGCCCGAAAAGAACGGGATGAAGGTCGCCAACCGGGTGCAGCCGGGCAAGCGCCCTTTGTCCTCGATGTCACCGCACATCGTCTATGACGCTGCTGATCGCCCGGTGCTGGCCGTTGGCTCGGCAGGCGGCAAGCGCATCATCATGCACGTGACAAAGGCGCTGATCGGGGTGATCGATTTCGGCCTGCCCGCAGGCGACGCGCTCGCGCTGCCCAACATCTATTTCGGCAACGGCTCGTTGATCGTCGAAAAGGACACCGGGCTGGGCGCGATGAGCAAGGACCTTGCCGCGATGGGCCAGCCGGTGGTGGTCAGTGACCTGGGCTCGAAGCTCAACGCGGCGCAGTTCGATGGCAAGGCCTGGACCGGCTATGCCGATCCGCGCAGTCCCGGTGTCGCGCTGGCCGAGTGACGCCCGTCCCGAACCTTGCGCTTTCGACCAACCTCTCCCCCTGTTCGACCAGCAGGCGGCGGCGGTAAAGACATGTCAGTCATCTGCGGTTAAGACTGTCGCCGATGAAAATGCTTGCCACGCGCCATGCCCGGCCCCGGGTGGACCAGCAGGTCGCCCTGCTTTCGATCCTGGGATTCTGGCTGTTCTACATGATCATCGTCACGCTGCGCGCGGCGGTGCTGGATTTTCCCGCCCAGGAAGAGCTGGTGATCCGCCGGGTGGCGGTGACCGTGTTCGGCATCGTCACCAATGTTGCGCTGTATCTGGGCCTGCGCTGGTTCGAGGACAAACCGCTGACCCCGCGGATCATCGCCGCGTGCATCGGCGCGATCCCCGCGGCGCTGGCGATCTCGTCGTTCAATTATTTCGCGTTCAACGTCTATGATCCGATCAGCGTGTTCGAGGACAGCGAACTGCGCGAGAAGATCGCCGAGATCGATCCGCTCGCCATCGTGCTCGAGTTCGCGATCTCGAGCTATTATTTCCTGATGTCGTGGGCGATGCTCTATCTGGCGCTGAGCTATGCCAGCGAAGTGCGCGCGGCCGAGCGCCGTGCGGCGCGCTTTGCCCAGGCCGCGCAGCAGGCCGAGCTGCGCAGCTTGCGCTATCAGGTCAATCCGCATTTTCTGTTCAACACGTTGAATTCGCTGTCTACCCTGGTGCTGCGCAACCGCCCGGAAGAGGCCGAGTCGATGATCATGAACCTGTCGACCTTCTATCGCACCAGCCTGACCGGCGATCCGCTGGACGATGTGCCGCTGGCCGACGAGGTGCAGCTGCAGCAGCTGTATCTGGCGATCGAGGCGGTGCGCTTTCCCGACCGGCTGAAGATCGAGATCGACGTGCCCGATGCGGTGATGAGCTGCTGCGTGCCCGGGCTGATCCTGCAGCCGCTGGTCGAGAACGCGATCAAATACGGCGTTGCGCGCGCCACCCGCCCGGTGACGATCCGCATCACCGCGCGCGAGGTGGACGATGTGCTCAACATCATCGTCAGCGATGACGGCGATGTCATCCCCTCGGATCAGGACAAGGGCAGCGGCATCGGCCTTGCCAATGTCCGCGACCGGCTGGATGCCCGGTACGGCAGCGCGGCGCGGATCGAATGGCATGTCCCGTTTGAAGGAGGCTTTGTGGTGGATTTGACCCTGCCGGCGGTGCGCCATGACTGTTGAGGCCGATACCGCACCGCTCAGAACCATGATCGTCGACGACGAACCGCTTGCGGTCGAACGCCTGCAGCTGCTGTGCGCGCGGCTGGGCCAGATCAGCCTGGTGGGCACCGCCAGCGACGGCGAATCGGCGCTGCGGCTGGCCGAGCAATTGCGCCCCGAACTGGTGTTCCTCGACATCAACATGCCCCGGCTGGACGGCATGGGTGTCGCCCGCGCGCTGGGCAAGATGGACCAGACGCCCGCGATCATCTTCGTCACCGCCTATCAGGCGTTCGCGGTCGAGGCGTTCGATCTGGCGGCGATCGACTATCTGCTCAAGCCCGTCGCCACCGACCGACTGGAGCGAGCGGTCGCGCGCGTCATGGAGCGGCGCAACTTCGTGCTCTCCAACCCCGTGCCCGATGCGCCGCCCGCCAGCCAGGACTGGGTGCGCGAATTCTGGGTCCCGCACCGCTCCGAACTCAAGCGCATCGATGCCGACCTGATCGAGCGGATCGATGCCGAGCGCGACTATATGCGGCTGCACGTCGGCACCCGCAGCTATCTGATGCACGAGACGATCAAGACGCTGGAAGAGCGGCTGGACCCTTCGCGCTTCGTCCGGCTGCACCGCTCGCACATCGTGCGCCACGACTACATCACCTCGCTGCGCCACAATGGCGGCGGCGTGTGGTTCGCGTGCCTCGCCGATGGCAGCGAACTGCGCGTCGGGCGGACGTATCTGGCGCGGGTGAAGGAAATGGCGGGCCGGTAGGGCGCGCGGCGGCTCCCCCCCTCCCGGATCCCCCGCGAAGGCGGGGGCCCATCACCTGCCCTGCCGATCTCTCACCTGCCAGGAGATGGCCCCCTGCCTCCGCAGGGGACCGGCTGGGAAGGATGCCGGGGTTACTCCTGAAACGCGGCAACGATATCCGCAGTCACACGCGCGGGCCTGCCGGTCGCCTTGTCGAGCATCGCCCAGGTTGAAATCGCGCTGACAATTGCGCGCCCGTTCGCATCGTTGAACACGGCATGCCGGGCAAAGCGCGCGCCCTTGGGGGTGCCGGGGACCCAGGTCCGCCCCACCGCCTGCTCGCCCAGCGCAATGTTGCCGCGATAATCGATCTCGTGCCGGACGATCACCCAGAAATAGGCATCGACATGCGCAGGGTCAGCCGCAGCCTGCCAATGCGCCACCGACAGCTCCTGCAGCCACTGCACCCAGACGGCATTGTTGACATGGCCCAGCTCATCGATGTGCTGCGGCTCGGCGGTAAAGGTGCGTTCGAAGCTGTTCATACAAAAAGGCCCGGCTGATGGTGTGTCAGCCGGGCCATATTGTCAGTCGGCCTTGGTGTCGCTGGCCTTTTTGGCGGCCCTCGGCTTGCGGGCCTTGGGTGCCTTGGGCGGAGCGGGGACGATCTCGAAGGCCATCGCGCCATCCTTGAGATGGACGTTGACCTCGCCGCCCTGCACCAGCTTGCCGAACAGCAGTTCCTCGGCCAGCGGCTGCTTGATCTTTTCCTGGATCAGCCGCGCCATCGGACGTGCGCCGTACAGGCGATCATAGCCCTTCTCGCACAGCCAGTCGCGCGCCGCCTGGTCTAGACGGATGTGGACGTTCTGTTCGGCCAGCTGCAGTTCGAGCTGGAGGATGAACTTGTCCACGACGCGTGCGACGACTTCGGTGCCGAGATAGGCAAACGGAACGACCGCATCGAGACGGTTGCGGAATTCGGGGGTGAACATCTTCTTCACCGCCTCGTCCGACGCATCCTCCTTGCTGACATCGCCAAAGCCGATGCCTTCACGCGCCATGTCGGCAGCTCCGGCATTGGTGGTCATGATCAGCACGACATTGCGGAAGTCGACCGTCTTGCCGTGGTGGTCGGTCAGCTTGCCGTTGTCCATCACCTGCAGCAGGATATTGAACAGATCGGGGTGCGCCTTTTCGATCTCGTCGAGCAACAGCACACAATGCGGCTGCTGGTCGATCGCATCGGTGAGCAGACCGCCCTGATCATAGCCGACATAGCCCGGAGGCGCGCCGATCAGCCGCGAGACCGAGTGCCGCTCCATATATTCCGACATGTCGAAACGCTGCAGCGGGATGCCCATGATGCTGGCGAGCTGACGGGCAACCTCGGTCTTGCCGACGCCGGTGGGGCCGGAGAACAGATAGTTGCCGATCGGCTTGTCCGGATCGCGCAGGCCCGCACGGCTCAGCTTGATCGCGCTGGACAGCACCTCGATCGCCTTGTTCTGGCCGAACACGACGCGCTTGAGGTCGCGGTCGAGATGCTCGAGCACCTTCTTGTCGTCCTTCGACACCGACTTGGGCGGGATGCGTGCCATCGTCGCGATCACGCTTTCGATCTCGCGCGCGGTGATGATCTTGCGCCGCTTGTTGGGCGGAACCAGCATCTGCATCGCGCCGACTTCGTCGATCACGTCGATCGCCTTGTCGGGCAGCTTGCGGTCGTTGATGTAGCGCGCCGAAAGCTCGACCGCGGTCTTGATCGCCTCAGGCGTGTACTTGACCTTGTGGTGATCCTCGAACGCGCTGCGCAGACCCTTGAGGATCTTGATCGTGTCCTCGATGGTCGGCTCGTTGACGTCGATCTTCTGGAACCGGCGCAGCAAGGCGCGGTCCTTTTCGAAGTGGTTGCGGAACTCCTTGTAGGTGGTCGAGCCGATGCAGCGGATCGTGCCGCCCGACAGAGCCGGCTTCAAGAGGTTCGAGGCATCCATCGCGCCGCCGCTGGTGGCACCAGCGCCGATCACGGTGTGGATTTCGTCGATAAACAGCACCGCGTGCGGCATCTTCTCGAGCTCGGAGACGACCTGCTTGAGCCGCTCCTCGAAGTCTCCGCGATAGCGGGTGCCCGCCAGCAGCGCGCCCATGTCGAGCGAGTAGATCACCGCCTTTTCGAGCACTTCGGGGACATCGCCCTCGACGATCTTGCGCGCCAGGCCCTCGGCGATCGCGGTCTTGCCGACGCCGGGGTCACCCACATAGAGCGGGTTGTTCTTGGAACGACGGCACAGGATCTGGATCGTGCGATCGACCTCGGGACCACGACCGATCAGCGGATCGATCTTGCCCGCCATCGCGCGCGCATTCAGGTTGACGGTGAACTGGTCGAGCGCACTGTCCTTCTTCTGCTTGCCAGAGGTGTCCTGCTTTTCTTCCTGCGGTTCCTCGCTGCCGCGCGGGCTGCGCTGCTCGACCGCCTGGCCGCCCTTGCCGATGCCGTGGCTGATATAGCTCACCGCATCGAGACGGCTCATGTCCTGCTGCTGCAGGAAATAGACGGCGTAGCTCTCGCGCTCGGAGAACAGCGCCACGAGCACGTTGGCGCCGGTGACGACATCCTTGCCCGAGGACTGGACGTGCAGGATCGCGCGCTGAACGACGCGCTGGAAGCCGGAAGTCGGCGCCGGATCGGTCTTTTCGGCGACCTTGAGCGAGTCCAGCTCGTTGTCGAGATAGTGCGTTACCGCATCACCCAGCTCGCCAAGGTCCACGCCGCAGGCCTGCATGACCTGCGCGGCATCGGCATCGTCGATCAGCGCGAGCAGCAGATGCTCCAGCGTGGCATATTCATGGCGGCGGTCGGCGGCATTGTGCAGCGCCTGGTGCAGCGTTTTTTCGAGGGATTCGGCAAAGGACGGCATAGCAGCGATACTCCGCGCCGGGCGGAAGGCCCGGTCTTTCAATCAGTGTGCCCGGAAAAAGAGCCGGGCCTCTTTGGTCAAGCGCCTCATTGCCAATGCCCCAAGTCCACTCCGGGGCGCTTCCACCTGATAATATAGGCGAGTGTCTCGCCAAATCCAGCCGGGCGCAAGCCCAAGCTCAAGAATAATACCAGCAAGGACCATGCCACATGGGAAGGGGCCGTTTTCGGGTATGCCGGCAGCGTCCGCTCAAAGCGGGGTGCTGCAGCTAGCTCTTGCGGAACAGCGCCTCGGCACTGGCGCGGTGGCGCGTGGCAAAGGCCTTGCGCGCCTCGCAGCGCGCGATTTCGGCGCGGCAAAGCGCGATCCGGGTGTCGAGCTCGTCCAGCGAATAGGCATCGACATCCTCGCTGCCCAGTTTCTGGGCAGCATCGGCGCGCAGCCGGGAGAGGCTCTCATCGGGTTCCATCGGAGCTTAGTGTTGACCCGGACAGGCTAACTGTCAATATGACCGGGCGCTAATCCGCTGACGGCGCACGCAAACAGGGGGCAAAGCATGTCGGCTTTGGCAACAGCCACAGTGATACCAACGGTCATGCAGGCCATCGACTATGCCGAGCCCGGCGGGCCGGAGGTGCTGGTGGCGGTCGAGATGCCGGTTCCAGTCCCTGCGCAGGGCGAGGTGCTGGTTCGCGTGGAAGCAGCCGGCGTCAACCGCCCCGATGTCATCCAGCGCCAGGGCTTCTATCCGCCCCCGCCGGGCGCTCCGCATGTTCCCGGGCTGGAGATTGCCGGCACCGTGGTCGCGGTCGGACCCGATACGGACGATGCGATGATCGGCCAGCCGGTCTGCGCGCTGGTCGCAGGCGGCGGCTATGCCGAATATTGCGTCGCGCGCGCCGACCATTGCCTGACCGTTCCGTCGGGCATCTCGATGGCAGAGGCTGCGGCGCTCCCCGAAACACTGTTTACCGTGTGGCACAACCTGTTCCAGCGCGGCTATGCCCGCGATGGCGAGACCGTATTGGTGCATGGCGGCACCAGCGGCATCGGATCGATGGCGATCATGCTGGGCAAGCTTTTCGACCTCAAGGTCATCGTCACCTGCGGCAGCGACGACAAATGCGCCGCAGCGCTGAAGATCGGCGCGGCGCATGCGATCAACTACAAGACGCATGATTTCGTCGAGGAGGTGAAGACGCTCACCGGCGGCAAGGGCGTCGAGATCGTGCTCGACATGGTCGGCGGCAGCTATTTGCCGCGCAACATGGCGTGCCTGGCCGATGATGGCCGCAACGTCACCATCGCGGTGCAGGGCGGCATGAAGGCCGAGATTTCGGTGCTGGAGATCATGCGTCGCCGCCTGACGCTGACCGGATCGACTCTGCGCCCGCGCTCGAACAGCTTCAAGGCGCTGCTCGCCGACGAGATTTCACGCGAGGTGTGGCCGCTCGTCGCCACCGGCGAGCTCAGCCCGATTATCCACAGCCGCTATCCGCTGCGCGACGCCGCCAAGGCGCATGCGCAGATGGAATCGGGTGATCTGGTCGGCAAGATCGTGCTCGAGATCGGCTGACCGCGTCCGCCGGGCCTCCTTACCGCTCAATACCCTGCCGTGGTATCGCCCGGATCGATCATCGGCGCGCCGAAGTTATCGGTCGGCTCGCCATATTCATCGGGCTTGCCATAGTCGCGTTCGCCATAGCCTTTGGGTTTCGACGGTCCGCCATTGCCACCGAACGCGTCCAGCATCGCGCGGTTGAGCGATTGCGTCATGCCGGGGTTGGTGGCGATCGCCACCAGATCGAGCACGCCGTTGAAGGTTCGCCCGGACTCGCGATAGCTCATGTCGCGGTCGAGGTCTGTCGCCACATCGCGCACCGCCTCTTCGAGGATCCCGGCGACCCTGTCTTCCGACACGACCAGCCGGGTGTTGCGGACGTCCTTCACCGGAGCGACATCGACCGTTGCGCGGATCACCGTCTTGCCCGGATCATCCCCCGGCACGAAGCTCAGCGTGATCGTCGAGCCGTCGGAATCGGCACTGGAAGGGACATGCCAGGTGATCGCCTTGCCATCCTCGCGGGTGATCACGACATCCTTGTCGAGCGACATCAGCTCGGAATCGCGCAGCGCCGAGCCATAGCCAGTTGCGGTGTTGAAGGCGGAATAGACCAGCTGCGGGCTATCGTTGACGGTGACCGAAAAGTCCTCGGTCCCTCCGTTGACACCGGACAGGCCCCCCGCCAATCCGCCTGCGCCGACGATCAGCCCGAACATGATGGTCAATGGCCGCATGGACACACTCCGCCTGCTGTTTGCTCGCCGGGGATAATTCAGACGCGTAAAGAAATGGTGATCGCACCTGCCGACATAGGCTGTGCCGGACCGGAACATTTGCCCTTCTTGTCACAAAGCCGTCATCGCTATGCGATTCCAGATGTCACATTAAACGCCCATTGGCGTGGTCCCGAGGGAAAAACTTTTCCGCACGGGAGCATCAACCGGCATGGCACTGGACGACTTCAGCAATCAGATCAGCGCGTTGATCGATGGTCACGGCAGCAGCGGGGTCGGAGGGGGTTTCGACAATGTCGCAGGCTTCCCCGATGGCCAGCCCTACACCCCCGAACCACCGCTCGAGGCGCGCCGCCGCTATCGGACCATCTGGATTTCGGACGTGCATCTGGGCACCAAGGGCTGCAACGCCAGCCTGCTGATCGATTTCCTCGACCATGTCGACAGCGACACCATGTATCTGGTGGGCGACATCATCGATGGCTGGCGGCTGAAGAAGAAGTTCTACTGGCCGCCGGCGCACAACGATATCGTCTGGCGCATCCTGAAGCGCGCCAAGCGCGGCACGCGGATCGTCTACATCCCCGGAAACCATGACGAGATGTTCCGACAGTTTTCCGGGCTGAACTTCGGCGGGGTCGAGATCCGCCGCGCCGCGTTCCACGAGACCGCCGATGGCAGGCGGCTGATGGTGCTGCACGGCGACGAGTTCGACACCATCATGCTCGCGCACCGCTGGCTCGCGTTCGTCGGCGACACGCTCTACCACGCGCTGATGGGGATGAACCTGTGGGTCAACTGGGTCCGCCAGCGGCTGGGCCTGTCGTATTGGTCGCTGTCCAAGATGGCCAAGCACAAGGTCAAGAATGCGGTCGAGTTCATCTCGCGCTTCGAGGAACTGGTCGCGCGCGCCGCATCCGAGCGCGGCGTGGACGGGGTGGTGTGCGGGCATATCCACACTGCCGACATCCGCACCATCGGCGGGGTCGAATACTATAACGACGGCGACTGGGTGGAGGGCTGTACCGCCTTGGTCGAGCATTTCGACGGGCGGATGGAGGTGCTGCACTGGGCCGACATCATGGCCGAGCGCCAGGCCGCCGAGACCGACCAGCAGGCGCGCGGCGCCTTGCAGCCCCAGGCCGCGTGAGCATGGGCAGCCTCGCCAGAAGCGCTGGCGTGAAGATCGCGATCGTCACCGATGCCTGGTCGCCGCAGGTCAATGGCGTGGTGCGCACGCTGACCTCGGTCACCGACCGGTTGCGCGCGCTGGGCCATGACGTGCTGGTCATCTCGCCCGATCAATATGCCTCGATCCCATGCCCCTCCTACCCGGAAATCCGGCTGGCGCTGGCGACGCGGCACGGCGTGGGCACGCGGCTCACCGATTTTGCCCCCGATGCAGTGCACATCGCCACCGAAGGGCCGCTGGGCATCGCCGCGCGGCGTTTCTGCCTGAACCATGGCTATCCCTTTACCACCGCCTATCACACCCAGTTTCCCGATTATCTCGCACGGCGCACGGGGCTTCCCGCCAGCGTCTTCTGGCCGTTCATCCGCTGGTTCCACGCGCCGGCCACCGCAATCCTGGTGTCGACCGAGACGGTGCGCGCACAGTTGCGCGCGCAGGGGCTGCACCAGCTGGTGCACTGGGGTCGCGGCGTGGACCTCGCCTGCTTCACCCCGTCCGCGCCCGTGCCTGCGCTCTATGCCGACCTCCCCCGGCCGATCCAGCTCTATGTCGGCCGCGTTGCGGTGGAGAAGAACATCGAGGCGTTCCTCGCCAGCGAGCACCCCGGATCGAGGGTGGTGGTGGGCGATGGCCCGGCGCGAGAGGCTTTGGCCCGCGCCTATCCGCACGCGCACTTCGTCGGCGCGCAAACGGGCGCCGCGCTGGCGGGCTTTTATGCGGGCGCCGATGTGTTCGTCTTCCCCAGCCGCACCGATACCTTCGGGCTGGTGATGATCGAGGCGATGGCCTGCGGCACCCCGGTCGCCGCTTATCCCGTCTCGGGCCCGCTCGATGTGCTGGCGTCGGCATCGGGGGTGATGGATGAGGACCTCACCCGGGCGATTGCGGGCGCGCTGCGGCTCGACCGCCAGGCCTGTGCCCGCGCCGGGCGCAGCTTCACCTGGGAAGCGAGCACCCGCCAGTTCCTGAACGCGCTGGTCCCGATCACAGCACCGGTCGCGCTGGCGGCATGAAGGTGGCCGCGACGTCAAAAGTGCCTGGCCGGAGATAGCATTTGGCAACCGTCGCTGTTTGTCGTACGTTCGATTCGGGTCGCCCGTTAGGTTTTTTCACCAAAAACAGGGGCGAATATGACCATCAAATGGATTTTGCAGACCGCACTGCCGTGCGCGCTCATGGTGGGCGCGGTCACCTTTGCAGGCCATCAGGCGCTTGAGGCGGCCGATCACTTCGATCCGCCTGCGCGCACGGGATCGGACACCAACACCGTCGGGTTTGATGTCGCTGCGGATATCTCCGACCTGTTTGCCTTTCACGACGTGACCAACGTTTATGTGGCAATCGGA
This sequence comes from Blastomonas fulva, assembly GCF_003431825.1. Lineage (GTDB taxonomy): Bacteria > Pseudomonadota > Alphaproteobacteria > Sphingomonadales > Sphingomonadaceae > Blastomonas > Blastomonas fulva. Next base: position 1,407,282 of record NZ_CP020083.1, on the reverse strand, counting down.
TTTGGCGGCCCCTCCGCCACCAATCTGCCGGGCTTTTACGATCCCGACGTTCTCTACACGATCAATGTATCGAACACCGGCACGCGCACCGACATCGAGATCCCGATCGAAATCCGGTTCGGCCGCGACGGTGTGAACCCGGGCATCGAGGTGCGCAATCTGCCAGGGGCCGGCCCATTGCGCGGTCCGGTCGAGCGCAACCTGATGACCAACAACGGCATCACTGTGCGCGCAGGCGTGTTTGACGACCCGTTCAATTTCGATCCGCAGGGGCTGCGCGACTCGCGCGCTACCGGCAATCTGTCGTTCAGCAACACGCGCAACCGGTTCGCCAACCTCAACACGACCTTCGTCGTCATCGCGATTCCCCGCGGATTGATCGATCGCGGACAACCGCTCGACATCTGGACGTCGTCCGCACGGATCAGGAGCTGATCGCCATGGCACGTATCCCATCCTCGCTCGCGCTCGCCGGAGTCCTGGCAGCATCCGCCCTGCTCGCCGGTTGCGGCAGCAATGACCCGGTCGAAAACGCCGTTGTCGTACCGCCGGTTGCCGTGGCACCGACGCCGACCCCAACGCCCACACCGACGCCCACCCCGGTTCCCACCAGCTTCAACGTCACCCCCTGCCTCAACCAGACTGTCGTTCCTGGCCGCACGGTGGCCAATCTAGTGGTACCAGACGTGTTGCAGATGGATCTCAACCAGCCTGCGGGCTTTCCCAATGGCCGCCGGTTTCTCGATCCGGTGGTCGATGTGACGCTCGCGGTGATCTTCCTCGATCTTGCACGGCATCCGGCCACCACTTTCGCAGCGATTCCGGTCAACCCGAACCGGGCCGACCAGCCGCTGCTCACTACCTTCCCGTTCCTGGCAGCGCCGCTGGGCGCTCCGCCGACGTCGGGCGGCGCGGGCACCAACTTCACCTTCCGCACCGACCTGCCATCGGCGTACACGCGGGTTGACCGCGCGGGCATGCCGGCGGTGTCGACCGCGCTGATATCGGGCAACCCCAACAAGAACAGCTATAACGACGACACCCCGACGATCGACGCGACCGGCAAATGGGTGCCCGAACTGTCGGGCACGCTCACCATCCTGACCAATGCGCTGGCCGATGATTTCACCCGGCTGGGGCTGAGCCTGTGCGCCAGACCCAGCTGAGATGCAGACAGCACGCTTGAATGGCCCGGGCATCGTCCCGGTGCTGGCCGCGCTGAAATGGTGGATCTTGGCGGCGGTGGTGATCGGTGCGCTGTGGGCCACCGAGCGCTTCACCGCCGACGATGCGACCCCCGAGGCCATCGCCTGGGGGGAATCGCCCTTTTCCGGCGAGGGCCCGCCGCGGAGCTATCGCGATGCGATCCAACGCTCGGACCGCGCCATCGTTAATGCGCGCGCCGCCGCGCAGGCGGCTCCCGACCAGTGGCTGATGCACGAGATCCACGCGAGCGAGGTGCTGGCGCGGGCGCAGCTGTCGGGATCCTATGACGATTACGCCGCCGCGCGCCAGGCGCTCGAGGCCGCGTTCAAAGTGGCGGTGCAGGGCAGCGGGCCGCATCTGATGCAGGCCTCGCTCGATTTCAGCATGCACCGGCTGCCACAGGCGCAGGCCCAGCTCGCTGCGATCGATGGCTATGCCGTCCCGCCCGAATCGGGCGATCGCGCCGAGATTGCCGCGATGCGCGGCGACATCGCCTTTTACAGCGGCGACTATCAGGCTGCGCTCGCGCTTTACGATCAGGCCGACGCATTGGTCCCCGGCTCGGCGAGCTTCCGCCGCGCGATCTTCGCTGCGCGGACCGGCGATGTCGATCAGGCCGATGCCTATCTGGTCGAGGCCGAGCGTGCGTATCGCTCGCCCACCCCGCAGACGCGGTCCTATATGGAATTGCAGCGCGGCATTCTCGATCTCGATCGCGGGCGGCTCAACGAGGCGATGAGCCATTTCAGAAAGGCCGACGCGCTGTTTCCGGGCCGCTGGCTGATCGAGGAGCATATCGCCGAGGTGCTGAACCTGCAGGGCAAGACGGCGAAATCCGAGGCCTTGTACCGCGACATCGTCCGTCGCACCGGCCACCCCGAATTCATCGACGCGCTGGCGGGTATAGCCGAGGCGCGCGGCAACACCGCCGAGGCGAAACGCCTCTATGCCCGGTCCTGGGCGATCTGGACCAAAAGGCTGCAGCAGTTTCCGCAGGCGACCTATGGCCATGCGATCGACCATTGCATCGCGCGGCAGGATTGGGCCTGTGCATTGACATTGGCGCAGCGCAACCATGAAGCGCGCCCGTATGGCGAGGCCAAGATCGCGCTCGCCCGCGCATTGCTCGGCAACGGACAGGTGGTGCAGGCGCGCACGCTGATCGAGCAGGTGCTCGCCTCGCGCTGGCGCACGCCCGATCTGCACGCCGCCGCTGCCGACATCTACCAAGCCAGCGGCATGGCCGAAAAGGCCGCAGAACAGCGCCGCCGCGCGCGGGCGCTGAACCCGCTGGCGTGAAGCAGCGCACGGCGCGGGATGCGCTTGGCTGATGCACGGCGCGATCGAACCGGCTAGTCTTGCGCCATGACCACAACCCGCAATCCTGCCGGGCAGCACGATCAGGTAACCTTCGATTTCTATGCGCACGAAGCGAGCGCCTATGTCGGTACGGGACAGGAACAGCCCTGCGCATGCGCGTACAGCTTGCTCCACGCCGCGCTTTGTCATATACGCTGCCTGTTACACGGCCACCCCGCAAGGGGTGGCCATATTTTTTGGAGAAACGCGCATGTCTGCCAACCCCCAGCCGCTGATGCCGCACGCCACCGCATCCTGGATGGTCGACAATACCGGCCTCAGCTTCGAACAGATTGCCGATTTCTGCGGCCTGCACATCCTGGAAGTCCAGGCGATGGCCGATGACCTCGCCAGTTCGAAGTACACCGGTCGCGATCCGGTGCGCGCGGGCGAACTGCTGCTCAGCGAAATCGAAAAGGGCCAGGCCGATCCCGAGTATCGCCTGAAGATCCAGGTCGGCCCGGCGCAGGTCCGCCGCACCAAGGGTCCGCGCTATACGCCCGTTTCCAAGCGCCAGGACAAGCCCGATGGCATCGCCTGGATCCTGCGCAACCACCCCGAGATTTCGGACGCACAGGTAGGCAAGCTGATCGGCACCACGCGCAACACCATCGCCGCGATCCGCGACCGCAGCCACTGGAACATCTCGAACATCCAGCCCAAGGACCCGGTGACGCTGGGCCTGTGCTCGCAGCGCGAGCTCGATGCGATCGTCGCCAAGGCCGCCAAGAAGGCCGGGATCACCGAAGAGGTGCAGACCGACACCCGTCTGGGAGGTGACCGCGAGGCGCTGATCGAGGAGCTGCGCGCCGAACGCAGCGCCGCCAACAAGGCCGCCGAGGATGCCGCGCGCGAAGCGGAGATCGAATCGGCGCTGCTCGCCGGAACGGAAAGCCGGCCCGAAGGCGACCACGCCTGATGGAGGGCCTGGCGCCGGACGCACTGGTACCGGACGCATTGACCCCGGACGCCCTCGCTACGCGCGCCGGGCCGCCCGCCTACGATGCCTCGCTCGCCGATCATGGTCTGGAGGCGAAGGAATTCCGCGGGCTGACCTATCCGCTGGGCGATCATGCGCCCGGCTATGGCGAATATTTCGCCATTGCGCCGGGGCTGGGCTGGACCCGCCTCCCCGTCCCCGGGCCGCTCGACCATATCAACATCTGGCTGCTCGACGATTGCGACGAGCAGGGTGATGGCGTCGCGATCGTCGATACCGGCCTGTACATGCCCGAATCGACCGACGCGTGGAAATCGCTGTTCGCAAGCGGCCTGCAGGGCCGGCGGATCACCCGCGTGTTCGTCACCCATTTCCACCCCGATCATGTCGGCGCCGCCGGCTGGCTGTGCCGCCGTTTCGGTATCGGGCTGTGGATGAACCGCACCGAATGGCTGATGGCGCGGATGCTGACATCCGATGTCCGAGCCGAACCGCCCGCAGAAGCGCTCGACCAGATGCGCATGGCGGGCTGGGACGATGCCCGCATCGAACAGATGCGCCAGAAGGGCTGGGGCAATTTCGCGCGGATGGTCTCGGAAGTGCCGGTCAGCCACACAAGGCTCGACGATGGCGCGGATGTCGCCATCGGCGCGCGCACCTGGACGGTGATGACCGGCGGCGGCCACACCCCCGAGCATGCGTGTCTGGTCGACCGCGAAGGCCAGGTGGTGATCGCCGGAGACCAGATCCTGCCGCGGATCACCTCCAACGTCTCGGTGATGACCAGCGAACCACATGCTGACCCGCTGCGCGAGTGGCTCGACAGCATCGCCAAGTTCAGGGCCGCGCTCAGCGGTGACGAACTCATCCTGCCCGCCCACGGTTTTCCGTTCACCGGCGTGCACGCACGGCTCGATGCGCTGCGCGACGGGCATATCGACCGGCTGAACGTGCTCGAGGACGCGCTGAAGCAGCGCGCCATGCGCGCGGTCGACACCTTCTCGATCCTGTTCGCGCGCGAGGTGGACGACACCGTCTATGGCATCGCCACCGGCGAGGCGATGGCGCATCTGCGCTATCTGGAGTGCGCTGGCCGCGCAACCTGCACGGTGCGCGACGGCGTGGGCTGGTATTCAGCCTGAGCCTTTGTGCCGGCGTCAGATTCCAGCATACCACTCATAACCGGCGGCATCTTCCCAATAGCCGCCGCCCCCGCCATAGCTCAGGCGGTAATCGGCCACGGCCTCGATGCGGCGGATGTATTTGGCGTGCTTGTA